>CAYZTM010000005.1:0-129640 GCA_964481425.1 uncultured Flavipsychrobacter sp.
GATGAGTTCAAAGCGTTCTACCAGGCCGGGTTTACTACGGTGTTTTTTGGTAAGGGGACTCATCTCTACAGGATAGTCTGTAATGAATGTGGGCTGTATGTAGTGTTTTTCGCATTTGCCGCCAAATATCTCGTCGATGAGCTTGCCTTTGCCCATGGAGGCATCGGTATCTATATGCAGTTGTTTGCAAACCTGCCTGAGGCCATCTTCGTCCATTTCGCTTATGTCAATACCTGTATGCTCTTTGATGGCATCGAATATACTTACCCGCCTGTATGGTGCTTTAAACTCTATTTCCAGGCCTCCGACCACGGCAACGCTTGTGCCATTAGTTGCTATAGCTGTTTGCTCGAGCATTTGCTCAGTTGTCTCCATCATCCAGAGGTAGTCCTTATAAGCTACGTAGAACTCGAGGATAGTAAATTCCGGGTTATGGGTACGGTCCATGCCCTCGTTGCGGAAGTTGCGGCTGAATTCATATACCCAGTCGAAGCCACCTACTATAAGGCGTTTGAGATATAACTCATTTGCTATACGCAGGTACAGGTCAATATCGAGGGCATTGTGGTGCGTTATAAAAGGGCGGGCAATAGCCCCGCCTGGTATGTTCTGTAATACAGGAGTATCTACTTCGAGGGCCCCGCGTTCGTTCAGGAAGTTGCGGATGGCATTCTTCATTTTTGTGATCTTCACAAATGTGTCGCGCACGCCGGGGTTCACGATCAGGTCAGCATAACGTTGGCGATACTTAAATTCTGCATCGGTGACCGCATCGAATACCTCACCGTCTTTTTCCTTCACGATAGGCATGGGATGCAGGGACTTTGACAGTAATGTAAACTGTTCCACATGTAGGGACAATTCCCCGGTTTTGGTTATGAATGCAAAGCCTTTAACCCCGATGATATCGCCGATATCCAATAGCTTTTTCCAAACAGTGTTATAAAGCGTTTTATCCTCACCCGGGCAAATGTCATCCCGACGGATATATAACTGGATGCGGCCGGTACTATCCTGCAATACGGCAAAGTTGGCCTTGCCCATATCCCGAACGCTCATGATGCGCCCCGCAAGAGATACTGATTTGAACTCTTCTGCCTTCTCCTCGCTGAACTGCTCTTTTATTTGTTTTGCAGTGTGAGTTACCTCGTACAAAGGGGCAGGGTATGGGTCAATACCCAGGGCCTGCAATTCTTTTAATTTCTCGCGGCGCACCAGTTCCTGTTCGCTAAGTGTGGCTTGCATATATTGTATTTATTAAGCAGATAAGCGATCTGCATCGCTCTGAAATGAGTGCAAAAATAATAAGTGGAACGCCAATTGCCTAAAGTAATATTATATCAGGGCTTGAGACGGAAAAGGGTACCATTATCGCCGGCAACCAGAATATCACCGTTTGGAGCAGATGCTATGCAACGCAGGTCTTCTGAGGTGAATTTATCGTATGCAGACCAGTGCCGACCTCCGTCGTCAGAATAGATGATCGTGCCCTGTTCGCCAACAGCCCAGCCATGCATATTATCTGTAAATAACATAGCTGCAAGGTGATAAGTAGCCTGGGTGACGTCATTCCCATTACGTTGTTTTTCCCAACTTGTGCCCATATCGGGAGAGTGTAATATGCTGCCGTTATATCCGCAAAGCCACATATCATTACCTATGGTGCTTATAGCTGTAAAATTATCTCCTTTCAGATCAAGGAAATGCCAGGTATTACCACCGTCGTCAGTACGTTCTACGGCCCCATAGCCACAGATAAAACCATGACGCTGATCTAGCATTACAATATCGTTCAGTTCATAATCAAGCGAATCTTTACTTAGCAGATCGCCCTGTGCGTTGATATGGGCTATATAGCCTAAGCGAAAACTGATACCACCGATGACCAGTCCATTATTTTGATCGGCGAATGCTACTTTTTTGTATGCGTCGTAAGTAAGTTGTTTGAAGGTCCATTGCTGACCGCCATCTTGTGAATAGAGCAGTTTGCCATCGAAGCCACAGGTATATATATTACCGTTTAGAGCTTTCCTGATATCAAAAAGCTCTTTGCCTGCATCGGGGAAGCTGTCGACAGACCATGTATAACCGCCATTGTGTGTAGTGAGCAGGATGGCTGAGGTAAAGCGGTCACCCCCGGCCACAAAACCTATGGAATCGTTTAGAAAGTATATACTATTCAGCCTGACACTCGTATTGCTTTCCAGGGCCTGTACTGCCCGATAATGCAGTAAGTCCTTTTTGCATGAAAGGAGCAATAAGAACAGTAGCGTTACCAGGCAAAGTGAATATGTAATACGGGTATTATTCATTCAATAGACAATTGAATTATCAAGGTAGCAAAATAATAAAATACATGATACCGTGTACGCTGGTTATACCCTCCCTTAATGAACATCCTCAATATTACCCTGGGGCAGGCATGAATTTTATGTTCAATTTTGTCATAATTACATACAGCATGGGCAACAAAAGATTTAACGGGCAAACTGCTATCATAACAGGTTCAGATTCAGGCATCGGTAAGGCCATAGCGCTTGGTCTTGCAAAAGAGGGCGCAAATGTGGTCATCAATTTTCATAGTAACGAGGAGGCAGCGAATGATGTGATCCATGAAGCTGAGGAATATGGTGTCGCAGCTATTGCGGTGCAAGGCGATGTGTCAAATGAACGTGATGTACTCCGTTTGTTTGACAAGGCGCTCGAAGAGTTTGGCCAGCTGCATATATTGGTCAATAATGCAGGGATAGAAATTGATAAACCCTTTACAGATATTACGCTTGAAGAGTGGAATCGTGTAATGAATGTGAATCTTACCGGATATTTTCTTTGTGCAAGGGCGGCTGCAAAGATATTCAAGGAGCAAGGTGTCATTGAAGGAATATCAAAGGCTGCAGGCAGGATAGTATTTGTCAGCTCGGTGCATGACCGCATTCCCTGGACCGGTCACGCCAATTATGTTGCCTCCAAGGGCGGGGTATTGATGTTCATGAAAACAATAGCACAAGAATTAGCTCCTGTGAAAATACGGGTCAACAGTATATCGCCCGGAGCTATTAAAACCAATATCAACAAGCTGGCATGGTCTGATCCTGATAAATTTGAACAGCTATTGAAAATGATACCGTATGGCCGTATCGGTATGCCTGAAGATATTGCAAGGACAGCTGCATGGCTGCTGTCTGATGATGCAGATTATGTAACCGGTACTACGATCTATGTCGACGGTGGAATGATGCTTTATCCTTCTTTTGAGCATGGGGGGTAGTATCGCTGGTTATACTAAGTACCATAGCACCTTCCTTGATTTCCAGGATGTGGTAATGCCATACTTTGCCGCCACAGGTTACCTTAAGCATATTATTCCCCTGGTCTTCCCAATTACCGGAGCAGGGTTTGCCTCCTATTTTTGCCGGGTCTGCTACTTCCTGGAAGCTGCCGTTATCGTCGAAGTAAAAGCCGCTACCCTTAGCGATCACCTGGCCCTCGTTCACCCGTTCCAGGAAGGTATAAATCACTTTGTGGTCTGAATCCCATACACTATTATCATACACCCAATATCTGCCGGTTACAGACTTCAGCAGATCACTTCCCTGGACCATAGCTGTAGTTATATAACCAACGCTGAGTAAAAACAATAAAAACACTTTCCTTTTCATCGGGTCCCATTGATGATATTACGAGATAAGGGAGATCAATCCTAAGATAATACGAGCAGGCTGAACTACAGCAATTTGCAGGTTAAGCTTTTGGGCTGGCCCGCGGTGCCAACAGTATAAGACGCACATTGGTCCTTGGCCTTCTTTTTGGTATCATGCACTTTGAGCAGGTCTTTATTGCCTGCATAGTCAACACACTGGCAGGTATAATCTTTCTGACAGGAACTAAAAGAGATCATTAGCAATGCTGCCGCCAAAATGTAGCTATATCGTTTCATACAATTGTAAGGTTAGCTGTTAAAACCCCTCTAATATAATAAGTGACAATGAAATTAACACTATTCGGGGAAATTACCTGTTTTACCGGGTATGGTTTTTATAAATATAGCATAAAACCTGTTTTTATGAAAAGCAGTATGCATATCAAAGGCCATCCTCTGCATCCGATATTGATCGCATTGCCTACGGCCTTTTTCTCGGGAGCACTTTTTTTTGATCTTTTTTGCTTTTTTCGGCCCAATCCCGGTCTTTGGCTTACTGCAACCTATATAGAGATAGCAGGTGTGATAACAGGTCTTATTGCTGCTATACCCGGTGCTATGGATTATTTCCTCGTGGTGCCTCCCAAAAGTTCAGCAAAAAAGCGGGCTACCAAACATGGCTTACTCAACCTTGGTATGGTGGCTTTATATGCACTGGCCTTTGCATTGCGTGTACGCCCATGGGCTAGTTATCCTCTAATCATTATCATAGAGTTAGTAGGATTCTTAATGATGGTAGCGGCCGGTTGGATGGGTGGAACTTTGGTGTACCGTAACCAGATAGGCGTTTACAATCGTTACGCATCGTTGGGAAAATGGAAGGAGGATGACCTGGGTAAGCACAGGACAAGGGTAGAAGCGGCGATGGCGGATGAACTAAAGACAGACCAAATGAAATTGCTGCATGTGAATGACAAGCGCATTGTACTGGCAAGGACAGATGATAAGTACGTGGCCTTTGACGACCATTGCCCACATAAAGGAGGTTCTCTGGCCGGTGGCGTGATGATTTGCGGTACCGTCCAGTGTCCCTGGCATGGTTCACAATTTGACGTGAATACCGGGGCCGTGAAGGCTGGCCCGGCCAAGGAAGGTATTGAAACCTACCGGGTAGAGGAAGAGGGAGGTAAGGTTTATATCCTGATGTAGATTTTTTCATAAGATTATTATGATGAGCGATAATATACTATAGGGAGACCGCCAGAAAGCCTTGTTATCGCAAGAATTGCAATAAAATAGCTATTCTTTCTCCAGTATTTTTTCATTAATATTGTGCATCTTCAATAATTTTCAAATATTTGTGAACAAAGCAGCACAGATGAAAAAAACATTACTCTGGGTTCCCGTTTCCATCATGGCCATAGCCGCCATCAGCAGTTGTCGTAGCGGTAATAAATATAGCCTTACCAACAGCATACCTGTACGCCAGGATCTTGAAGTGACCTATGACAAAGCCACTATGGGCACTACGGCCACAGCCGTATTCCGTAAGAACAATGCAACAGGGGACAAAACAGAGGAGAATGTGACCGTGAACGGTGCAGCCCCCGATTTTGACCCGCTGACCTATGCTTATACATGGAACAGCAATGGTTATCAGAATGTAAATTTCGTAATGACCAAGGGTAATGGTATGTCATTTACCAATACGGTGAATGTAGGGGATACCCTGGGTTGTTACTTTCCTGATGGGATGGACCAGACTATTTATAAGTCTAATGGGCTTAATTTCACTGCATTAGGTGTGCCCTTTGCAGCTAATGAGAACCTCACAGTAATGCTTATAGGCAAAGACCAATTTGGTAACTATGCTACTGAAACGAAGTATTTCGCTACGGCAGCCATCAGCCTTACTCATAACGACCTGGCGAGCTTCAAAAATGGTTCGCTTAATATCCAGATCAAGAGGCAGCGCACGATGAATATCCAGCAATCGGACAGTACTGCCGGTGGTAGCAGGATCATCAGCCTTTTGGTACAAAAAGCATTTACTTTAGCAGATTAAACAGTCTTAACCTGTGCAAATACAAGAGCAGCTTAATAGCTGCTTTTTTTTGTGCATATAGGTTAAAATGTACTAACTTTCAGCAACTTTTGAGTTATTAAAATCTCTTCTGGATGAAAGTTGTTTATTGCTCACTACTTGTGTTGTTCCTTGCTTCATGCTCCGGATCAGGAGACGATACTGATAAGCAGCAGCAGAACCAGATAAATATGCTTAGAAAACAACTGTCGCACTCTTATCGACCAGGTCTGGGTGAATTTATGCTGGGCATACAAATGCACCATCAAAAATTATGGTTTGCCGGGCAGGCCCAAAATTGGCTATTAGCCGATTTTGAGATAGATGAGATAGAAGAAGCAATAAATAATATCAAGATATATAATGCAGACAGGTTTGAGGTGAATTCAATATCCATGATAGAGCCGGATATTGACAGTGTAAACAATGCAATAATTAAGAAAGATACTGCCATGTTCCGGGATGCTTATATCCAGCTGACCAATACCTGTAATGGTTGTCATTTTGCTACCCATCATGGCTTTAATGTCATTAAAGTGCCCGATGTGCCTCCCGTTAGCGATCAGGTATTCAAGCCCCAGTAACAAATAAGACCCGCCCTAAGAAAAGGGCAGGTCTTAAAATAGCCATCCACTTTAGTTTTCGCTGAAATGGTTTATTGCTGTACTACATCTCCGCGCAAAGTTTCGACTACTGCACCAACACGAGCAATCAACTGATCTGACAAACCTACCTGGTGTGCCCCTGTAACAAGGTCTGCCACAAATTGGTCAAAGTCGCCATTATCCGCTTTGCCATTCATCCTGGGATTTTGGGCAGGGTCGTGTGCAGCTACCATGCTTTTACCTCCATAGGTATAATCTTTAGCACCGGTAGCTACACAGAAAAAGTCTGTAAGGTTCTTGCTGAGGGCTTCAAAGCCGCTTGTGTTGCCGGCTGTAACTTCTGCAAGCAGAACCGTGAAAAAGCCGTTCAACTCGGTATCTGCTGCTATCACAAATATGGTACTATCCACAACGGAACGTATACCTAAGCGCCCCTTTTCTATCATCTTAGATGGGTCAGTTGGGTCGGCCACCATGGTTGTTCCTCCTAAAGAATCGTAGAGGGTCATAGTAACTGTTGGTGTAGGTGTAGTGTTAGTATTGCTATCTTTCTTTTTGCAAGAACCAATGATAAGCGCGGCTAATACGGAGGTAACTAATACAATTTTCTTCATCGTTTTTTCTTTTTTGGTTTAAAATATATGCTCCATGAATTTATATAGCTTGTATGCTGTAGAAGCCCCCATTACCGGGCACCCCTGTGCCATATCTTCTTCACTCGGCATATAGCGGCTGGCATGATATGGAAAACTTGTTTTGAAATCACTGACTATCTTGTTCGCATCAGTTTGCAGGGGCGCGAAAGTAAAAACAGCAATGCCTGATGAGGGATTGCAAAGCACATGGTCTATACCTTTATGGCCATATAGCCAGGCGGTAATTTTATTCGCATCCTCTTTATTTATGTGCTCCTTAATGTCTATGCGAGCCATTATCCTTGTATGCGCGTCTGGTGCTTTTGGTCTCATTACCAGGTAGATATGCAGCATAACAATGGCAGTCAGCAACACAAGTGTACCGCTTGAAACAAGCAGTATTTTTTTAAGTTTTCCTTTTTTCATAAGATGGTTTTTGATCGTTGACACAAAACGTTGCTATCGTTATTTCACCACCACTTACGACAATAGTGTGACATTGGTTTTCTTCTTTCTGAAAAAAATATTGCTACAGTACACGTTTGTTTAAGTATTTGTTGATCTCGTTACCGATAAGTGGCACAAAACTGTTTAGTTCGTGGTTGGAGCAAGATGACCAGCTAAGCCGACCATTCGATTGTTGTTCTGCCTGAATGATGAACATATTTGTACCCGGTATTCTACAAGTGAAATATTTGCAAAAGGGCTCACTTCTGCCAATGACTTCGCAGGAGTATCTTTTTTTCTTAAAGGATATTTTCAGAGGTAACCTGATGATATTTTGTTGTTTGGTGTTCATTTTATTGTATTTGGTCTGTAATATATACGGGTACGTGCCAGGCCTGGTTTATCATTGTTTAGAAGTAAGTGCATTTAGCGTTAATTCTGATTACCTTTATTATCATTAAAGCCGGTGATGCTTAAGGAAATACAGCAACTCATACCGCCCGGGACCATTAAGTTCATTCTTGTGGCTGTATTTTCTTTACTTATAGGGCTGGAGCAAAGAAGACATCACATAAAGGAGGCTGTTGAGAGCCTTTTCGGAACTGACCGGACATTTACGCTTATCGGGATATTTGGCTACATTCTTTATGTTATCAGTCCGCAGAATCTATGGCCATTTCTGGGTGGTGGTGCGGCAGTGGCGACCTTATTGGCCATCTTTTATTTTCAGAAGATAAAGGTGCAAAAGATGTTTGGCATCACTTCGCTGGTCATAGCGATGATCACTTATTGTCTTGCACCGTTAGTATATACACAACCGCTTTGGCTGGTGTTGCTTATAGTGGTCATTGTGCTGGTAATCACAGAAATGAAGGCCACATTTCTGGAATTCTCGAAGAAGTTCGATAACGATGAGTTCATAACGCTGGCTAAGTTCCTTGTGATTGCGGGTGTGATACTTCCTTTGCTACCGGACAAACCTATTTCTGCCGATATCAATATATCGCCTTATAAATGCTGGCTGGCAGTAGTAGCCGTATCGGGTATTTCTTACCTGAGCTACCTATTAAAAAAGTTCGTCTTTCCTGACTCCGGTATTTTGCTGACCGGCCTTCTGGGAGGTCTTTACAGTAGCACGGCCACGACCATTATACTCGCCAGGAAAAGTAAAGAGATGCCGGATAGTGGCCCTAAGGTAAGCGCCGCTATAATATTGGCGACAGCTATGATGTACATCCGGATATTTCTGCTGGCATTTTTTTTCGATGAACATATTGCATTTATGCTGGCGCCTTATTTGGCAACCTTCACTTTGTTGTCACTGTTAATAGCCGGTTTTTTCATGAAATTCAAAGCGGCGGGTGATGCACAACAAGAGGCTAAGTCGGGAAGCATACATAGTAATCCACTTGAGTTCAGGACAGCGCTATTATTTGCCGGCCTTTTTATCTTTTTCGGTCTTGTTACCGGTTATGTGCTGGACCACTATGGTGCAGGAGGTATGAACATCTTATCCTTTGTTGTTGGTGTAACGGATATTGACCCCTTTATACTCAACCTGTTACAGGGCAAATGGAATATCAGTGACACTTATATAGTAATGGCCGTACTGAATGCGGTAAGCAGCAATAACCTGTTGAAGATGTGCTATGCTATCATACCGGGTGATAGGTCACTTCGCCGCAATCTTATTATTGGGTTCTCGGTACTCATAATAGCCGGTCTTATCAGTTCCCTTGTACTTGTTCCCTTATTTTAAGCCCATTATCAGTTCCCGAATATTGATAATGATATAACCGGATGTGTATTTTAAACATTGAAATGTTAAAGTATATTTATCGGTAAAATAGAACCAGGCAATGAATATCTGTAAAGTACTTACTATCGTTGTGGGCTTTTGCTGCCTCTCTGCAATGGTAAAGGCCCAGGATAAATATCCCAGTAACCAGACAAGGAGCCAATTGGGCCTGGAGTATATGAACCCAAAGGCTGCAGACAGGGATATACAAACGGTGAACCTCAACGCTTTTTTCTGGACGAAATATTTCAAGAAGATATTACTGGATATCAATTTCGGCTCTACTATAACCTATGCCTGGGGCAACATTCTGCTGCACGAGAACAATCCTGCAAAGGTTTGGAACCATAATGCAGCCGTTGGTATTGGCATTATCGGCAAACTGCAACTGACCGTAGTGAGGATAGGGGATCTTACGGTCAATGGTATCGTATGTGAGGGACCTGTTTTATACTCAAGCCGTTTCCCATATGGGGCCTCTTACTATAACTTCATGTTCAGAGCCGGGCCTGATGTAGTTTACAGGTTGAATAAGCAGTTCGCGGTTTCAGCGGGGTTTCGCTTCATGCATGTGTCGAATGCCCAAAAGACCGAACATAGAAATCCATCGTACGAGGCATTGGGTGTGAACCTTAGCCTTGTAAAGTATTGGTAGTGCGGTGTTATCCCTGGTTATCGCGCCATTCGTAGACCCAGCTGCTCTGGATCATTTCAAGGTGACCTTCATTGCATTCTTCGCGCTTACCTGCAAAATTGGGGATATTGAGTACCCATTCCATCAGGTCTGTAAAGCGGATGCGGTATATTTTGCTTTCGCCAAAGTCATCACCAAAGCGTTCATATAGCTTCATGGCTATGTCTTCGTAGTCGTTCCAATGTATGGGTGGTTCGTAATGAGCCATTGTTTCTATTCTTGTTTTATTACGGTTTAGCTGCGGATGCACTTTAATTTATTCCCCATGAATGAGCGATTGGTCGGGTATGGTGACCTCCAGCTCTCCATCTCCGTCTTCCAATATGCATTGGCAGCCCAGCCTTGAATTAAGTTTAGGGTTACGTGCGCGATCTATAAAATCCTCCTCTTTGTCGCTTATCTCGGGCACATATTCTTCCCCTTTTTCCAGGTATATATGACAGGTGCTGCAGGCGCATACCATACCACAGTTATGATGCAGTTCTATATTATTATCTAGCGCCACTTCCAGTATGCTCTGGCCGGGCTCTATATTTTCCAGTGTTACCGGTTCAAGGCCTTTTTCTTCAAACTTGAATTTTATCTTATACATGCAGGCAGTATCCTAAATTTGGCGCAAAGTTAAGGCTTCGCGGCCTTATCTCATCCCCTGCTCTTATACATGTTCTCTATAGAGGTAGTGAGGGCCTTGTAAACAGCCTGCCAGTCGGGATGGTTTTTCAGCAGGCTTACCTGGTTGCCGATCGTGATGGTATCCCTGCGTCGTGCAGGGCCTGTTTGCAATTCGTGGGGTGTGTGATCTGTAATACGTTCAAAAGTCTGCTTTAGAATGGGTTGCACAACCTCGAACGGTAATTGCTGTTCATGGCATATCTGCTCACAAACTGCCATCAGGTGATTGATGAAATTATTACCTATTACGGCAGACAGGTGTAGCCATTTACGCTGATCCCCGCGCGCCTCGAAGAGCATATCGGTGAGCCCGTGAGCTATGGACTGTATATAGCGTTTGGCTTTATCGGTAGTACCTTCCCAGGCACATGGCACATTGCGGTGGCGGGGTAGGTTGTGTTTCAGTATGGAGTATACCGGCCAGAGTACGGCACAGTCGTGTGCATAGGGGCTTAATACATTGATCGGTATGGAGCCGGCGGTATGCACTAACACTGTTTTTTGAAAACTTAATCTTTTCGCGATTGTCTCTATGGCAACATCGGACAAGGCAAGGAAACACATGTCGCAATCTCCATCTACTATATCCGACAACTTTTCGTATGGTTTGATCCGGATATCTGCAGCCAACTCCTCAGCTGCTTCGGGGTTGCGTCCCCATACACCTGTACAGTGGTGGCCGGCAGCAGTAAGTTTCTGTGCGAGAAACCATGCCATATTGCCTGTACCCACTATACTGTATAACATCAGCTATATTTTGGAAGGTTTTTAATGTAGTATTCTTCCATAATATTATGCACTTTTTCTTTAAGTTGTGGCACATCGTCCAATGTTAAATTTTTGGTACTTACCGGTTCGAGGAAGTCGAAATAGATAGGGAGCGGCCTGGCCCAAAACTTTTTGTCGTGCGGTAAAATGCGGCCTGTGTTGAATATAACACCCGGGATGATGTCTTTTTGGGCCTTGATAGCAGTGACGAAAGCACCGTCATAAAAAGGCTGCAGGGGTTTGCCGGTCTTATTTCTTGTACCCTCAGGGTACAGGCAAAGATGGAGACCTAACTCCAGCATCTCCTGCATCTTTGCAAAGCTCTCCCGGCGGCTGTTTTCTTTTTTACGATCCACCAGCACAGAGCCTGTTTTGTAAATGACCCCGAAGATCGGTATCCGGGACATTTCGACCTTTGCAAGTGTTTTATTGGCACCGGGTATCCAAGGGGAGGATACCGGTACATCCACAAGAGAATTGTGATTGGTGACCACAACATAATTTTCTCCCTTCTTAAAGTGCTTTTTTCCACGTCTTATGACCGGGCAAAAGACAAGGGGCATAAAAAAGCCCATCCAAACCCTGAATATCTTATGCAACAGCTTTGTGCACGCAGGCTCTGGTAAAAAGGAGACCAGCCAGATGGGGATGAAGACTATTAACATGGTAATGACAAAGAGTATCATTCCACAGATGAAATACAGGTGACCAGGGAGATTTTTAATGGTTCTCATTGTTGCTATAATGACCAGTCTATTTGTTCAATACCCTTTTGCTGCAGCCAAAAATTCGCTTTACTGAAATGACGGCAACCAAAGAAGCCGTTGTGCGCCGACAGTGGTGAAGGGTGAGCAGCAGTCAAAATTAGATGTTTCGTTTTATCTATCAATTCTGCTTTTGATTTTGCAAAGCTGCCCCATAGCATAAATACGATGTGCTCCCTGTCTTTTGACAATATACTGATGACGTCATCTGTGAAATGGTGCCAGCCTATCTTGCTGTGTGACATAGGTTTGTGTGCCTCTACTGTGAGTGCGGCATTAAGTAGTAGAACGCCTTGTTGAGCCCACTTTTCAAGGTAACCATGATTAGGTATCGTGATATTAAGGTCGGTATGGAGCTCTTTAAAAATATTGACCAGCGAGGGCGGGGGAGGGACGCCGGGAGGAACTGAAAAGCTAAGTCCATGTGCCTGCCCGGGACCATGATACGGATCTTGTCCCAATATTACCACTTTTACATCGTCGAAAGGGGTGGTGTTAAATGCGTTAAATATATTGGGACCGGGTGGGTATATGACCTTCCCTGCAGCTTTTTCGGCTTTCAGGAAATTGACTATGTCTTCGAAATAGGGCTTGTTGAATTCATCTTTGAGTTCAGCTTTCCAGCTTGCTTCTATTTTTACGTCCATAGGAACGTAAAAGTATTGTTTTTCGTACGGAAATATACAGAACGGTAAATGCTATTTTGCCTGCGGCTTATAGCGGGGATTAGTATTTCTTGGATCCTGGCCATTCGTATTTTTCGGGTGTCCCTTTTCGTCTATATAGCGCGGATTATTATAACGGTTCTCTGAGGGAATAGTCCCTTGCTGATCCCCCTTAGTGTTTGCCGGTTGCAGTATGGTGAAGCTGCTGCAAATATGGTCTGTTTTGGTGCGTTGGGACAGCACCACAAGATATATATCCGTTTTTTCGGGTATAAAGGGATAGATAATGTAATTAGGATCGTTCTTTTTCATTACCCGCTCTCCCAGCTTTTTATCATCTCCGTCAAATAATTCAAGACGTATATCACGCGATTGCTGACCGCCAACATATACCATCTGGTACATAACGCCTTTATTTAGCTGTACAGCTACGGGGTAGGGCGTGGAGCGCTCCATACTGATATTCGCATCTTTGTAGACCTCCATACCGTGCTTGGTGAAACCAAGCTTTAACTCTTCGGCCTGCAAACGTATATCCTTATCGATACAGCCGATACTGGCCGGCTGCGACATGGCAGTAAATGGAATTGTACAAACTACTATGTATTTTAAAATGCCCCTTAATCTCATTATGTAAAAATTAATGAATACGAAGATAGTGCTAAATAATCCGGGGGTGCTATATATGATGCTGATTAACTTATGTTTAACTAACGCTAATACTTATCGTACATCCAGCTCCAGTAGTTTCTCTCCTTGCAGGAAAGCGTCCAGGTGGTCATAAACACTTACCGTCCCAACACCTGCAGGTGTACCGGTAAATATAAGATCGCCAATGTTGAGGGTAAAGAACCGGGAAGCGTATTCTACGATCTTGTTGGCAGTGAACAACATGTGTTTGGTATTGCTTTGCTGGACTGTTTGATCATTAAGCTTTAGCTCAAAATCCAGGTCCTGGATATTCATTTCGGGTGTAAGCGAAAGGAAGCGGCCCACTGCGGCACTGGAGTCGAATGCTTTGGCTATTTCCCAGGGCAGGCCCTTACTTTTTTGCTTTTGTTGCAGGTCGCGGGCTGTAAAATCTATGCCTACACTAATTTCGTTATAATATTTCTTTGCAAATTTTTCTTGTATGTATTTGCCGTTCTTGCATATGCGCAGTACTACTTCGCATTCATAATGCAGGTCGTCGGTGAACTCGGGATAATATAAAGGTTTGTCCGGCAGTAGCAGGGCGCTTTTAGGTTTCATGAAAAGAACAGGTTCATCGGGTATCTCGTTGTTCAGTTCTTTTGCATGTTCGCTGTAATTTCGGCCAATACATATTATTTTCATGAGCTCAAATTTTTCATAAGCGAAAAGCAGTTTAAATGAGTCGTGTAAAATTAAAGTTTCCTGAGCAAAAACCCTTGTTTATCGCCCACATTCCTGTGCGCATTGGCGACATTAATTACGGTGGCCACCTGGGCAACGATTCCCTGTTGTCTGTGATACATGAGAGCAGGATGCAATTGCTGGCCCAATGGGGCTATGACGAACTTAATGCAGGTGGAGCGGCCCTGATAATGGCAGATGTGATGATAGCCTACAAAGGGGAGGCTTTTTATGGAGATGTACTGACCATACAGCTATATGCTGAAGAGCTAACAGCACATTCCTTCGACCTGTTATACCACATTACCTGCGAGGGGGAAGGGCATAAAAAAGATATTGCGCATGCTAAGACCGGGATGATATGCTTTGATTATGGTACGAGAAAGATCGTACCCATGGAGGACGCGTTACGAGATAGGCTGAGTGGGCGTATTTAAGGGGCCATCTACAAAGTACATGTCTATTTCTCCCTTGTTCTTTGCTTCTATTTTGCCGCGGTACGTACAGGCAAATTGGTCCTTTATTAGTTCGTAGGTTGTTCCGCTAATGTTTACTTTACCCTCTTTGCAACTGCTTTCCATCCTCGAGGCTATGTTGACCGTGTCGCCCCAGATGTCATAGGCAAACTTTTTTACGCCTACAATGCCTGCCACCACCGAACCTGTGTGGACCCCTATACGGGTTTCGAATATCTCTTTACCTGCGGTAGCCAGCCCGCTATTATGCCTGCGCATAAAATCCTGTATCTCGAGGCAGGCTTTCACCACCTGCTCGGCATGATCGTCGTTTACGACAGGTAAGCCGCTCACGGCCATATAGCTATCACCTATGGTCTTAATTTTCTCTATTTCGTACTTGCTAATAATATTGTCGAAGGCCTTGAAACAAACATCTATCTCATGCACTAATTCTTCAGGTTTTAGCTTCTCTGATATTTTGGTGAAGCCTTTAAAGTCGGTGAACATTACCGTTACCTCGTTATACATACGGGCTTCGCTTTTACCATGTTCTTTCAGCTCCTGCGCTACTTCGTAAGGTAATATGTTCAACAAGAGCTCCTCGTAGCGTTCTTTTTCCTGGGTTACTACCATCGTTTCATGTTCCTGCATTTCGAGGCGCTGTTGAATTTTGGCTTGTTCGATGGCATGCTCAGCCTGTGCAAGCTCCCGGGTCTGTTTTTCAATGATAATGTCAGACCTGTTCACTGAGACGGTGAAATAGAATGCCCAGACAGTAAAGAACCCAAAAGCGAGCAGGATATTGACAACGTCAAATATCTTAAGGGCGGCATGGTTAATGTCGTAGAGTGGTGTGGACTTTCTCATGAAAAGTTCTATACACAGGTAACTAACAGAAAGAAAGACAACGATCATCCATTTCCAGACCAGGTTCGCCTTAGGGATCAGGAATGGGAAAATAGCCCCAACAGGTATGAAATATTGAAAGCCGGCGTCCCAACCGAGAAACCTGACTGCCAGTACCTGGTGAAGTGATAGCTCGACCAGGGATATGGTCATGCTCCACATATGGTAGGCCTTACGGTTAAGCACTATAGCCAGCACATAAACGAGTATACTTGCGATCTGTATCCATGCAAGGGGATATACCCTCAGGATAAAGAATATGACCATCCATGCCGCATGGGTTGCCCAGGCCAGGGTCTGGCCAAGATTAGACAGCATGTAAAACCTGTAATTGACCAACTGGATATTGGCCGGGGGCGTATCAAAATGCCGGTAGATCCGTTTAATGATATCTATAGTATTATCGATGAGTGTCATGGATGTAACCGGTGCGTGGCAATTTACGAAAGCTTGGCTTATCACAATGATAATAATGCGAATAGGCCAAAATATATCCGCCCGGGGCTAGTAAAAGTTTGAAGAAATTTTCTACCTTTGCATCCCGTTTTGGCGAGGTAGCTCAGGCGGTTAGAGCGCAGGATTCATAACCCTGAGGTCTCGGGTTCAACTCCCGATCTCGCTACAAAGGTTCTCAGATCGAGAACCTTTTTATTTTTTATATATTTACTCAGTAAATTTTCTTGTTATCAAAAAGTCGATTTTCACCACCGCGATACTTGTTGTAGGCTTATTTTCCTGTAATTCCGGGCAAGAACGCAACGACAGTAATACTAATGCAGACACCACATCTCTAAAGCCTGTGACGGAGGAGCCGCAGGCTACTCCGGGAGCGAGCCTTATTAAGGACAGTACACTGAAGCCGAGTACGGTCACAGATAGTGTATTATGCACAGGGCATACCGACCAAAGCTATGCGCTGTATTTGCCAAAGGGATATACAGTGAGTAGTAAATATCCGTGTATTTACTTTTTTGATGCGCACGCACGCGGGGCTTTACCGGTATATGCCTATAAAATGTTTGCAGATCAATATGGTTTTGTTCTGGTGGGCTCAAATATATCAAAGAACGGTATGCCCTGGGAGCAGACAATGGACATAGCCAACGCCATGATGAATGATGCTACAGCACGGGTGAGTATTGATCCTAAAAGGGTATATACTGCAGGTTTTTCCGGCGGTTCCAGGGTGGCTTGCGCATTTGCAATGAGCAAGGGCGGCATTGCGGGCGTTATCGGTTGCGGAGCCGGCTTCCCCGGTATACAACCGCAATGGCAGAATAGTTTCGATTATTTCGGGATCGCAGGAACGCATGATTTTAATATGAACGAGATGGTGCAGTGGAACCAAACACTGGCACAAAACGGCCATACTCATCAACTGCTCCTTTCAGAAGGTACCCACGGCTGGCCCTCGGCGCATAATATGGCGTTTGCCATGCAATGGATGCAGGTGGCAGCCATGAAAGAACAAAAACAAGCTAAAGATGAGGCGATTATTGCTGCTCTAAAGAAGAGTTATGAACAGGAACTTGCCTTTACCAAAGCGAAAGGTGATGTTATAAAGGAAGGTATGCTATTGGATGGAATGGTAAAAGTTCTGGAAGGATCAATGGATATTAGCTCTTATAAGGAGCAAATGACGGACTTACTTAGGAGTGATAAATATAAACAAGCAGTAGCTGGTCAAAACAAGTTGCAACAGGCAGAGCAGCAGGAAGAACAAGGCATAAGCACTCAATTTGCTACAGAAAGCAAGGAATACTGGGATAAGAAGATAGCGGAACTGAATAATAATATTCGCAGCAAACCCTTATTGGAATCGCAGATGAACGGGCGAATGCTGGCCTACCTTGGGCTCGTGGCCTATATGAATGCCGGGGCCGCCTTGAAGTCGGGTGACCTTGCAAAAGCTGATACATATATAAAAATATTCAGAAAGGCTGATCCCGGAAATCCTGATGGCGCTTACCTTAATGCTCAATATGATATGCAAAAGGGTAATAAGCAACAGGCGCTAAGTAGCCTGAAAGAGGCAGTTAATATGGGTTATAGTGATGTAAACCAACTACTCACAGAGCCGGTATTTAGTAGTTTGGCCAATGATGATGCCTTTAAAACTGTGGTGACAAGAACTGCGGAAAACAACAGGGTGGTGGGTAAATAAGCCTGCTTTTTGCTACATTAATTATTCTCCGTAATTTCAACGGTTACAACGATTTAGCTTTATAAGTTAGTTCCATGGAAACGAAAGTGTACGATTTTATAATTATAGGCTGCGGACCTACAGGTTCTACTGCAGCCACTTACCTTGCAAAGAAAGGCTACTCGGTATTGGTTTTTGAGAAAGCAAAATTTCCGAGAGCACATGAAGGTGAATCTTTGTTGCCCTTCTGTTATGAGATGTTCAGGGAATTGGGTGTTTGGGAAGAAATGAAGACCAAATTCGTACGGAAGCCAGGTGCGCGTTTTTCCAGCCACGATGGCAGCAGCAGCTCTACCTGGTGTTTTAAGAGTGTGATATTTGATGAAAGCTACTTGTCTTTTAATGTATTTAGGCCACAGTTCGACCTGATGCTGATGAATAATGCCCGTAAGAATGGGGTGACTGTGCTGGAAGAAACGAAAGTGGAATCAGTAAAGCTTGACCGCCCTGACGGGATAGTAGAAGTAGATACCATGGATAAAATGGGCATGAAAATGCATTGGGAGGGTAAGTTCCTAATTGATGCAACAGGACAGGATACCTTCCTGGCCAAACGTATAGGCAGTAAAAATGCATATAAAGAGCTGGACCGTATCGCGTTCCTGGCACACTGGAAGGGTGGTAACTTTAAACATGGCCTTGATGTTGGCCTGATCAATATTGTTTACCTCGAGAAAGGCAAGCGTGGATGGTTTGCATTGCAGCCTGTAGGTAAAGACCTGATGAGTATAGCGTTGATTGTAGAACGTAAGTACCTCAAAGAGCAGAAGAAAATTTTTACCGACCAGGGTGTTGAAGATTGGCAGAAGGAGTTTTACATGAAAGAAATATGGGAGTGCGAGGTTACTAAGGAGATACTTATGGGCGGTATGATGGACCATGAACTTATGGTTATCTCCGACTATTCTTATTTCTCTGATAAGTGGTACGGCGACAATTTTGCCTTGTTGGGCGACGCATACAAATTTCTTGACCCCATTTTCTCGACAGGTGTGTACCTCGGTATGAAAAGTGCCCAGATGTTCTCGGAAGCGATACATATAAAACTCACTTCGGATAAGGAGACTGGTGATAATAAACTTGCAGAGACATTTGAGACAATAAGCGGTGGTTATAACCTTGTAGAACAGTTCATTGATATCTTCTATGATCCCAACTCGTTCAACCTTGCTGAGATAAGCTCCAAGTCCGAATCTGTATATCACGGTTATGAAGCAGCATTTGCCATGGTACACTTATTGTTGGCCGGTGATTTCTTTACTAACTATAAGAAGTATAAGGATTTTCTCGACATGCTTAAGGACCCGGTGCAATATAGCCGGTGGAAGAACTTTATTGTGAGTGTACCCCATTTTGATGAAGCTACCTGCGGCACCAATCATGAAGAAGTATTTGGTGCTATAATTGAAGAGTTTAAGATGGATATGCCGGTTAGGTAAAACCTTGTTTCGTTGACTTATGGTGTATGTACAATATTTTATCATTTTCACGATAATATAGTATACCTTTAATGAAGCCGGGAACTATTTCGCGGCTTCAACTCTTTATTATGCTGCTTGATGAGATCGCTTTTTATAAAAAGAACAGGATAGAATTTACATCATTATACGACGGTAAATTTCTTGTTATAAAGGGCGAACAGATAATAGGTGTTTACGACACGCGCTCACGGGCACTCGATGAAACCATAAAAATACATGCTGTCGGTTCTTTTATCATTGAACATCCTGTGGCTTTGAGATAGATTTCCTCGTTTTTTTTGACTCTCTTGATCGTTTGGGCGATTTGCTTAGGTGGTGCATGAAGTTAGTCCGCTGTATCGTACGCTTTGATTAATATGTGAACTGGCCTATTATGCAGGCACTTCACGTAGCTTTTCTTTCGTGATGATCTTATCGTATACCTGGTCGATAAACAAAGAAGTGTCGAGGTTTTTAATGATGTTGCTTTCATCGAAAAGATGTACATAGTAACCATCAGTGAAAAGCAACTTTATGCTGAATTTTCGTTGTAGCCAGAAAGGCAAGAGGGAATTGCCTGGGTTTACCGTACAGGTTATAGTGCATACATTTTCATTTTTCTCGATAATATAGGATATGGGTATCGTGACCTCTTGTCCATTGCTGACCAGATATGATATTTCAATTAGTCTTTCCATTTTGTTGATTTTATGATTTTCGTTTTGTCCTTGCAAGAGGTATGCTTGCAAAAAATGACTGGTGCAGGACTGAAGAAAAAGAAAAACAGGTCAGAGATGCAGAGTGATCTTTATCTGTTAAAGTTACATATATCCGACCGCAATTCCTTTTTTATTTTATTGGATGACTAAAACGATCACATGGTTTTATTATTGTTAACGTAATTTAGCATAATGCGCATTTACGTAAAGAATATGGTTTGCAATCGTTGTATCATGGTTGTGAAACAGCAGCTTGAGCAACTCCAATTACACCCATTGCAGGTGAGCCTTGGCGAGGTCGTGCTACAGGAAGACAAGTTGTCGGATGCGCAACATGCTGCTGTAGAGAAAGCGCTGGGGCAAGCAGGTTTTGAACTCATTAGTGACCGCAACGGCCGTATTATTGAAAAGATAAAGAACGTAATTATCACACAGGTACATCATAGTAATGAAGAACTGAGACAGAAATTCAGTGCCCTGATATCGTCAGAGCTTCATTACGATTACTCTTACCTGAGTAAACTGTTTTCCGAGGTAGAAGGGATTACCATCGAGCAATACATCATTAACCAGAAGATAGAAAAGGTAAAAGAATTGCTTGCTTATGATGAGCTATCTCTTACGCAGATAGCAGACGAAATGGGGTATAGTAGTGTCGCCCACCTTTCTGCCCAGTTTAAAAAAGTAACAGGGCTTCCTCCCAGCCATTTTAAAAATATCGGCAATAAGCTGCGTAAGCCGTTGGATAATGTAAGTTGATGACCATATAAGATCTGTACAAGATTCTATAACGGTATTTTCGCCATATAAGCGGAACTTTGTAGTACAATGAATGCAAAGCAAGATATCATCAAAAAGTCTTTCCCGGTTACGGGCATGAGTTGTGCTTCCTGTGCAGTGAGCGTGGAGAGTATGCTTAAAGCACAAAATGGCGTTACCAATGCTGCTGTTAACCTGGCAAATAAAACAGCAACGGTAGAATATGAGCCGGGGATAGCCGATACGGCACAATTTAAAAAAGCCATACAATCCATAGGTTATGACCTGATAATAGAGGACACACCAGCCGCAAAACAAGATGCGGAAGAGATACAGCATAAATATTATCTCTCCTTGAAGCGCAGAACGATATGGTCTGTTGTTTTTAGTGTACCCCTGGTCGCCATAGGTATGTTTTTTATGGATATGCCCTATGGCAATT
Organism: uncultured Flavipsychrobacter sp.; assembly: GCA_964481425.1. Lineage (GTDB taxonomy): Bacteria > Bacteroidota > Bacteroidia > Chitinophagales > Chitinophagaceae > MKUN01. The sequence continues at coordinate 21,093 of CAYZTM010000005.1, forward strand.
ATATTATGTGGGTCCTTGCCAGCCCGGTTGTACTGGTCTTTGGTAGACAGTTCTTTGCAGGGGCATGGAAACAGGCCAGGCATCGCTCCGCAAATATGGATACCCTGATCGCAATGGGTACGGGAATCGCTTACCTGTTCAGTGTTTTCAATACACTATATCCACAATTCTGGGAACGGCATGGGCTGCATGCTGATGTGTATTTCGAAGCATCAGCGGTAGTGATCACATTTATATTGCTCGGCAAAGTTCTTGAAGAAAAAGCTAAAGCCAACACCTCGTCTGCTATCAAAAAGCTCATGGGCCTGCAACCCGATGAAGTTACCTGTGTATATGGAGGCTATAACATGAAAATGCCCTTAGCGCAGGTTAAGAAAGGGGATATACTCCTCGTAAAACCAGGTGAGCGTGTGCCTGTGGATGGTTCTGTGACAGAGGGTAGCTCTTATGTTGACGAGAGCATGATATCCGGTGAGCCTGTGCCAGTGTTGAAGGAAAAAGGAGCAAAAGTATTTTCAGGTACCATTAACCAAAAAGGCAGCTTCCAGTTTGTTACCGAAAAAGTAGGAAGCGATACCTTGCTGGCACATATCATCCAAACTGTTGAGGAGGCGCAGGGTAGTAAGGCTCCTGTGCAAAAATTAGTGGACAAGATAGCCGGCGTGTTCGTACCTGTAGTTATAGCTATTTCCATTCTGAGCCTGGTAGCTTGGTCCATATGGGGTGGAAACAATGGGTTTTCGCACGGGTTACTGGCTATGGTCACGGTATTGGTAGTGGCTTGTCCCTGTGCTTTGGGCCTGGCCACACCTACCGCTATTATGGTAGGGGTAGGCAAGGGCGCCTCAAACGGTATTCTTATTAAAGATGCTGAGAGCCTGGAACAGGCCTATAAGGTAAATGTTATGGTACTCGATAAAACAGGTACCATTACTGTGGGCAAACCCGAGGTAGTCGATATTGTATGGCAGGAAGGAACTGACAGCAAGATATTGGCTGCAATATTAGGTGGTATGGAAGCGCTGTCGGAACACCCGCTGGCCGATGCTGTGGCAAGTTATATACAAGAGCAGGGCATTGAGATAAATAAACCGTCAGGTTTTGAAAGTATTACCGGTAAAGGAGTGGCCGGGACTTATAATAGTAATAGATATTTTGCGGGGAGTACAAAGTTATTGCAGGAGCAGAAGATAATGGTGTCAGCCTCTTTACAACAACGCGCCGATAAAAGGTTGAATGATGCCAATACTGTGATCTGGTTTGCTGACGAAAAAAATGCACTTGCCGCAATCGCCATTGCTGATAAGATCAAGGATAGTTCTGTAGCTGCGGTCGCACAACTGCAGCAAATGGGAATAAAGGTCTATATGCTTACCGGTGATAATACACAAACAGCAAAGGCCGTAGCAGCAAAGGCAGGCATCTTGCATTATAAAGCCGAAGTGCAGCCATCGGGGAAGGCCGATTTTGTAAAGGATCTGCAGGCGCAGGGAAAGGTAGTGGCGATGGCCGGTGATGGTATCAATGACAGCGAAGCCCTCGCACAGGCCGATGTCAGTATCGCGATGGGTAAGGGTGCCGATATAGCTATGGATGTAGCCAAGATGACGCTGCTGTCCTCAGACCTTGCACAATTGCCCAAAGCCATGAAGCTCTCTGAAAAGACGGTGAAACTTATCCGGCAAAATTTGTTTTGGGCCTTTATCTATAATGTCGTCAGCATACCAATAGCTGCAGGTATATTATATCCCTTTACCGGTTTCCTGCTCAACCCAATGATTGCAGGCGCTGCTATGGCCATGAGCTCGGTATCTGTTGTAGGTAATAGCCTCAGGCTAAGGTGGAGCAGGCTTTAATCCAACTGTTCCTGTACAAATTGGCGACAATAGATCTTTATCATTTCACGAACCTTTCGGAATTCGTTCAGTATCTCCTCATCTTTGCCCTTTGCTTTCGCAGGGTCGGGGAAGTTCTGATGAAATTTTTTAGCTGTTGTAGGGAAGTAAGGGCAGCGTTCTTTTGCATTGTCACAGACGGTTATTACATAGTCAAAGTCAATGTCTCGATACTCATCTACATGGTTTGAGGTATGACTACTAATATCAATGCCGTCTTCTCTCATTACTTCAATTGCCCGGGGGTTTACTCCATGGGTCTCTATGCCGGCACTATATACCTGCGCTTTGTTACCAGCGAAATAGCGTAAATAGGCCTCAGCTATCTGACTTCTACAGCTGTTGCCCGTGCACAGAACTAATATTTTTTTCACTATTTACGTCTTTATATAGTTTGTTTTTCAGATAAAAAGCAACATTTACCAAAGCGATCAATGCGGGAACTTCTACCAATGGACCGATGACCCCGGCAAAGGCCTGCCCTGAATTGATGCCAAATACACCAATAGCCACGGCTATAGCCAATTCAAAGTTGTTACCGGCGGCAGTGAAGGACAATGCGGCGTTTTGAGCATAATCAGCACCAAGGTACCTGCCCATAAGAAATGTGACCAGGAACATGATCGCAAAATAAATAGTGAGCGGGATCGCTATCCTGATCACATCCATAGGAATCGCAACGATCATTTGACCCTTCAGGCTGAACATGACTACGATTGTCAATAATAATGCAACAAGCGTAATGGGACTGATGGCCGGGATAAATCTTTTCTCATACCAACCTTTTCCTTTGGTCCTGATAAGGGTATAACGACTCAAAAAGCCTGAGATAAAGGGTATGCCCAGATAGATAAAAACGCTCCGGGCTATCTGTGCCATGCTGATATCTATATCAAGACCTTTGAGGCCAAAATAGGGAGGTAATATTTTGATGAACAGCCATGCGAACAGGCTATAGAACAATACCTGGAAAATACTGTTGAAGGCTACAAGCCCTGCGGCATATTCCCGGTTACCCTCTGCAAGTTCGTTCCACACGATCACCATTGCGATACACCGTGCTAGCCCTATCATGATAAGACCTACCATGTATTCAGGCTTGTCTCTTAAAAATATAATGGACAGCAGGAACATCAATATGGGGCCTATTACCCAATTCATAAGCAGGGATAGTGATAATATCTTCCTGTTACTGAATACCTTGCCCAGCTCTTCATATTTCACTTTTGCAAGCGGGGGGTACATCATCAATACGAGGCCTACAGCTATGGGTATATTTGTAGTCCCCGTCTGCAACGAGTTGATAAAAGTTGAGGAAGAAGGGATGAAATAGCCTATAGCTACCCCCAGGCCCATAGCCAGGAATATCCAGAGGGTAAGGAAACGGTCACGAAAGCTAAGTTTCTTTCTTTCGTTTGCAGGATTGCAGTTGTTAGCGCTCATATTTGTCTTCGCTGTTTAGGTAATAGCTATTTTTAGCAGCATCCACCCCCCGGTGTACAGCATGAGCTTTGTGTTGTTGGCAATTCAGATAACTTCAGCTTTTGTTTCTCTGCAGGTATCCCGCACAGTTCTTTAGCAAGACAATCGGTATGTTTGGGTACAAGCATAAATTTCTCTTCGTCACGGTCCAGCCCGTAAATGCCTATAGTATCAGTTTGGTATTCTATCTGTACTTCGAGGTCTTCCTGCTCAAAAAGTTTTTCTGCAATGGCAATTATGCTCAGCAGCTTTTGTGGCTTTAACCTGTGTTCCGTGTCGTTGGCTACCCATACCTGGAAGCAGATATTCTTATCCGTCCTTATCGTTCCCCCACAATCAATAAAATGTTTGGTTACAAGACCCGCTTCGGTTATGTGGAAATGAGCAGGTACAGCTGTACCATCTGGTCCTGTAATGTTTAGATCCTGTACTTTATGCAATTGGTCCTTAAATTCTGATAGTTTCATCTTAGCAGCATTTTTTGTTTTGATTACTTAGCTGTTTAGCTATATCGTTAAAATAGTTTTGCAGTTCTTTCACACCGGACTCATCTATGCAGTAGCAGATGGCATTGCCTTCTATACTGCCTTTTATCAACCCGGCATTTTTCAATTCTTTCAGGTGCTGTGATATAGTTGCTTGTGCCAGTGGCAGTTCATTCACAATATCTCCGCAGATACAGCTCTCTGTTCTTACCAGGTATTCTATTATAGCAACCCTTGCAGGGTGAGCTATTGCCTTTAGCAACAAGGCTATCCTGTTTTGTTCCTGTGTAAAGTTTTCTGTTTTCGTTAGCCCCATTTCTATCGTATTATTGCAATATTACGATAAATATTTTACCCTGCAAGTGTTTAGAATGAAAATTATTTCCAAAATTTTCAACAAAATGTGTAATAATTTGACAAAATGATACTACTTTAGTGCCAGCAATGGCATCGCTTATAGAGCATATTACAGGTAAACGTATCCTCAAAGAGGAGCCTAAGCAGGCGACTGCCTTCAAGGCATACAGGCGGAATAACGCCAATGCAGGTACAGACAATGACGCCCTGTTGCTGTACCTGGATATGAATAGCTACTTTGCTACCTGTGAGCAGCAGGCAAATCCTGGCCTAAGGGGAAAACCGGTCGGTGTAATTACTCATGATAGCCCTTACTCGGCAGTGATAGCTCCTTCTATCGAAGCCAAGAAATTTGGCGTGAAGACGGGCATGAGGCTAAATGAATGCCGGGAGCTGTGCCCCGATATCATCCCTGTGTTAACTCATCCGCCTTATTATCGCAGGGTACATGTGAAGGTTATGGAGATACTCCATAAGTATTGTGATGATGTGCTGGCAAAAAGCATAGATGAGGCTGTGGCCAATTTCACTTCGTACCGGATGGTGTACAAGGATATCAGGACTGTGGCACAGCAGATAAAAGAAGATATCAAAAAAGAGTACGATTACCTGCGCTGCTCCATAGGTATAGCACCTAATACCTTCCTGGCTAAGCTGGGTACCGAATTACAGAAACCTGACGGGCTGATACAGATAACACCTGAGAATATAGATGGCTACCTGGCAACATTGCAATTACAAGACCTGCCGGGTATTGCCAGCCGCAATGCACGCCGCCTGGAGATGATAGGGATCCGGACACCGCTGCAAATGCGTCATGCTTCAGAAGCCCTGTTGAGGAAAGCCTTTGGCGGCGTGGTAGGTAATTACTGGCATCGCAGGCTCAACTTCGGAGAGGTGGACCAGTACAGTAATGGGCTTAACCGTACCATGAGCGCCATGCGTACGGTGTCGCGTGAGCAAAGGGAATCCCGGCAAATGCTGGAGTCCTTATTAGTATCGCTTTGTACCCGGCTGGAGCAACGTATGGTGAAGATGGATGTGTTTTGCAGGGAAGCCTCTTTTTTCATTCGTTACCGTAACAATACAGGTTGGGACACCAAGATCCGGTTTGCTCAGCCGGTGCAGGATGCTGTGGAGCTGCGGTATTATATCCTTGATCGTATCCGTGAATTTGAAAGCTCAGGCAGTAAGATCATGTTCAACAACAATACGCGGAGTATGGGTGTGGTCGTTCAGGGTTTTGTTTTGGGGGGCTCGTTGCAGTATAGCCTGTTCGACAACCGCATCATGCAAGACAAGGTGCGTAAGGTGATGTACCATATCAAAGACAAATATGGTAAGAACACCGTGCGTAAAGGCGCCGAATTATTCAACCCTCATGTGATGAGAGATGCCATAGGTTTTGGCTCAGTGAAGGATATGGTAATGCTGAAAGACGAAGATACGGGCAACGAGTATGTAAGGAACCAATACCTGCTTGAAGATGATGAGTATTAAGATCGAATAAATTGACCCATTGACAATGTTGTTAGACAACGTAGATATTATAAAGGGAGACACCATGATAAACCAGAAAGCCTACGATCGCTTTGAAAAGGGCAGGGGAGCCCAGTATAATCCCAAGAACAAGTTCCTGAAAGGGGAGTACATACAGGAACATGCAGAAGCCATAGATGACTGGGAACAGGAAGACCGAAAAACAGAATACATCTTCGACGATAGCCGGACCCTGGTGAACGAAGTAAAAAGCCCTGATGTGGGTATGATGTACTCGGCCAACCCCTACCAGGGTTGCGAACATGGCTGTATTTATTGCTATGCACGCAATTCGCACGAATACTGGGGTTATAGTGCTGGCGTTGATTTTGAGAGCCGTATCGTAGTGAAGAAAAATGCCCCGCAATTACTAAAGAAATTCTTTGAAAATAAAAACTGGCAACCAGCCCCAATATCCTTATCCGGAAACACTGACTGTTACCAACCCATTGAGCGCAAAATGCGCATCACACGTAAGCTGCTGGAAATATGCCTCGACTACCGCAACCCTGTAGGCATTCTTAGCAAGAACGCACTTGTGCTTCGCGACCTGGACATTATACAGGAACTCGCGAAGCACAACCTGGTGCGTGTATTCAGCTCCATTACCTCGCTGGATGAAGATTTGCGGAGGCTGATGGAGCCCCGGACGGCTTCCTATCGCTCAAGATTGAAAGTAGTAGAAACCCTATCGAAGAACGGTGTGCCTACGGGTATCATGAATGCGCCCATAATTCCCGGGCTTAATGATAGTCATATGCACGATGTACTAAAGGCTGCCTCTGAAGCAGGGGCCAAATCTGCCGGCTATACCGTGGTAAGGCTGAATGGGGCCATTGGTGGCATATTCCACGATTGGCTGCACAAAGCCTTCCCCGATAGGGCAGAGAAAGTATGGAACCTGATATGTGAATGCCACGAAGGACATGTAAATGATAGCCGCTGGGGCAACCGCATTGCCGGCGATGGGAAATTTGCCGAATTGATCAGGACACAGTTTCACATCTATTGTAACAAATTCGGCCTTAACCAGGAGTGGGTAGAAATGAATACCAAAGATTTTCGGAGAATAAGAAACGGGCAATTACCCCTGTTTTAAAACATAAAGCTATGAACAAGAACCAAGGTAAGGAACAACCTACGCTGCAGTACCTTATTGCAGAAGAACTGAGACGGATCAAGGTGATCTATTATCCGCAGGACGATATAAAGGAGATTTCGCTGAAATTAGAAGGGCAAGTTAGCGGAATCGAAACAGGTCCGGAGATCATGACGAGGTTTACTTAAGTTCATAATCTGTCAACTCATTCAGTTCTTTGGCTATCTGTTCATTCCATTCATGTTGTTTGTCGGTATCGAGGCCATGAACAGTTTCTTCATCATACTTAAGCTGTCGCTCGTTCAGTTCCTTATATAGGTGCTGGTAAATACGATCTATCTTGTCGGCATCATCACCTGTCCAGCTACGTTTAGCTAGTTTTTGTCTTAGTTTTCGGGCATATACCTCGCACAGGTCAAAGTGTCTTTGCTCATGCTGCAGCAGTCGCACGCTCTTCCTGTCTTTACGCACCCAGGATCCATTGCAGTAAAAACGGGCTAATACCTTAATTTGAATGATCTCGTAATGATATGCCTTATTGCTTGAATAGCCGAAGCCGCAATTGGATAATGCTGCCTCACGAGTTGTGTTAGGTGCCGGAGCTTTAAAGTCGTTCCAATCCAGTTTACGGGCTGCTGCCCATTCTATCACATTAGCTGTATCGTCTTCAGCCCTTGCCTGCGCCAGCATCGTTGCGGGCAGTAGCAAAGCGAAGATGAATAGCCCTATTCTCATTGCTGGTGTTCTAAGGCACCCAGGTAACGTTCTGCGTCCAGCGCGGCCATGCAGCCGCTGCCTGCTGCTGTTACAGCCTGGCGATAGTTTTTATCCTGTACGTCACCACAGGCAAATACGCCCTCAATATTAGTTTTGGATGTGCCCGGTTTGGTGATCAGGTAGCCCTGTTCGTCCATTTCCAGCCATCCTTTGAAAAGCTGCGAGTTGGGTTCATGCCCAATGGCTACGAAGAATGCCTTAATAGGTATAATGCTTGTTTCATCGGTCACATTATTCCTGACCTTCATGGAGTCCACCTTGTTTTCGCCCATTACTTCTACGGTCTCGGTGTTCCAATACACTTTTATGTTCGGTGTTTTTAGCACACGCTCCTGCATCACCTTACTGGCCCTCATCTCACCCTTGCGTACCAGCATATGCACTGTGCTGCAAAGTTTGGATAAGTATAATGCTTCTTCGCAAGCTGTATCGCCCGCACCTACTATAGCTACTTCCTGCCCTTTGAAGAAAAAGCCGTCGCAAACGGCACAGGCGGAAACGCCATGCCCGTTCAGACGCTGTTCCGATTCCAGTCCAAGCCATTTTGCCGATGCGCCGGTCGCAATGATCAATGCATCGGTCTCTATCCATTTTTCCTCGTCTATCTGTACTTTATAGGGATGCTGGTCCAGCTCAACTTTTGTTGCCAGCCCCCAGCGTATATCGGCACCCATGCGCTGTGCCTGCTGTTCAAAATCTATCATCATCTGAGGCCCCATAATACCATTAGGATAGCCGGGGTAATTCTCTACTTCAGTGGTTATGGTAAGCTGCCCACCGGGCTGAAGCCCCTGGTATAACACGGGGTTCAGGTTGGCACGTGATGCATAAATGGCGGCAGTATATCCTGCCGGTCCTGAGCCTATTATCAGGCAGTGTACTTTTTCTATATCAGCCATAATTACCTGTAAAAATGCAAAAAAAGAATTTTTCTGTTTAACTATTATTTTCTAACACTCTATTGAAAAGAAATATATTGAGGCTGGCTGAAATATCATTTTACAATTAAAGTGCTGTATACTGTGCCGTAACCGGCCCATACACCAAGGGCACCATTACTTATGTTGGTTTTCAGGTTGATGGGAGTAGAGAAAGGGTTGCCGGTTACATTCGATGCATATACATAGGTCTTCCAGAAGTCGTATACGGGTTTGTCTATGGAGCACCATTTTAGTGTAAGTGTATCTCCGGCAAATACAAAGCCCGTTGAGTCGCTTCCGCCATCTCTTTGTTGCCCGGGTGCAAGGCCAAGGGTAAGCGGATAGTTCTTTTGCTGCGAACCATTCGTAAATTCATCGGTATAGAGGTCCTGGCTAAGATAAAGTGGCCCACTATTTATTTGTGTGTAATACAACCCATAGTTACCCAGCGTATCGGGATCGGTGTAGTTTACATACACTGTTTTTGCACCATCCGGGACATTTTTGCCAAAGGCCAATGGGTCGCCGGCCCAAATGGTATCCATTGGTTTAGGATTGGGTACTTTGGTGACCGCTTCATAGGTTTTACCATCGTAGACTATTTTCAGGCTGTATGTTTTGCCATCCACACCTTTCATAATCGTGGTAGCAGCTGTATCAATGCTGTAGAAATAAAACTTATTAGCAGCGCCGGTATCTACTGTATATTCTTTCAGTTTTATGGTGTTGGTACCATCAGAAACCGTGATGTCTGCACCATGAAGGAAGCTGTTTTCAAGCGTGTTAAGGTCTATCGACGAAAAGAAGCCTATGGATTTCGTGAGGATAACATATGGGGGCACACCTGTTTCTATGGCCCCTTCCACTACTACCTGTGTAGGCCCGTCCTTCAATTTTATTTTGACTTCTTTCTCGCAGGATGCGAGCAGCAGTGATATAAAAAAGGCAATACTCAAGGGGAGCATTGCAAAGCGTTTTAGTTTATATCGTGACATTGTTTTCCGGGCTAACGAGGTAGTTTTATTCATTTGCGTATTTGCCATCCGGCGTGTACATCACCGGCAATATCTTATGGTTCTTCTCAAAGTAGTCATAACCTTGTTTCAGGTTCACCCAAAACCGCTGCTTTGTGGTATCGCTGGCGTATTCCCTGCCCAGGTAGTTCAACCCGGCTTTGGTAAAACGTACAGGATATATGTGTACGGGGATATACGTTTCACCATTTATCTTGGCATTCAGGCAAAGCACGTATAACTCTTGTATTATATCGTCGGTCATTGGCATGCAGCCTATGGTCACACAGCCGCCATGAATATAAATATCGCCGCCGGGCTTCTTCTTATCGCCAAGCAGGAGGTCAGAATAGTTGGGGTAATTAAGCAATAAAGAGAGATAAAAATCGCTTTTCGGATTAAAGTCTTCTATGAAGTAGTACCCCTCCGGTACCTGGTGGTCGCCTTCATAACGTTTGGGCCCCAGTATGCCCGAAAGAGCACAGATGCGATAGGTTTTGATCAGCTTATATTCCTCTGTAGCATCGTTTCTTGCCCAAAGTTCCATTTCGTTCAGGGATTTGAAGGCCCGAAGAAAGATGTCGTGGGAAGGGTAGTTAACACCCTGTCGTTCAAACATTCCCCTGAGGCTATCATTGTACTTGGTCCATGCCTGGGATACCCTTGTGAATGATAACTGGAAGTTCCGAAAAGCTTGAATGTCATCCTGCGCGAAGCTTTGTGCAGAAGTCAATACCAATACCGCTAAAATTAAACTGCTGAACAGCTTTCTTCTCATCATAAACCCTTAGTGAATACTGCGTTAGCTGCAATAGGGGACCGTTCTATTGCATATCATGCAAATATACAGGTAATGAATGAGAAAAAATTCTTAAAACATGAAAAAAAGGCCCTGGAAAGGGCCCTTCACATATAGAGGATAAGAGAGAGCGTGTTGATGTTTTTATGGCAATAGCAGCTGAACTGTTTTTAGTGGTGCAGGTGCTTTTTTGCTTCTTTGTTTTGTGTTATTAAAGACTACGCGTAAACAGCAGTTACAACGAGCATCAGTATGGCGGCGAATATGGCGATCTTTTGCATTTTTATTTGTTTTTTGCTTTGATGACACAAAGATGCGGCGGGATAGGTTCATAGCGAAATTTTCGACATAGGTTAACAGGGCATTTGTAACTGTGTAACAAGCGGTTAACATGCCTGCTTTGAACAGGTACAAAAAAATGCCCCTGCTGGAAAGCAGGGGCCCTTATGGTTAAAAATTGATATGGTGGCTAATTTTTAACGCTGATCCTGATATGGTCACGATCGCCTTTTATTGTCAAGTTCTCATCTTTCAGGTACCTGCTATAGCGCCTGTACACATCATCGGGTTGTAGTTGCCCATTGATGTATAGCCGGTCACTGTATTTTTCCACTTTGTATGACCCGGAGCGGTCTATAAGGCCTTCACTTTCCATTTTTTGCAGCATGATCTCATGTAGCCTCCCTGCGTGGGCATTGATGCTACTACCTTTTCCGTAGGCATAGTTATAGCCATTCCCGTTGCTGTAAACATGTGTGCTACCGCTAACTGCTCCCGGTGTTGCTATGGCTACGTTATAGGATCGTATAGCATTTTGCCTGCTTTGCCCGGCGCTAAGCTGTGCCTGCACAAGAGCATTGTTTGCCCTGGCTACCGCTTTCAGGCTTTGCCTGCGCGCGTCGGCTATACGTTCTGTTACTTCTTTTCTGAGCCTGGGGTCATCTATGGTGCTCCGGGCCTCTTTTAGCCCGTTGTCTATTTCTTTTTGTATGTCTTTCCAGTTTATGGCATCCAGTTCCTTTTGTGCATTTGCCAGTTCACGGTTTACCTGCTCCCAGTTAACCTTAGCTATTTCTTCATTCGCTTTTGCCATCTCTTTGTTGGCATTTTTCATTTCGTTATCAATTTCTTCCCAGTCCACATTGTCCATAGCTTTAGAAACTGTTTCATCCACATCTGCTACATCAGGTGGTGCCGGTGCTTCGGCAGGCTCGGCAGCCTCGCTGCTTTCTGGTGCTGCCGGTGCCTTGCCAGGTGCCTTGCCAGGTGCCGGTGGTTGTGGTGTATGAGGCGTTCCTGGTACATTATTGGTATGCTTACCGGCGTCCGCACTTGTTGCGCTGCTTTTTTGCCTGCTGGTTACCTTTGCTTTATGCGATTGTGCAAAAGAGGGTGAAAACCAGGCAAAGGATAGCATAATGACTGCTATAAATATAGCTGCGATCATAGCACGTACATTCTCATTCTTTTGGTTTTTCATTTCCATGATGCGTTTTATACGATTAAATAATTTGTTTTTGTTTCCCGATGCAGCAAGGGCAAGTTTGCCCTTGTCCCTGCGACATGCTTCCAATGTTGCAAGGGCTTTTGCATAAGGAAGGGGATCAGTATGGTGAGCTAGTACGAGGTCATCACAACAGTGTTCCCGCTCCCTGCGTATAGCTGCAGAGCAAAGCCAGATAAATGGGTTGAAAAAGAGCAGCGTTTCAATAGTGGCTTGTAGCATGTTCAGCAGGTAGTCATTGCGTTTTATATGAGCAAGCTCGTGTAGCAGTATTGTTTCTATCTGTTCTGTGCTCAATCCGCTTGCCATGCTGAATGGCAACAATATCAGCGGCCTTAATGTGCCGATTGTCATAGGTACTTTCGCATATACACTATAACATAATTGCACCGGGCGGCTTATCTGCAAGTGTTCCTTTTGCTCCATTAGCCATTGGCCCCAGTCGTTGGCTAGTGTAGTGATCCCCCTACTACGCAGGCGCTTTACCTGGTATATTCCCATGCCAAACCGGAGGAGCATCAACACCATGCCTGCCAGGTATATCATTACGGCAAGTGGCAGGTAGGGTTGTATTTTAGGCAACAGGTTCCTTAGGGTATCCGAATTATAGTTTATTATTACCACAGGATCTTTTGCTATGCTTGTTAGCGTTGCTTTATCCGTACCGGAGCGGTATATGGTCACAAAGGCATCATTAAGTACTTGCCATTGTCCGGCCCATGTGTCGAGAAACCATAGGAACATGAGTACCAAAGCCCCCATAGAGCATATATAACGCATCCGGGCGTTGTTTTTGCCTATCAATGCAAGTGCTGTTTGTAAAACCAGGTATAACAACAGGCATTGCCATAGTGAGTGCAATAAGGCTATACCCAGCGATTGTACCAATACTGATGTTTGTGGTACTAAGTTGTTCATGTGCTTAACGGTTTGTGTGTCGAAAAGAAATAACTACTTGCCTTTACTTTTTTCCATCTGCTCCAGGTACTGCCTTATATGTTCCATCTCTTCGTCAGTCGCTTTGTGGTTTCCTAAGGCCTGCATGATCAGTTGCCCGGCAGAGCCGTTGAATACGGTATCTATCATGCGCTGTATCATCTGGCCCTGGGTTTGGCTTTGGGACACTGCTGCTTCGTAAATATGGGTTTTACTCTCGGTGTTCCTTCTTAGTAGTTTTTTTTCATGCATTATCTGCATTAGCTTAAGTGTAGTAGTGTATCCAGCATCTTTGGTTTTGGCCAGTTCTTCATGCACTTCGCGCACAGTACTGGGGCCCTTGTCCCAAAGGATATTAAGGATCTCCAATTCACTTTCCGTTGGTTTGATCGGCTTGTTCATTTATATCTGTATTGCTATTGGCTAAGAAAAATGATAGGGTTCATTATATTGTTTAGTCTTCTACGAATTGTTTCGTAAACAAACGTACGAATGTTTTCGTAAATGCAAGGCAAGAAAATTACTTTTTGGTTTTTTTTAACAGAATTAATTAATGTTAATGAGTGCCGGAGATGTATCTTAGCAAGATATAGGGGAGAAGAGGCCTAAAAAGATTAATGCCCGGAGTGTTTACTCCGGGCATTATCTATATAATTTGAATCTGGCTTGTTATGCCATAGCATTGATCTTCTTTACTATACCTGATTTCAGGTTACCGGCTTTGTTCTTATGGATAACATTGCGTTTAGCCAGCTTATCGATCATAGAGATAACCTTAGGCAGTTCTTCCTGTGCGGCTGTTTTATCGGCAGCTGCTAACAGCTTACGAATAGCATTACGGGTTGTCTTACCGTAATAGCGGTTGCGGTCGCGGCGCTTTTCACTCTGGCGGATATCCTTTTTGGTAGCTTTATGATTTGCCATTTAATCTTTACTTTTTGATTTTAAGGACTGCAAAGATAGCGAAAAATATTGAACAAAAAATATTTTTTTGCTATAACGTATTACATGATCAGGTCGCTGAACATCTCTGCGGAACGCTTGGTCAGGCGTTCTTTCTTCTGAACAAAAAGGTCCAGTTTATCCTTCGGGATGCGGAACTTATAATATTCAGTTGGGTAAGCTTTCATCAGGAAGAGATCATAATCGGAATTCCACCTGTTCAGAAGGCTTTTATCTATAGACAGCTCCTGGGCCACTATATCTATACTTAAGGGATCGGTTATGCGGACAATCGTCATACTCTTAAGCTCATCCATAGTGTAGTTGGGCGTATTTTTGATGGGAGCTACAGCGGCAAGGGCTGCCTTCTTGCTTTCAGCGGTCTTCTTCGCTTTTGCTGCTGCTATCTGCGCGGCAGGACCGGTATCTTCCCCGAATTTGAAGTTAGCAGGCATTGTGCCTATACCTATAAAGCGTCCTAGTTGCTCAAAAATAGTTGCCGTAGCAATGAATTTTAACACGTGCCCCTGGGTTTCCAGTGGCAGGTGCTCTTTAATATCCCAAAAGTTATTGCTGCCGGTGCGGGCAATAGCACGCTCAACAGGTACCGGGCCACAATTATAGGCTGCTACAACCAACAACCAGTCGTTGAACTTGCCGTACAGTAAGCTGATGTATTTGGCAGCAGCGGTAGTGCTTTTAAACCAATCCCTGCGGTCGTCACGTCCGCCGGGGTTAATACCCATATTGCGTGCGGTACCTCTCATGAATTGCCAGGGGCCAACAGCGCCCACGGGAGAAACTGCGTTATTATTGAGCGCAGATTCTATTACTGACAGGTATTTAAGCTCTGTGGGAATATGGTTTTTCTTGAGGATATTGTCCATCAGTGGGAAACAGCTAATAGCACGGGCCTGTACAACACTGAGGCTCTGGTTATGCGCCTCGAAATATTTCCGTACAAAGTCCATCATATAGTCATTCATGTCACCATAGTATGACTTTTGCCCGGCAAGGGGCACCGGCTTGAACTTCTTAGCAAAAGTGCCATGCTTCAGCAGATCTTCATCTTCCATCTCACGCTCGCTGGCGGCAGGTTCTATTGTATTTGCGGTAACTGTATTGGAAGCTATCGGGCCGCTGACAGATACGAAACCTTTAGGGAGTACAGTGGTAGAATCTTCAGTATTACCGGGATCCGATTGGGCCTGTGTGGCACCAAACGACAGTAGTAAGGCCGAAGCTAAAATAACAACTTTATATTGCATGTGTTTATCTGTCCTTTTTTTAAAAGCGGTAAATGCATGCAACCCAATGGGCAGCAAAAATCCTAAATTATTCGTTTTAAACGAAAGTTAATAGCGGATAGAGTAAAAAAACGAAAAAAGGGGTGAATTAAGCGTTTGTGTTGCTTTTTGTTTCATCCTTCTTCATACCGTTCTCGATCTCGCTCTTAATGCCATCTTTGGCATCATTGAACTCACGGATACCTTTACCGATACCCTTGGCCAGTTCGGGTATTTTTTTGCCGCCGAACAGCACGATGATCGCGATAATAACCCAAAGCCATTCGCCTCCGCTAGGCATGGAAAGAAGTAATTGCGGGTTAATGCTTAATAACAACATGTGAAAAAAATTAGTGATGAGAAAATCCTCCAATAGCAAATGTAGCAATTATTGTATTGCAGGCTGAAAATATGGGGTGAAGGAGGCAAAATTTAACATTTTGCATTTAGCTTTCCTTTATTTGTACATTCGATTCGTTATATTGAAATTATTGTATATAATTATTTTAAAGTGTTGAATTTGTTTCCCCTCGAAGCTGCTATAGTGGGAAATAGCTCCATTATAATCATTTGCGAGGTTTTGCTCTCTTAGATTAATTTCTGGTTAATTCAATATGTTGGGCCCGCTGGTAAACCAAAGGGGTTTGTTCTGTGATCACGTCGCTTTTGTCCAGGCCAAAGGCTTTTTCGTCGCTTAAGCCAAGGCGTTTTAAAAAGAAGTATGAATTTAGCAGAATACCATCACGTATTGTAAATTCATTTTCTACAGAAAGAAACTTCTCTATTACCACGAATTTGAAATCGGGTTCCGCATTATATCTTGTAGAGCCATCAGGTTGTATATGCAGGTTAAGCTCTTTATTTCTGATCAGGTCCTGCACTATTTTTTTGAAATACAGTTCCGTTTTGGGCTGTACCCTGAAACCAAGATTAATATTCACTTTAATAACTTTGTCATCCGACAGTTCAGATATATCATAAGTCATTGTATAAGGTTCTTCTGTACGATGTACGTGAACAAACCAGTATATATCGGCACGCTTTGGCTTTTTTGCAAAAACCGATCGGATTATTTTCTCTTCTATGTGAATCCTGTTATTGGCCTTGGTAAGGTATATAAGATGCGTGGCACATTTGGGGACTGATTCATCGATGCTTATCTCCCTGAGAAGTGGAATGTATTTCCCTATGTCAACGAATTTCATTAGTCTATTATTGATTTTACGTGCATAGTACCATACGTACATAGTGGTAAAGATGAATAATTCGAAAAAGAGGAACATCCATCTCTCTTTTATCTTAGCGATATTGGCAACAAAAAAAGATAGCTCAATGGCGCCATACAGTACCAGTACAACTGCGACTATAGCCATCGGCCACTTTAACCTGTATCGCAAAAAATAACTAAGTAAAATAGTGGTCATCATCATTGTTATGGTGATGGAAAAGCCATATGCTGCCTCCATATGCGTGGAGGTGCGGAAGTACAAGACCATAAGTACACAACCCGCCCACAGGATGATATTGACGCTTGGTATGTATATCTGGCCTTTTATATCGGTTGGCTGCCGTACCCTAATGCGGGGCCAGAAGTTGAGGTTCATGGCTTCGTTGATGAGGGTATAAGAGCCGCTGATGAGCGCTTGAGATGCAATAATAGTGGCAAGAGTAGCGATAATAATACCCGGTACCAGGAACCAATGAGGCATTATTTCAAAAAAGGGATTTCGGCCATTTAGTACCGGCCCCGCAAGGCGCATTGTCCATGCTGCTTGTCCTATATAATTTGTCACCAGGCAGGTTTTTACAAACGCCCAGCTGATGCGGATATTTTTTCTGCCGCAATGCCCAAGATCAGAGTATAGGGCCTCTGCACCTGTTGTCGCAAGGAATACTGCCCCCAAAAGCCAAAAACCATGTGGATATTTAACAAGGAGCAAGTAACCGTAATACGGATTCAATCCTTTGACCACTCCGGGGAATAATAGTATCTCTTTCAATCCCATGCCTAGCAGCATCGTGAACCATACCAGCATAACGGGCCCAAAAACACTCCCTACCTTGTGTGTGCCAAACCGCTGAAAGAAAAACAGCAAAGAGAGAATTACGATTACGATCGGCATTGTTGGTATACCCGGCAATATCATGTCTAGCCCTTCTATGGCCGATGAAACGGAGATGGGTGGTGTTATTATGCCATCGGCAAGTAAGGTAGTTGCACCCAGTATAGTAGGGATCACCAGCTTTTTCCCGTAACGCCTCACAAGCGCGTAAAGCGCAAAGATGCCTCCCTCGCCCTCATTATCAGCCTTAAGGGTAAGCCATATGTACTTTAAGGTAGTTTGAAAGACCAATGTCCAGAAAATACAGGATACGCCTCCGTATACAAGTGTTCTGTCGATTGTTTTTTCGCCCACGATGGCTTTTAGTACATACAGGGGGCTGGTTCCTATATCGCCATATATAATGCCGAGTGCCACGAGCAGCGAGGCAATAGATACCCTGCTCAAACCATTTGGATTTGATTTCATTTTAATGTGTTTTGCCGTTTTGTTAATCTCTGCTTACCAGCCGGTAGCCAACCCCGGATTCCGTTATTAGATATTCCGGTCTGTTAGGGTCCTTTTCAAGTTTTTTCCTGAGCTGAGCTATAAAAACCCTTAAGTATTGCGATTGGTCTATGTAACCGGGTCCCCATACTTCTCTTAGTAAATAATGATGTGTTAATACTCGCCCCGCATTTTTTGCAAACAGGGCCAGTAATGCATATTCAGTCGTGGTCAGTTTTATTTCGTCTCCGCTCTTCTTTACTGTACGGGATGCAAGGTCTATATCGAGATCCCCTAAGGTTATACGCGGTTCTATATCTTCATGTATGTTGCTGCGTAAGGCGGAGCGTATCCTTGCTAATAACTCTCCGGTCCTGAATGGCTTTACGAGGTAATCATTGGCACCATTGTCCAGCGCTTTGATTATATTTTCTTCATCACTTTGTACGGACAAAATAATAACAGGGTTTGTATACCATTCGCGTATCTCTTTTAATACATGCTGTCCATTTTTATCGGGCAGGCCAAGGTCAAGGATGATCATGTCTGGCGGGTGGCTGGCGGCCTGAACGATGCCTTCAGCTGCAGTAGCGGCCAGCGTAACGGTATAGTCGTTGCTTTGCAGGGTTATCTCCAGCAATCTGCGTATTTGTGCTTCGTCATCTATTATTAATATTCCGGCCTTATTCATTTTTCATGTTTTGCAGATAAGACGTTTTTGCGGGTATCTCAATGAAGAATTTCGAGCCTCCTGTGGGTCTGTTTTCAAGGCTTACAGCCCCACCCATCGCTTCAGTAAAGCCGCGGACTATTGATAGGCCAAGACCGGTGCCACCTGAGCGATTATTTTTCAGCCTGTAAAACTTATCAAATACAGCCTTTATTTCATCTTTGGGAAAGCCCTTTCCATTGTCCTGAATTATTATCTCCAATATATTGGCATGATGCGTTGAAATGACCTCTATAAGGCTGTCGGGTGGGGTATATTGGCTCGCGTTCACCAGGATGTTGTACAGTACTTGTTCTAACAAACCTTTGTCGAGCTTAAAGAGAGGGATAGCTGGATTGATATTGATACTGATCCTTTGACTAATGTTGTTTTCTTCAATTCTCTTCACTGTGTCGTAGATCAATTCATTGATATCGCACCAATCGTTTTTTGGCTGGATAGAGCCGGACTCAAGCCGGGACATGTTCAGTAGATTCTCTACTTGTTGGTTTAGACGAAAGGAAGCCTTCGCTATCTCGGCTACCAATTCGTTCCTGTTAAGGGCCGATAACTTTGAACTGTCGTTTTGCAGATTGTCTGTTGCGGCTATGATTGCGGCTATCGGCGTCCTGAGTTCATGTGATAGGGAATTAAGCAGAGTATTATAGAGTTTCAGTGTATTCTCTTTTTCTTCTTTCAGTATCGTGGCTTTTTCCATTTTTCTCAACTTATAGGTCAGCGCTGCATTCACCAGGGCTATCACGAAATACATGAGGAGTAAAATAGTATCTTCTGCTGAGCTGACCTGGAATGTAAAGTAGGGAACAATAAAAAAGAAGTCCCATATTAAAGCCGACAAAATAGCACCAACCAAAACAGGTAAGATGTCGAATAACATCGCCAGTAATGAGACACTTATCAACAGGATGTAGGCAACTACCCTGTAGCCGATCAGCGAGGAAAACGCATAGCATATTGAAGATACTATCGTTATAGCTAGTACACTGAAGATGTATTGGTTTGTCTTGCCGGTTTTATTGATGTTGAAGATCGTCATTGCTTCTGTTGACAATGCAAAGGTAGGATGAGTAATATAAGTATAATGTAAAAATCAATACAATGGGTGTAAAGATTTTATAAAGACGGAGGCTTTGTTACTCTCCGTCCAGTTTACCTTTCAATTGGCGGGTCATGCCATTGGTATAGGTCTTCCACTTTTCTATTACCTGTGCCATATCTGTGGGTAACTCAGAGTCGAATTGCATCCATTCCCGTGTGCGTGGATGGGTGAAGCCCAATTCTTTGGCATGCAGGGCGTGGCGTGGCAACAGGGTAAAGCAGTTATCAACGAACTGTTTGTATTTGGTAAATACCGTCCCTTTTACAATTCGGTTGCCGCCATAGGTGGCATCGTTGAAAAGCGGGTGGCCTATATATTTCATATGTACCCGTATCTGGTGTGTACGGCCGGTTTCCAGCTTTAATTCTATGAGGGTAACGTAGTTGAATCGCTCAAGTACTTTATAATGTGTGATGGCCTCCTTGCCATGCTCCCCGTCGGGGAAGGCATCCATGATCTTACGGAAACGAAGGTTTCGGCCAATGTGTGCATTTACCGTACCCTCATCTTCTATGAAGTCGCCCCAGGCCAATGCTATATACCGGCGGTGTACCGTATGCTTCTTGAACTGGCCGTTCAGATCGGCCATAGCCTTTTCGGTTTTAGCTATGACCACAAGGCCGCTGGTGTCCTTATCTATCCGGTGCACCAGTCCTACACGGGGCAGTCCCTCCGTATCCACCTGCTCCTGCTGCAGGTACCAGGCAAGGCCATTCACAAGTGTACCACTGTAATTGCCGCAACCGGGATGCACCACCATCCCTGCTGGTTTGTTGATGATCATTACATCATCGTCCTCATAAACTATATTAAGGGGTAGCTCCTCAGCTATAACTTCGGTAGTTTCAGGGCGGCGGGTATCAAAGACCACGATCTCATCGCCGGGTTTTACCTTATAATTCGGCTTTACCGCATTGCCGTTCACCACTATGAATCCTTCTTCCAGTGCCTGCTGTATCTTATTACGCGTAGCACCTTCCACACGGTTCATCAGGAATTTATCAATGCGCAAAGGCTCCTGCCGCTTGTCGGTAACTATACGCAGGCGTTCCACAGGTTCACTCGTTTCCTCGTGCCCCGCATCGGGATCATCATCGTCCCATATTTCTTCTATCTCGTCCTGTGAATTCAAATGCTAAAAATAAAACGACAAAAATAGGATTTATGCGCTTAGCGCAGCTATCACTGTTTCAGCCATGCCTGCATATAATTAGGGTCCAGTTGCAGGTAATTGGCTTTCTTTTCTATGATACCATTGTTGACCCAGTAAATAGCAGGTACATAAGGTCCGGCCATTTTCTTGAATGCTTCTATATCGTGCACATGCAGATGGGGTACATCTATGGAATGCGTGTCATTGAAAAACTCTTTCTCATGGTCATCTGATCCGCTTAACAAAAAGTATATTGGAATATCGGGATTATGATGGTGTATCACATGCAGCAGGTAGGCAGCCTTCCGGCAGTGTGGGCAGGTAAGGCTCATAAAGGCTATGATGTGTTTGCCGCTGCGCAGATCAACTGATGGCATAGGTGCCTCTTTATAAAGTGGGTTCAGGTCTATAGCTTCCTGTGCAGCTTCAGGTTTGTTATCTACATCGAGTGGGTTCAGTATAAATGGTGTTACCAGTGCCACCATAACGAGCAATACCGCAATCACTTCCTGGTTTTTATACGGCTTTGCAGGGTAGATGTACATAAGCACCACCGTTACTGCTATCATGGCCAGGTTCTTCCATATTGACTGTAGCGGCGTCATTTCGATATTATCGCCGAAGCAGCCGCAATTACCGTGGTTACCCTGTGTTATGATGACAAAGAGCAAGTATATCGTGAAGATGGAAAGAAGTACAAGAATGACCTTATAGGTGAATGGGCGTAAAAAGATGTGAAATAACAGCAAAAGCCCGAGCAGTAATTCAAAGCCTATAAAGAGGCGTGCTATGATGCCTGAGGCCATAAGGCTATTGATGCCCAGGTCTATAAATGTCCACTGGAAGGACATAAAAGGACCATCGTTGGCAAACAATTTAAAATCATGGAAGGCGATACCACTTTTGCTATAGGCTGAGTAAAAGAAAACAGCCGCCATGGCCAGCAATAACAGGATGCCAATTACGCGCTTCAGGTAAAATGAGAAATTCCTCTGTGGGGGTGATGCCAATTCTTCAGTCATACGTATAAAAGAGGTATCAAAAATAGCGTATTTAATTGGCCCGAAAACAAAAGGCCGTTAAAAGAGGCTACAATTCTCTTCTGTATGCACACCGTTCTTATCGGTAACGTGAGAGCCGCCCTCACAGAGGCTTTGGGCATGGGCTTTACTGTCCGTGATGGTATATTCAGTATAAGTAGAATCAGGAAGACCGGGTACGCCGGAGTACTTGAAGACGCAATGACAAGTAAAATCCCTGGTACAGGAACTGATGCATATTATTGAAATAACAGCAATTGCCGCGGTCAGGAGAGGGCGTAATTTCATGTACGGAATCATTTGAACGGTTGAAGATAATAGGAATTTTTCAAAACCGCAAACAGTGAATATAATTCATATACAAGCCGGCATCTGCATTTATTTCTTTGCTTTACCTTTACCCTACAAAGACAGACGAAACAGATGCTACAGCCGAACTCATTGACCGAAAACCTGGAACTAATAGCCAAACAAGTGGTGGAAGGATTTATCATTGGCCTGCACAAAAGCCCCTTCCATGGTTTCTCTGTTGAGTTTGCCGAACACAGGCTGTATAATCATGGTGATCCTCTCAGGCATATAGACTGGCGGGTGTATGGAAGGACCGATAAACTGTTCATAAAACGTTTTGAGGAAGAAACGAATCTCCGCTGTTGCCTGGTGGTAGATACCTCATCGTCCATGCATTTCCCCGCTGATGAGAAAAAAATGAGCAAGCTGCAGTTTTCCTGCCTGTCAGCGGCCAGCCTGCTCCAGTTACTAAAACGGCAGCTCGATGCTGCTTGCCTGGCCCTTTTTGATGAAGACGTATATTATTTGTCAGATTGCCGGTCGGCACTCAGCCATTACAGGATGCTAACCAATCAGCTGGAAAAGACTTTACAGTCTAAGGCAGATAATAAAAGGACCAACGCTGCTGCGGCCCTGCACCTCGTAGCTGAGCAGATGCACAAGCGTTCGCTGGTAGTCGTGTTCAGCGATATGATGGACGATAGTGATAATATAGAAGAGTTGTTCAGTGCCTTGCAGCACCTGCGATACAATAAACATGAGGTTATTTTATTTCATATAATAGATGGTAAACAGGAGCTGGATTTTGAATTTGAGAACAGGCCTTATGAGTTTGTAGATATGGAGAGCCAGGAGCGTATAAAACTACAGCCACAGCAAATAAAAGATGAATATGTAAGCAGGATGAAAGCCTTCAGGGAAATGGTAGAGAATAAATGCCACCAATACCGTATCGACAGGGTGGCGGTAGACCTCTCTGAGCCTGTAGAACAGGTGCTTTATTCCTTTTTACTTAAGAGAAATAAAATGCTGTAAAGACAATAAAATTTACTACCTTTGCCACCCGTTTCAGACTGCTATTAAATATAAAAATTATTTAATGGTAATTTAGTTCTTTGAGATAGTTTGTTTTTTTAATATCACATTGTTATTAAAAGGCAGGTGAAGAAGGGGGGGGATCAGTGTAAACACTTCAGGAGATGAAACACAACCGTGAATACGAGATTGCATGGCAGGGTTTAAAACCCGGTGTACATAAGTTTCAGTATGAAGTGGATGATAAGTTCATCAGCGAACGGAACGATGACCCCGACTTCAAAGACCTTGATGCACAGGTAAACCTCAGTTTTGATAAACAGAGCAATTTTTTTCTGCTGCATTTTGACATTGATGGTAGTGTGACCGCAGCCTGCGACCGGTGTGGAGATGACTTCAAACTACGGTTGTGGGACGAGTTCGATCTGCTGATCAAGCTGACCGGTGAAGAAACCGATGAGATGGCAGAAGACGCAGATGTGGTCTATATACCGCGCAGTGAGACTGTGATAGATATTAGCCGTTGGGTGTACGAATTTGTGTTACTCAGCATACCCCTGCAAAGGGTGCACCCCGATAAGGCTGATGGCAGCCCCGGCTGCAACCCACAGGCACTAAAACTGCTGGACCAGCTATCAGAACGCGACGAAACGATAAAAAAGGATATCTGGAAAGGCCTTGAGGCCCTGAAAGAAGATAAAAAAGTAAAACGTAAATCGAAATAAAATCTAAGTAAGATGCCAAATCCCAAAAGACGTCATTCACAACAGCGCGGTGCAAAGCGCCGTACGCACTACAAGGCAACTGCTGAGACATGGAGCATAGACCAGGCAACAGGCGAAAGCCATCTGCGTCATCGTGCCCATTGGACAGAAGGCAAGTTGTACTATCGCGGTAAAGTGGTGATTGATAACGCACCTGAAGCATTAGGTGACAAAAACCAATAACATCAATTCCCGGCTCATTAATGAAGATAGGGCTTGATATAATGGGGGGCGATTTTGCCCCTGCTGAAGCCATTAAAGGAGTCCGCCTGTTCTTAGAACAGGTTAGCGACCCGTCGGTGCACCTTGTATTGATAGGTGAAGCCCGGGCTGCTGCTCCCTACCTGTCTCAACTGGACCAGTTCCAATATCGCTATTCATTTGTGGAAGCTCCGCAGATGATTGGTATGAATGAGCATCCCACAAAGGCACTTAAAGAGAAGCCCGATTCCAGCATTGCTATAGGTTTCGGCATGCTGCAGGCACAAAAGATAGATGCTTTCATAGGCGCCGGTAATACCGGTGCCATGATGGTAGGTGCCATGTACAGCGTTAAGAACATAGAAGGCATACTGCGGCCCACCATTGTTTCGCCCATACCCCGCGAGGATGGGCGCTTTAGTTTACTGCTCGATGTAGGTGCCAATGCTGACTGCAAGCCGGAGCACTTGGTGCAATTTGCCCAACTGGGTTCGCTGTTCATGCAGCGGGTGGAGGGTATTGAGAAGCCACGTATTGGCCTGCTGAACATAGGTGAGGAAGAAGGCAAGGGTAACCTGTTATCACAAGCTACCTATCCCTTATTAAAGGAAAATGCACAGATCAATTTCATCGGCAATATAGAAGGCCGCGACCTGATAATGGACAAGTGCGATGTAGTGGTTTGTGAAGGTTTTGTTGGGAATGTAGTACTTAAGATGGCGGAGTCTATCTATCACGTTTTCAAGGAGAACCGTAATGTGCAGGATGAGTTCCTGGAGCATTTCAATTACGAGATATACGGCGGAACACCCGTATTGGGTATCAACAGCCCCGTGATCATAGGCCATGGCATTTCTCATTCATTAGCCTTCCAGAATATGATCAATGCAGCCCATAAGATCATCCTTTCAGACCTTATGAACGCATTCAAAGCCCATTTCTCCCAAGCAGTTGCCTGATCTCTCCCGGCTTGACATTTTACAGTATCCCGTTTATTACCCATAACATGGATTTCCTTTACTGTCGTTTTTACCTTTTCTTATTCATTTATCTTTAGGTACTTTGTACGGTATCATGAAGAAGGTATATTGCTTAAGTGGCTTAGGGGCTGATCGTCGTATCTTTCAACACCTTGTATTGCAGGATGCAGAGCTCGTGCATATACCCTGGGTACCTTATGACAAGCACGATGAAATTAGCTGCTACGCTCAAAAGATGTCGGCAAAGATACCGGGCGACGAACCTATCATATTGGGCGTTTCGTTTGGTGGCATGCTGGCTGTGGAGATAGCCAAATTAAGAAAGACAAAAAAGGTCATCATCGTATCCAGCGCCAAGACAAAGGATGAAATAGCCGGTAGCGGCGGTGGGTTTTTACAGTTCCTTATCAGGTATAATATGCTCCCTGCCGGTTTGATGAAGATACCCAACAGTGTCATGTTCAATAAATTTGGGGCAGTGACGGATGATGAAAAGACCATGCTGACCGGCATCCTCAAGGATACGAATACGCACTTCGTTAAATGGGCCTTTAAGGCTATGCAGCTATGGCCCAATACTAGTTACGATCATTCCATTACCCATATACATGGCACAGATGACCGTATGATACTTTCAGAACATGTAAAGCCCGATTATTGGATAAAAGGAGGTACTCATATCATGATATACAACAAGGCCGAAGAAATAGCTTCTATAATCAACAAACACCTTTAGCATGATCATCACATACATGGAAACACCTTTGGGCAAGATGCGGGCAGGTGCAACTGACGAAGGAATATGTTTATTCGACTTCGAAGGGAGACGGATGATGGATAACATAATGAAAAGATTACAAACACATACAGGTGAGGAAATAGAAGAAGGGGAGCACTTTCATTTCAAAAAGCTCGAAAAGCAGGTGAAGGAATATTTCGATGGGGAACGCAAAGAGTTCGATCTGCCGCTGCATTTGTTAGGAACACCCTTCCAAAAGAAAGTATGGGAAGGATTGCTTAAGATCCCCTATGGAGAAACAAGGTCCTATAAACAGCAGTCCATCTTTCTCGGCGATGTGAAAGCGATCAGGGCTGTAGCGGGGGCAAACGGGGAGAATGGTATAGCCATAATAGTTCCCTGTCATAGGGTGATAGGCGAGAATGGCAGCCTTACCGGTTATGGTGGTGGTCTGCCCAGGAAAAAGTGGCTACTGGAGCACGAGATGAAATACAGCGGTAAGAGCAACCAAATGAATTTATTTGTTTGAGTATCTTTTAATGCTCCCACTTGTCGAAACAGCTGAAATAAGAATATTGTTAAATAATATTGGTTACACGTAGTTGTTTTGATTGTTTTATGTCTTTGTTGTAACTTTATACAGACTACAAGCCGGGTTGTCGCCTTTGCCGTAATGCATGGGAGGAAAGTCCGGACAGCACAGAGCAGCGCACCACCTAACGGGTGGGATCGCGGGCAACCGCGATACAGATAGTGCCACAGAAAATAACCGCCTTCAAGACTGGAGGTAAGGGTGAAAATGTAGCGTAAGAGACTACACTTTGCAGTGGCAACATTGCATCGGGGTAAACCTTGCGTGCTGAAATGCCAAATAGGCGTACGATTGAGGGTAGCTCGCCCGATGTTCGTGGGTTGGCAGAAAGAGGTGTTGTGCGAGCAGCATCCCAGATAAATGATGACCATCCCGGGACCATCCGGGATCACAGAATCCGGCTTACAGGTTTGTAGTTGTTTTGGTTAAATGATGGGAGCGCCGGTTTTGTCCCGGCGCTCATTTTTTTTGTCCGGCACAATTCTTTTACATCCTCATTGAGCTTATCTTATTTCTCTAAACTAAATGATATAATTTAGAGCGGTGCCTCCCAAACGGAAACATATCGCACGATCTGTCTTTACCTTCCTGGTATTGGCTGGCCTCATTCTTGCCTACCTATATATAGACAAACAATGGTTCTTCTCCGAAAAGCAGTACTATTATGGCTATTACGAGAATGTTGCAGGGCTTACCAATGGTACTCCTGTAATACTCAAAGGCGTTAGAGTGGGCAAGGTAGGAGATATGGATATTGATGGTCCCAAAGGGATAAAAGTCGCTTTTGAGATCGGGAACGAGGTGAAATTACCTACCGGTAGTGTTGCCTGGCTGGTACCCGGCGGTATAAATGGCGGGCAGGGCATAGAGATAAAACCCGGCCCGGGGCCGGGGATATTGCCTTCCGGTACAGTACTGCAAACAGAAAGGGATACGGGGTTTATAGATAACCTCAATTACAAATCGGGTGTTTACATCAGGAGCGGCAGGGAACTGTTACGGGCTTTTGATACCTCAGTGCGGAAGTTCAACTATATCCTGACATCCGGTCTGGCGCATGATATCCTTGACGGTGTTTTTTATCTCGATAAGCAAACGGGTAGCTTTGAAGCAATGTCGGGAGAACTAAAAGGTTATAGCTTTAAAATTGATAGCGGGCTTATAGAGATCATGCATTCAACTGCTGATCTGGATAATAAAGGGAAAGACATTAACGATATGCTTACCGGGGCCGATACAACCATGAATAGCCTCTCCGGGAAAACATTTGCTGAGGACTTTGATACGCTTAAAAATAACATTTCCAATATTGCTGCCTCTATTCGTAAATTAAAGGGCAATAAACTGCTGAATGATAAGAGCGCTTATAAAAGCGCCAATAACGGCCTTGATACAGTTAAGGCAGGCATAAAGGATGTGCAGGAGCATCCCAAGGCTCATTGGATTGCGGTGTTTGGTAAGAACCGGGAAAAGTGATTCCTTATTTACTGTAGTGAGGCATTATCAAGCACTAAGCCCTGAGTACGGTATACACTGTCACTGTTCGGATGTTCGGGGTTAGAATAATAGAGGAAGCTGACAGGTCCTGTGCCGGGTGAATAATATACAACTACTTTCTTACCCAATTTCCCGTTCGCATCAGTATAAATATCTGTTATCTGTACGCAGGTATATTGATCTATTACAGTACCGTAAGCCGAGGCCACACGGGCCAGTGTACCGTTATAGTCTGTACCGTTTACATTGT
This sequence comes from uncultured Flavipsychrobacter sp., assembly GCA_964481425.1. Lineage (GTDB taxonomy): Bacteria > Bacteroidota > Bacteroidia > Chitinophagales > Chitinophagaceae > MKUN01. The sequence continues at coordinate 49,047 of CAYZTM010000005.1, forward strand.
ATGTAGCAGCTTGTTTGAATAAGGTATCGGTTTGCTCAAGGCTTTTGGCCAGTATCCTGAAATAGGAGCCTGTACTATCGGTTTCGTATAGTGTGTTTCCCTCATTTTCACAGTATAGGTTCATACCGCTGATGCCAAAGTAGGTTTTGCCATTGAAACTCTTAGTGCCCACGATACTGATCGTTTGGGTGCCACCGTCTATACTGGCACCATCTGCTGTATAGTTGGTCACCTTATAGGTCCAGCTATTCCCGTTTGCCAGGGGCCATAGGTCCTGCTGTTTTACGGGTGTGGTATCATTATTCTTTTTGCAGGCTCCCAGTATCGAGAATGCTATAAAAAGGGCAGCTATTTGTTTCTTCATTACCATAAATCTAAAGCGTTAAAGATACATCTTTTGCCCAAGGGCCGGTAATAAATCGTATTTTTGCGGCGCAAACAATGGTAAAGATCGGTAATATAGAACTTGGGGATTTTCCCCTGTTGCTGGCACCTATGGAGGATGTAAGTGATCCACCCTTCCGTGCTGTGTGCAAAGAGCATGGAGCAGATCTTATGTATACCGAATTTATATCATCAGAAGGGTTGATACGGGATGCCATCAAGAGTCGGCAAAAGCTGGATATATTTGATTATGAGCGTCCCGTGGGCATCCAGATATTTGGCGGCGACGAGGAGGCCATGGCTTTATCAGCTAAAATAGTAGATGCCACACAGCCGGACCTGTTGGACATTAATTTCGGTTGTCCGGTAAAGAAGGTGGTGTGCAAAGGTGCAGGTGCCGCAGTACTGAAAGATATCGAGCTGATGGTCCGCCTTACCAAGGCGGTGGTAAATGCAACCAGGCTGCCCGTTACGGTAAAAACCCGTCTGGGCTGGGACGATAATAGCAAGAATATCGAGGAGGTAGCGGAACGCTTGCAGGATGCAGGCATACAGGCACTAACTATTCATGGTCGTACAAGAGCACAACTGTATAAAGGAGAGGCCGATTGGACACTTATTGCCAAGGTAAAGGATAACCCACGCATCAAGATACCCATATTTGGCAATGGAGATATAGATAGCCCGCAAAAAGCACTCGAGTATAAGAACCGTTATGGAGTGGATGGGCTGATGATAGGACGTGCCGCTATTGGCTATCCCTGGATATTCAGGGAGATAAAACATTTTCTTGCTACAGGTGATACTTTACCTCCGCCTACTGTGGCAGAGCGTTTGGATGCCTGTCGTAAACACCTGTATCGTTCCCTCGAATGGAAAGGCGAAAAGTTGGGCATATTGGAAATGCGCAGGCATTATGCCAACTATCTCAAAGGCCTTTCGCATGTCAAAGAGTTCCGCACCCGTCTGGTCTCTACAGATGATATTGCCGAAATAGAACAAGTATTCGTCGATCTGCAGGCATTTTACACCGGCACCGTGCAGGCTATTGCAGCGGACGATCAGTCCTCTGCAATGGCGGCTGTATAGCTCAACCGGTTTTGACGGTTCCAGCTTATATAAGATATCGCCAGTAATACGAAAAATACCATGGGCATTACAAACGGCGTATGCGTGACAATATGCGACCATGTAGCACCAACCAGGGTGATGGTAAAACCTGCGTATGCCCATTCTTTCAGTTTTGCATATTTGGGTTGCAGCAATGCTATACCTCCCAGTAACTTAGCTACTCCTAATATATTCAGCATGAAAGCAGGGTAGCCCAGTATTTTAAAACCAGCTTCCAATTGAGGGTTATGAGCCAGGTACATAAAACTGCTCAGTAAAAATAGGCCCGATACAATGGTCGTTGTTGTCCAATAAACTATTCTGGTTGTCTTCATAAAATATTCTTTTGTGCAAAATTCTGTATATTTGCTATACATTAGTAATCACTATACTGTTGTATACTGATTACCTTTATTATACCGATTACCTATAGTATACCATCATAAAAAATATTTTACAGATGGACTCCAAAGAATGTTCAGGACAATTGTTACCGGTACGCGACGCAATCGATGTATTAAGTGGTAAGTGGAAAATACCTATTATCGTGGCACTTATGCATGGCAATTACAGGTTCAGGGAGCTACACCGGATGGTGGGTATCTCACCCAAAATGCTGTCGAAGGAGCTTAAAGAGCTTGAAATGCACCAACTTGTTAAGCGGACAGTTTATGATACCATACCTGTTAGCGTTGAATATGAGCTAACACCTTATGCAGCTTCTCTAAAAAAGGTGATCGGGGCATTGGGAGAGTGGGGGGCACAGCACAGGAAAAAGGTAATGGGTAAAAAATAGACTATTGACGAAGATCGGGTTAATATCAGATACACATAGCTACCTCGACGAAGCAGTCTTCAGGCATTTCGAACAATGCGATGAAGTATGGCATATTGGGGATTTCGGTACCGCTGAACTTGCCGAAAAGCTTAAGCAATTCAGACCTTTACGAGGGGTGTATGGTAATGTTGATGGGCAGGATATAAGAATGGAATTCCCCGAAAGGCTTCGTTTTTATTGCGAAGAGGTTGAGGTGCTTATGACCCACATCGGGGGATATCCCGGCAGGTACGCACCTAAAATTAAAGCAGAAATATATGCCGATCCGCCACAACTGTTCCTTAGCGGGCATTCTCATATTCTGAAAGTGATCTATGATGAAAAGATAAAGTGCCTGCATATGAACCCTGGTGCTGCCGGCAAGGTTGGCTGGCATAAGGTGCGTACAATAATCCGCTTTGCAATAGACGGTAAGGATATGAAAAACTGTGAAGTTATAGAGCTGGGAAAGAAATAATTAACTTGCAGCAAATTAATTGCAATGGGGATCACAGACAGGTTATTTAAAATGAAAACAGAGAAAGCTGAGGCCAATCTTAAGGCTGGCCAGGAGTTTTTGGCTGCCAACAAGCAAAAGGAAGGGGTCACGGAATTACCAAGTGGCTTGCAATACGAGGTAATAACTGAAGGGACAGGAGAAAAACCGACTGCATATAATACGGTAACCTGTCATTATCATGGCACTTTGATAGATGGTACTGTATTCGACAGCTCTGTGCAACGGGGACAACCTGCAAAGTTTCCACTAAATATGGTCATTAAAGGCTGGACGGAAGGCCTGCAGTTGATGCCGGTGGGCAGCAAGTACCGGTTTTATATTCCGGCACACCTGGCCTATGGCGACAGGCAGGTAAGTGCGGCGATAGGTGCTAATAGTACCTTGATATTTGATGTTGAACTGCTTGGGATCAATTAATATGGCATGCCTGTAAAGGTGCAGCGATACGTAGCCGTTCTGTCAGTTATCCTGTTCTTTGGGAAACTGCTTGCCTGGTATTTGACCCATTCCGTCGCTATCCTTACAGATGCGCTTGAGAGCACAGTAAACGTGATAACCGGCTTTATCGGCCTGTATAGCGTACTATTGGCAGCCAAGCCCCGCGATGCCAATCATCCGTATGGCCATGGTAAGGCAGAGTTTATATCTGCAGCGGTCGAGGGTGCCTTGATAATGGTTGCAGGCCTGTTCATTATCTACGAAGCAGTAGCACAGTTATTGGAACCTAAACCGCTGCACCAGTTAAATGTTGGTATTCTTATTACGCTTGCTGCCGGCCTGGTCAACTTCCTGTTCGGTCGCTATGCAGTAAATGCGGGCAAAAAAAATCGTTCTGCCACAGTGGAGGCGGCGGGCAATCACTTGCTCACAGACGCTTATTCTACCCTTGCGATAGTGATAGGCCTGAGCATTTTGCTGCTTACAGGCTGGCAGTGGATAGATAGTGCAGTAGCTTTGTGTTTTTCACTCATTATCATTGTGACCGGCTATAAAGTCCTACGGCGCTCCCTTGCCGGTATTATGGATGAGGCGGATGAAGCAATACTGACCGAGGTGATAGACGTTTTGCAACGCAGGCGAAAGGCCGATTGGATAGACCTCCATAACCTTCGTGTGATCCAGTATGGCGAAGTATTGCATGTGGACGCCCATTTAACACTCCCCTGGTATTACAGGGTTGCTGATGCCGAGAAAGAGATACATGGACTTGAAGATATGATAAGGGACCACTTTGGTGACAAGGTAGAGCTATTCATACATATCGATGCATGTATGTCTTATTCCTGCAAATTATGTGCTTTGGATGCTTGTCCTGTAAGGCAGGAGGTCTTTCAGAAGCAGGTTATGTGGACGATGGATAATGTATGGGCCGATGAAAAACACGGCAAACCTGCGGGTTCCGATGCTAAGTCATAATAGGGTTTCTCCCGCATCATTTTCATATCCTTCATCTACTAACAGGTTGTTACCGTCAGCGGCTGCAGTAGCCAGTTCATCACAGCGATTATTCCATTTGTTATTGGCATGCCCTTTTACCCAGTTAAATTTTACATGGTGTTTCTTATGGTAAATTAGATACTCCATCCAAAGGTCAGCGTTCTTTTTGTCCTTGAAGCCCTTTCTCACCCAGTTGTGTACCCATCCTTGCTCTACAGCGTTTACCACGTAAGACGAGTCGGTGTATATGTTGATGTTCAACCCCTCCCGTTTCAGGCTTTTTAAGGCTACGATCACAGCCATCAATTCCATACGGTTATTGGTTGTGCGCCGGTAACCTTGCGACAGTTCTTTCATTGTAGTGCCCCATTGCATCACGATACCATAACCACCGGGCCCGGGATTGCCACGTGCGGCGCCATCTGTATATATTACCAGTTGAGACATGCTGTCAGTTCATTATGTGTTATTCCATGTACGGTCTTTGATCTTACCGGCTTATATACAATATGATCCTGTATTTAGGCACCAACCGCTATCTTTACGCCCAAAAATAGACAGTTGAAGGACAAAATAAAAGTTGCTGCCGTAAGTTACCTCAATACAAAACCTTTGCTATACGGAATAGAGCGCAGCGAACTGATGACAGGAATAGAATTATTATTGGATTACCCCTCACGCCTGGCGGAGCGTCTACAGAATAATGAGATCGACATGGCCCTTTTGCCGGTTGCTGCCTTGCCGGGGATCGAAGGTGCAAGGATCGTTAGTGACTATGGTATTGCATCGGATGGTAATGTGGCCTCCGTAGCCATATTTAGCCATGTGCCAATGGAAGAAATAGAGTCTATATATCTCGATTATCAGTCCCGGAGTTCGGTAAGGCTGGCCCGGCTGTTATTAGAACAATATTGGGATAAAGACATTCAGTATAAGCCTGCCCCGGAGCATTACATTGATTATATAAACAATACTACTGCGGGTGTTATTATCGGAGACAGGGCATTGAAGCAGTTTACCAATTTCGCCTATGTTTACGACCTCGCCACGGCATGGAAGGAATTTACCAGGCTCGATTTTGTTTTTGCCGCCTGGGTGGCCAATAAAGAGTTGCCGGAGGATTTTCTGCAAGCATTTAATGAGGCAAATGCATACGGCCTGCAGCACCTTGACGAGGTTATTGAGGCCAATCCCTTTCCTTATTACAACTTAAAGACCTATTATACTGAAAATATTAAATACAAGCTTGATGCTGCAAAGCTGAAGGGGATGCATAAATTTCTCGAAATGATAAAGGCCGGATAGGCTTTTATTATACTGCTATACTGCCCGCCTTCATATCATTTTATACCTTTGGGTTTTAATTGATCGTATGCCGTCTAGCATTACACTTGTAGAATGTCCGCGCGATGCCATGCAGGGCTGGAAGCATTTCATCCCTACCGAACAGAAAGTGAGATACCTAAATACCTTGCTGCAGGCAGGTTTCGATGTGCTTGATTTCGGTTCCTTCGTGTCGCCCAAAGCTATCCCGCAGATGGCAGATACTAAGGATGTGATCCCACAGCTGGATATGAGCAATACGCATACTAAATTGCTTGCTATTATTGCCAATACACATGGGGCCGAAGATGCAGTACAATACGACCAGGTCACTTATCTCGGTTTCCCTTTTTCTATTTCCGAGACCTTCCAGTTGCGGAATACGAACAAGACGATCGCAGAATCGCTGAAGCAGGTGGAGGAGATACAGCGTCTTTGTATACAGCATAACAAAGAACTGGTGATCTATATATCCATGGGATTTGGCAATCCATATGGCGATCCTTACAACGCAGAAGTAGCCATAGACTGGGTGGGTAAATTAGTGCAACTGGGCGTCAGGACAATAGCTATGTCAGATACCGTAGGTGTAGCCAAACCCCATAACATTGAATATATATTCAAAAGCCTGGTTCCTGAATTTAAGGATGTGAGCATTGGTGCTCACTTTCACTCTTCGCCTGATAAGTGGGAGGAAAAGGTACAAGCCGCCTATGATAATGGTTGTATGAGGTTCGATAGCGCATTGAAGGGTATCGGTGGTTGCCCGATGGCTGAAGACGAACTGGTGGGCAATATTGCAACGGAAAATATTGTAGATTGGTGCACCCGGAAGGATATTGCACTCAACATAAACAGGGATGTTTTCAGGGAAGCCATTATGATGGCTGGCGAGATATTTATATAAATTTCAAGATTTTATTATGTCGACACACGGCGAAATAAAGAGGGTCACAACGCACACACTGCAATCAATGAAGCAGCAGGGCGAAAAGATCAGTATGCTTACTGCCTACGATTATTCTATGGCGCGCATATTGGATGATGCCGGCATAGATGTGCTGCTCGTTGGCGATTCGGCCTCAAATGTTATGGCAGGACATGAGACCACACTGCCCATCACACTCGATCACATGATCTATCATGCCCGGAGTGTGGTAAGGGCCGCGAAGCGCTGCCTGATCGTTGTTGACCTGCCCTTCGGCAGCTACCAGGGTAATAGTAAAGAGGCTTTGAATAGTGCTATCCGCATCATGAAAGAGGCGGGTGCCCATGCCATTAAATTAGAGGGTGGGGAAGAAGTAGCTGATTCTATAAAAAGGATAGTTGGAGCCGGTGTACCTGTTATGGGACACCTTGGGCTAACACCGCAATCCATTTATAAGTTTGGCACCTACACGGTAAGGGCTAAGGAAGAGGAGGAAGCAGAAATGCTGTTGCATAATGCACGCCTGCTGGAGGCCTCCGGTTGTTTTGCTATTGTGCTTGAGAAGATACCGGCTTCATTAGGCAGGCAGGTTGCAGAAATGGTAAAGATACCTGTGATAGGTATCGGCGCGGGCATGCATGTAGATGGCCAGGTATTGGTGATGCATGATATGCTGGGCATTACCAAAGACTTTTCTCCCCGGTTCCTGCGTAGGTATCTTAACCTCTACGATGATATTAAAGATGCAACGGCCCGTTTTATAAAGGACGTTAAAGACACAGATTTCCCTAACGAAAAGGAACAGTATTAATGGTTAACGAAGCTGCCTGGAGAGCCTTACATGAAGAATGCATAAAAAAAAATGTAAAGCTCATTGCTGTATCTAAAACAAAGCCGGCAGAAGATATTGAAGATATGTATGCCCTTGGTCAGCGGGATTTTGGTGAGAATTATGTGCAGGAGCTTGTTGAGAAGCAGGCAAAATTACCCGCTGATATACGCTGGCATTACATTGGCCACTTGCAAAGTAACAAGGTCAAATACATAGCCCCTTTTGTACACCTTATACACGCTGTAGACAGTTTTAAATTATTGCTTGAGATCAATAAACAGGGCCAAAAGAACAATCGGGTCATAGATGTATTGCTACAGGCTCATATTGCAGATGAAGAAACTAAGTTCGGTATGGATGAACGGGATCTTATTGAGTTCTTTCAATATTACAATGCTCAAATGGAAGCTCTGCATCATGTACGTATCCGCGGTTTGATGGGTATGGCTACCAATACAGATAGTGATGTACAAGTCCGGTCGGAATTTAAAAAGTTGCATGACATTTTTAAAACTATACAGGGTTCAGAGTTTCTCGGAAAAAATTATTTTGATACCTGTTCCATGGGCATGAGCAGCGATTATAAAATCGCCATTGAAGAGGGCGGTAATATGATTCGCGTTGGTAGCCTTTTATTCGGAGAGCGCCAGTATATTTAGCAGGTGTCACTATTCATTAAAAGACGATACCCGGAAGCTGTCAATAAATAATGTTCCATTACTTCCGGGGTTCCAAAATGAAATACCTACCGAATCAAATGGAGCCTGTGGGATCTTGACATCAAAGTAGATATTCGCGTTACCATTGGCTGAGAAGTATCGGTCTAGTCTTATCATTCTTTCTTTTATCACTTCGCCTTTGTGCAAGAACCTAACGATAAATTCACGCATGCCCCAAACATTCCATTCTTTATCTCCTGTAATTGTAGCTTCCAGTTGTAGCCATTGATCATTACGCGTATTCGTAAATTTGAATTTGTCCCAACCGCTTGAAGGATTATGACCTGGCGGACCGATATAAAGACAATGACGACCATTTATTATGGTATCGTTCGCAATAAGTGATGTGTCTGTGTAGTTATTCTTATAAATTATCTGCAGACCTTTTTTATTACCTTCAAAAATTTCATCCGTATCTTTTAATTTATTTATTTCTGGGGAGATATGCCAGCGACCTAATACCCGCCAAAAATAGTGCTCGTTGTTAGTTTGATTATCCAACAGTCCGTTCTTTGCATGTGCATTATAAGTGAACCAAAAATTCATATAGATGAATAGGAGCACAAATGGATAAAATGAGATTGAGAGCCATTTGCGTTTCATCAATACCTCTACCAAAGCCGCAATGGGAAACATAAGCACAGCATAACTCTGTACCATTGCTCTTCCTCCAAAATAGCTGGCATCCCATGAACATACTATATATAGGTTGATAATAAAGAAAGTTAATAGAGCTATCCAGTGTTTATGTCTTTTGATAAGTGGGTATATCCCTATGAAAGCAAGGAACATCATTGGCGTATACATTAGCCAGCCTGTAGAATAACTAAAAAGATAATCCACGAAGTGCGGCGATAGAAAGGAGAATCCTTGTTCCCCATAGCTATAAACGATCCATTTGCCTGCGGTATATTTCCAATATACGATCTGTATTGAGAATACGGACGCGGCGCAAATAAATGCCAATACGATCTTTAACCGGTGTTTTTTTAGGAATATTAATTGCTTCATTATTGAATTGCGAGAGAAGCTTTCAATACCCCAAAGTAAGGGTATGATGCAGCCGATGATCTCACTTGGGCGGGTAAGAGTAGCAAGTCCCATCAGCCCACCTATTATTATAGCTGTCCCATAATTTGGCCGTTCATAGAATTTTATTGTGCTGAGAATTAGAAAGACATAGATAGTGAATAGCCAGGTATGAGAAAGCCCGCTATCTATTGAGGAAAGATTTAGATAGTTAGTGCCAAATACTAATAAAATAAGACTTATGGCTGTCACAGCATCACTGTAATACCGAAGTAGCAATTTTCTAAAATACCATAGCCCCAGCAAAGAGACTAATAATCCTCCCGTTTGTATAGCAAATTGATAAGGTGCTGAGAAACCGTCCTGCGGATAACCGAGCGGTTTGGCAAGCAGATTTGCTACTGTGAAAAATGGAAAGTACATAATGGCCATACCCGAGGAGTATTTCATGACATAATTGCCATTCACCAGGAAAGCTTGCTGGAATTCCAAATTATCGGGATGATATTTGTTTATGATCTCGTCTTTCGCTTTTTGATGTCGTAGGTCCTTATAAATGAATATAGATGGTAGGTACCAGTAATAGCCAGATACATCCCATGATATGGTTGCTTCTGTAGCAGGCTTTTCCCATTTGGGGAAGAAAAAATAGCTGCAATAGAACATTGATACAGTACATGCTAAAAAAGCAAGAAAAGACAGTCTGCGGGTCATACAGAAAAAATAGATAGTGTTATGAATTGCGTTATCTGTAAGATAGAATATTAATCTGTTCTTTGCAAAAAAAATATTCTCTTACATCATTGGATGCAACAATGATCATCCTGTTGCTAGTATAACGTTCTATCCAATCCCGATATTGTTCCACGCCATTTTGATCAAGGTTGGTGCATGGTTCATCGAGTAATAATACAGGTGTATTCGAAAAAATGGCCTGCGCAAGCTTTACCCTTTGTTTCATGCCCGATGAATAATCTCCGATCACTTTATCTGCAGCATGTGCCAGCCCGGTTATTTCTATTATGTTTTGTATTGAGATACCGGCTAATGGCTTCTTAAATGAGAAATGAAAGTTCAGGAACTCATTCAGTGTTAGTTCTTCTACGATCTCCATGCCCGGGGCACAAAAACTAATGTTGGGGAATACGTCGTTACCCTCTACTTTTTTGCCACCGGACTCATAGAGTACTTTGCCAAGAGAGGGTGGCTGCATACCGGCTATGATACGAAGCAGGGTAGACTTTCCACTACCGTTCTCGCCCAGTAGGGCGTAAGTTCCGGGAGTGTCAAAAGAATAATGTATTTCTTTAAATATCCAGTGACGCTGAAAACGCTTGCTTATATTTTCAAGAGATATCTTCATGCGGCGCTTTCATAGCTGCTATCTTTTGTCTTTCTTGATGATCTGGGCTACCAGTTCAGCTTCGGTTACCAGTTTGTTGCCCACATACACAGTGCCGCGCATTTCGCATATACCACGGCGTATGGGGTTGATCAGCTCGAGCTTCAGTATAAGCGTATCACCCGGCAGTACTCGTTGTTTAAAGCGTACCTTATCTATTTTAATGAAGTAGGTATCGTAGTTCTCCGGATCGCTGTAATTATTCAGGGCCAGTATGCCGCCTGTTTGTGCCAAAGCCTCTATCTGCAGTACGCCGGGCATCACAGGGTTACCGGGAAAGTGCCCCTGGAAGAAGTGCTCATTAAAGGTGGCATTCTTGATGCCTACCACGTGTGTGTCGCTCAGTTCTATGATTTTATCTACCAGCAGGAAGGGGAACTTATGCGGCAGGGCGCGTTCTATCTGTGTAATGTCATAGATAGCTGGCAGGTTAGGATCATAATGTGGTATGTCCGAAAGATGTTTGTTCTTTTTGATATATTGTTTGATCTTTTTGGCAAATTCAACATTTGAGGCATGTCCCGGCCTGCTGGCAATGATATGTGCCTTGATAGAATGCCCCACTAAAGCAAGGTCACCCACAACGTCCAGCAATTTATGCCTTGCAGGTTCGTTGGGGAAGTGCAGTTGCACATTGTTCAATATACCCTCCTGCTTTACTTCTATATTTTGTTGATTGAATATCTTGGAAAGACGTTCTAATTCTCCTTTTTCAAGCACTTTGTCCACCACCACTATGGCATTGTCCAGGTCACCGCCCTTTATCAGGTTGTTTTCCAGCAGATATTCTATCTCATGAAGAAAGCAAAAAGTGCGGCAAGGGGCTACCTCGTCTTTGAATTCTGAAATGTGTTTCAGGGTAGCATGCTGGGTACCAAGTATCGGGGAGTTAAAGTCTATCAGGGTTGTTATCTGGAATTCGTTTGATGGTACTGCCAGCATATCCACGTTCTTCACCGGGTCGTAGTAGTGTATATTGCTGTCTATGGCATATACCACGCGTTTGGCATCCTGTTCCTGTGTGCCTACGCTTTCTATAGCTTCTATGAACTGTTTGGAGCTTCCGTCCAGTATGGGTAATTCCGGCTTGTCAAGCTCTATCAGCACATTGTCTATGCCCATGCCCACACAGGCAGCCAGTACATGTTCTATAGTATTGATCCTTGCCCCTCCATGTTCCAGGGTCGTGCCGCGTGATGTGTCTACTACATAGTCCACATCTGCCTTCACAATCGGTTGTTCCGGCAGGTCAGTACGCCTGAACCTGATGCCAAAACCCGGGTTGGCCGGCTTCATGGTCATCGTCACGCGTTCCCCTGTGTGCAGGCCTACGCCATGCAAGGTAACGGGGTTCAATAATGTCTGTTGAAATTGCCCGGATGTTGTATGCTGCACCTTGTCTTTATTTTTGTGAAGCGCCTCTTTTTGTGTTGCTGTTAAACTCACCTAAAATGCTGTGTTTTTATTATTCATTGCCTCCATGAGCTCCTGCATCATTTCTTCCAGCTTTTGCAGGCGTTGATGTATTTCAGGCAAATTTCTAAAAATTGCCTGACTTTTTAATGAACTTTTATAATCGTATGCCGGTGATCCGGTCAATGCGGTATTTGGTGTTGTAACTGATTTTGAAAGGCCGCTTTGTGCATTGATGCGGGTTCCGTCGGCCAGTTGTATATGGCCTACAATGCCTGCTTGCCCGCCTATGATACAGTTCCGGCCAACTTTGGTACTGCCTGAAATGCCTGCCTGCGCTGCTATCACCGTGTTTTCTCCTACTTCTACATTATGGGCCACCTGTATCAGGTTATCGAGCTTTACACCCTTACGGATAATGGTTGAGCCCATGGTAGCCCTGTCAATACTGCAGTTTGCCCCAATTTCTACATTGTCTTCAATGATCACATTGCCTATCTGGGGTATCTTTTTATAACTATTGTCCTGCTGCGGAGCAAACCCAAAACCATCGCTCCCTATCACCGTACCCGAATGTATTATAACCTTTTCCCCTATTATGCAGTCACGGTAGATGCATACACCCGCGTTTAGGACTGTATCCCGCTTTATAACTGCATTGTCGCCAACATAACAGCCCGGGTATACCTGCACATTATCACCGATCACTGCATTATCACCAATATATGAGAAAGAGCCAATATATACATCATTGCCGAGCCTGGCAGTAGCAGAGATATGCGCATTGTCTTCTATCCCCTTTTTACGGCTCCCGGCTATTATCTCATTATATTTTTCCAGCAAAAGGGCAAAACCACTGTAGGCATCGGCTACACGGATCAAGGTACAATGGAGGGGGGCCTTAGGTTCAAAACCGTTGCTAACTATGATCACAGAGGCCTCTGTTGTATAGATGTGGTCCTCATATTTCGGGTTGGCGAGGAAGCACAACGCACCTCTGGTCGCTTCCTCTATCTTAGCCACCTTATCTACCACTGCTTCCGGGTTACCTTCTACTTTGCCATTTATCAGGCTGGCTATCTGGGCTGCCGTGAACTGCATGAATGTATCGTGATTGATTGTTTGTTTATTGATGACCTATTGAAATTGAGGGTCTAACTATGTCCGCAAATATTATGCCCGGAAATAGCAAAGGTACTTCTTATGTACCGGTCGGGCAAGTGCCTGGTTTACTACCGGGTTATCAATTTCCGAAATATCTTTTATTTCACCATTTTTCATTGCTATTTGTATCCTTTCATCCTCTGCATTATAGGTGCTATTGGATGTAATACCACTCGATACAAAATAATGTAATTCGTTGTCGGCAACATCCAGTTTCTTTTGTATTTCAGCCTTTTTCTCAATTATTAGTTCTTCAATTCCGTCCGAGCTTAATATAACCTTGTACAAGTTTCTGTTTATTAGCATTTTGCAAAGCATGGATAATATCTTGTCTTTATGTTCCTGCCACACTTTTATCGAGGTCAGTATATCGTAATCATCTAATTGGCAGAACCTGTCGAGGTGATTTGGGTCTTTTTCAAAATCAGCAGCTGTAAGCCGTTTATAGAGAAAATAATGTAGTGCAGGACTGGCAAACAATTCTTTCCCATTCTGCGCCAGCTCTTTTGCCCGGTTCAGGATATTGAGTAGCAACTCTTCTGCACCCAGTACGGTTTTATGCAAGTATACCTGCCAGTACATCAGGCGACGAGCTATGATAAATTTTTCAACCGAATGCACACCTTTTTCCTCTACCATTAGTTCCCCGTTTTGGACTGTAAGCATTTGTAATATCCGGTCATAGCCTATCACACCTTCCGAAACGCCGGTATAAAAGCTGTCCCGGTTCAGGTAATCCATCCGATCAACATCAAGTTGGCTTGATACCAATTGATGCAGGTACCTGCGTGGATAGGAATGATCAAATATCCTGGTGGCGTCAGATAGCAAGCCCCCCATCTCCTCGTCCATTCTTTTCATGATCAGGTGAGAAATGGTCTCATGCGATATGCCTTCTACAAGAGAATGTTCCAGGGCATGAGAAAAGGGGCCGTGCCCTATATCGTGCAGCAGTATGGCCATACGTGCTGCTAAGTGGTCCTCATCTGTTAGCTGAATGCCCTTTATCTTTAATTCGTCGAGGGCCTTCTCCATCAGGTGACAAGCACCAAGCGAGTGATGAAAACGTGTATGTACTGCCCCCGGGTATACCAGGTGTGCCATGCCCATCTGCTTGATGTTGCGTAGCCGTTGAAACCACGGATGTTCAATTAGCTTCATAATTTCCGGTTCCGGGAACCGCAAAAAACCATATACGGGGTCATTGATGATCTTACCCTTTGCTTTCATCTGCTTCCTTGATCTTTATTTTACCAGTCGCCGCTTGGTGGGACAGTTTCCTGCGGGTCGTCTGTATCATTGGGTACATAACCCTGACCATATGTGCCTACTCTCGATTCGCTTGTAGGATCATAAGAATCACAGTCGTTAAAACCATCAGGTTCTTTGAATCGGATACCGGACTCTATGCCAAGAGAGGGATCGGCATAACACTTCTTAATAAATAGGGCCCATATAGGCAATGCAGCTGCAGAACCTTGTCCCAGGCGCTCACTGGCGAAACGGAATACCCGGTCATCGCAGCCCACCCAGGCACCTGCAAGCAGTTGGGGTGTGTAGCCTATGAACCATGCATCAGCCTGGCTATTCGTTGTACCGGTTTTGCCGGCAATATCGGCCTGTATATTGTACATGAAGCGCATGCGCCTGCCGGTACCATGATCTATTACACCACGCATCATATTCACCATCTTGAATGCCGTGTTAGCATTGATGATCTCTTTCTGTACTGGTGTAAAATTCCTCAATACCATCCCGTTTTTATCCTCTATACGTGTGATGAACATGGGCTGGGTATTAATGCCCTCATTGGGGAACATACTATACGCGCCGACCATTTCAAAAAGCGAAATGTCAGAAACACCAAGTGCTGAAGAAGGAAATTTCTCAATAGTACTGTTGATACCACATTTATGTACAAAGTCAACAAAAGCATTGATGCCAACCTGTTTTAGTATGTAAAGGGCAGCATTGTTTATGGATAGTGCTAAAGCTGTTTTCATAGGCAGCTCTTCGTACTTGGAACCGCCGGCATCGTAGGGTTTCTTCATTTCAGGAAATTCCTGTGGCATGGTAGATACAGTGCCGCAGGGCGAGAAGCCATTATCTATTGCTAGGCAGTAGAGCAAGGGCTTTATAGTTGAGCCTACCTGTCTCTTGGTACGTGTATTTACGTGGTCGTATTGGAAAAAGTTGTGATCAATGCCTCCCACCCATGCTTTTACATAGCCATTGTGCGGATCCATCACCATGAAACCCGATTGAAGGAACAGTTTCATGTATTTTATAGAGTCGATAGGGCTCATTACAGTATCCTTATAGCGGTTCTTATTCCAGGCAAATACCTTCATTTTCACAGGTTTCTTCATTTCTGTCATGATATCAGCTTCCTTCATGCCCTGTTCTTTCATCCATTGGTAGCGTTCACAATCTTTTATGCCACGGTTAAGTATGTTCTGTATCTCTTTGTTTTTATCCCATATGCTCCCGTCGTGGTAGCTTCTTTGCGACATAAAGAGCTTTTGCAGTTCCGCCATATGTTCTTCCACTGCATCCTCGGCATAACGTTGCATCCGCACGTCTATCGTCGTATATATTTTCAGTCCGTCTTTAAAGATGTTATACCTGCTTCCATCAGGTTTTTTGATCGTTTCACAAATGCTGTCTACCTGCTGTTCCAGCACTTGTCTGAAGTAAGGGGCCAGTCCTTCATGGTAGTCCAGCTTATGATAGTCAAGGTCAATAGGTTTCTGCATCAAACTATCGCCTTGCTGAGAGGATATATAGCCATGCTCCTCCATATTTGATATGACCACGTTCCGCCTTTTCAGGGCATTCTTTGGGTTTCTCCTTGGGTTATACAGCGTATTACCTTTCAGCATACCCACCAGCATGGCCGCTTCATCAATATTTAGTTTATCGGGTGTCTTATTGAAGAAGGTAAGTGCAGCATTTCGTATACCATATACATTATCACCAAAGGGCACGGTATTCAGGTACAGCGTAATGATCTCATTCTTGGTAAGGTTTCTTTCCAGCTTTACGGCCATCACCCATTCTTTCAGCTTAATGAAGGGTAGGGTGAGCATGTTCTCATTCTTACGGGGGAAGAGATTCTTAGCTAACTGCTGGGTAATGGTAGAAGAACCGCGTCTTTTACCTGTAAGTATGTAAAAAGGGATTGCGGCCGTTGCCACGGGATCTATTCCGGAATGCTCATAAAAGCGGGCATCTTCCGTAGCAAGCAATGCATGAAAAACATTTTCTGATATTTCACTGAATTTGCTGTTCGAACGGTCTTGTACATAGTAGCGGCCTATAAGGGTGCCGTCTGCAGCATAAACGTCAGATGCCAGGGCACTGCTTGGGTTTTCCAGCTCGTTCATCGAGGGCATATAACCCAATAAACCCATGTTGATGAACAATATGAGCAAATTAAAGAGAATAACACCGGCGAAGAATAAACCCCACAATATGCGCACAGATCTTTTCATTATGTTATTTCCCTTTTTTGTTTTTGCAAAGCTATAAAAATAAACATCCTACACGAAGTAAGACGCATTCGATATCCCAATTTAACCGCCTGGCACCGTACTTATATAAGCATTTTTCCGGTTTATGCATTTTCCTTGTCATCTTCAGGCATTACAAAAAAGCTTATCGTACGTACAGGATTCAAAAATCCCTTAACACGTGTCCCAAAACCGATCTGTTCCTTTAAATGCTTTATAAAAGGTGTAAGGAACTCCGGCACTTGCTCCGATTCTGAGGCTGTTAATGCCTGTTGGGCATATTTCTGCTTCAGGTATATATTCATGAATTTTGTGAATGTGGTCCCGAACTGCGGCTCTATCACTTGTCTGGCATACTGCATCGGTGTCAGTTCTCCTCTGAATATGCCGCACTGGTGCAGGTAATAGCTTGCTGCACGATAGGCCCAATATGCTTTGGCACGTGTAGTCCCTGCATTTTTATGTCGCAGCCGGTAATACCACATAACAAGGTTGGGTAATAGGAGGAATAGCAGGAGTGTTCCTGCGACAATGCCTACTGCGGTCCATAATATTGTTTTTACCGGCAACTTCCTTTCTCCTTTTATCTCCTGCTTCTTTTCCTTTGGCTGCTCTACATCTTTGCGCTTTAGGTACACCTCATCTATTGGAGTGGGTGAGGGGAATCGTTTAATAATGGAACTACCGCTTTCATTATTGGCAGCCGTCATTTTCTTCATAGCCTCGGCATAGGATACGGCCGTAGCCTCTTCTCCCGGCCTTACGCTGGCAAGCGGCACTGCGATACTGTCACGTTGTATCGTGGCTATTTTCATGTCCAACGTTACGGCTACAGGTTGCGATAGTTTGTAATCCTTGTCGTGAAATACCATATGCCGCACTTTCATTACCATTAGCTTGCGGCTGGTGTCTACATTATCAATAACCCCATCCGCTGCCAGCCAGGCCTTGGGTGGCTGCATAGGCGGAGTGCCATCTGGTTTGGGGGCCTCGCGTGCATCGCTGTTGCCTACTGTGGTATCAAAGTCCAGCCACCCGAATCCCGGGAAATATACCTGGACCCATGCATGTGCCTGGTCGGCATAATACCAGTACCAGCCTTTGTTCTTATTGCCGCTCCTGTCCACGGTCAGGAAGCCCACAGCTATACGCGAGGGAATGCCTAAAGAACGCAGCATGAAAAGGGTAGCTCCTGCATAATAAGCACAATATCCCTTGTGGTTTTCAAAAAGGAAATACATCAGTTTCGATGCGCTCGGCAGGTCGGGTATCCCGGGGTTGTCGGTATACTTGTATAGGGGGTCTCCGTTCTCATCTTTTGATAAAAAATAATCCCGGATCGCTATCATCTTGTCGATAGGGGTATTCGCTTTTGCGGTCACTTTATGGGCAAGGTCAGATATAGTCTTGAATTTGGTATTCGAAGGCATATAGGTATAGTACTGCATAAAGCGTTTATCGGTCCGCTCATAACTGGGTGCAGTTCTTAATACTTCGAAACGCTGTTCCTGTAATTTTTTAATGATGGGGTCAGGTGAATTATAAACAAAGTAGGCACTGTTCAGCTCTGAGGTATAGCTCTTTGTCCTGTAAGCGGTTTTGAACTCTCCCCTGAAATCTTTTTCTACAGTTATGGGCTGAACAAAGAATCCTACATTGGGTGCCACGTAAGTATTAGGGCTCAGTTGTGCAGTATATACTTCGGCATCTACAACCTTCCTTAGGCGGTTTGAAAGGCTGTTCTCTATCACACTTGAGTCTGTCTTTGTTGAGAACAGCGGGATTGTAGCCGGTTTTGGCTCAAAAAGGTCATCATAGGGGATGGTACTGTCCCGCTCGAAGGTTTCGGTGGCGGTGTCGAATTTGGTATAATAGAATGCGGTCAGGTATAAAGGATTGGGCACATCGGTATTGGGGAAGAAGTTGTCAATATGTGCACAAAAAAGTAATTCATTGCTGCGACCAAGGGTACTGCTTAGCCTCGAATACTGCTCAAGATCAAAGGTGTTGTCCTTGTTCTTTTTCAGCATACTGTTCTTGCCAGCCTTGCCTCCACCGCCGTAGTTGGCAACTGTATCTTTTATTTCGGCGCGCATCAGGTAAACAATGCCTCCTAATATGAACAATGATAGCAATCCGAAGATCAGTGTTCTTCTAAAAAGGAACCACCAAAACTTTTGTGACTTGTCTTTGTAGTTATATACCTGCTCCGATGTAAAGATGATATATACCGAATAGAGCAGGGCAGGGCTAAAGGTACCCAATAGCCGGTTCACGGTATCAGTGTTGGCTTTCGCAATAAGATAGATGCAGGAGCAAAGCAATACTGCAGATATGAATACGGACCAATAGCGTAGCCTGACAAATCCCCAACCTAAAAGCCAGCCGGTAATAAAGAGTATAGAGAAGGTTCTGAATTGTACAGATATGAAGAATGCGTCGAACTCACCGCCGCCCATATTATCCAGGCCCTTATATACAAGGTATAGGAGGAACAGCACAGCGGCAAAAACAGGGATGAAACGAAACCTGAATGAATAAATAAGGGCGCTGGCCACCATTCCTGCGGCCACAAATAATGTCAGCTCCAGGGTCATATTGGTTTGGGCCGGCAAAAATGAAAATAGTCCTGAATGCAGATCGCCGATGATACCAAAATAGTCATGAGCATTCCATAGCAGGAAATAGCAGACCAATGCAGTGGGAAATATCAGAAATATAAGCCTTGCTAATAATTCATTGACCGGTGTGGCGCGCTGTATATTCATATTCAGGTAATGGCAACGGTATCACCGCGCTGTATACTTATCAAATGTAGTCATTTCGGTTTTTATAAAGATTCATACACTGCATACATTCCCTAAAATGTTTCTTAAAAATATGCTGTCGGATTTACTCAATAAGATTTCAAATATGATGGCTCGGCAATATCTCTCTACGGCTTTGGTTTTGTTAAGAATATCTTAACTTACGCACGTTTAAAAATATTTTCAAAATGATATCTACAACAGAACAAGACAAGGTAAAGCTGGAAACAGCCGGACCCGACGAAAAAATCAAGAACATGTTACAGCAATTGAAAGTTGTTACCGTTATCGGTTCGGGTACCATGGGCAATGGTATCTGCCACGTTTTTGCGCAAAACGGCTTTAATGTACATATGATGGACATTAAACAGCCTGCTCTTGACAAGGCTTTGGCAACCATAGGTAAGAATATGGACCGCCAGGTGGCAAAGAACACACTTAGCGAAGAGAACAAACAGGCCGCACTGGCACGTATCACAACTTATACTGACCTTGCTGAGGCGGTAAAGGATGCTGATATCGTAGTGGAAGCTGCTACAGAGAACATTGATCTGAAGGTGAAAATATTCCAGGACCTGGATAAAATGTGTCCTGAGCACACCATCCTGGCTACCAATACATCTTCTATCTCCATCACGCGCATTGGTTCGTTTACCAAAAGGCCGGGCAAAGTGATCGGTATGCACTTTATGAACCCTGTACCGGTAATGAAGCTGGTTGAGATCATCAATGGCTATGCTACGGAAAAAGAGGTGACGGATATTGTCTATCATCTTTCTGAATATCTTGGCAAAGTTCCTTGTATTGTTAACGACTACCCCGGTTTTATCTCCAACCGCATATTGATGCCGCTTATAAATGAGGCTATACTTGCATTACAGGAAGGCGTAGCAGGCGTTACTGAGATCGATACTATTATGAAATTGGGCATGGCACACCCCATGGGGCCACTGCAACTTGCCGACTTCATAGGTTTGGATACTTGCTATTCTATTATGAACGTACTGCACATGGGCTTTGGCAATCAAAAGTATGCTCCGGCAACATTATTGGCCAATATGGTACAGGCGGGGTACCTCGGCGTTAAATCCGGCGAGGGTTTTTATAAATATACTCCCGGTAGCAAAGACATGATCGTTAGCGAACGCTTTCAGAATAAAAGCTGGAAGATATAATACGCATATTTCATAAAAATTAAGAAGTCCCTGCTTATGCCGGGGACTTCTTTGTAATGGAAAAATTTTATTCTACTATCGTTACATCGCCCTTGTAATAATAATTGTGTCCTGGTCCGTCCTTGAACTGTATATAGTAGTAGAACTGTCCATTGTCTTGCTGAGTACCGTTGATATCGCCTTTCCAGCGCTCTTTTAGGTTCTGTGTATGGAATACGAGATTACCCCAGCGGTTATATATCCTGAACTCGTACCCATTGATCGGGCAACTTATCGTTGGCCCAAACTGGTCATTCAACCCGTCATTATTCGGGCTAAAGGCATTCGGGATATACACAATGCAATCACACGGTTCGAAGCTTACATCTATAGAACCATCACCGCTACATTTTCCATCTACCACATGTACTGAATATGTACCATTATTGGTCACTCTGAATGTTCGTTCTGTACTGCCGTCTTGCCAGGTGTAGCTGCTGTTTTTTGCTCCGGCATCCAGTACCAGTTCATCTTGTCCGCAAGGCACAGTTCCGTTACCCAGGTCTACCTGCAACACTTTGTTCTGTATTCTAATCGTATCCGATATGCTACATTTACCTACACTTACCGTCACCCAATACACTCCCCCGGTTGTCGCAGTGTAAGTTGCAGCTTTGCTGTTGTTCTGCCATAGGTAAGTGGCATCTGGGTATGTAGAAGTTGCATCTAAAAGTTTTTCCTCACCTTTACACATAGCAGTATCCTCACCAAGGTTTACTGAAAGCTCATCTATTATTCTAACATTGAAAGTATCTATCCGTTCAGCACAGGCTTTATGCATAGCTACCCAGTTCAGCGAAGTGCTGGTTATGGTATTTGTTTGATTGCTATTGCCATTGTTCCACAGGTAGCTCAGGTAGCCTTCTGCTGCCGTCAGGTCTGTTTGTTTTTCAAAACATATATTGGTATCGGTATAGTAGATCGTCGTGTCGGTAGCCCGGTTATAAACACCGAAGGTATCTACCAATGCAAGGCAACCCTTCTGCGCGTACAGCACTTTCACACCTGGGCTATTGAAGGTATTGTATAAAGTTTGGTTACCATCACTCCACAAGTAGTCGGTATAGCCGGTAGGTGCGGAGACCGTTAGGGATGGAGTTGCTTCAAAGCATATAGTAGAGTCAGTAGTACTTGTGAATATTGAGTCCTGCGGAACATTAGTTGCTGTAAAATGGATGGTGTCAAGTAACAGCATACAGACATTTTGTGCCCGTACCCATTTGCTGGTACTTGTCATAAAGGTGTCTGTCTGGCTTGTTGTGCCATCACTCCACAAATATGATGTGTACCCCCCGGGAGCCACAATTATCCTTGGGATATACGCGACACATAGGGTAGTGTCCAGCGATATCCATGTGGTATCCAGCCCGGCATGCACATTGAAGGAATCAATATGCACACTGCATCCTGTTTGTCCATATGCCCACTTTAGCCCGGGGCCACTAAATGTATCATTTTGCTGTGTGAATCCGTCGCTCCATAAATAAACGTTGTATCCCGGGCTTGCCGATAAGATCGGGATGTTATTTACAAAACATACAGTAGTGTCTTTCGCGTTCGTCACAGATACCGTATCAACAGACATTGCGCTTACGTAAAAGGTATCGATTCTTACATTGCAATTATTGTTATCATAAGAATAAACCCATTTCATGCATGTGCCGGAAACTGTATCTGTTTGGGTGTCTATATTATCGCTCCAATGATAATATAAGTAACCTGCAGGAGCAGATAACGTTTGCGGCCCTTCGGCCAGGCATATCGTTGTATCTGTCTTAACTTGTGTTGGGGGGCAATATACTACTGCAGGACTGCCAAGCCCTGTTTCAAAAGCATTCCCCTTTAGTACCGGACCGAATACATTATCAACTAAATCACAGGCAATTCCTGCCAGGTTAGGTGAATTTATAGTACTGATGGTATATTGGTTTGATGTATGAGTGGCATATATCTTACCATCTGGTCCAACGCGTAATGAACCATAACGCCCGTTTACCAACTGTAATTTCGAATTTTGAACTGCTGCGAGGTCCGGAAGAAGGGATACGTCGTATTGATATACTCCGCCCTGACCTATATTAGTCGATACATATAGTTTACTGCCATCAGGAGAAAAAGATGTTCCAAATGGATGCCCGGAGAAGGTTTGATCCAGCATCAGTGCATTGCTGACCTCTCCCGTAACATTATTGAATGAATGCAGCTCAACAGCTGGAGCCCCCGAACACGCTACGGATAGCCGAGTATTATCGGGCGAAGCTTTCATCTCTCCGGTCATATAGGCATTGTTTGCATTGAGGAATCCCGATATTGAAACAACAGGATTAGGGTTGATGCCATTTTCGTCTATGCGAAAAGTGTGAAATTCATTAGTTGATGTTTTGTGAACCAGCAGCCAAAGGCATGCTATACCATGGAGCACGATCATTTTATCCGATATATTACTATCCAGTAGGATGTTCTTTTGACCCGTAACCACGTCTCCATAATTAAAATTTAAAGTCATATCCACTACTGAGTAATATAGTTTATGACTGGTGGTTATTGTAAAGAGATAGTACTGATTGCTATTTGTTACCGACATTGCTGTAGCAACACCTTGCGTGGCAGATGAGGCCCCACTCAATCCATTACCATTTGGCATCACAACACCATTTTGGTCGAACACGGATATTGAAGCTGAGTAAAAAAGCAAGCTCCCGTTTGCGTCACAGACTGACGCAGCTGCATAGGTTGTCCAGATATTACTTGGATACAAGACCGGTGGTCCCGCATTAAAATCAAGGCCCTGGTGTTCTCCAAAACACCATATGTTATTTTCACCTTGGGCAGCTGCTCTATTACATAACAGGAATAAAATAATGACAAGAAAAGATGGTACAGGTCTGCGCATAAAAAGGTATTGTTGAGTTTAACGTATAGGTACTATTATCAAATTTATTTAATAAAAATATTATCCGCATCATCATCTGTTTAATATATTAATACGTAATACGTATACTGCTTAAAGTCATTTATATAAGTAAGTTGTTCTAGCCAGTATGCAAATAAAAAGAGCATCCTTTTTCGAAGGATGCTCTTTTATAAATTTTGCAGAATTTAACGATGCCTGTAATGCCTTACCTGCTTGTGGTGCATATGACGCATGTGGTGCCTGCGTACACGCTCGTGAGCATGTCTCCTGTGCATCCGGTGCCATCTGTGTGGACCCTGCTGATATACACGTGCCCTGGCCTTGTGGCGACCGGGCACTGATATTACTTTACTATTGCCGGTTTTTACCTTCTTTACTACGTCTGCTTTACTGCTTACGCCTGCAAATGTAAACAGGACGGTGAACAGCATTAATATGATCCTGGTTTTCATGAGTTCTTTGTTTTATTAAAGTTAGTGATTAATTAAATACTTTGGTAGCTAAAGGGCCATTTTTATCCCTTCCTGTAATAACCTGTTTTCCACATTCTTTTGTTGTAGCGGTCCTTTTCCCAGTGCCCGGGTACCCATACCATTTTGCGCTGCATATTATAGGCCATGCCAATGTTCTTTTTCATTGGGCGCTTGTTGCCTTTATATACCACTACCTTTGCTGGGAGTGTTCTTACTTTCACGATCTTGCGGGAGGGGACGGGGGCTACTACCTTTTTTATCTTCACAGTCTTGGCATTGCTTTGTGTGTTCATACCCAGGCTGCACATGACCAGCATAAGGGCTCCGGCGATTATTTTGCTTTTCATAAAACTGTTGTTTTAGTTAATGCACATAATCCAAAGGCAATGCCAAACTCGAAATTCGAGATGTTAAAAAAAAGTTGACGCTTAGCCCCCCAATTTTTTGAGCACTTTTAGCATGTCAATACCCTTACCTAATACAGGGGAGAAGATATCCCCTTTTTGCTCCAGTCTTTTAAGCGTATTCTTTATATTGAAGTCAAGCGGGGACAAACTATGTTTTACTTCGCTCCAGTCTAATGGTGTAGAAACAGTTGCTCCTGTTTTTGGCCTTAGGCTGTAAGCACATGCGAGCGTTTGTCCCGGCCGGTTTTGTAAATAGTCAATGTAAATATTGTCTCTGCCCCTTTTACTTAGAGAGCGTTCCAGGCTGGTAAAGCCCGGTATTTGCTCATGGGTAAGCATTGCGATGGTGTGGGCAAGGTCCCGAGCCTGTTCATAGTTATATTTTGCACCTAGGGGCACATATACATGCAGTCCGGTGGCGCCCGATGTTTTACAATAGCTTTTACACCCGGCCTTATCCAGTACTTCTTTTACCACAAGCGCAGTATCCACTACTTGCTCAAATGTGTTTTTTTCTGAAGGGTCTATGTCTATCACAAGGTAATCAGGCTTATCTACAGACACCGTACGTGAATTCCATGGATTTAATTCTATACAACCGAGATTGGCAAGATAGAGCAGGGTAGCTTTATTATTACATACTATATAATTGATCTCTTTATCTGCACTCTCCGACCACATTTTATACGTATCAGCCCATTCGGGTGCGGCATCTCCTGCATCTTTATGAAAGAACCCCTCATCCTGTATTCCGTTGGGGTTTCTTCTCAACGATTCGGGCCGGTCTTTCAGGTATTTACTGATGTACTTATATACCTTATCGTAGTACTCTATCATATCGCCTTTCGTATAACCTTCATCGGGCCAGTACACTTTGTCCAGGTGTGTTAATTGTACCTTATTGCCATTTATACTTCTTGTCTTATCCATATGCTGGTTCTTATTTATGGACATTTTTTCTTGTTTTCACATTCTGACCTTCCGCTTTTATCTCCTGCGCTTCTTTATCCACCCTAAGCCCCATGAATACCGGGTGCCTCAAGTGGCCAGCTTGCGTTAGTTCACTGTATTTCACATTGCACACCAGTATGGGCTTTAGCCAGGTCACTTTCCCGTTAAGGGGTACCTTTTGGTCAAAGGGTGATTCATCGGAAATATATTCCTGCATCGTATCATAAAGATATTTCAATGTCTTTTGATCAAATCCCGTTCCAGTGTGTCCTATATAAGTTAGTTTTCCTTTTTGGTAAGCACCCAGTACCAGGGCGCCAAAGTATTTGCGGCTGTTCCTCGGCTCAGTATATCCTGTAATGACGGCTTCTTCACTTTGAACCTGTTTAATTTTCAACCACTCATCACTCCTGTAGTTTTCATGGTAGCTGCTTGCAGCCCGCTTGGCTATCATACCTTCCAGGCCCTTTTTCTTCATTAGCTTGAAGAATTCTTTACCATGGTCTTCTATATGGTCGCAATACACTATTAGGTCACTATCGGGTAGCAGTTCTTTTAATATTGCTTTACGTTCCAGTAGGGCTTTATCTTCAATACTTTTCCCGTTTATATACAGGCAGTCGAAAACGTAATATACCAGCGGCACATCATCGCGCTCGCCATATTGTTGCAGCAACTGGAAGTTGGGCATCCCCTCTCCGTCCAGCGCCACTATTTCACCATCCAGCACCACTTTTCTTTTTATCTTTTTTAGTGCTTCAAATATAACCGGATACTTATCTGCAAATGACAGTCCGTTCCTCGAATACAGTTTTGTTTTGCTTCCATTGATCTCAGCTACTGCCCTGTACCCATCCCATTTTATCTCGAATATCCACTTCGGGTCGTCGAAAGCCTTGTCATATAGCTTCGCCATCATTGGCACAATGAAGCTTTTCAATTTGTTGCTTTCTTTGGCCACGGGCATTACTTTTTTTTTATGGTTTTACCTTTCGCAGCATTCCGCATCGCGGTATATTCCAGTGAGCTTTTCTTAGCATGGTCTTCACTGTTATAAGGTTCGTCTGTGGCATACTTATCGTCGTGCTTGATCAATAGCCAGCTTTTTTCATCCTTCTTCATATGCACGAGGGCGAAATCCCCCTTCATTTTTTTTCCTTTCATCCTGAATTTGATACTTCCTTCCCGAAGGTGGTGCGC
The DNA here is from genome assembly GCA_964481425.1 of uncultured Flavipsychrobacter sp. GTDB lineage: Bacteria > Bacteroidota > Bacteroidia > Chitinophagales > Chitinophagaceae > MKUN01. The sequence continues at coordinate 75,603 of CAYZTM010000005.1, forward strand.
AAATTCATTTGCTGTTATCTTGTTACCGTCATCGTCTATAGGCTCGTAGGTGCCTTTGTCCCAGATGTCCACATGTCCGGCACCATAATTCCCCTTTGGTATATCTCCTTCAAACCCCGCATAGTCTATCGGGTGGTCTTCCACCATCATTGCCAGGCGTTTATCATGGGGGTTTAGTGAGGGCCCTTTTGGTACGGCCCAACTCTTGAGTGTCCCGTGTAACTCCAGCCTGAAGTCATAGTGCAGGTGCGAGGCATGATGCCTTTGTATCACGAATATTAGCTTTTGGCCACTGTGTTTGCCTTGACCCTCAGGTTCTGGGGTATCCTCAAAATTTCGCTTCTTTTTATAAGTGCTCAGGCTCATCACGATGCTTTTTTATGTCTGCTTGTCTTACCGGTTTCAAGGCTTTCCTTCAGTTGCGCCATCAGGTCTTTCGATTTGTTGCGTACTATCTTGAACTTAGGCTGTGTTACCTTCCGGCCTTTGGCTTTTTGTTTGATCAGTTTCAGCAGCGCTTCATCATAAGTGTCTTTATATTTCGTTATGTCAAATTTCTTTGGCGTCAGCTGATTGATCAGGCTGATGGCCATCTTAAGTTCAGCTGGTTTTATCTGCGCGCTTGTTGAGGGTATATTGAGTTCGTCATACTTCCGTATCTCCTCCGGGAACCGAAGCCTCAACAACAGCAGTATGTCAGTTTCTGCCTTCAGCATACAGAAGTTTTCTTTTGTTCGCATCACGTACCGCCCCAGGGCCACTTTCCCGCTTTCTTTAAGAGCTTCTCTTAGTAATGCATAGGCATGTTCACCGCCCTTAGAGGGTTCCAGGTAGTAGGGCATTTCATAATACATCGGATGGATGATTTGTTCGTCCACAAATTCTTCTATCGCGATCATCTTGCTCTTTTCCGGGCTGGCCTTTTCATAGTCATCTTCATCCAGTACCACGTACTTATCATCCAGCAGGTAGCCTTTCACTATATCTTTCCAGGCTACCTCTTCTCCCGTTTCTTTATTGATCCGGGCATACCTGATGTTGGCATGGTCATGCTTGTCCAGCATATCCAGGTCCAGCGTACTTTCTTCGGTGGCGCTGAATATCCTGATAGGTATATTGACGAGACCGAATCCTATTGCTCCTGACCATATCGCACGCATATCTTTCTTTTAGAGAATATATCTAAAAAAGTATGCCCGGGATGCTCTTATCCCCTGAATAAAGTAAAATTAAGTAGCTAATAAATGGTAGAAAGTGATATTAGTGTCGATGAATAGTGACTCTCATCACCTTATCTGCTTTCGATACAGGTAGTAGGCAAGTCCCCCGAAGATAAAGTTAGGGATCCATACTGCCAGCAAGGGATTAAGCCCCGCCTTGGTAGAGAACGTTGTCGAAAATTGCATGAACATAATATAGGACGCACTGATAACTATCCCTAAGGCAAGATGCAGGCCGCTGCCCCCGCGTATCTTTCGGCTGGCAATACACACCCCAATGATGCAAAGTATAAAGCCGGCAAAGGGCTGGGCCGTTCTTCGGTCACGCTCTACATAGTAAAAGTTCAGGGTTTCCCTTCCTCTGAGTTTTTCGCGGGCTATATACCGGTTCAATTCGGGGGTGGTAAGGGCTTCTTTTATAGCGTCATCTTCGTCCAGGTCTTTCGGCGTGAAGGGATACTGTTGTTTCATTACAGGTATCTTCTGCAGGCTTTCCTTTATGCCGTCCATTTTCCTTACGGTTACGTCATATAGGGTCCATATCTTTTTCAGGCTGTCATAGCTGGCCCGGTCAGCCGATATTTTTTCTTTCAGTTGTGTGCCTGCTATCTTTTCAGCCGTAAAGCGGGAGCCGGTATTGGTGGTATAGTCATACCGTTGCATGAATACATACAGGTCTTTCGATAACCTCAGGTGCACATTTTGGTCAGATACTACCACGGCAGAATGGACATATTTATCTTCAAAAGCGATACGTTGCTTGTTGGCTATTGGTACCACATAGTGGTTGATGACCAGCGACAAAAGGCAGAGAAAGCCGCCACCGATCAGGTAAGGCCGTAAGAAACGCTGAAATGATGTGCCGGATGCAAGGATGGCGATGATCTCCGACTTGTATGCCATTTTCGATGTAAAGAAAATAGTGGCTATGAAAATGAACAAAGGGAATAATAAGGCCGATATATGCGGAATGAAATTCTTGTAATAATTCATTATCGCAGACAGGGGGGCTTTGTGCGAAACGAAGTCTTCTACTTTTTCTGAATAGTCTATCACGCAGGCTATCACCGCCAGCAGCAGGATGGCGAAGAAGAAGGTGCCCAGGAATTTTTTAACGATATACCAATCCAGCTTTTTCATTTCCGGTCATAAAGATAATGAAGGGAAGCCCCTTTCGGGATTTCCCGCTATATTTTATAGTCTTTGTTGTAATTGGGGTATCATTTCTCGCTTCCATTGCATATAGTCTCCTTTTACTATATGCTCGCGCGCCTGTTGCACCAGGTGCAGGTAGAAGGCAAGGTTATGGATACTGGCTATCTCAAGCCCAAGTATCTCCCCGGCAACGAATAAATGTCTCAGGTATGCCTTTGAATAGTAATTACTGGTAGGGCAGTCCAATCCCTCATCTATAGGGCTGAAATCGGTAGCCCACTTCTTATTCTTGATGTTAATGACGCCCTGTGTAGTGAACAGCATACCATTTCTTCCGTTCCGCGTGGGCATCACGCAATCAAACATATCTACGCCCAGCGCTATATTTTCTAGTATGTTCCATGGTGTGCCTACACCCATCAGGTATCTTGGTTTTTCCGTAGGCAGATATTGGCAACACAAAGCGCACATCTCGTACATCATCTCCTCCGGTTCCCCTACCGATAGGCCACCGATTGCGTTGCCGTCGCATTCCATTGCAGCCACAAATTCTGCTGAGGCCTGCCTCAGGTCTTTAAAGGTGCTCCCTTGCACTATGGGAAAAAGAGTTTGTTCATACCCGTATTTTGGTTCAGTCTCTGCCAGCCGCTGTGCACAGCGGGTCAGCCAGCGGTGTGTCAGTTCCATCGACTTACGGGCATAGCTGTATTCCGAGGGATAGGGTGGGCATTCATCAAAGGCCATGATGATATCGGCGCCTATGCTCCGTTGTATATCCATCACGCGCTCGGGGGTAAAAAGGTGTTTCGAACCGTCAATATGCGACTGGAACATGGCCCCTTCCTCATTCAGTTTCCTGTTTGCCGCCAATGAGAACACCTGGTAGCCGCCACTGTCCGTTAGCAATGGCTTGTCCCAGCCATTGAAACGGTGCAGGCCACCGGCCTTTTCCAGCACTTCGGTTCCCGGCCTCAGGTAGAGATGATAAGTATTGCCTAGTATGATCTGGGCTTTTATTTCGCTTTTTAATTGTTCCTGCATTACCGCTTTCACGCTGCCCACCGTGCCCACCGGCATAAAGATGGGCGTCTCTATTTGTCCGTGTGCAGTAGTGATCAGTCCGGCCCTTGCCTGCGACAATTCGTCTTTTGCTAATAATTCAAATGTCATTATGTTATTTTGTGCAGGTGTTCGTTGCGCTTCTCTTTTGGCTTTTTGTGCTTAGCATAGTGCTGCAGTGCGGTTATGCCCTGTATTTTTTCACACGTATAGCTTCTTTACCAACACCACCCGCAGTCGATACTGCGAACATTCCCGTTTCTGTTATCATATGTGCAAAGAATGAGGCGCGCAACCTGGAACAATACCTTCCTGTGGTTTTGGCGCAAAGATACACGAATGGATCAGGCAAAACTATGTATGAAGTAATTGTAGTAGATGATGCTTCTGCAGATGATACGGCACAGGTTTTACAGCAATTAGAGCAGCGCTACGATCACCTTTGGAGTGTTCATATCTCACCAGAAACCCCAGGGATGTTCAAGGGCAAGAAGTCAGCCCTTGCTGAGGGGCTCAAATATGCAAAAAACAATGTCTTGTTATTGACCGATGCAGATTGCCTGCCTGCTGGTACCGATTGGCTGCGTAACATGGTTGCCCCTATAGCTTATGGAAAGCAAATTGTCATTGGCTATGGTGCCTACAAAAAAGGCCCGGGCCTCCTGAATGCCTGGACACGTTGGGAGACAATGCATAGCTTCCTGCAGGCTGCCACCTATGCATTGGCAGGTAAGCCGTATATGGCTGTCGGACGAAACATGGCATGCACCAAAGACGTTTTGGCCAAAGTCCAATCTTCAGATTTATGGAATGTACTCCCCTCCGGTGACGACGACCTGCTGATGGCCCTTGCGGCAACAAAAGATAATACCGCTGTGGTTTGCAACGAAGCGTCATTTACTACTACGGCTACAAAGGAAACCTGGAGCGGCTGGTTGCGTCAGAAACAGAGGCATATGTCTACTGGTAAGTACTATAAAACTGGTATAAAGCTATTCCTGGGCACATATGCGTTATCTCATGCGCTAATATGGCTCTTATTTTTCGTGCTGCTTGTTATCGGTAATTGGAAAATACCTCTATTATTGATGGCGCTACGCTCGGTATTGTATTGGTATTATATGGCCCGCACATCACGGAAACTGGGTGAACAGTTATTATTTTCCCTGCCATTCTTCGACCTTGGCTGGATGCTGTATAACTTTGTGCTCTCACCATACATTATTTTTAAAAATAAAAAGGCTTGGACATAATCCTTAAATATTTTGATGATTTTTCCGAAAAGCAGCTTGACCAGTTCCGGCAGTTGGGTGCTTTGTATTCGGAGTGGAATGAGAAGATAAATGTGATCTCCCGCAAAGATATAGATGCCCTTTACGAGAAGCATATACTTCATTCGCTGGCTATAGCAGCGCTTTGCAATTTTGATAATGGTGCACAGGTAGTTGATATCGGTACCGGTGGTGGTTTCCCCGGCATTCCATTAGCAATATTTTTCCCGGAGGTCGAGTTCCTGTTATCCGATAGCATAGGTAAAAAGATTAAAGTGGTGCAGGAGGTTGCAAGTGCCATAGGTTTGAATAATGTGACTGCCGTGCATAGCAGGGTAGAGGATATAAAAGGCCGAACCTTTGATTATGCGGTATCAAGAGCTGTAGCGCCCTTGGGCGACTTATGGAAGTGGATTGCGCCGGCCATCCGCAAAGGACAAAAAAGTGATGAATTCCCTAATGGTCTTATTTGTCTTAAAGGTGGAGATCTCACAAAAGAGATAAGCGAATCGGGATTGAAAAATATCGTTCAGGCATGGAGTGTACAAGATATTTTCCCTGAACCATTCTTTGAAGAGAAGTTTTTGATCTATGTCCCTAAACTATAAGCGCAAAATCTGTTATTTTTGCGCCCGAAACAGGAATTAAAAATAAACGCATTATAAATGGGTAGGATATTTGAAGTTCGTAAAGCCACCATGTTTGCCCGCTACGACCGTATGGCAAAACAGTTCAGCCGTATTGGTAAGGAAATAGCTATAGCCGTAAAAAAGGGTGGCCCTGATCCCACTACTAACCCCGCACTGCGCCGTGTTATCCAGAATGGTAAGTCGGTGAATATGCCCAAAGACCGTATCGAAGCGGCCATTAAGAATGCAATGGGCAAGGATACCAGCAATTACGATGAGGTCATCTATGAGGGTTATGCACCTCATGGTATCGCTATATTAGTGGTTACAGCTACTGATAATACTACGCGTACTGTCGCCAATGTTCGTTCACATTTCAACAAAGGTGGCGGCAGTTTGGGAAATAGCGGCTCGGTTGCATTCATGTTCAAGCAGGTGGGCGTTTTCAAGCTGAGATCTGAAGGCTTGAATATGGAAGATATGGAACTGGAACTCATTGACGCCGGTTTGGAAGAATTAGGCGAGGACAGCGAAGGCAATATCATCGTTCGTTCTGGCTTCAATGATTTCGGGAACATGCAAAAAGCCCTTGAGGAAAAAGGCATTACACCCATATCTTCAGAGGTGGAATGGATACCATTAAATACTGTAGAGATAAGCGAAGAGCAGGCTGAGGACGTTCTCAAGTTGATCGCTCGTGTTGAAGAAGATGATGACGTGCAGCAAGTATTCCATAATATGGCTTAACAGATCTGTTATATATAAATGCAGGCCCGGTTATTCCGGGCCTGTTTATTATATGCTGCATATCCAACACTTTTCTTGGCCTACTGTGCCGCTTTTGTTGTAGGTTTAAGGCATGAAAGGCACGAAGTCTTTACCGCTTATCATTGGTCGTAAACCATTGCTCGAAGCATTGGAGCAGGGCACTGCTGTTGAGAAGATATTCCTGCTTCGCACAGCTACCGGCGATGAGATAAACAAGATCAAAAAGATAGCGCGTGAACGTAATGTGCCGATAAGCCAGGTGCCGGTCGAAAAACTCAATAGTTTTACTAAGGCGCAGCACCAGGGTGTAGTAGCATGGACAAGCCTGCTTAACTATATTGACCTCCAGACAGCCATTACCTACGTAGTTGACGAGGGTCAGGTCCCCCTGTTTGTATTATTGGATGGTGTTACCGATGTGCGCAACGTAGGTGCTATAGCGCGTTCTGCACTATGCTGTGGGGCACAAGGCTTGATATTGCCAACTTCTCAATCAGCTTCACTAACTGAAGAGGCTATCAAGACCTCTGCGGGCGCTCTGCATAAGATCATGCTTTGTCGTGTTCCCTCCGTACCGCAGGCTGTTGACATACTACGTTTGAACGGCATACAGGTATTGGGTACACAGATGAAGGGCAGCATCCCGGTATATGATTGTGATTTCACGATACCCTCATGTGTGGTCATGGGGGCAGAGGATACTGGTATAAGCAAAGACATTCTCAAACGCGCCGACTACTTAATACGCATCCCCATGGCAGGTTCTTTCGATTCGCTGAATGTTTCGGTTGCCACAGGTATGATACTCTACGAAGCACTTCGCCAGAGATTACATACCAAATAGTGTTTGCCAGGCCTGCTCAATTACTAATTCCACATCCCGTGGAAATCTTTTTAATTCCATAGGTCGCGGTTCAAAACTTTTTTCTACTTTTGTCCCGCAACGGTTTCTTTACTCATGTAAAGAATGAAAAGGGAACCGGGTGAGAATCCCGGGCATTACCCGATGCTGTAAGCTTCATAAAAAGCCTTTTGTTACCTGCATTTATGCCACTGTCTTAATGATGGGAAGGCCGCAGAAGGTGAAGCAAGCCAGAAGACCTGCCGTGCGTATTTACTTATCGCTGCTTTCGGGAAAAAAGGCGCAGGTAGGATCAAGCTCCGGCTTTGGCTTCATGCTTTTTTCATTATCTGTTTCATTTATCCGTAGCTGCATTTTGTGATTGTTGCTTAAAAACCAATTAACATATGCGTACATTGCTACTTTCTCTTTTCGCTCTTGTCATGAGCATCACAGTTCGTGCCCAGTATTACGTGGCTACATTCGATACACTGAACCTGACGCAGGCCGACACTTATTATGTCAACTATACAATGCCCATGCAGGACGTTGGATTTAATGATGGCCTGGCCCATTTTCCCTGTGTTTACGATACTTCATGGGGCGGCTTTTGGGACCATGGCTTTGCCTACTCAAACATGACCGACACCATGACCAGCGGTTTCTCGAACCAATATGCGGCAAAGACAGGTGTCGGCTACAACGGGTCTCCGGCTTATGCAGTGGCCTGGTGCTCTCAGTACGGTTCTGCACCCACACGCATTCTTTTTCCACCAATTGCGCCCGACTCTATTTTAGGGTTTTATATAACCAACTCCACCTTCGCTTATAACAGTATGAGAGATGGCGATGCGTTTGCAAAGAAATTTGGTGGAGTTACGGGTAATGACCCTGACTGGTTTCGCCTTACGGTAAAAGCTTATTGGAATGGTGCCCTGAAACCGGACACGGTCAATTTCTACCTTGCCGATTTCCGTGATGCTAATAATGCTAACGATTACATCGTTAAAGATTGGCAATGGGTCAATCTTACCGCTTTGGGTGCTGTTGATAGTCTCGAGTTTATACTTAACTCATCGGATACCGCAGGAGGCAATGGCATGAATACGCCTTCATACTTCTGTATGGACAATCTTGTCTCGGTGATCAACCCGATCAATGTTCCTACAGTAGGTAAGCCTGCTTTCGCAGCTAAAATGTATCCCAATCCTGCCATGGATGCACTGTACATAGAGCCGGCCGATGCATCAATTCGTTTTGTTGAGGTGTACGATGCCACAGGTAAATTGCTGATGAATGAGCCTGTGACCGGTAAGGCACTTAAATTGAATACTGCTTCATTACCTGCTGGTCTTTATATGGTCCGGATGAAAGGTAATGCGGGTACTGCATCATCACGGTTCATAAAACGATAGGATGAAAAGGTTCATCGCTCTTATAATATCATTCTTTTGGCTGGCTGTTGCTCATGCCCAGTTTGCTCCGCAGGCGGGTGTGAGTGGCAGTACGGCCATTAGTGCCGACAGCAGTGTTTTTGTAGCCTGGGCCACTGCCTGCCAGGTACAGCGGGGTTATCGTGATATCGCAGTTCCTGATTCGGGTTATGCGAGTGCGGGTATAGAATCCAATGCTACCGGTCCTGTTGACCATGCGGTTATTAGCCTCGGAGATAGTGGGGTAGCAGTACTTACTTTTGCTATGCCTGTATATAACGGCCCCGGCCCTGATTTTGCCGTGTTTGAGAACGGCTTTGCAAACCCCCTGGATCCTGAAGAAGCTTTTTTAGAGTTCGCCTTCGTTGAGGTAAGCTCCGATGGAATTAATTATTTCCGCTTTCCTGCTGCATCCTATATACCCGATACAGCGCAGGTACCTATAGCCGGGGTATATACCAATGCGCGGCAGGTCAATAATCTTGCAGGCAAGTACATTAGCGGTTTCGGTACTCCCTTCGACCTGGAAGATCTTACCGGTACTCCGGGGCTTGACCTCAATCACATTACCCATGTGCGCCTGGTTGATGTGATAGGTTCGGTTGAGGCACACGCATCGCTTGATACAGGAGGGCGTAAGATCAATGACCCTTATCCTACCAATATTCCCACCTCTGGTTTCGACCTCGATGCTGTCGGTGTTATACACCAAATGGCTGCTGCCTCTGTGAGCGAAGCCGGTGCTCGCCCTCGCTTACAAGTGTACCCTAATCCTGCGACTGACAGGTTATTTATCAGTACCACTGCCGGGGGATTGCACTATACTTTGACAGACATCACGGGTAAGTTGCTTATGTCCGGTGGCCCCGATACACGGGAGGCTATCAATATCAGTGGCCTCTCTTCCGGCTTATATTGTATAATCTTGCAGGATAGCGAAGGAAATAAATGGTTCGAAAAGATCACAAAGCGTTAAGGCTCTTTTGCCTGGGTGTATTACTGCTGGCCGCTTGTAAAAAAGACAAGCCTGATAGCAATGTCACCCCTCCTCCAAACACAAGTACGGCGAAAAGTGTATATGTGGTTTGCGAGGGTAGCCTGGGCAATGGTAATGCGGCCCTATCGCTATATACGCCCGCAAGTGACAGCGCTTATGAAGATGTTTATAAAGCAGCGAACACGCAGCCGCTTGGTGACGTCTTCCAGAGTATGGTCCGTATGGGGGATAGGCTCTTCCTGTGCGTCAATAACTCTGACAAGATCGTTGTGATAGATCGGGGCACTTATCAGCTCACAGGTATCATTAGCATTACCAAGCCCCGTTATATACTGCCGGTCAACGATACCAAAGCTTATGTGTCCACGCTGTTCAGCAACAAGGTTTATATCATTAACCCACAGACATTACAGGTAACCGGCCACATCGACATGCCGGGGCAGGACCCCGAGCAGATGCTGCTATATGGCGATAAGGCATTTATTGCCACATGGGATACCTCGGTCAATCAGCTGTATGTGGTCGATATCAATACGGATCAGCTTACGGATTCGATACCGATCAGCGGCTATGCCCCGAAAGAGATGGTGCTCGATAAGGACAACAAGCTCTGGCTGCTGTCAGGTAACCTGCAACTCAATCGGCCGGCATATTTCACCACGATCGACCCCGCTACAGACCAGGTATTGCATACCTATGCTTTTCCTTCACAGGCCGATCCCTTAAGGCCAGTGCTCAACCCGGCAGGGGATAGCCTTTACTACGTAGAGATAAACTATAGCGGCGGCACCGATAACAATGGCATCTACCGTATGCCGGTAACAGCCGGTACTTTACCTGCACAACCATTTTTACAGGCGCAGCAATACCAGTACTTTTATGCCGTTGCGGTCGACCCCGATACCCATCATATTTATGTAGCCGACCCGCTGGGCTTTACTCAAAAAGGGATCGTGCATATTTACACTACCGATGGCACGCATATCGGTCAGTTCAATACCGGGGTGGGGCCGGGGCATTTTTATTTTGATTAGCATGTGGTGCAGACTCAAATGGTATGGCTTACTGTCCCTCGTAGCGGCATGGCTTGTATCTATGCCCCCTGCTTATGCGCAGATGAAGGATACCTTGCAGGATGTTCACATCCGCGATATGCGCAGGCAGGGGCGCGTTAAAGATGAGCGCCTCGGCGATTTTGCCCCCGGCCAAAAGATAAGCGCCATTGACAGCAACACACTAAAGCAGTACGAGCATAGCCAACTCTCTACATTGCTCAGCCAGCAGGTACCGGCCTTTGTACGTTCCTATGGTTTCAATAACCTCGCAACACTTAGTTTTCGCGGCTCCTCGGCAGCACAGTCGCTGGTGCTTTGGAATGGTGTACCTCTTGTCTATGCAGCCCTGGGAATGACGGACGTCTCCTTGCTCCCGGTATCGCTGGCCAATAAGATAGACATTGTGTATGGTGGCTCTGCGGCCCTGCTGGGTAGTGGTAATGTAGGTGGGGCGGTCTTATTGCAGAACGACGAGCCTGTTTTCAAAGATAAGCCTTCACCCCGCCTGTCCGCCCTGTTCTCTGCGGGCAGCTATGCCCGTTACGACGGCGATATCAAAGCCTCCTTCAGCAGCAGGAAGTTCTATCTCTCTGCTAATGTCTTTGCCCAATCGGCGACTAATAACTTTGCCTACACTGATGACAAGGGTCTGCAGCAGAAAATGGACAACGCCCGGCTGCATGGGGCAGGTGGCTTATTGCAAGGCGCCTATAAGATAGCACATGGTAATACGTTAAGCCTTACTGGCTGGTACCAGCACTACTACCGAGAGATACCACCCGCGCTCTTCGAAACAGTTTCCTACAAGCAACAGCACGATGCCTCGCTGCGCCTGCTCCTGCACTGGAAACGGGAGCATGAACATAGCACCTTCTATGCCCGTAGTGCCTTTATCCGCGATGATATACGCTATGCCGACAGCGCCGTTAGGCTCAGCAGTAATAATATCACTTACCAGTTGTACGAAGAGGCCGGCTGGAAGGAACGCATCAACAGCCATCATAGTTTCCTGCTATTTGTACCTGTCACCATAGCGTGGATAGCGCAGATACAGACCGATAGTATTGCCCGCCAAACGCGTGCGGCCATTGCCGGCGCCTACACCTTCAGCAGCTTACAGGGCAGGCTGCAACTGGCGGCCAACCTGCGCGCCGAGATCATCAATGAGCAAAGCATATTATTGCCCGGCGCCGATGCCTCTTTTGCGCTTACCAACTGGCTTAAGCTACGTGCTAACGTACAGCGTACCTACCGTGCGCCTACGCTGGGTGAGCTATACAGCATACCCGGCGGCAACAGCAGCCTGAAACCCGAACAAGGCTGGACGGAAGATGCAGGCTACAGCCTCAGGCTCCCATTATCGGCCCATACCAGGCTCAACCACGACCTTTCGTATTTCAACCGGGATATCCGCGACTGGATCATCTGGTTCGGCGGAGCGGTATGGACACCCCACAATATTGCCGTAGTGCATAGCCGCGGCCTTGAGAGCGAGAACACTTTACTGTTTGGCCTGGGGAAATGGCAAGTGCACCTTGGCCTGAACACCTCCTATGTGCTGGCCGAGACGCAAGAGAGCTATATCCTGAACGATGGCAGCATTGGCAAGCAGATACCTTATACGCCCCGTTACAACGGGCAGCTCAATATCGGCTTTGCATTCAGAGGCTTTTACTTCAACTACAACCACACCTACACCGGCTACCGCTTCATTACCAGCGACGAATCGGCCTGGCTGATGCCCTATAACACCGGCAATATACAGGCCTCCTACAGCACCAGGCTTGGCATACCTTTCCGCTTCTTTGCCCAGTGCAATAACATCTGGTCGCAGCACTACGAGGTAGTGGCCGCCCGCCCCATGCCCCTCATCAACTTCAACCTCGGCCTCAAAGCGGATATTTTTTAAGGCTTTCTTCTTGTCACCCACGTCATTGCGAGGAGCGGTATAGCCTTGCGTGTAGCGCGACGAAGCAATCTCACGTTAACAGGCGAGGTCTGTAGCCAAATCGAGGCCAACTTCCGCTTCTGCAAATGATCTAAAACCGGAAGCCGAAAATCGTTGTTGCTTCACATTGATTATTCATTTTCAATTAGTTGAATTATACTATCTGATGTGGATATTGCTTCCGATTTACTTCCTGTTCGCTCAAAAAGCTTCCGATTTTGCATAACAAATTTTAATAATTTATAGCATTTATAGGCCCAATATTTAAAAGAACTTCAAAAACCGTAAGGTACACCGCTTACCAAGCCAAAAACAAAAAAAGATACCCACATTCCGCTGGCTGCCACTGCGGTTTGCCACTGATAAACTGCCACTGAACCAAAGCCTCGCACGGTTTTTATAGGCTGATAGCTAAAAAAAACACATTATGAGAGTATTTGGCATTATCCTTATCATAGTCGGCATCCTGATGATGGTATTCACAGGCATCAACTTCCAGAAGAAAGAGAATGTAGCCAATATAGGGCCCGTAGAGATCAATAAAAAGGAGAACAAACATGTAGGCTGGCCTACGTATGTAGGTGGTATTGTGGCTGTTGCAGGCGTGGTGATGGCCGTCGCCGGGGGGAAGAAGAAGTAACGATCATGCCGGGCGCAGGTATTTTTTACTTTCAGTTTACAATTTCGCATTAGCTCAATCAATAAGTTTGTATAGAAATAATGCGATCATGATGAAGAAATACCTGCTTTTCACCTTCCTGCTGTCGGCATTTGCCGCTGCCGCCCAACCTACCTTAACATCCACCTGCAATTACGCTGCCGGTCAGAGCTATGTGCATTCCATCTGCGATGCGGTCATTGCCGGGCCATCGGGCGCTAATGCGACCTGGGACTTTTCGACCCTGAATGTTACCGCCACCGATACCTTCGGTACCGTGGCCTGCCCCGGCGACCCGGATTGCGCGAGCCACCCCGGCACTACGCTGATCATTACTCAGCCCAATGTTTCCTACAAAGGTTTTACGATCGAGGATGCCAACAGGTATTCGGACAATGGCTCCGCCATCGATACCACCTATGCGGTCATCGCTTCCGACCCTGAAGACTACCTGCGTTATCCCTTTACCTATGGCGATACTTTTACCGATTCCTTCAGCCGTACGAGCTATTATACCGGCGATACGGTATTGGAGCCTGGCGCCGATGCCGATACGGCCGATGGCTGGGGTACCCTCATATTGCCTGCGCATACCTATACCAATGCCCTGCGTGTGCACTGCATATCGCGCTACCGCGATTCTTCGCTAACAACAGGCTTCACCCAAAACTACCTGCAGGAGAGCTGGCGCTGGTATGTGCCCGGTATGGCGGGTTACAGGCTGATAATCGGCGAGGCTACCCTTGCCGACAGTACGCCCATCGGCTCGCCCTATACCTCCTTTAGCGAGCCCGATCCCCTGGCCGTTCCTGCTACAGCAAGCACGTCCGGTAATATCAGCATCTATCCCAACCCTGTAAGGGAACAACTGAACCTAACAGGGGCCAATGGCGAAATAACGGTGTATAATACCCTGGGTCAGTTGCTGATGGGCACGGAAGCTACCGGCAACACCAGTACACTCAATACGGCATCCTTAGCCCCCGGTATTTATTACCTCTGCATAAGGGACACAAATACCGGCAGAACGGAACGGCTGAAATTCCTAAAAGAGTAGGGCTGACAAAATGTGGATATCCTAATTAGGATCTCAGCCTGTGGCACCCATGCAACAGGAAATAATGAACGTGCCGGAAATGCCTGAAATAATCTTTTCTATCATGTAATTACCCCTATAATTGGGCTATATGGCCTAAACATGCTGTAAAGCCCTTATTTTTAGCAAAATAACAGGGAAAGCTACCCAACGCTTATAGAATAGAAATTGTCTATAAAGTTGTAATTTAAAAAACTTCCCATTATTGCCTGTAGCATTGGCATATACAGTTCCAAATCAAACAAGTGAGTTGGAGCAGCTCATACAGGGGTGCATCCGCAATGAGCGGAGCGCGCAAGAGAAGTTATACAAGCTCTTTTATCCGAGGATGATGGCAGTGGTACGGAGGTATATAGACCAGGATATGCAGGCGGAAGAGGTGCTCAACAATGGCTATCTCAGGGCTTTTCAGAAGATACATCAATATACCTTCCAGGGTTCGTTCGAGGGCTGGCTGCGCAAGATCGTTTTTCATGCCGTGTCAGACTATGTGAAGCAGAACATGCGTTATAATGAAAAGATAGTGCTGGCCGAAAAGGACGAATATGTGCACAAAGACCATGCAGACCGCCTGTACTACAACCAGTTGCTGGAGCTGGTACAAGGACTGCCGGATGCCACGCGAACGGTATTCAACATGTATGTGATGGAGGGCTTTTCGCATAAGGAAATAGGTAAGATGCTGGGTATCAGCGAAGGGACCTCGAAATGGCACCTGTCGGAAGGCAGGCGGCATTTGAAGGAAAAGATCGAAAAACTACAATTGCATTTAAAAAAATAAATTTTATCCAATGGATAAAAACATGATCCACATTGATGACCTCGTAAAGCAGCGCCTCTCCGGTGGTGAGGAGCAGGAGCGCCCCGGCGCATGGCTGCATATGAGGGACCTCCTTGATGAGAAGATGCCCGTTAAGGCCCCTGCGGTCTTTGCCTGGCGCAGGATGCTGACGCTTACTGCCGCTTTGCTGGCATTATCTGCCATCGGCATCGGCACTTACAGCGCATTGCACAGTGCACGCAATGGCGGCAGCAAGGATATAGCAGCCACATCGCCTGCCGCACCGGCACAACAGGCCGGCACTGCAGCCAATAATACAGGCGCAGGCAAGGCGGAAGGCAACACACTCACCACAAATGATAAGGACGAACCAACAGGTAATTCGGGTAATACAACCGTAAATAATAATATGAATACCGGGAATGACAATATCCCCGGCACAGCAACTGCCGCTGTAGCCCCTGTAAAGAAGGCTGCCGCTGCAAATGAAGAACACAGCTCAGGACATAAAAATATTTCATCCAATAAACTGAATAACAATAACTTAAAGATAAATGTCGAAAGCGTTGCTAAAGGCAATGCAATTAGCTCTAATGCTACAGGATCGACAGCCAACACAGCAGTGGCAGGCAACAAGCATACAGCTACCGCCAACAAAAAGGTCAATGCTAAAATAGTACCGGCATCTGGTAATAATGTAGTTAAGGATATGGCGGTGGCTACAACTGTAAAGCCTAAAGATATCAGTAAAAAGGCCGCTCACGATTCTATCCCCAGTATATCACTCAAGGAAAAACTGGTGGTAGATCCAAGGGCAGGTAAGGCACATTATGAGCGCGATACAGTAGGTACAGGCATGGCCGTACTGCCGGTAACGGCACCGGTACAAAGGCCAGCAAATAGTATTCCTACTGCTGAGAATAATTACAATAACCCGCGCTATGTGGCCAGTGCGGCAGAAAACCCCAATGTGCAGACAGAGCCAACAGAGCCGCAGATACTACCTGCAGCCGCAATGAAGACCACTGCTACGGCCAGCAAGGAAACAGGCCTGGTGGCCGCACATAAGGCCCGCCGTTCGCACGAGGGCTGGAACTTCGCTGCCGTTAGCCAGTTCCTGCAGGATGCCAAACACAGCCTCGGGCAGATACAAACCAGTACCGGCCTGATATTGGGTATCAATACGGTATTCCTTACAGGTGGTATGGTTCCCGGTATCCAACTGGGCGCTACGGAGACCCTGGGTATCAGCGACCGTATTGCTGTAATGCTGGAGCTGAAGTATCACCAAAGTTTTAACCGTGGAATAACTATAAATGATAACTACGTAAGGTATGTAGAGCAAGCAGATCATAGCTATCTCCGTGATTCGATGGAGCTGAACTATAATTTCTCTACGTTACAGCAATTTACATTGCCTGTCACCGTACAGTACAAGATCAACGACCTGTTCACCGTATTTGCGGGAGGCTCTATGGTATATACTTTGGGCATTACTCCCGAAAACCCGGAAACACCTTTATATGATTATCGCCAAACGGGCTTAGCTAATCCCGGAGAAGCGGTGCTTAACGCTTCAAAGCCTAAAGTGACCACCAGCGATTTCGGATCTAGGTTCGGCCTTGGTTATATATTTGGTGCATCGTACCAGGTAGCGCCTAAGATCAGTGTGGATGCCCGCATGACCCAGACCTTCTGGGACAATGCCGCAACACCGGGCGCAAAAATAGTTTCCGACAGGCTCTATAAGAAACCGGGTGTGCAGCTATCGATAGGTTATAACCTGTCGAAGGAAAGGAAAAACTAGTCGTTCTCTTTCCGCATAGCTGCCAGTTTCATCTCCCGTGTTTTTTCGGGCCCAAGGTAATGCTCAATACCGGCCTCAAGGAGGTAAATGAGCGGGGTAAGCACTATCGCCATTACAGCCTTGTACGAATAGTTTACAAGGCCTATTGCCAGCACTTGCTGGTAGCTCCAGCCCCTGCCCAGTTTAAATGCAATGAATAGAACGATGAAACTGTCTATGAGTTGCGACACCAAAGTAGACCCCGTGGCCCTGAGCCATACGCTTTTTTCGCCTGTCACCTTTTTTATCTTATGAAAAACCCAAACATCCAGCAGCTGGCTTACTAAAAAGGCCACCAGGCTGCCGAAGATGATCCACATCCCCTGCCCGAAAATACTGCTGAAGGCGGCCTGCATATCCGGCACGCCTTCACTTTTCTGGCTCTCTACCCAAAAACCTGCCGGTGGCAATTTGATAGCAACATAAAAGGCTAAGAAAGCATAGCTAATGAGTGCGATAGCTATGTAGGAGATGCGGCGCACGGCTTTGGGGCCATAGTATTCATTCACCACATCGGTCAGTACGAACTCGAGGGGCCAGAGTATCACCCCGCAGGTGAGCACATAGGTAAGGTCTTGTTGCCCCAGGAGGCTGAAAGGATGGGGTGTCAGGCCCAGTGTGGCCTCCAGCGAGAATAGCTTACCACCTATACATTCGGCGATCAGTGCATTGGCCACAAAGAAAGAAGCAAGGAAGAGGAACAGTTTGGTAGGCTTGTCGGATAGTATCTTATGTATCATGAGGCAATGGTGTGTGCGCTAAAAATAGCAATTGTCCCGCATTTAGGATGCTTGCGGGACAATAAGGTAACACGCGACCTGCTCTATTTGTTGTGCTGTATATTGGGTACAGGCACGTTAATGGCCTTGCTGTTGGGGTTGGCAGGATATAACTTCATGTAGTTGGGGTAATTGCTCTCCGGGTGCAGGTCCAGGCTCAGGCCCTTCAGTATCTTTATCCGCGACCTGCTGAGGTCCACATTCTTGAGGTAGAGGGGCACAGTGGGAGAGAAGGTCCACTTATTTTGCGCCCAGTATACGAAACCCTCCCTGTTGGCATCGTAAAAGGTATAATAATCGGGGAAGTAAACGTGGGCCACAAGTGTATCGCCGTGGGCAGTGTACCAGTTGGGCATATGTGCCATATGGTTCTTATGCTGGGCCGAAACATGGTAGCCGATCAAGGTAAATATTATGGTAATGACGAGCCTGTATCGCATATGTATGGTTTAGTGTGCTAAGTTACAATACCATGCCAGTGCAGGCAGATGACGCATATCAGCAGGGGCGCTGTCTTTCGTCAACCGGTGACTTAGTCTTCTGTCAATATGAATATCTGCGTAAAGTACAATGTGCCGTCTTCACCTTCCGCTATACCTATGCCCGTATAGTCAAAGTCGCCCTCAATATTCCTGCGGTGGCCACCGCTCTTTAGCCATAGGTTTACTACTCCTTCAGCATCCAGGTCGCCATAGGCCACATTCTCCCCGATGGCATGGTAGGCCCTCACTTTGCGGATATTGGCTGCCCGTTCTTTAAACCCGTCGTGCCCGAAGGGCACTTTCCCTGCAGCCATATTACTGCTGTGCGTAATGGCCTGCTCTGTAAGTGCCGGCAACAGCGTGAGCGGGGGCCTGCCGATCTCTTTGCGGTGCAGGTTCACATAGTGCAGTATGTCCTGCTCCATTTGCTCCCGGGATGTCTTTTGCCCATGGGCGGGCACAACGGCACCCAACAAACACACCAATATAAAAAGGACAAAATGGGAAAAAAAGGACCGCCTCAAAGGCTCCGCTGTTACACTGCTCTGCATAGATAAAGCAATATACAATACTTAAAGCTAAGGTTATCATAAAAGAGGAGGCTGGCACAGTTTTTAAAATTACTGAAATGAAACAAAGCGCAGGTTATGATACAGAAGCATTTGGAACAGGCAACAAGAGAGACACTCCATTTTTTCTTTAACTGGGATGAGTATATCATCAACCAGGTATTTTTTAGTGCACTACTGGCATTAATGCTCTGCCGCACGTTCGCAGTGAATACTGTGGAAGCAGTAATTACCAAGGTGCAATCGCTGTGGGATAGCATGGCTGAAGACAAAGAACAGGTGCTCGTTTTGCAGGGAAGCAGTGGAGTAAGAATATCAACCAAGGTTAAGAAATCATTATAAGGATGTGCCTGATAGCATTTTAGGTGATAGGAGCAAACTCTGGCACGATTTTTTACGTATATAATGATGTAACCATAAAAGAGTTTTTTATGCAGTTAAGAATATTAGTAATAAGCGACAATATGCAATACGCCCGGGCAGATATACAGATGCTGAAAGAAAGGGGTATCCAGGTATATACTTGCGGCAATTACCACAGCGCTGCAGATATGGTTACCGAAGTGAAGCCGGACCTGATCTTCCTCGATCCGCAACAGCCGGGTAAGAACGCTACCGAGCTATATCATACATTGCTCGATAATATACTGTTTGCACGGATACCTTTGGTATATGCGCTGGTGGAAGACGATGTGTACCTGGTGGACAGGAAGCGCACCGCCAGCAAGGCTTCAAGAAATGCTATCGCCGACAATATTATAGATGCTATAAGGCTGGCATTAAGCAATCCGAAACCCAAACACCAACCTGCGTACATACACAGTAATAAAATACACATTGGCGGCAACTATGCAGCCAGGGCATAAATGATAAAAACCAAAACCATGAAAACTACAATTCTGACGATATTACTTTGCATCTGTTCGGTGTTCGTTGTAAAGGCACAGGAGCATCACCGGGGCCACCATAACTATCACCACAGGTATCACCATCATTATTACCATCATCCCCATTACTACCATCATCGTTATTATCATCACCACTATTATCATCCCCGTTACCACAGGTATCACCATAGGGTAGATGTAGTAGTGCCTGTACCGCGCCCACCACATCCCCATTTACCACATCCCCCTCATCCACCATTACCACCACACCCGCCCATACCACATCCTTAAAAAAAATTAGCAGGAGGTGCCAGATTTTGGCAAGGTAATTGCAACAGTATCTTTAAAAAATACTGATGGTTATGAAAGTAAAGATCTTATTGACGGTGTTGATGGTAACCATGATATCGTTAACAGTTACAAGCAAAGCAGGAGCGCACCCCTGGCATTACAGGTCGGGCTGGCACCGCCCCCATGCAGCTATACTTATTCCTCCCATACCCGTACCGGTGCCTGCACCGAGGGTAGTGGTAAATCCCGGATATTGTGGTCCGCGTTATTATGGTCCCCGCTATGGAGGCTACTATAACAATGGCTATTATGGTGACCGCTACTACGGCAGGCATTATGACCACGACCGTTATCGTGGCCGTGAGCGCGGATATGACCGGGATGACAGGGGCTACCGACACAGGAATGAGCACTATGGCCCCCGCCAAAGTCAACATTACCGCAGGTAAATAAAGTTTTTTGTGTGCTTAAATGATCATAGGGCTGTGCTGTTTAGCACAGCCTTCCTTGTCTTTAAGAGGCTTCCGCAGGCCCCTTTAACATTTTTTTAAGAGAAAAGGGGGGCATTTGTAAAGCGGCGGTTAAGCAAGTACAAACGGCGCGTTAAGCGGGCGCAAAAATTTCCCGGGCAGCCAAAGTCGCCCCATCTTTGTGTCAGCAAAACGAAAAAGATCATGTCAAGGAACAACAAAACACGCAACATCATACTTACCATTTCTGCAGTAGTAGCAGCAATACCGGTTGGCCTTATCCTCTTCGGCGCCTAAACCATGCTGACTTGTATGTTAATTGCTTTATTTTTGAAGAATGAAGCAATTGTTCGCCGCCTTCCTGCTGCTCTGCGCAGCGTCCTCCTCCGCACAGGCCCCAGGCCCGGACTCCACTAACCTATACGACCCCAAAGCCGATGCACAGCATCAAATAGATGAAGCTGTAGCCAAAGCGGCAAAGGAACACAAACACGTTTTCATACAAATTGGCGGTAACTGGTGCATATGGTGCCGCACCTTTAATAGCTTCGTTACCCACGACAATGACCTGGATGGCTACCTGCGTGCCAACTACGAAGTGATACATATTAATTACAGCGAAGAGAACAGGAACGAAAAAGTATTGGCCAAACTTGGCTTCCCGCAGCGTTTTGGCTTCCCGGTATTCGTAATACTGGATATGAAGGGGAACCGGATACATACGCAGAACTCAGCCTATCTTGAAGAGGGGCATGGCTATAATGCCAAGAAAGTTGCCGAGTTTTTCAGGCAGTGGGCCCCGGATGCACTGAACCCGGCCAACTATGTAGATGGGAAGAGGTAGTATATACCCAAGTACATATATGTCATAATCCAATCCCCAAACTGATACCGCCCCATTGGTGGGTAAGTCCTGTTTTGAAGGTCTTACTTCTATAGGCCTGGTAATATTCGAGGTAGATGGCTTTATAACACAATACGATCCCCAGCCTGTTGCTGAAGACAAGTCTTGATATATCTTTTTCATTTATTGTATATGGGGAACTCCTGTTGAACATGCCACCCTGAAGGGTGGCATCGTAGGCCACGCCATTTATTGCAGGCGCATCGTACAGGTAGGCATGCAGGGCCTTGTGGTCATTATTGTCGCTAAAAGGGCTATTGAAGTAACCGGCTTTGATGCAGGCCCCGAGGCCCAGTTTGTCCAGTAAAGTGCCTGCATCCACATTGGTATTGGCCACTAGCTCGAGTACCTTCCCAGCATTAAATAACTGGTGTTCATAAGTTAAGCTGTAGTTCAGGGCAAGGTCGTTCTGAACCTGGTATTGCCAGCCGCCGGGCTGAATGTTATTGAGGGCCTTATGTATTGCCTTTTGCATCCCATCGGCCCAGGCTGCGGGACCTATGACGCCTGCACTGAGGCTGCTGGATAGTCTTTGCCTATGCAAAGGGTCGTTACTTATGGCGAATGACCTTAATAAAAGTACCCCGGCATAAGGGTGGTTATTGTACTGGATATGGGTCTCGCCAATACTACGGGGGGTATAGCCATTGTGTTCAATAGCAAGCCCATATTTAGTGTCTGCAGCCCGCAGGGGGATCAATACATGGCTTAAGGGGAAATGTTTCAGCCATGGGTGCACAAAGGCTATGTTGATGCCCTGGGTATAGTATTCATCGGTGGCAGTAAAGAAATCGTTATCGTAGTTGATGCGCAGGTATTTGTCGGTGCCTACATCCCTGTATGCAGCCGTGTTGTTCATTTCCTGTGCAAGTAATGTACAGGGAAAAAGCAGCAGGACAATATAAAGCTGTTTGAAACGCATAGTAGCATGTACGTAACAAACAGGATATAAGATTGATGCCGTCGGTATGTACTAAGTATTTTCGGCCAGTTCCAGCAGGGCCACATTCTCTATATGGTGGGTATGCGGGAACATGTCCACAGGCTGCAACCGGGTCACCCTGTATGCTTCGGCCAATAGCTGCAGGTCGCGGGCCTGTGTGGCAGGATTACAACTTACATACACTACTTTAGGCGCCCGCATCTTCAACAGTTGCTGCACCAGTTTTTCATGCATGCCGGCACGGGGCGGGTCGGTAATGATAACATCGGGCCTGCCGTGTTCTGCAAAAAAATCGTCGGTACAAACAGAGGCCACGTCACCGGCGTAGAACTTACAATGTTCCAGGCCATTAAGCGCAGCATTCTCATAAGCGTCCTTTACGGCATCTTCAATTACTTCGATGCCTATCACCTTTTTAGCACCCTTTGAGCAGAAGATGCCTATACTGCCCGTACCGCAATACAAATCGTATAAAGTCTCATGACCGCTGAGACCTGCAAAGTCGCGGGTTACTTTATATAAGGTCTCTGCCTGGTATGAATTGGTCTGGAAGAAGGATTTGGGCGATATTTTGAAACGATAATTTTCAAGGGTCTCCTCTATATATGCTTTGCCATGATAGCAATGTACCTCGAGGTCGTGGATGCTGTCATTCAGCTTAGGATTGATGGTATAATGCAGGCTGGTAATAGATGGTATCCGTTCGAGCAGGTGGTCGAGGATGGCTTTACGTTCGGCCACGTTCTCGTGCTGCAATACGAGATTGACCAATACTTCACCGGTTGTCGCCACGCGTATGATCACATTCCTGAGCCAGCCTTGCTGCGCGCGATAATCGTAATAGGATAGTTGCCGCGCTTCGGTATATTCTCTCAGTACTTTCAGCAATAAGTTGGTGGGTTCGTTTTGCAGGTAACAGGTATGTATGGGTACAACCTTGTCAAAAAGGCCCGGCGCATGAAAGCCCAGCGCATGTTCCTGTGGTAGTACGGCATCGCCGGCTGCCTGTAATTCTTCAAAGGTCCTGTACCTGTGAGCGCTAAAGGTAAACTCGAGTTTGTTGCGGTAATGACGTTCGTATTGGCTGCCCAGTATGGGCTGTATCGGCGGTAGTTCAATATGGCCTATCCTTTGCAACTGATCGGCCACCTGTTGTTGCTTATAGGCAAGTTGCTGCTGATAGGGAAGCATTTGCCACTTGCAGCCACCGCATATGCCGAAGTGTGTGCAGAAGGGTTCAATACGCTGCTCCGAGGGGCTTACAAGGCCTGTCATAGTGCCTTCGGCCCAGTTTTTCTTATTCTTTGTTATCCGCACATCTATCACATCGCCGGGTACAGCATTAGCCACGAACAGCACTTTTCCGTCCTCAAGATGTGCTATGCTTTTGCCCTCAGCAGCATAAGTATCTATTTTAATATTATAAAGCGTTTGCCTCTTCTTACGTGCCAAATTTTTTATATAAAAAAGGGTTAAGAAAGTGCAAATTTACAGCTATTATGTTGGGATACATTCCTCGTATCACTTATTTTTGTTCCTTTACCAAACAGATATGGACTGAAAGCCGTCTTAAAGGCTGGAACAAATTTATCTTCACCGTATTTTATTTATGAAGCGTCTTACACTTTTTGCCTTATTGCTGCTTACCGGCATAGCGCAGCAGTCATTTGCCAAAGATGGATACCACATTAAACTGAAGTTCACGGATGTGAAAGATTCGATGGTTTTCCTGGCACACTATTACGGCAAACCCCTGCCAACCATTTACAAAGCAGACTCCGCCAAACTGAACAGTAAGGGCGAGGCCATTTTTGACAGTAAGGAAAAGACCCTTGGCGGCATATACATTATGCTGCTATCGGACAAGAAGACCTACTTCGAATTCCTGCTTGACAATGGTGATAACATCAGCATTACAGCAACTGCGTCAAAACTGCCGGAAGGTATCAAATTCCAGGGCTCTCCCGACAATGAGCATTTCCAGGAATATGTGATGTTCCTTAAGGACTTTGGGGCCCGCCAGCAGAAGCTGCTGGATGAGTATAAAGCTGCCAAAACCAAGGCAGACAGTACAGCCCTGCGTGATAAGATCACCAAAGGCTCAAAAGAGCTGATCAAATTCCGTGAGAATTATGCGGCCAAATATCCCGGCACATTGCTGGCAGCCATCTTCAATGCGCTGGAAGTACCCCAGGTGCCTGATGGCCCCCATTACCTGCCGGATGGTAAGGTAGATTCTAATTTCTCTTACGATTATTATAAGGCGCATTACTGGGATAAGTTCAACTTCAAAGATGACCGCCTGGTACAAACACCTATATATGATGGTAAACTGGACGAATATTTCAACAAGATAGTGCTGCCCTGGCCGGATAGTGTGGAAAAAGAAGCAGATGTACTGCTGGCCAAGTCGCGCGGTACAAAGGATATGTTCAAATATACCCTATGGTGGCTGACCCATAATGTGGAGAACAGCAAGATAATGGGTATGGACGCAGTATTCGTTTACCTTGTTGAGAACTATTATATGAAGGGTGATGCCACCTGGTTGGATAATGACGCACTCTCCAAATACTACGACAGGGCATCGAAAATAGCCCCGAACGTATTAGGTAACCTTGCTCCTGAGGTTAGGCTACCGGATGCCAGTGGCCAGGAGCAAAGTATGCTGGCGACAAATGCAAAATACACGCTGCTTATTTTTTGGTCGCCCGATTGCGGACACTGCCAGAAGGAAATACCGGAAATAGATTCGCTATACCGCGCCCAGTTGAAGAGCAAGGGAGTGAAGGTATTTGCTGTGAACGTGGATAATGAAGATGGTAAATGGCAGGATTTTATCAAAAAGCATAACCTGCAGGAGTGGACCAATGTATGGGATAAGGACCACAAGTCGGACTTCCGCTCTAAATATGATGTGTATAGTACACCAACCATTTACCTGCTTGATGATAAGAAGATAATACGTGGTAAGAGACTTGATCATAGTAACATCATGTCGGTGATAGAAATATTGGAGAAAAAAGAAAAAACAACTAAAAAATAAATATCACAATAAACATACCATTACAATGCGAAAGCTTGCTTTAACCTGTCTTGCCTCAGGACTATTATTTTCGTCAGTCACCGCACAAACATTATTCACCTTCGGAGGCACCCCTGTCAGCAAACAGGAATTCCTGAGGGTTTATGAAAAGAACAGCCTGAATAAGAAACCCGATTTTTCAGAACCTGCACTGCGCGAATATCTTGACCTATACTCACTGTTCCGGATGAAGGTAAAGGAAGCTGACCTGCAGCAGCTGGACACGCTGCCCTCGATAGAGCACGAGCTCGATAACTACCGCAGGCAGTTGGCCAAAAACTACCTTACCGATGATGAGGTGACCAATAAACTGATAAAAGAGGCTTATGACCGTATGAAGGAAGAGGTGCATGTACAGCACATCCTTGTCATGTCGCCCCTGGGTACGGACACCATGATAGCCTACAAAAAGATAGATAGTATTTACAAAGCCATACAAAAAGGGGCAGATTTCACTGCAACGGCCAAAGCTGTTACAGAAGACCGTGGTTCGAAGGAAAACGGGGGAGATCTTGGATACGTTACCGCCCTTCAGACCGTATATCCTTTCGAAAATGTGATGTACAATACGCCGAAGGGTAAAGTATCGGCACCTTTCCGCACGCAATTTGGTTATCATATACTCAAAGTGATAGACAGGCGTCCCGCAAGAGGCGAGGTTAAGGTGGCGCATATCATGATCGCTACCCCGAAATCAAAAGGCCCTGATGGTGAAAAGGCGGCAAAGAAGACCATTGACAGTATTTACAATGCATTAAAGAAAGGAGCCTCCTTCGACGATATGGTTGCGAAGTTCTCTGAGGATAAGTTCTCTAAAGATAATAACGGCGTACTGCAACCTTTTGGTGTGGGCCGTGTGGCCCCTTCCTTTGAAGAGGCTGCTTTTGCGCTGAAGAACCCCGGCGATATATCGCAACCGGTACAGACCGCCTACGGTTACCATATCATCAAACTTGTTGAGAAATATCCGCTGCAGCCATTTGACAGCTTAAAGACGTCGATAAAGAAGAAAGTGGAGAATGATAGTCGTGCACAAACTGCCCGCGATATCTTTATGGACAGGGTGAAAGAAAGGAACGGCTTTAAAGAATATCCTGCTGCAGTGAATGCAATGCTGGATAAAGTGGCCAGGACACCGGATACAGGCAAGAATGCTAATACCTTCAACCCGGATGATTTCAAGAATATGAACCAGACCGTGTTTACATTGGGCGGTAAGAATTATACCCAAAGCGACCTGGCCTCGTTCGCCTACACGCTTACCCACGGACACCTCAATGGCCCCAAGCGCGGTACCTTCAACGATATCTATAAATTGTATATCAACAATGTAGTGAACGATTATGAGGAGCATAAACTAGTTGATGAGAACCCTGATTTCAAGAACCTGATGGAAGAGTACAGGGACGGCATCATGCTTTTTGAACTGATGGACCGCAATGTATGGGGTAAGGCATCGAAGGACAGCACTGGTCTTGAGAAATTTTATGAGCAAAACAAGAGCAAGTATATGTGGGAGCCGGGTTTTGTAGGTTCCGTATACCGCTTCAAAGATGAGGCCGCTCTTAAAGAAGGTCAAAAACTGCTGGCGCAAAAGGGCATGAAAGATGAAGATCTTATCAAGACAATGAATAGCGATAGCAAGCCTGAGCAGGTAACGGTGCAGCACGGGCATTACGAATTCTCTAAGTTCAAAGATGTGCCGGAGGCCTCAATAGCAAAAGGGAAAGTAACAGCACCGGTGAAGGGCGAAGATGGTAAATATGTGGTCGTTAAAGTGGAAGATGTGTTCAAGACACCTACCCAGAAATCGCTGGATGACGCACGTGGTTATGTGGTTGCTGAATACCAGGACTACCTGGAAAAGCAATGGAATGCACAGATGCGCAGCAAATATCACGTAATTGTGAATGAAGACGTTTTCAAAAGCATGGTTAAAAACTAATGTTTTCAGATACTTTTAAAAAAGTGCCTCGCTCTGAATGATCGGGGCACTTTTTTATTTTTATGGTCTGACAATCCCAATAATCAAACAAAAATGAAGATCGCATTTCACGGCGCAGCGCGTACGGTAACAGGTTCCAAGCACCTGGTAACAATGGCATCAGGTAAAAAGATACTGCTGGACTGCGGTATGTTCCAGGGCCTGGGCAGAGATACTTTGAAGCTCAATAGCGAATTTGGTTTTGACCCATCCGAGCTGGCGCATGTTATCATATCGCATGCTCATATTGATCATATAGGTCTGTTGCCCAAGCTGGTAAAAGAAGGGTACAATGGGGATATCTACATGACACCTCCGACAGCCGACCTCGCCAAGATACTCCTGCTCGATTCGGCCCGGATACAGGAGGAAGATGTGCGGTTTATTAATCGTGACAGGGAACGGCAGGGTAGAGAAAATGTGGAGCCCCTCTATACTGAAGAAGATGCCAAGAATGTATTCCCCCACATCAAATTAGTGGACTATAACGAACATTTTAAGGTGGCTGATGATATAGACCTGATGTACACAGACTGCGGGCATATATTGGGTAGTGCTGCCATCAACCTTGTTTTAAAGGAGAAGGGCAAGGATATAAGGATCACTTTCAGCGGTGATGTTGGGCGTTACCGTGATATGCTGCTTAAATCGCCGGAACCATTCCCGCAGGCAGATTTTATCCTGATCGAGTCCACATATGGAGATAAGCTGCACGATATGGTATCACCGGCCACGGATAAGATATTCAACTATATTGTAGATACCTGCCTTAAGAAGAAGGGCAAACTCATTATCCCGGCCTTCAGCGTAGGCCGCACGCAAGAGATATTATACATCCTCAACCGGCTTTCGCTGGAAGACAGGCTACCGCCCCTTAGCTACTATGTAGATAGCCCGTTATCTATAGAGGCTACAGAGATCATTAAGAAACACCCTGAATGCTTCAATAAAGATGTAAGGGAGGTATTAAGTCATGACGAAGACGTATTCTCTTTCCCGGGCTTGCAATATGTGCGTACTGCGCAGGAATCTATCGCGCTCAACTCAATGCATGAGCCATGTGTGATCATATCTGCATCTGGTATGGCAGAAGCGGGCAGGGTGAAACACCATATCGCGCATAACATAGAAAAGGAGAGCAGCACCATACTTATAGTAGGTTATTGCGAACCACATTCGCTGGGCGGGCGCCTGAGTGCCGGTGCGCAGGGTGTGCATATATATGGTCAGCCTTACCAGGTAAAGGCAGATGTAGGTGTCATACGCAGTATGAGTGCTCATGGCGATTACGAAGACCTTAGCCAATGGCTGGCCTGCCAGGACCCACGAGAAGTGCAGAAATTATTCATCGTTCACGGAGAGTATGATGTGCAACTCAATTTTAAGGAGCGCCTCATCAGGAAGGGATTTCGTGATGTGGAGGTACCTGCATTGCACCAGGAGATCGGTTTGGGCATTTAACGAACCGCTCGAAAGGTCAATCCCTATGGAAGACCTTTCTTAATTCCTCTTTGGCATTTTCCAGTATTTTTTTCTGCTCTGCGGGCAGGTTTTTTCCTGCACGGTTAATATAAAAATTGAGCATGGACATGGCCGATTGGTAGGGGGTGCCCTTCCTGCGTTTGCTTTTCGTGGCTGAGCGCTTTAGTGAACGGGCTATCTTTCCGGGATCGTGCTGGCTGAATACATTCTTTTTAAGGTCAAGCGCATCACTGTTTTTTGTCACCTTTGCACTCCATTTGTTTGTACTATGTTTGCGCTTCCTGTTCTCCCTGGGTTTCTGCTTAGGCATGAGTATACATTTAGCTAAGCTCTGCAAAAAATCCGCGCCATGAGTGCGGCCGATGATATCATTCCCAGTCGCTGAGCATTTTACGGGCCAGTACTATTTGTCCGCCGTGGTAAGCATTATGGTCAGCTATAAGCATAGCTTCGCGTAGCAGGTTTTGCCCGCTGCCCCAGGCAAATGGAGCATATAGGTCATTGTCCTCGTCCTCCAGCAGGGCTATGAATTCCTTTAAGTCGCTACGGATGCGGGCCAGGCTGTTCTCCCATTCCTGTGCATCTTTAGGGGCTGCTTCCTGGGGCCAGTAATCTTCCGGCCATTTCATTTCTTTATAATCGGGGTTACGGCTAAAATCCAGTATGTCCCATTGCGCTATGCGGATATGCTCTACAAGCTGCCATATACTATAAGGCATTCCCGGAGTGCGGGCACCATAGTGCTCAGGCAATATGCCATCGAGCGCATTGTCCAATGTGGCATGTGCATTGGGTTTGGTGAGGAAGGAAACCAGTTGTTTGCGTATTTCTTTATCGTTTGCCATAACATCATATTGAGCAGCCAGTAGACAATTTAAGGTAAGTTACGAAATTCTATAATGTCGTTATTTCCCAAGCATCGCTTTTACAGCCTCAAAGCCCTTTTGTGCCTGTGCATGGTTGGGATTATACTTAAGGGCGTTTTGCCATGCCATATATGCAGTATCATATTGCTGCAGGCTGTAGGCCGCACCTCCAAGGTTGTACCACAAGTCGGCATTGGTAGGGTCAGCTTCAAGACCTTTTCGGAATACAACCATTGCTTCCGCATATTTGCCTTGCTTGCCATATTGGTTCCAGCCCACATCTATGTAATGGTTGCCGATAAGATGGAACAGTTGGGGCAGAGTGGGATAGTGTGGAAATATTCTTTTTAGCGAATCAAAATCGGATAATGCATGGTCGATATCGCCAAGCTTGTAATAGACCACTCCCCGGTTAAGGTATCCATTTGAAAATGTCGGGTCCAGCTTAAGCGACTTGTTCAGGTAGTTAAGCGAAGTGTCCAGGTATTTGCGCTTCAATACAGTATCCGTAGTACCATCGGCCATGCCGATGTAGCATGCCCCTGCATTGGCATTGGTGACTACGCTATTGGGCGCGGTCTTCACATCTGCCAGGAACAGGTTATGATCATTCTTCCAGTCTATATTCCGGGCCATTGTTTTGTAGCCACTTAATGCAATAATGATAACCATAAGGCTAGTCAGCCAGGCTTTTGCCAACTGTGCATCTTTTGTGCGGCGGTAGCCTTCATATAACAGCCAGGCAATGACCATGACAAAGCCTACGGAGGAATGATAGATAAGGCGTTCGCCCATGGGTGCGCCAATATTGAAGACGAGGTTGGAGATCAGCAATAAGTTGAGCAGGTAAAAAGCAATGGCAAAGCAAAGGATGTGCCTTTTCCGGAACAGGACGATCCCCGCAGCAATTATCCCGACATATATCGCTACCGATAACCATACCAGGGGACTGCTAAAGTCTGAGTACGGTATTTGCGCGTAAGAATAATCGGACGAGAGCGGACTGGGGAAAAATAGCAGTTGCAGGTAGCGGAGCAGGATGGCCAGCTTACTGGCAAGCTCCTGGGCCCCGGTTGCGTATAGGTAAGGGTTATTGAGTATCTCGTCGTCGGCCGCATCACTTTTGGGGCCTATTACCGATACACGCATATAAAAGTACAATAAGAAAACAGCAAGATAGGGCAGAACGGCAATGATGCTCTTAGGGATATTATAGCCGCGACGCAGGTATAATATCAGTGGTATGAGTGCCAGCAAGGTTACTGCATATTCTTTGGATAACAGGGCAAGGAAGAACCAGACTAAACCCATTACCAGGCTTTTGACCTTTTTCGTTTCTGAATAGCGATAGGCACTGATGAGGGTAAGGCATATAAAGAGCAGCGACATGATCTCATCACGGCTTTTGACATTGGCAACTACCTCGGTATGTATTGGGTGTACAGTAAACAGTATAGCTGCCAGGAAGGCTATGAGTGTACGCCCGGGGAATGCTACTGTTCGCAGGAAGTATAAAAGCACTATGGCCGATAGCATGAAGAGCAATACGTTGACCGTATGCCGTATGTGCATCAGGTGAATGAACCCGGCCTCTTCCGGTGACCTTACGCCATAAGCAACAGCCACCTTATTATAGTCTATGCCTGAACCGAACAGTTCCTGCTCTATAGCAAATGTGACAATAGATAAGGGCCTGTAACGCCCGCCCGAAAGCTGGTTGCTTGAGTTAAGAGAAGAATAATAACTCTCGAAAGCATCCTTACCCATTATGCCCGGGATACCACTAAAACCCTGTTGTACATACTGGTTTTTGGCAATGATGATACCATCATCGAGCGCGTAATCATTCTGAAAAGTATTGTAATAAAAGATGAGGCCCAGTAGCGCTACAAGGACTGCCTGTACCTTGAAGCTGGCAATAGATAAGGGCTCTTTGGGGTTGTCGGCTACAGGTGCTACCACAATAGGTGGTACCTGCTCCTGCTGTACGGATTGCGGGTGGGCCTTATGCTTTTTCTTTGACATGATGCTTAGCAACCAAAAATAACAAAAAGCGTCTTGATACGAAAGCCGTTAAGCAATTTGAAAAGATCAGGAAAGCTGGCCGGGAGGTGCGGCGATGAACGCCTCAACTGTGGTCACTAATTCCTTTGTTGCAGTATCCAGGTCATCGTTGATAATAATACGGTCAAACCTGTGGGCAAAGGTCAGCTCATGCAGCGCTTTCTCCACTCGTTCTTCTAGGCTTTGGGCCGTTTCTGTACCCCGTGCTGTTAGGCGCTGCCGGAGCACCTCAATGGATGGCGCCTCGATAAATATACTCAGGGCGTATTTTCTAAATTGTTCTTCTATTGCCAATGCACCTTTTACGTCTATATCCACCAGCGGGTATTTGTTGGCTTCCCGGATGCGCAATATTTCAGATCGCAATGTTCCGTAATATTTGCCGGTATATACCATTTCCCATTCAATGAATGCATCTTCGGCTATTAAATTCTTAAAAGTTGCTTCATCATAGAAATAATAATCCTTAGCGTGCGTTTCTCCTGCGCGTGGTTGCCGGGTGCAGGCCGAAATGGAGAATTCGAGGTTAGGGCAGGCAGCCAGCAAGCGCTTGACCAAGGTAGTTTTCCCCGAGCCGGACGGGGCTGTTATCACTATGATCTTTTCAGGTGTCAATGTAGTAGTGTAAAAGGCTGCTAATAAAGCAAATATTTTCTGAAAAGAGAAGGTTGAAAAAGTAAAAACGATAGCAACTAAGATAAAATTATAGACTATTTTTGCAACGATTTAGTATTAACTGCATATGAAGTTAGTGTTATTAAAATATTTTTCTTCTGAAGGGGTTATTATTATATCTGAATAGGGAAAAGTTATCCCCGAGATTTAGAATTGAACTATTTTTGACCCAAATACGGATTTGGTCGAATAGTTTAAAAGTTGTTTTTATAGACTAATCATTATTGCATGAACGGAAAGTTACTTGGGAAAGTAAGTGCCTACAAAGCCGCCCATGAGGCAAGAGCAATGGGTATTTACCCTTACTTCAGGCCCATTTCATCGGCGCAGGATACGGAGGTTATCATAGACGGCAAGCCCGTATTGATGTTCGGCTCCAATTCTTACCTGGGTCTTACCAACGACGAACGCATCAAAAAGGCGGGCATAAAGGCCATCGAAAAGTATGGTTCCGGTTGTGCAGGTTCCAGGTTCCTGAACGGGACCCTGGATATACATCTTGAGCTGGAGCGCAGATTGGCTGAATATGTGGGCAAGGACGAAGCTATTGTATTCAGTACCGGTTTCCAGGTGAATCTCGGTGTGCTTTCCTGCCTGCTGGGCCGCAACGATTACCTGATCTTTGATGAATACAACCATGCGTCTATCATAGACGGGGGAAGGCTTTCCTTCTCGCGTGTGCTTAAGTACAAGCATAACAGTATGGAAGACCTGGAGATGAAATTGAGCACCCTGCCGGAAGATGTTATCAAGCTGATCGTAGTGGATGGCATCTTCAGCATGGAGGGCGATATTGTTAGGTTGCCGGAGATCGTGGCCATTGCCGAAAAGTATGGCGCCAACATCATGGTTGACGATGCACACGGGCTGGGTGTTATCGGGGATAAAGGAGCTGGTACAGCTTCGCATTTCGGTCTAAGTAAAGAGGTGGACCTAACTATGGGCACCTTCTCCAAATCGCTGGCTTCACTCGGAGGTTTTATAGCGGCTGATTCTCCTACGATCGAATATCTGAAACATCATGCCAGGTCGTTGATATTCAGTGCCAGTATGACGCCTGCCTCAACTGCAAGCGCACTCGCGGCCCTCGATATCATACAGACTGAACCAGAGCATATGGAGCGCCTTTGGGCCAATACCAAACATGCCGCCAAGCTGCTGAAAGAAAGAGGTTTTGATACCGGCGAAACAGAAACGCCGATCATACCGATATACATAAGGAATAACGAAAAGACCTTCCTGATCACCAAAAGACTCCAGGAGAATGGAGTATTTGTTAACCCGGTCGTATCACCAGCCGTGCCTCCTGATGCAACATTGATACGCTTTTCTTTAATGGCCACACACACCTTTGAACAGATCGATGAGGCCATTGAAAAGCTGGAAGAAGCCATGAAATGGGCAACTGATGTAGTGACCGTAAATGCTAATGTATGATAGACATAGTAGCAGTTAATAACAAGAAACTGCTAAAAGCATTTATTGATTTTCCGCATGACCTGTACAAGGATGACGATAATTACGTGCCGGAATTATTTATTGCTCAACGTGACTTACTGACACCGGGTAAGCATCCATTTCACAAGCACTCAAGTTTGCAGCTTTTCCTTGCGTACAAGAAGGATAAACCGGTGGGCAGGATAGCTGCCATACTGAATAACAACCATAACACATTCAATAAGACCAACGATGGCTTCTTTGGTTTTTTTGACTGTATAGATGATGAGCATGTTGCTGAAAAACTATTTGAGGCTGCAGAAAAATGGCTTAAGGAAAAGGGTGTAAGTACGATAATTGGCCCGGTCAACTTCTCTACCAACGAGACCTGCGGTTTACTTATAGAAGGTTACGACAGCCCACCTGTGGCCATGATGACCTATAACCGCCCATACTATGGTAAGTTGATAGATAAATTCGGTTTTGGTAAAAAGACGGACCTTATAGCTTACCAGATCATGGCAGAAGACTTTGATGACAAGCCGGCAAGGCTTATGGAACTGCTGAATGAAAGACTGAAGAATAAAGGCATAACTATACGGAAGGCTAACCTGAAGAACTTTAAAAAGGAAGTAGCCAGCCTGCGCGAAGTATATAACAACGCCTGGGACAAAAACCTTGGCTTTGTGCCCATGACGGATGACGAGTTCAACTACCTGGCCAAAGACCTTAAGCTGATACTGGACCCGGATTTTTGCATGGTAGCCGAACATGAGGGTAAAATGGTGGGTTTCTCGCTTTGTATCCCTGATGTGAACCAGATATTGAGAAAAGTGAAGCGCGGCCGCTTATTGCCTACCGGCATATTTAAACTGCTCACCCAAAAGAAAAAGATCAATGGTATTAGGGTGATAGCGCTTGGTGTGGTAGAGGGGTACAGGAAGCTGGGTATAGAAGCCGTGTTCTACGGCAGTATCATACAGAACGGTAGAAAGAAGAATATGCGTACGGCTGAGGCCTCGTGGATACTGGAAGATAATTTCCTGATGAACAAGGCCATCCAGAACATTAACGGGAAGCCGTACAAGAAATACAGGATATACGAAAAGAGTTTATGAGCGAAAGGGTATTGATCACGGGAGCGAGCGGTTTTGTGGGCTATCACCTGATAGAAGCAGCACTAAAGGCAGGCTTCGAGGTGCATGGCGCCATTCGCAAGTCCAGTGATGTAAGCCACCTTTCCGGTTTGGATATACAATATGTGTACCCGGACTATAACAATGCGGAGAGCCTGCAGAAGGAGTTAGAGACCGGGCAATACAGCTACATTATTCATTCGGCCGGCGTGACAAGGGCAAAAAATGAGGCTGAGTATAATAAAATAAATGCAGCGTATACGAGAAACCTTGCGCAGGCTGCCCAACATGCTTCCATACCGCTGTCCAAGTTCGTATTTATCAGTAGCCTGGCGGCCATGGGCCCCACATTCTACGAGGATATCAACCCAATAACTGAACTAAGTAAAGCAGAACCGGTTACCAATTATGGCCGCAGTAAACTACTGGCTGAGCAATACCTAGCAGAGATAAAAGAACTGCCATTGATCGTATTGCGGCCGACTGCCGTTTACGGGCCCAGGGAAAAGGACATATACATCATGTTCAAGACCCTGAAGAGCGGGTTGGAACCTTACATAGGAACTAAGGGGCAAAGATTAAGTTTTATTTATGCGAAGGATCTTGCTAATGTAGCCATGAAGGCCTTGGTAAATCCCGGTAACCATGTGGCCTACAATATATCGGACGGTAATAGCTATGAACGCTATGAGCTGGCTGACCTGACCAAAAAGATATTGGGCAAGAAGACCTTGAAATTCCATGTGCCCCTGGGTATGGTCAAGGCTTTGTCCGGCATACTGGAGCTAACATCGCCTAAGGATAAAACACCGGTACTGAATAGCGAAAAGCTGGCTGAGCTTACTGCTGAAAATTGGAACTGCAGTATAGAAAAGCTGAAAAAGGATATGGGCTATGTGCCTGCTTACGACCTTGAGAGGGGACTTGAAGAGACATTAAAATGGTATCAATCTAACAATTGGCTATAAGAATAAACGTAAAAAAGAAACAGACAAAATCATGGACTACCAGATTCAAAACGCAGATGGAAAATTAGGCATACTGATACCGGGTATGGGTGCAGTGGCCACTACCTTCATAGCAGGTGTGGAAGCGATAAGGAAAGGCTTTTCGCAACCTGTGGGCTCATTGACACAGATGGGCAATATCAGGCTGGGTAAACGTACAGAGAACCGTTACCCACTGATCAAAGATTTTGTACCCCTGGCTAAACTGGACGATATTGTTTTCGGCGGCTGGGATGTATACGACGACAACATGTTCGACGCAGCGAGTAAAGCCAAAGTATTGGAGCCGATGTTGCTTGCAGCTATCAAGCCTGAACTGGAGGCCATCAAGCCTATGGAAGCAGTTTTTGACAAAGAGTATGTAAAGAACCTGGATGGCACGAACATTAAGAAGCGTGCTACAAAATACGAGCTGGCTGAGGCGCTGATGGATGACATTGCTAACTTTAAAAAGCAGAATAATTGCGACCGCCTGGTAATGGTATGGTGTGCTTCTACCGAAAAGTATATCGAACAGGGAACAGTGCATGAGACCATCGAAGCTTTTGAAGAAGGCCTGCGGAATAATGATGAGCGCATATCGCCCAGCATGATCTATGTATATACTGCGATAAAGATGGGTGTTCCTTTTGCCAATGGTGCTCCTAACCTTACCTGCGACATACCTGCTATTATAGAACTGGCGAAACAAAATGGTGTGGCCATAGCCGGTAAAGACTTCAAGACAGGACAAACCCTGATGAAGACCATAGTTGCCCCGGGCCTGCACGCCAGGGCATTAGGTATTAAAGGTTGGTTCTCCTCTAATATCCTTGGCAACAGGGACGGCCTGGTACTGGATGACCCGGATAATTTCAAGACTAAAGAGGTGTCTAAACTAAGTGTGCTTGAAGAGATATTGCGTCCTGATGTTAACCCGGAATTATACGGCGAGCTTTACCATAAGGTACGCATCAATTATTATCCCCCTCATGGTGACAATAAAGAAAGCTGGGATAACATAGACATTTTCGGATGGCTGGGTTACCAGATGCAGATAAAGATCAACTTCCTTTGTCGCGATTCTATATTGGCTGCACCCATCGTGCTTGACCTTGCATTGTTCATGGACCTCGCACAACGTGCAGGTATGAGCGGTATACAGGAATGGCTTTCTTTCTATTTCAAGTCACCGCAGACAGCACCCGGATTGAAGCCTGAGCATGACATATTCAAACAGCTGATCAAGCTGCAGAATACGCTGCGACATATAATGGGAGAAGATCTCATCACGCACCTTGGCCTGGATTATTACCAGGACCTTGTAGAAGCGTTATGATAACTTTTCACAAAACCATTGCCACTTCGCTTGGCATTGGGTATATGGGTAAAGGTGGTGGCACGGTGGCTGCTATATTTACCTGTATATGCTGGTATGCTGCATGGTACCAATACCCACCGGATGTAGCTATACAATTTATAGTTACGATAGCTATTACACTGCTGGGTGTATGGAGTGCAAACGAGGTAGAACCTTATTGGGGCAAGGATGATAAGAAGGTAGTGATAGATGAAGTAGCCGGTATGATGATCACGCTGCTACTGGTACCGGTGAAGTGGCAATATGTTTTGACCGGCCTTGTGCTCTTTCGTTTTTTCGATATAGCGAAACCGCTCTACATACGGAAGACCGAGCGTTTCAAGGGCGGTTGGGGCGTGATGGCCGACGATGTACTATCGGGTATATATGCCAACATAATATTACAGTTGCTGTTGCAACTAAAGTTGTTTTGATGTCCACATTTGTAAAAGCACAGGCTGCCTCGGTCATAGCCACGATAGCTGATTTCGTGATGACGATAGTGCTGGTAAAATTACTGGCCCTGCAGAACGATGCTGCTGTTACTGCGGCATCCGCAACAGGTACGATAACCGGTGGGGTAGTGAACTTTATGTTGGGCCGGGAATGGGTCTTTTTGGCGCGTCATAATGCCCGCAGCATACAGGCCGGCAGGTATTTCCTGGTATGGGTGGGCAACCTGGCCCTGAATGCCGGTGGCGTGTATATGATCATTCATTACAGTACTATCAACTATGTGGCAGCTAAAGTATTGACGGCGGTGTTAGTGGCATTTAGCTATAATTATTTTTTACAGAAGAAATATGTTTTTAGATAGAAAGATTGGAATAAGGCTGGTATTACTCATAGGAGCGCTGAGTTTCATTTTGCACCCAAATAATGCCTGGACACAGGTGACGATTGTGAAAGGACGGGTGAAGGAAGCAGGTACGAAAAAACCATTGCCCTTTGTAAGTGTATTCTTCCCCAACAGCCCGGTTGGAACGAATACAAATGACAACGGTTATTATGAGTTGAAAGGAGATAAAGATTACAATAAAGTACAAATATCATATGTAGGCTATAAAACGATAGTTCAAAAAGTGACGCCGGGTAAAGAGCAGACATTGAACGTGAGCCTGGAACCTGATACCAGGGAACTTAAAGAGGTAACCGTAAAACTGAAAAAGGTACGTTACCGCAATAAGAACAATCCTGCTGTAGAACTGATAAAGCAAGTGATAGACCACAAGTCAAAAAATAAAATGGAGCATTATGACTATGTGGAGTATGAACAGTATGAAAAAATGAGCTTATCACTCATGAACACGCCGGATAAGCTGAAGAACAATCGTTTGCTGCGTTCCTTTAAATATATAACAAGGAACATTGACACTACGACCTTCCCGGACAAAGCACTGATGCCCCTGTA
Organism: uncultured Flavipsychrobacter sp.; assembly: GCA_964481425.1. Lineage (GTDB taxonomy): Bacteria > Bacteroidota > Bacteroidia > Chitinophagales > Chitinophagaceae > MKUN01. Next base: position 114,171 of record CAYZTM010000005.1, read on the forward strand.
TATGCAGGAGCAACTATCGCAGCACTATTACCGTAGATCGCCTGAAAAGAACAAGACTATCGTAAAGGCAGAGAAGAAAGTGAATTTTGGCGAGTACATAGACAACCAGGGTCTGAAGGCCTACCTGAAACATATGTACCAGGATGTGGACATATACCAGAACAACATATCGCTGATGACTAACCAGTTTCTCAGTCCGATAGCAGATATGGGGCCCACCTTCTACGAATATTTTATACTGGATACTACAGAAGTAGATGGGCAAAAGCTGGTGGGGCTCAGCTTCTTTCCAAGAAATAAGATGGACATGCTTTTCCAGGGACGTCTTTATGTTACCCTGAATGGAGATTATGCTGTGCAGAAGGTGATAATGACCGTTAATAAGAACATCAACATCAACTGGATAAAAGACCTTGATGTTGCCCTCGATTTTGCAAAGGGCAACGATGGTAAATATCACCTAAGCAAAAGTGACGTGAAGACGGATTTCGGGCTTAGTTCAAAAAAATCGAGCGGTATATATGGACAACGTACCGTATCGTTCAAAGATTACCTGGTGGATGTGCCGAGACCTGATAGCCTTTACCAGGGCGAATCTGTAGTAATGAAAGATAGTGCGCAGCTACATGATAATGCTTATTGGGTACAGAACAGGCATGATACGCTTACCACTGCCGAATCGCTTACTTATGCGAACAGCGACAGCCTCCGGAACTCAAAGAAGTTCAAGAGGGCTATGGATATTATTACCCTTTTCATAGCAGGATACAAACGTGCCAGCCCTTACTTCGAAGTGGGGCCTGTCAATACATTTTATAGCTATAATCCTGTTGAGGGATTCAGGCTTAGGCTTGGGGGGCGTACTACGCCAAATCTGAGTAAGCGGTACTACTTTGAGACTTATGGCGCCTACGGTTTCCTCGATAAACAGTGGAAGTATTATTTCGGGGGTACCTATTCCTTTACCGGTCGGTCTATCTATGAGTTCCCTGTTAAGATATTGAAGGCCGATTACCAGAAGGAAGTGAAGATACCGGGCCAGGAATTACAGTTCATCCAGGAAGACAACGTTCTACTATCCATCAAGCGGGGTGTAAATGACAAGTGGTTGTACAATAACATTTATGATGTTACGTACCTCAACGAATTTAAAAACCATTTGTCCTTCCAGCTAGGTTATAAGAACTGGAAACAAAAAGCCGCAGGCGGGCTGACTTACGTTACCTCAGATGCGGTAAACCCCAGCCCTGTGCCTTCCATTACCACTTCTGAATTCTCACTGGAGCTAAGGTATGCTCCTCATGAGGACTTTTACCAGGGCAAGTTATACCGGATACCTATACCTAACCGTTACCCGGTCATCTCGTTCCGTACCATTGCCGGAGTCAAGGGCTTCCTGAATGGTGAGTACAATTACCAGAACTTCACCCTGAACATATATAAGCGTGTGTACATGTCGCAACTTGGGTATAGCGATATAGCCCTTGAGGGTGGCTATATAGCGGGCAAAGTGCCATTCCCGCTATTGGCGATACACCGGGCCAACCAGACCTATTCCCTGCAATTGCAATCGTACAACCTGATGAACTTCCTTGAGTTTGTGAGTGACCACTATGCCAGCCTGATCGTGGACCACTGTTTCAATGGATTTATATTCAACAAGATACCATTATTCAGACGCTTGCGTTTCAGGGAGTATGCCAATGTGAAAATATTGTACGGTGGGGTGCGCAGCGAGAATATGCCGGGTAATGACCCGAATTTGTTGAAATTCCCCACTTTCTCGAACGGACAACAGGCTACCTATACATTGGAACATCAACCTTATATAGAAGGAAGCCTGGGTGTAGGTAATATCCTTAACTTTTTCAGGATAGATGTGGTAAAGCGGTTCACTTACCTGGACCATCCCGAAGTATCGCAGATCGGTATCAGGGGCAGGTTCAAATTTGATTTTTAAGACAGCAGGGACATAGCATATGAACTGGAAAAAAATTAGAGATGGTTTACAGCAGGGGATCTACAAAGTGATCAACCCTTTTGTCCGTTTTTTGATAAAACTGGGCCTTACCCCTAATGCTGTTACTACTATAGGCCTTGTACTGAACATAGGGGTCGCTGTGATATTTATTGTTGGTGCTGAAAGAAGCAATCGCGGCGATCTGAGTTATGTTGGCTGGGCAGGTGCATTAGTGCTCTTTGCCGGTATATTTGATATGCTTGATGGCCAGGTAGCGCGCCTTGGCAAGATGAGCAGCACTTTTGGCGCCATGTATGATTCTGTGCTCGACAGGTATAGCGAGATGGTAATGTTCCTCGGTATCTGCTACTATCTTGTAGCACACCATTATTTCCTGAGTTCATTGTTTGCTTTTATCGCATTGATAGGCTCTATGATGGTTAGCTACACAAGGGCCCGTGCCGAGGGCCTTGGCGTGGAGTGTAAAGGCGGCCTGATGCAACGCCCGGAGAGGGTAGTGCTTGTAGGTTTATCCGCAATAGCTTGTGGGGTTACTGCGCACTTCATAGGGGGCGATTACAAACTGTTTGTACCGGGTATCTCTTTCCATGTGTTTGAGACCATGTCGATTTTTACCTTGCCGATAACGGTAATGGCCATACTGGCTAATATTACAGCTGTCCGCAGGTTGATGGATTCGAAAAAGGCACTCGATCAAAAAGACCGGCAAAAGAGCACTCACAAACAGGCTGCGATTATCATATTGTTAATTGTCGCCGGTTTTACAACGCTATTCACTGCAAATAAAGCTCATGCTGAATATATTGTGGATATCCCGGTGGCAGGTAGCGAGGTAGATACCTTCCCGGTACCGAAAGATGTGAAGGGGCTGATGTTCTATGTGCAGCGTACGCCTAACACCAATACGATAGCCTACGCATTGAACTATACACCTGCCGGTACGCTTGATGAAGAGAACCCGATACATATATTCTGGATAAGGTACCAGGAAGACGGATCAAGAAAAGACCTGAATTATATACAGAGAAAATTTGCTTACGGGTTGAACGTTAAGAAACTGAACGCTACAGACTATGAGTTGCGCTTTGTTTCATATGGTAAGCATCCTATGTACCTGCGCAAGGCTACCGACGGTAAGTACTATGTATTTACCGAGATCGGGCATACTATGTCGGTACTGAAACGAATTTATTTAAGAATTGAAGGCGGCAGCTTTTGGGTACCTAATGTTGTGTACATAGAATTGAAGGGCACGGAAGCGGCCACCGGTAAAGAGATCATTGAACGATTAAAGCCATAAGGGTATGAAAAAGAACTATGTTTCTAATTCCCAGGAGTCCGAACGGATGTTCAAGAGCGACTTTATGGAGTTTTTCTCCAGGGTACATTATTCTGTACCGCTCATATTGTATGTTCCTGTGGTGCTCTTCTTTGCCATCAAGGCATTTGTTACAGCAGGTGTTAGTGCCGTAGCATTTATCGGCTATTATGCATTAGGTGTACTGGTATGGTCGGTGGTTGAATATTTTTTGCATCGCTTTGTGTTTCATTTTGTGCCTGCTTCTAAATGGGGCCAGCGGATGCACTTTGTCTTCCATGGTGTGCATCACGATTATCCTAATGATACAAAACGCCTGGTAATGCCACCTGCAGTGAGCATACCTCTTGCCTTTCTTTTCTATTTTTTGTTCTCGCTTATATTGAATAAGGCCTATTTATGGTCATTTTTCCCCGGCTTTGTTTCCGGATATCTTTTTTATGACATTACCCATTATGCACTGCATCATCACAACTTCAAAAGCGAATTTTGGAAAAGGTTAAAGAAACACCATATGCTGCACCACTATTCCGATTCCACTAAAGGATATGGTGTAAGCAGTCCCTTATGGGATAAGGTGCTGAGATCGGATTTTATAAAAAAACAGGAACAGAATAATGAACGGTAGTAGTACGACAGCGGCAAATGTTACTTTATGGCGTAAGGCCGATATCCTGCTTATGGGTAGTATATCGGGTGCTTATTTGCTGCTTTCGCGTTTCCTGATCGGGTTCAGGCCCGAGCAGGTATTTTTAGTGAGCTTTGTCAACCTGATGTACTTCATTTCGAGGGGTACACGTAAGTTTATTACAGGCTTTTCCATCTTCATTGTTTATTGGATCATTTTCGATTACATGAAGGCCTTTCCTAACTACAGGTATGCACCGGTGCATATTCAGGGCCTTTATGAGCTGGAAAAAAGTATATTCGGTATCAGCATCAATGGGTTGGTGCTTACGCCAAATGAGTTTTGGCATACGCATGGCAAAACGATACTTGATGTGCTCTCCGGCTGTTTTTACCTTACCTGGATACCGGTACCCTTGCTATTTGCTACCTACCTGTTTTACAAGCAGAGGCGTTTGTTCCTGTATTTTTCGCTGACATTCTTCCTGGTCAATCTTATAGGTTTTGTCATCTATTACACTTACCCCGCAGCACCGCCATGGTATGTACAGCAGTACGGCTTCACTTTTTACGAGCATACCCCCGGTAATATTGCAGGCCTGGGTAAGTTTGATCAATTTTTTAACGTAGAGATATTCAAATCTTTATACAGCAAAAGCTCCAACACTTTTGCAGCTATGCCATCTTTGCATTCTGCTTACCCGGCCATTGTTTTTTACTACAGCCTCCGGAACAAGATGGGCTATAAGAGTATATTCTTTGGTGCCATTATGGTCGGGGTATGGTTTGCAGCTGTTTATACCGGGCATCACTATGTACTCGATGTTTTAGCAGGTATAACCTGTGCCATTGGAGGAATTTCTTTGTTCAACCTTTTGGTTGCTAAAAATATATTGAAGGGATTTATTGACAGGATGATGAAGTTGATACATTAGGCTGGATGTGCTACTTTTTTTGACCCCATAAAATTTGCTCATTATGCTAAAAGTGGAAACGAAAAGAGACGAAAGAGTAAGGTCCTCAATAGTGGATGCCGCCAAAAAGCTGTTCCAGCAGTATGGTTTGGCCAAGACCACAATGGAAGATATTGCCCGTTCAATAGGCAGAGGAAAGAGCAGCCTCTATTATTATTATCCTACAAAGGAAGACATCTTTGAGGCTGTGCTGCTTAATGAAAAGCAAAGTATCATCAATGAGATCAGCACGGCTGTTGCAGAGGTTGACTCAGCAGAGGAGAAACTCCGGACCTATGCCCAGACAATCAGTACTGCTCTCAAGAAACGTATCATACTGTTTAACATCATTCGTTCGGAAATGAGCGATGAAGGCTGTTTGATGAAAGTGTTCAAGAAAAAGTATGACACGATCGAGATTGATCTGCTTCGTTCTATTATTGACTATGGTATCCAAAATGGCGAATTTAAACAACTGGACAAAGACCAATTGGATGATGTGAGCCTAATATGTGTTAGTATGCTCAGGGGCCTAAGGCTGAACCTTATCGACGAAGGCAATTCCGGCAAAGACATTTCAGAGCTCATCAACTTCTCTATAGATCTTTTGATCAAGGCATTAAAAAAATAGTCAACAATATTAACCATTGCTTTATCAGCCCCTTATTTTAGTGTTTAGGTATAGATTCATTTCTTAACGGCTTGTTATCGGCTTTTAAACGACAGGTTAAACGCCGCTGAAAATTTTGAAGCCCATATTGCGGGATATACTTTTGGTATCATTAAACCTACGCAATATGTTTAGTATACCATCCGCCAATGAAAATAGATCACCTGTGCATTACAGGTTCTTTAAAGCAATTTGCCACAATGGCAATCACTTCCTCTGCGACTTCAGCGATGAAACCATGCCGGAGAATAAAGTGAAATATCTCGTAGATATAGAAATTCCCGGCCACGAAAGCCTGCATGTGGAAATGTACCAGGCTGACGACAATAAATGGCATACTATGCGGCCCACCCCTTATAATGGATTGGAGCAGGTACTGGATGACGCCATCTATTCATATACAGTAATGAACTAACGGAGGCAGATAAATACAATGATGCCCGTGGCCATGCCACGGGCTTTTCTATTTAATGGATTGTATATAACTGAACATTTTGTCACCTTCATTTGCCGGCTCCTGCAATAAGTTCAGGTATTGCTTAGCAGGCAGGACAGCTTGTCCTGATGTTTTGACCATTAATGCCAAAACTACCTTTAAAACCGGTTTGGAACATTTTTTATGCATATAGGGCAAGAGCGAAAACAATCATATGAATTTAAATAATTTTACTATAAAAGCACAGGAGATACTGCAGCAGGCGCAGCAACTGGCTTTTAACGATCAGACCCCAAGTATTGAAACTGCCCATATCCTGAAAGCATTGATACAGGATGCTGACGGGCCGATTCCATACCTGCTTAAGAAGAACAACGTAAATATCGGTTTTGTCGAGAGTAAGCTTGACGAACAGATAAAACGCCTCCCTAAGATACAGGGTGGGGAACCCGCCCAGAACATAAGCCGCGAGGCAAATAATGTGTTATTACGTGCCGGCAACACGCTGAAGCAATTCAACGATGAATTTGTAACAGTAGAGCATCTGCTCATAGCCTTATTACAGGTAAACGATGACACCGGTAAACTGCTTAAAGATGCGGGACTTACCGAAAAAGGCCTGGTGGCGGCAATAAAAGAACTGCGCAAGGGCAGTACGGTCAATTCCCAAACATCGGAACAGCAATATAACTCGCTGGAGCGCTATGCCAAGAACCTGAATGAAATGGCACGTAATGGCAAGCTGGACCCTGTGATAGGCCGTGATGAGGAGATACGCCGTACCCTGCATATTTTGTCACGCAGGTCAAAGAACAACCCGATATTGGTCGGTGAGCCCGGCGTAGGTAAGACCGCGATCGTAGAGGGGCTTGCGCACCGTATCATTAATGGAGATGTACCGGATAACCTCAAGTCGAAGATCATCTTTGCCCTTGATATGGGGGCCCTGATGGCGGGCGCCAAATATCGTGGTGAGTTCGAGGAAAGGCTTAAGGCTGTTGTGAAAGAGGTAACAGAAAGTAATGGAGCGATCATCCTCTTCATAGATGAGATACACACGCTTATTGGCGCGGGTGCAATGGAGGGGGCCATGGATGCCGCCAATATATTGAAACCTGCCCTGGCCCGTGGTGAACTGCGCGCTATAGGGGCCACCACGCTGAATGAATACCAGAAGTATTTTGAGAAGGATAAGGCCCTGGAACGCCGTTTCCAGAAGGTGTTCGTTGATGAGCCCTCTACCGAAGACGCTATATCCATATTACGCGGCCTTAAGGATCGGTACGAGAGTCACCACCAGGTACGCATTAAGGATGAAGCCATCATTGCAGCAGTTGAATTGTCGCATCGGTATATTACCGATCGTTTCCTGCCCGATAAGGCAATAGACCTGATAGATGAGAGTGCAGCTAAGCTGAAACTGGAAATGAACTCGATGCCCGAGGAACTGGACGAACTGGAACGCCGCATACGCCAATTGGAAATAGAGCGTGAGGCAATAAAGCGGGAAAATGACGAAGAGAAACTGAAAGAACTGAACCAGGAGATATCCCTGCAGACCGTAGAACGTGATACCCTTAAGGCAAAATGGCTGGAAGAAAAGGAAATTGTAGATAAAATAAACCAGGCCAAGACCAGTATCGAGCACCTGAAACTGGAAGCCGAGCAGGCCGAACGGGAAGGAGACTACGGTAAAGTGGCTGAGATACGCTATGGTAAGGTGAAAGCGGAAGAAGGACAGGTGGAGGAACTCAGCAGGCAGTTGGAAGCTATGGACAGCCAACGTAAACGCTTACTGAAGGAAGAAGTGGATGCGGAGGACATAGCAGAGAATGTGGCCCGTGCTACAGGTATCCCGGTGCAGCGTATGCTGCAAAGTGAGCGCGATAAGTTGCTGAACCTGGAAGATGAGTTGCATAAACGTGTGATAGGCCAGGATGAGGCTATCGAAGCCGTGTCAGATGCTATTCGTCGTGGCAGGGCCGGTTTACAGGACCCCCGCAGGCCAATAGGCTCTTTTATATTCCTGGGTACTACCGGTGTGGGTAAAACAGAGTTAGCCAAAGCGCTCGCCGAAGTGCTCTTCGACGATGACAGCATGATGACCCGTATAGACATGAGCGAATACCAGGAGAAACACAGTGTTAGTCGTTTGGTTGGCGCACCTCCGGGATATGTAGGCTACGATGAGGGCGGACAGCTTACCGAGGCAGTGCGCAGAAAACCTTACTCGGTTGTTCTGCTCGATGAGATCGAGAAGGCCCACCCGGATACCTTCAACGTATTACTACAGGTGTTGGATGATGGTCGCCTGACGGATAATAAGGGCAGGGTGGTGAATTTCAAGAATACCATTATCATTATGACCAGCAACCTGGGTAGCCATATCATACAGGAGAACTTTGCAGAGCTGGAAGGGAAGGATATAGATAAAGTGGTAGAAAGTACCAAAGAACAGGTAATGGAGCTACTTCGCCAGGCACTTCGCCCCGAATTCCTTAACAGGGTCGATGATATTATCATGTTCCACCCGCTGATGCGGAAGGAGATAAAAGGTATCATTCGCATACAACTGGAGCACCTCAAGGAACAATTGGCTGAGCAAGGTATAGACCTCCAGTTCTCCGATTATGCACTCGAGTACCTCTCAGAGCGAGGTTTCGATCCCCAGTATGGTGCAAGGCCATTAAAAAGGCTGATCCAAAAGGATATCATTAACCTGCTCAGCAAAAAGATAATCTCAGGAGATATCGATAAGAGCAAGCCGGTACTGATAGATGTTTTTGATGGCGTGGTAGTTATGAGGAATGAGGCGAAAGTAGATGAGAAACAGCTAAAATAAATATATGTTAAATAACGTATTTGAATGCCCGGTAAGCACCGGGCATTTTATTTTTTAGCCAACTTACTGATGTATATTAATAGAAATGCATTAGATTTACACTACATAATGTATCAAAACAAAGATTATGAAAAAGTTCCTCTTACTATCTCTTTCCGTAATTACACTTTCAAGCGCCGGTTTTGCACAGGCTAAGCAGAACAACAAACCCATGGAAGTTCAGGGTATACCGGTAGAAGTGTATGCAAAGTCACTCACGGACCAAATGACCCAGCAGTATAAATTGACCCCCGCCCAATCTACCAAGATGATGGAAGCTAACCGCAATATCGCCATCAAGTGGAGCAAGCTGGAGCAAAATAACACCGATAGGGCCCATGTAAAAGCTACGGAAACAGAGATCAACAATTATAAAATGCAGCAATACCGCCAGGTGCTGACAAAGGCACAATATGAGCAATGGTCTCATGGCGGCACCGATGCAACTACCCGTTAGTATTGGTAAAATATATTTATAGAAGCGCTTCGTTCTGAAGCGCTTTTTGTTTGGTATGATATTTATGCTTCGCTTGTATATTCTTCTTTATGCGTACTATACTTTGCCTTTTGGCCTCTAATTGTTTCATGACCTATGCATGGTATGGTCATTTAAAAAAGAATACAGCCGATACGCCCCTGATAAAATTGATACTCATAAGCTGGGCCATTGCCTTTTTTGAGTACTGCTTCATGGTTCCTGCCAATAACCGGTTCGGTTTGAAAGAGGGCTTTTCACCATTCCAGCTAAAAACCATACAAGAGGTAATTTCGTTGGTGGTATTTTGTCTATTTGCTGTTTTCTTTTTGAATGAGCAGATACGCTGGAACTATATTGTGGCCTTTATTTTTATTATCGGCGCAGTATATTTTATGTTTTACGTTCCTTCGGCTGAGTAGCGTCCAGTTTGAGACCTCGTAACAAGGGCGCTGCGAACCAGGTCACACCTACAACCACCAGTGTCATACAGCCCCCAAACACTACGGCTGGCACCGTACCCATCCATTTTGCGGTATAGCCGCTTTCCACTGCTCCCAATTCATTCGACGAGCTGATGAACATGGTGTTTACCGCGGCCACTCTGCCGCGCATTTTATCCGGGGTATGCAGTTGGAGTATTGTACCCCTTATTACCACGCTTACCGCATCCAGCATACCCGCTATGGTAAGCATGGCCATTGACAGGTAAAAATTGGTAGAAATGCCAAATACTACAGTGGCAAGTCCAAAGCCTGCAAGGCAGGCAAGTAGTTTATAGCCTGCGTTATTTTTCAGGGGTATGAACGAGAGAATAAATAATGTAATGACAGAGCCTATTCCGGGGGCCGCATTCAGCCATCCATAGCCTACTGCGCCCACATGCAATATGTCGCTGGCGTATACTGGTAGCAAAGCTACTGCTCCCCCAAACAGTACTGCGAACATATCGAGCGAAAGTGAAGCCAGTATCAGTTGGGTCTTGAAGACAAACCCGAGGCCTTCTTTCAGGCTTTTCAATACCGGTTCTTTTTCTTTTTGCAGGATATCGTGCTTGGGTATGCCAAGGATGGCAAAGAACGATATCACCTCGAACACAATGACCGTGAACAGGCTGGTGCTGATACCAAATACCAGTAGCACACCACCAAGTAAACGGCCTGCCACAAAACCTACCTGCCATGAGGTACTGCTCCAGGTAGTGCCGCTGGGGTAATGCTTCCGCGGTATCAATAAGCCAAGCAGGGCGAATGAAGCCGGGCTGACGAAAGCACGCAGTATCCCACTGATGAACACACCTGCATATATAAATTTGACAATGGATGGTGTCGCAAGGTGCGCTGATACAAAAGGCAGGGAAAGAACCGCTAATGCACCTGCAAGCGCTATGTATAATATTATACATTGCAATATAGTGGTACGTTTCTCTCTCTGGTCCACGAAGTGCCCCGACAGGAAAGAACAGCCTATGGCGGGTATTGCTTCGCATAAGCCCAATACACCCACCAGCGATACGTCATTGGTGATATGATAGACCCACCAGTAGATGATGGTGAGCTGCATGTTGAGGGCCATGATCAGGAAGAAACGCAAAGCCAGGAACCTACGGAAGCGGGGATATTTGAGCGCTTTATTCTTTAATAAAAACTTTAAGGCAGGCTGCAAAGGCGCTTATTTTTTTGATAAAGACAAAAATATGGTGAAAACAGGTATCTGCCTACATCGGTATTAGAACTAAAAGCTAAATTTGCCTGTATAAATGAGCAATTCAGCGCAGATCATTACTACCAGTGTGTCCCAGGCCTTCCAGGAGCTAAGGGCCAATAAACTGCGCACCTTTCTCTCCCTCTTAGGCATTACCATAGGCATATTCTGCATCATTGCCGTGCTTACTGTGCTCGACAGTATGAAGAACAATATTAAAAAAGAGATGTCGACATTGGGTAGTGATGTGCTCTATATCGGCCGCTGGCCATGGATGGACGACGGGGGCGAATATAAGTGGTGGGAGTACTGGCGCAGGCCCAGCATGAGCCCTGCTGAAACGCGGGCTGTGGAGAACCAGGTACTCGATGCCTCTTTTGCTACGCTTTGCCTGCCGGTCAATAACCTTACGGTTAAGCACAACGACCTACAGGCAAGCGGCATCACAGGCTATGCCGTTATGCTCAATTTCGATAAGATACAGAACATTGAGATCGGCTCCGGGCGTTATCTCAGCCCCTCGGAGCTGGATGCAGGCAGCAATTCGGTTGTGCTAGGCAGCGAGGTCTATAACATCCTCTTCCCGGGCAATATAAAAGCTATTGGCAGTTCCATTACATTCCTGGGGCGGAAGTTCAATGTAATAGGTGTAATGAAGAAGGTGGGACAGAACATGGCCGGTTTTAATTTCGATGAGGGGCTTATTTTCCCCTATTATGCCGCTGCCGCCGGACTTGTAGATGTGCGCTCATTGAATTATGAACCCTTTATCGTGGTGAAAGCGGCACAGGGTAAGAACCTGGAAAATATAAAGTACGAGGTGGAAGGGGTGCTCCGTCGCCAGCGCAAGGTACGCCCCGGCCAGCCCGATAATTTTGCCATCAACCAGCTAAGCCAGATATCTGAACGACTTGATATACTATTCAATACTATAAATATTATAGGCTTTATTATTGGGGGTTTCTCTCTACTGGTAGGTGCTTTTGGTATTGCCAATATCATGTTCGTGACCGTAAAAGAACGGACAAAAGTAATAGGCCTGAAAAAGGCCATCGGTGCACGGGGTAGTAGTATCCTTACAGAATTTCTTGTTGAGGCGATCACTCTTTGCCTGATCGGGGGCCTTGTAGGCATTATCATCGTCTTGCTCCTTAGCCTTGGCCTCACCTATGGTGCAGATTTCGCAGTTACATTATCTTTAAAGAACTTTTTATTCGGGATAGGTATATCGGCGGCAGTTGGGGTATTGGCGGGTTTCATACCGGCCTTCTCTGCCTCCCGCCTCGACCCGGTAGTGGCAATACGCTCAAACTAATGATATGAACAAACAACGCGTACTCATACTCGACAAAGAGCGGATAGATCGCAAGTTGCAGCGTATGGCTTACGAGATATGGGAGAATAACAGTAAAGGCACCGAGGTGACCCTCGTAGGCATAGAAGGCAGCGGGTTCGCAGTGGCACAAAACCTTGCTGAGCACCTGGGCAAGATAAGTCCTTTGCAGGTTACTGTATTGCCCATGAAACTGAACAAGCGAAAACCTCTGTCTGAAGAGATAAGGCTGGATGCAGATCTTACAGGGCGCTCTGTAATACTGGTAGATGATGTTGCCAATTCGGGCAAAACATTGCTGTATGCCATGAAGCCGGTGCTTAACTACGAGCCTGCGCATATCATGATAGCAGTACTTGTGGACCGTAAGCATAAATCTTTCCCGGTATCGCCGGATATTGTGGGTCATACCGTAGCTACTACCATGCAGGAACATATAGAGGTGGAGACAAGTGGTAACGAAATAGTAGCAGCCTATTTGCAATAACAAGCTTTAATATTTTCAAGGTTAAAAATTTACGATAATCAGATGGCTTATACATTGGTCATTCACGGTGGTGCAGGCAACATAACACCCGATATGATGAGCGAGGAACTGGAGCAGCAATATAGCGTGGCGCTCTCGCTGGCATTGGATGCAGGACAGGATGTCCTTAAAGCAGGTGGTAGTGCTCTTGATGCTGTAGTTGCAGCAATAGTAGCGTTGGAGAATGAGCCGCTGTTCAATGCAGGTAAAGGTTCTGTGTTCACCAAGAAGGGACTGAACGAAATGGATGCTTCTATAATGGATGGCCGAGACCTTGCCGCTGGTGCTGTCGCCGGTGTGCGCAACATTAAGAATCCCATTGTACTTGCCCGTGAGATCATGCTGCATTCAGGTCACGTATTTTTGAGCGGGAAGGGTGCTGCAGATTTCGCTTTGAACCGGGGTATAGAATTTGCCCCCGATGATTACTTTTTCAATAAGCTTCGTTACGATCAATGGGTAGAGATACGCGACAGTGATTTCTATCAACTGGACCATAAAGGCGATAACCTGAAAGGCACAGCACCCAATCCCGATCATAAATTCGGTACTGTCGGTGCAGTAGCTATGGATGAACAGGGTAACCTTGCGGCGGGCACCTCTACCGGTGGTATGACCAATAAACGTTTTGGCAGGATAGGTGATAGCCCGGTGATAGGTGCAGGCACTTACGCCAATAACAATAGCTGTGCTATATCCTGTACAGGTCATGGGGAATTCTTTCTACGTGCCGTAGTAGCGCACGATGTGTCCTGCCTTATGGAATATAAGGGACTCTCATTGAAAGAAGCATGCAATACGGTGATAAAAGATAAGCTGGTGAAAATGGGTGGTGAAGGCGGCCTTATAGCTGTGGATGCAAAAGGTAATTACGATATGTGTTTCAACTCCGTAGGTATGTACAGGGGTATGCGCAACAGTGAAGGTAAAAGAGAAATAGCCTGGTATGGAGAATAGCAGGCTATTTCATTTGATATTTTTTGCTAAAGATCAGTCCGCTCCGCTGGCGTCACCTCCACCGTCACTTCCATCGCCAAGGTCATAAAGGGTTTCTTCCGGTTCAGGTTCGGTATCAGGCTCACGTTTTTCGTCTGCATTACTTGTTTGCTGTTCTGCAGGTTCCGTATTCTTGTCTTCCTGTTGCGCATCCGTGTTCGTTGGCTTCTCATTTTGTGCAATCATAATAATAGTTTTATCATTTTGTTAGACCTGTACTCATTAAAACACCGTGCCCACGAATAAATGTGCGGCTTGTTATAGACAAATAATATTGCTTCCGCTGTTAATGCATATCGCCGGTCAACTGACCGGCGATATGCTTCTCTTTTTGGTGATTCCGGCTTATGCTTCGCTTTCGTCATCAGCCGCTTCGTTGCTTTCTTCAAACTCTTCTTCAGATTCGTCTTCAGTTCCTTCCGTCATTTCTTCTTCGTTCTCTTCCATAGATTCTTCCTGCGATGTTTGGTCTTGTTCCAGTTCGTCCTGTGGCATTATGTTCTCTGTTGTCATAAAATTCTGTTTTTAGAATTAAGAATGACAGTAAATTACAAAGGCAGATATATTCAAAATGCAGGATAAATTTTTGATAATCATTTGATAACCCCGATGCAGTGCAAGGTTAAATCAATGTATCTTATTCTTTTTTGGGAGATGGAAAATGGGAGCCTTTTACAGGGTCTTCGTTAAAGGGTTTATATCCTTCCTTCCTCGTACTTCAGTCCTTTGAAGTACTCCACGTCTTTCAGCAGGCTTTTCTTTTTCAGTTGCAGCTTAATGGAGGCGCTTAGTGCCGATATTGGGGATAATATAAAGATGGCTACTATCAGCAGGTTCTTGAATTGCTTTACCCGTCCTATACGTGCAGTGTCGCCGGGACCTCCTTTTTCTTGTATATATTTTGACCAGTAGCGGAAGTTTTTGATCCCGCGTTGTTCCAGCAGTACCAGCCCGGGCTCCAGCTTTACAGCACCCAGGAGTAACAGTTCCTGGTGCAGGCTGCTCATCCTGTTCTCGTTAAGATGTTTCAGTATAGGCGGCCCGTAACGCTGGGTCATTTTGATGTCTTTCTCCTGCACACCTGCTGCGGGCAGTAGTCCCTTGGCTTCCTTCCGCCCGGTGAATGACCAGCGTATCACCGTTAATGTAGACACTATATTTGTGTTGGTGTCCACCAGGGCAATGTTACCAACAAGGTTGGCCCCCAGCTGTTGCAGGTACATTTTTACCTTTTCCTGTGCATGCAGCCACATATTACGCGCACCTATTACGGTAAGCACGTTCTTGCCGGATAATACTTTGGCTGATGGACTTTGCAGAAAAGAAGTAATGGGAAGCGAGGGATTGAGGAACCAGGGTTGCCAGCCGAATATCACGAGGTCGTACTGCCCCTGCATAATGTGTTCCGGTAATGGTTTCATGGGTACGGCCATATGCTGTACCGTTTCCGGCATGGTATCAAAGAAGGTTATTGGGTCCCAGGGAAAAGGGTAGGGCGCCTCCGGTTCTATAGCAGCATATTCTATTTCCACCTTGTCCTTTATGTCCTGCACTATATTGTCCAGGATAT
>CAYZTM010000006.1:0-127204 GCA_964481425.1 uncultured Flavipsychrobacter sp.
ATGTCCGGCAGCAACAAACCTGCCATCACTTTTTATGGCAAGGAAGAAGGGATGAAAGGCATGGAGAGTAACCACAATGCCATTTACAAAATGAAGGATGGCGGTATTTGGTTCGGCACTACAAACGGCGCTGTACACTACGATCCCAATGCAAAGCCCACTCAGGTAAAACCGGTAAGTATAGCACTACAATCTGTAAAGATATTCGGTGAGAACATAACGGATAGCTCCTGGTATGACAGCACCGGCACCTGGTACAAGGTACCGTATGGCTTACACTTACCCTACCGTAAGAATAACATCACCTTCTCTTACCAGGCTGTTTCCCTTGGTGGCGATGAGCAACTACTTTACCGTTACCATATGGAAGGGCTCGAGGCGCCCTGGTCCGACTGGTCAGCAAGTAATGCGGTTACTTATTCTGCACTCCCACCGGGTCAGTACACGCTCCAGGTGCAGTGCAGAACCATGAGCGACAAAAAGGACATCAGCAACTTTAATTACTCCTTCGAAATAATAACGCCCTTTCAAAAGACCAACTGGTTCAAACTCCTTATACTGGGAGGTTGTATCTTGCTGGGGATATCTTTGCAATATGCAACAAACAGAAGAAAGCAAAACAGGATAAAGCTGCTGGATAACCTCAGGCGCGAGGAACAGAGCAAGGTAAGGCAACGGACTGCCGAAGACTTCCATGATGAGGTGGGCAATAAGCTTACCCGGATCAACGTACTGACCAATGTGTTGAAAAACAAGATACCTCCCGACCCCGACACCAGGCGAATAATAGACCAGATACAGGATAATACAGGGCAACTATATAGCGGAACGAGAGATATTCTATGGTCCCTGAAACCTTCTAACGACAACCTATACGAAGTGCTGCACCGCATCCGCGATTTTGGTGCTGAGCTATTCCAGGATACAGATATTGATTTCACCTTCGCGGGTACCGATGAAGACTGGAAAGAATTTACTTTACCCATGGACTTTAGCCGGAACCTCATTATGATATTCAAGGAAGCGCTGAACAACTGCCTGAAATATGCGCAGCCTACCAAAGTAAAAATGGAGGTGACCCTTCAGCATTATGATGTACTACACATCATCCTGACAGATAACGGCAAAGGTTTCGACCTTGAACACGTAAAAAGAGGGCATGGTGTAGACAACATGCATGTACGGGCAAAACGGATGAATGCCAAGCTCTATATTGATGCTGCTACGGGTAAGGGTACTACCATCAGCCTTGGCTTTAAAATACCGGAAAGCAGCACATTAGGCGGTAAAAGCACTGATATTTAACAAAAATAACCTCTTTAGGGTGACACGAAATTACCTTATATAACGGAACTTTACCTAAATGTACGAACCATGAGCAGGGACCTTGATATACGCGTGGCCATCATTGAAGATGATGAGACCATAAGAGAAGGCTATGCCTACCTCATAGGCAATACAGGAGGTTATAAAGTAGTGGGTGCTTACCCCTCTTTTGAAGATGCTGCAAAAAAACTGGTGCATGACGATCCCGATGTGCTATTGCTGGATGTGGAGCTTCCCGGCATTTCAGGCATTGATGCCATGCCTAAGATAAAAAAGCTGCTACCCGAAACCCATATACTCATCCTTACTGTTTATGAGCAGGAGCTGCTTATATTCCGTGCCCTGGGCAATGGCGCAGCAGGCTACCTTACCAAGAATACACCACCGGAAAAAATAATAGCTGCCATACATGAAGTAATGGAAGGCGGTGGCCCTATGAGCGCTCACATTGCCCGGATGGTCATACATTCTTTCCAGAGAAATGAACAATCACCGCTTACAAGGAGGGAGACCGAGATACTGGAGCAAATAGCAACAGGTAAGAGCCGTAAGCGCATAGCGCAGGAGCTGTTCATTGACCTTGAGACGGTCAAATCTCATATCAAGAACATCTACCACAAGCTCAACGTACACTCAAAGGCAGATGCCATAAAAACCGCAAAGGACAATAAATTTATTTAGCCAGGAATTTTAAAAGGTCAGCGTAGAACTGTTCCGGCTCCTGCAAGTGCGGTACATGCCCTACACCCGAATATTCGATCAACTTACAGCCCGGTATCTCATGAGCAGCATCTTTTGCCAGGTCTTTCATATGGCCTAATTCCTCTGCTACCTCTTTCGATGCACCTCGTGCAATTTTGGTATGGTCCTCTTTTCCCACTATCAGCAATGTGGGTACCTGTATATTGCTGAATTCATAAACTACCGGCTGCGTAAAGATCATATCATAAGTAAGGGCACTCACCATTGCATAAGTACCCGCAGCCTTTCCCGCCAGTGGCCCATATTGAACATCAGCCCATTGACGATATTTTTCATTCCATTCAGGGTAGTAGCCCTTTTGGTAATTTACTATCTTATCATAAGTTGCGTGACGTTCTTCCCGGTACCAGTCATCTACCTTCCTGTAGGGTACTCCCTTACTTCGCCAGTCCTCAAGACCTATAGGGTCTTCCAGTACCAGTTTACTCACCCGCCCGGGATAGCTTAGCGTAAAGCGTGTAGCCAGCATGCCGCCGGTTGAATGGCCTACGAGGTTCACCTTGTCAATATTGAGGGTATCAAGGAGCTGTTTTGTCAGCAGGGCCAGCAACGAGAAACTATATTGCACCACAGGTTTGGAAGATTTGCCGAAACCCAGTGCGTCCGGTGCTATCACCCGGTAACCCTTGGATACTAATGTAGCAATTACCCCTTTCCAATATGCGGCGGGAAAATTCTTTCCATGCATCAGCAATACGGTCTGACCATTTCCATATACCGGCCTCACATCCATATACGCTATCTCGACGGGCTTTCGCTGTACCTCCGCTTTCATGTAGTGTACAGGGTATGGATAGGTATACCCTTCAAGCCTCAGCCCCAATGCTTTGGGTTGTGCATGCAGTATTGTATTTGCGCCCAATAACAACAGGCTAACCAATATGTACCTCATAAGCAGCCTTGTAAAAAAATCAAGCCGCAATAAATAAGAATGATACGCTCGCTCCATTTCCTTTATTATTTTGTGCATTGTAATTTACGAATTGAACAAGGTTAATACCAATACGAAACTGGAAAGGGGCTTGTCGCTCGGCCAGGCCACAGCTATCAATATGATAGATATGGTCGGTATAGGGCCTTTTGTTACCATTCCCCTTATTGTGGGTTTCATGCAGGGCCCCATGTCCATTCTCGCATGGCTCATAGGTGCTTTACTCGCTTATATGGATGGCATGGTATGGGCCGAGATGGGCGCCAAATGGCCAGAAGCAGGTGGCAGTTATGTATTTCTTCAAAAATTATTCGGCAAAAAGGGCAGGCTTATGGCCTTTCTCTTTACCTGGCAAACCAGCATACAAGCGCCCCTGGTAATTGCCAGCGGTGCTATCGGCTTCGCGCAATACCTTACCTACCTTGTTCCGCTTGATACGCTACAGCGAAAGATGGTAAGCGGAGGGCTTGTAATATTACTGGTAGCCTTATTGTACCGCAACATCAAAAGCATAGGCCGTATCTCTGTCGTTTTCGGTGCCCTTACAGCAGGAACGGTTATATGGCTGATACTTTCGGGGCTACCTCATTTTAACGCAGCACAGGCCTTCAATTGGCATACAGGCAGTTGGGATAGTAGCTCTTTGTTGTTTTTTGCGCTCGGGCAGGCTTCCCTCAAAGCAGTATATTCGTACCTCGGCTACTATAATGTATGCCATCTTGGGGCAGAGATAAAGGAGCCCGAACGTAATATTCCCCGGAGCATCTTCATATCCATCAGCGTGATAGCCGTATTATATCTTGGTATGCAATCGGTGATTCTTGGCGTGCTACCCTGGCAAACTGTAGCCAGCTCTGAATTTATTGCCAGCACTTACTTTGAGCATATATACGGGCACTTAGCCGGGCAGATCGCTACCATACTCATATTAGGTATTGCAATAGCATCACTGTTTTCAGTCATATTGGGCTATTCCCGCGTGCCCTACGCCGCTGCCAGGGATGGTAATTTCTTTCCTGTATTTGCACGGGTACACCCTAAATACAGGTTTCCCCATGTTTCCTTGTTGGCATTAGGTGGGGTTGCATTCATTTTTAGCCTGCTCTTTAAGCTGAGGGATGTTATTACCGCTATCGTGGTCATGCGCATCCTCATCCAGTTCGTATCACAGGCCGCAGGCGTTATTGCCTGGCATTATAACCATAAGGATGAACCAAGGCCCTTTAAAATGCCCTTGTTCCCCATACCTGCTATCGTCTCGGTGATCATATGGCTTTACATCCTGTTTACCAGTCAGCTAAGTTTTATATTGGGTGCATTTGGCATTATCATTTCGGGGATAGCTCTATTCTATTTAAAAGAATCACTTTATCCACAAGGTAAAGGACGGTAAGCCGCTTATTTCCATATCTTGTTTTTTTGTAGTAAAATTGCATAGGGGAAGCAGGTGTTTATCACTATATTGGAAATGCTAATAAATTATTTCACTGCATGCGCACGGTCTTATTGTTAATTGCTGCCGGCTTAGCCATAGCGCTATACAGAATGCTTAGCCGCGGTGGCAAGACCTTCTCCTACGGACGCACGCAAACTATCTCCTTTCTTACCGACGGCTCTGAACATGTGATACAAGGCACAGAGAGCGGCTCTATCATCATCACCAGTAAAACCGTTTTGATAGATGGCCTTGCATATATCCACAAGCCATCACCCGAGGAACAGCTCCAGGCCCTGCTGGATTATGACGAGAATGGTTTACGCAGCGTGCGCGTACTGAACCCTAATGGGGAAAAGCAGTATTTTATTGACCGCAACGGCAAATAATTTCTCTAAGCTATCTTCTTATCAGCTTATTATCATTGAGCGCATGGATACAGAACCCATGTCAAACTCATTGTTAAAAAAGTGTACGTTCTCACCCTTTTGCTGCAGACCTAATGTATAGAAAAGAGGCAACAGGTGATCGTAGGTAGGATGTGCCATCTGTGCCGTATTGCCCAGCTTTTTCTGGTAATCAAGTATAGATGCATGGTCGCCATCTTGTATCCACTTAGCCAGGGTAGTATCAAACTCTGAGGCCCAATCGTAAACCTTATTACCACCATCCCATTGCACTTTGCTAAGGTTATGCACAAGATTACCGCTGCCAATGATGAGTACACCTTTATCCCGCAACTGTGATAATTGTTGCCCTATCGCATAGTGATATGAGGGTGACTGATAATAATCCAGGCTAAGTTGGAATACGGGGATATCAGCTGCCGGGTACATAGGTAAGAGCACACTCCAGGTGCCATGATCGAGGCCCCAATTAGCATCGCCCTGTACATGCGATTCCTTAATAAGCTGCTGCGCAAGAGAGGCCATGCCAGGACTTCCGGGAGCAGGGTATTGCTGGTCGAACAATTCCTTCGGGAAGCCTCCGAAGTCATGTATGGTCTCAGGATGAGGTGCGGTGGCTACCTTCGTGCCCCTGGTTATCCAATGGGCGGATATCGATAATATAGCCTGTGGACGAGGAAGGTCTTTCCCAAGCTCTTGCCAACTACGGTGCCAGGAATTATCCGTGATTGCATTCATCGGGTTGCCATGGCCAATGAACAACACCGGCATACGTTTTGTCTGCCGAAGGTTATCCCCAAGTGCTTTAAGTGCTGAAAATGCCGACATATTAACAAGTTGAGATATAGCCAACAGACCGCCTGCCTTGACAAATTTACGACGCTGCATCGACCTTGATTTTAGTGCAAGTTAGTATGATGATACATGCCATTCCAAATCAAAAAACTGATGGTCCAATAGGCCAAAGCTATAATACATGTACCTACATGAAATAAATTTACCCAAAAAAGAACTGCGTTGTGTACGCAGTTCCTAGCAATAAAATGATCTATTGCAGCACAAACTTCTTGGTGACTGTGCCTTCCGAGGTGGTAATACTCATGAAATATATACCCGGCGAAGCATTTGCCATGTTCACATAACTACGTTGCGTCTTTTGCCCCGTAACGATCTGTATCATTCGACCCGCAATATCCGATACAACAATAGTATTTATATCAGGGCCGGAACTTTCTACATGCACAAAATCAGTTGCCGGGTTAGGGAATATTTTGACTGCGTTATCAGACAAAGCTATCTGCGGAGTGCCCGCTGGCCACAAAGGCAAACCCATACAACGCACCAGGCGAGGGTTCAGATAGTTCATAATAGTGTCAATATACCTCAAGGCTTTTGCTTTGCTCATGTCGGGATTGGTCTGTAAAGCATTCCAGTAAATAGTATCGCAATGTCCTACTGTATACCCGATAGCCGTACCCGCCTGTACTGTAGCCGCAGAATCGAACCATTCCCATGGGCTACCTTCTGTAGTGGCCGTAATAAAAGGGAATAAGCCATCTGCACCGCCATTAACCATATCAGCGCGGGCAGAATAAGGGTCTGTATATGCAGGCGGAGGGTTGAAGCAACTGTTATTGCCAAGCTGGTCGGCCCGAGGGATAACCCAGCCGGAACCGCTAACATCAACCACCGGCAGGTTCAAAACCGGAACGAATACTGTACCATTGCCATAAGGAGCAAAAGGATCAGTAGGACAATGGAAAGATACCATTGGTGCTACTCCGGGAGTAAGCCATGAACTGTCACCTAATGCACCGCCAAGATTGAATGCGAAACGAACATCATTGGTATGCTCAACAGAGTTACTATCAATGTTCAAAGTAGGAATGCCACCATGCCCGTCGAGATCACCCATATGTGAAGCATTGATATAGCACTCACCGGTATAGAAATCGTAAGTAGGCTGGTCTGTACTACTATTGAACTTGAGAGACGCAAGATGTAATTGGGTTGTATCATGGAGTGCTACATAATTGAGCGCTACATAGCCGCCTGTACCCTGCCCTCCAACTACTATTTTAGTAGAATCGATCTTGTAGACGTTAGCACCTGCAGCATCTGCTTTAAAAAAGCGTACCGCAGCTTTGGCATCTTGTACAGACCGATATACAGCTTGCAATAAGGAGCCTGACCTAACATCATAATCAAGGCCAAATGGGTTCCATCCCATCCTATAATCCATATTAGCAACTACGTAACCCCTGCGGGCAAACTGCCTGCAAATCTCTGCAGTAGCGCTATCGTTGCGGCTACCGGTTGGCGACTCATTGATGAGTGCCGGGATATAACTGCCCGTATGCATGAATATAATAAGTGGTCGCGCAGTCATTGGATCTGCCATACCGGAGGGCTGGTACACATCCATTTTCAGGTCAACGGGAGTAGGCGTACCTGTAAATATGGACACATTCCTACCATATGTAATATCCGTAGTAATACTGGCCGAGGGGAATATCTCACTAAGAAACCTTTGGGCGTTTGCCAGTGAGCTTATGGCCATGACCATTGTCAAAAAGTAAATCTTTCTCAACATAAGATGGAATTTAATTATACTAAAGATAATAAAAATTTTAATTCTTAGTTAGTCTCGACGAATATTTTACAGATTATTCAACTCAAACAATAGTGATACATAGGCCACCCGGCCTACTTTGGGGCCACCATACACTTCGTAGTGCATGTTGTTCAACACATTGCTTGCCCCAATTTTTAAGGTAGAATACATACGCGGGAATTGCCTGTTGACCTGAACATCAAGCAAACCATAACTATCAATATGACCCGTAAACTGCGGTGAGCCTTCAAAATCA
The DNA here is from genome assembly GCA_964481425.1 of uncultured Flavipsychrobacter sp. Classification (GTDB taxonomy): domain Bacteria; phylum Bacteroidota; class Bacteroidia; order Chitinophagales; family Chitinophagaceae; genus MKUN01. The sequence continues at coordinate 7,732 of CAYZTM010000006.1, forward strand.
AATCCCTGTACCCATTTATAGTTGATGTTGAAGCCAAAATGTTTTATGTCGCGACCATTGAAGCCAATATTATATTTATTAAGCGGTGTATTGTATGCCGGTATCAGGGGATCGGTAGAGCCATGCCTGTCCAATTTGTTATAGGAATAGTTACCTGTGACTGCAAAATATCTCCCTATATAATAGTTTACCGCAACCGCAAAGCCCATTGTTGTAACCTCGTCAAGCGAATTGGTGGCTACCCTGTAAGCATTGTTGTACACGATCTTAGGTGCACCCTGGTAACGAAGTGTATCAACAGATATCCCGATCTTGTAACCAATAAAATCTTTATACCAGCTATAGTAACCTCCGGCATCAATATATATTCTGTCAAAGAGAGTACCTCTGTAACCGACTTCAATGGTTTTTACCTTTTCAGGCACAACAGGCTTAATATCAAAATATTGCAATGAGTCGAAGAGTTGATTTGCATTATATGCTGCCTGTAAAGAAGGGAGGGTCACAAGCCCCGTATAGCCATCCTTGTTGCCTATTAATACTGCACGTCCTGTTTGATAATACAAGTATTGGTCTGCTAAGGTGGGATTACGAATAGCTGAGGAGAATGAAACACGTATGTAGTTGTCCTTTACCGGCTGGTATACTAACGATGCTGCAGGAGAGAACAAATAAGGAAAGTTTTGGTTCTTGTCCATCCGCAAAGTAATATCCGCTTTCAGCTTTTCGTTAAAGAACTTTTTCTCTGCGCCAGTATAAAGTCCGTATTCATAATTACGGATCTTTGCTCCATTGGTGTCAGCAAATATAGTACCCTGCGAATTGGGCACATACATCCGGAAATTGCCTCCCACAGTAATATCGCAGAAAGCGGGTGTAAACTTATACTCTGCCTGAACGTGGTAGAGGGCTGAATGGTCATAAAACATAGATCCATTCTGACCATAGCTTTTCCTTGAAGTGATACCGGCAAAAGCGGTATCAAATTGTTGCGAACCAGGCGCAAAGTAGCCGTTTACATTTGCTGAATCTCTTGCCAACTGATGCCAAAGCAATAATGAGTCGTAGTAATTATTATACAGGAATGGATTTATCGTAGTCAGCCAATCTTTATACGCCTGGCTACCGGTAGGCGGCGGCGGAAAGCCGGGCAATGTACTGACGTAACTATAACCATAATGTTTTGACCAGTAATTATCATATGACTGGATCCAATCGCCGGTAGATTTGGCTTCATGCTGTAACTGCAAGGCAGTAAAATAGGCATCGTACGACTTGCCTGCATCTTCGTTCGTAGCATATGCCCTTATGAACCATTTATTCTCATGTCTCACTTCCAACCTGTTCTGCAACAGAAAGATGTCTTTCAGCATGTAGCGGTTATCGCCCTGGTATATGGTAGTACCCGAGCCCAGGTTAGAGGCAAGGATCGCTTCTGTTTTCTTCGTTATCTTATAATGCAATGCAAGGCCGGCTTTCAGGTTATGCATATTATAGTCCACTAAATCCTTCTCTGCATAACCCTGTCTTGCAAAAACACCCAGACCCGGATACACCTTTGGTGATGCGCTCAGATCCATACCGGTTTCGTACTCATCACCATATACATTGACCGCATCATATCCACCGGGATTTTTCGTATCGCTAAGTGATTGAGGAGTGGCAGACATATTATCTGCTGCCCAGTCGAGCGCGCGTAGGTAATAGAGATTGATCTTGTATCCAAATTTCTCCATTCCCTTCTTGTTCTTAAATACCTGTGCCCAGCGGAGTGCACCCTCGAACATATTGCGCTCACCTGTCTTTAGGCTTACTTCAAGACCCGGTTTATCGAAAGGGCTTCTGGTAGTCATACTGATAACCCCGTTAAAGGCATTTGGACCATAGAATGCAGAGCTGGCCCCCACTATTAATTCCACTTTCTGTACATCAAGTTCTGATGCGCCCAGGAAATTACCCAACGAGAAATTAAGGCCGGGAGACTGATTGTCAACACCATCTATAAGCTGTAAAGAGCGTACAGGGGATGTGCTACTGAAACCACGCGTGTTTAATACCTTGAAGCCAAAACTGGCGGAGGCAAGGTCTACACCTTTTAATTCGCCCAATCCTTCATAAAAATTGACAGCAGGTGTTTCCTTTATGCCTATCCTGCTCATAGACTCAACAGTAAGCGGTGACTCCTTCTCTTTCTCCGTAATGCGGCTACCTGTTACATGAACGTCACCCAACTGGACCTCGCTACTCTTTAATCGTACTACAACCCTCTTAGGGCCATTAACTGCTATCTCCTGCGTTGTGTAGCTGAGTAATGAGACAACCAGCGTAATAGGATATGGCCGGTCAGCCTTTATGCTGAAATGTCCCTTATCATCTGTCATGGCCCCCTCCTGGGTGCCCTTTATGATAACATTTACACCCGGCAATGTTTCATTGCTTTGAAAATCCCTGACAATGCCATTAATTTCCTGCTGAGCAAAGCCCTGAACGCACATTGTGCCCGTTAGCAAACAAATTAAAAAGAAAGAAAGAAAATGAAATTTCCTCATAACATGAGTGGTTAAACAAACTTAATCAAAAGCAAGCGTATTTCTTAATTAAGATTTTGTGCTATCAACAGTTAATACACATAAGCCAATACTATCGGTTATAAGCCCGCGTTGGCATTATATCCGGCACTGAAACAATGAAAATCCTCTATAATAAGCCCGATTATCAGCTCTTAAGACCAGGCAATCCTCCCTTTGTAGCACGCATGGCAGGGAACCATGAGGCAAGCAGGCCAACCAGTAATATTGTAGCTGTTATTAGAAGCAGGTCATATGGCTGTACACGAACTGGGTATGCTTCTATTATGAAGGAACCCTGCAATTTGATCCAACCAAATTGCTTCTGGCCCAGGCACAAAAGCAAACCTAGAAACAAACCGCTTAGCCCGCCTGCAAGCGACCATAAGACACCCTCAAAAACGAATATTCTACGAACGTCTGCCTGCTGCGCTCCCATTGCCTTGAGAATGGCCATATCTTTTCGTTTCTCCAGCACAAGCAATGATAGGGCCCCTATCATGTTAAAGGATGCGATAAGTAAAACCAAAAGAAGAATGGCATAAACAGCCCATTTCTCAGAACGCATGACCATATACAGCGTTTTATTCTGTTCAAAACGGGTTTCGGTATGTATTCCTGTGCCTGTAATCTGCTGCAATTGTCTTTTGACCACGTCCTTGTCTGCATCATTGGTCAGCTTTATCTCTATAGAAGAATACCTGCCCTCCTGGCCCAACAAGCCCTGCACTAATGAAAGAGGTGCAAGTATATATTTGCTATCAAATTCATCCTGCACACGAAAAATGCCATCTACCTTAAGCTGTAACGAACGAAAAGCAGAAGCAGGATCAAGCGCAATATTCTTTAAACTCCCATTAGGGTAATATAATATGATCTTACTAAAAGCATTATTGGGGTCCATACCCAGGCGATTGGCCAATTGCTCACCTAAAATGGCAGTAGGGATAGCACCTGCAACGACAGAATCGCGACCATCTACAATATAGGAACGCACACCATTGACCTTGAAATAATCGTTATCAATGCCTTTTATAACCGCAACATTCTGATCATTATTATCGGTAATGGCATATACTTTATCCTCCAGAACGTAGGTAAGAGATGCCACACCGTGCAACGACTTAATACTGGCAATTTTCGAGCCATCCAGGTCGAAAAATTTACCTTTTGCAGGGCTTAGTTTAATATCAGGGTAAAATGCTTTATAAAGGTCTTTTACGAGATACTCAAAACCGTTAAAAACAGAGAACAGGACGATCATAGCACAGCTGCCAACCGCTATGGCCACCATACTGATACGCGACAACACCGGTACTGCATTCGCAGAACGCTTGCCCCGGAGGTACCTAATTCCCAGCTGCCATACCAGTGTATTGTTCATGATCAGCTGTCTGTATCCTGACCGCGGGCGGTGCGTTCTTCGTTTATTTTCTTAAAAAGTTCTTCCATCCGGAAGACATGTTCGAGTGTATCATCTGTAAAGAAATGCAGCTCCGGCACACGTCTCAACTGGTTCCTAACCCGGCGCCCAAGGAGGTTGCGCCATTCACTCCCCCGCTCTTTTATCTTATGCAACAATTCTGCCGGGTCCTTAACCTGGAAAAAGCTGATGTAAATACGGGCTTCCAATAGATCAGGGGTCACCATTACCTTTGAAATAGACACCATACCCCCATCAACAATATTCATACCCTCACGCTGAAAAATATCACTCATTTCCTCCAATACCAACTGGGCTACCTGTTTTTGCCGCTTGCTTTCTTCCATGATCGTCACGTTTATTAAAGGGTAAAGTTAATCCAAAATGACGCTTATATGGCAGATTTCTCAGGGCACATTAAGTATATATCTGCAATGTTTAGTAAATTCGTCGTTTCAAAACATACATACGTGATCAGGAAGTTTTCATACCTAAGTGTAATAATAGCTACAGCCATATTCAGCTCATGTAAGGAAAAGGGCCCCATTATTGACCTGGGCCAGCATACCGCGAAAGATTCGACCTATGTAGCTGCCGTTGAAACACCGCAGCAGCATATGATGCTTGTAGAGGAATTTACCGGTGCTTCGTGCAGCAACTGCCCAAAGGCACATGAGACGCTGAACTCATTACAGACGCAATATCCGAATCGCATGGCTATAATGGCCCTTCATATATTCAACTTTAATCAATCAGAACCATACAATGACGGAACATATGTTAGTACACATGATTTCCGTACGCAGGTGGGAACCGATATTGGTAACACTGTATATGGCGGTGTGAGCTCTATGCCTGTCGGTGGTTTTGATCGCCTTGATGGTATTGGTGGTGGGATTATCAATCCACCAACGGACAACCTGGTGATCTACCTATCCTGGCCCAGCGTTGTTGCTCACTTGCTTGATAGCGTACCTGCGGTGAATTTAAGCGTTAGCAGCTCCTTAAACGCCGCTGGCGATACAGCTTATATTACTGTAAAAGCAGCCTATACAAAAGCAGTAACTGCTAAAAATGTACTCAGTGTAGCTATTACCGAAAGCAATTTGTTAGATTTTCAGGAAGATCCGGATGCTCCGAATGGCAGTTGCGATGTCGATTATAACTTTAAAGACGTTTTGCGAGATTTTGTTTCCCCCACACTGGGCTCGCCTGTACTGGACAGTCTTAGCATAAAAGGAGCGGGAAGGGTTTTTACACGCAGTTTTGTGTACAAAGTGAACCCCGACTGGAAACCTGAGAACTGCAAAGTAGTTGCCTTTATATCGAATGCAGAGACAGGGGATAAACATGTACTTCAGGCCGCAGTAACTAACCTGAAACAATAACAAAACCTTTTTATGAAATGCCTGATATTTGCCTTGTCGTAAAAGCGATAAGGCAATTTTTTTTAGGAATATGTGTATGAAATATTTTCTGCTACCCTTATTAAGTTCCACTTTACTATTTACTGCAGCATGTAATAACAATGAGGAACAAAAAAAGTCTGGAGACAAGCAGCAGGCAGTTAGTGCACCGGTTGTGCAGGCACCGCATTTTGATGCGGACAGTGCTTACCAGGGTGTAGCTACCCAGGTAGCCTTTGGACCCAGAACACCAGGGTCAGACGCGCAGCGTAAATGTGCAGCATGGATGCAGGAACGCCTGACATCCTTCTGCGACACTGTGTACAAACAGGATACGAAAGTAATAGGGGGAGACGGAAAAGTACTACCCTGCATCAACCTTATAGGTGTTATCAATCCGAAGGCGAACAGGCGGATATTGCTTCTTACCCATTGGGACAGCCGCATGTGGGCAGATATGGATATAAAAGATAAGGACAAACCTATTGACGCGGCCGATGATGCAGGCAGCGGAATAGGCATTTTGATAGAAGTAGCGCGGCAGGTGAAAATCAAAAAATTACCAGCGTCATTGGGGATAGACATATTATTTACAGATGTAGAGGACTATGGTAAAACAGAATGGGGAGATGATTCTTACTGCCTTGGTACCCAGTACTGGGCCCGGCATCCGCATGTAGCCGGCTATAAAGCTGACTTCGGTATATTGCTGGACATGGTTGGTGCCAAAAATGCACAATTCCCTCTGGAAGCGCTATCCGGTCAATATGCTCCCGATGTGCAACAGTACATATGGGCCGCAGCAGGACGGGCAGGATTCTCATCTTATTTTACTTATGCCAAGGGAGCCGCAATAACAGACGATCATGAATATGTGAACGAATTGGCCCATATACCAACAATAGACATCATCAATTTGTCAACCATGACCGAAAGTCCATTTGCGGCTCATTGGCATACGCACAATGATAATATGAGCATAATAGATAGGAACACATTAAAAGCCGTGGGACAAACCCTTTTACAGGTGATCTATGAGAAGGCCAAACAAGCCAGCTAATTTATATGCAAAATCGATCTTGATAAATTGCCAATGGTTATCTTTGGCACAATAAAGACAAAACAGTGAAGTACCGCCACGCGATAATAATTGTATTCCTGGTCATTTTTTTTGACCAGCTATTGAAATTCTACATTAAGACCCATTTTTATTATGGGCAGGAGGTAAATGTGTTAGGGCACTGGTTTCGCCTGCATTTTATAGAGAATGAGGGGATGGCTTTCGGGATGAAACTAAGCCAGGCAGACATAGGGAAGGTATTACTCACTTTATTCAGGCTGGGAGCGGTGATCTTTGGGTTCTACTTATTAAAGCGATTGGTTACAAAAAAATACAGCAACGGCACTATAATATGTGGTTCACTGATACTTGCGGGTGCTATGGGCAACCTCATAGACAGCATGTTTTATGGATTAATATTTACGGAAAGCAGCTTTCACATAGCTCATGTAACGGCCTTCGGGCAAGGCTATGGCAAATTCCTGCATGGCCGCGTTGTTGACATGTTATACTTCCCCTTATTTAGTGTTAAACTACCCTCTTGGGTACCTTTTAGTGGCGGAGAGAACTTTGAGTTCTTTGAACCTGTATTCAATATAGCCGATGCGGCAATTTCCATAGGTGTGTTAACTTTGGTATTCTTCCAAAAAAGGTTGGTACATAAAAAGGTTACTGCCCCGGCAGTTACACAATGATAAGTATGAGTGACGAGGGATTCATATCAATAAATGTCTGGCTGGCCGGCCGCAGCTATCGTATCCGTATAAAGCAGGATGAAGAAGAAGCTGTACGGAAAGCGGTAAAGATCGCTGACTCAAGGGTGCAGGAAATGCGCAATAGCTATGCGGGGAAGGACGATCAGGACTTTATAGCAATGTGCCTCCTGGCCTATGCTGCAGACCATGCGTTGGATGCGGGCAATGACCCCTTATTACAGGAAACGCTAAAAGACCTCTCCCGGAGAATAGATAATGCACTGACCAAAGAATAACAGCGCAATATATGCGTCGCGAGCAGCTTTATGGCAGCAAAAGATAAATAAAGAGCCCCGCAAAATGCGGGGCTCTTTATTCTTTTAGAAGTATGTTATTATCTCCTTTTCTTTTGCTTACCGAAGCGGTTACCACCTACTAACTGGTCATCATCCTTATCGGGGCTACCAAGGCGGTCCATAACGCAACGGAAACCAACGGTCGGGCTAGACTGATTAGCCTGCATGAAGCGACGTGTACCAGGCGACATCCAATAAGCACGATCGGCCCATGAACCACCTTTGATCACTTTAGCTTCATTGCTTACGAGTGTGTTAGTACCGAAGCTATATACATACTGAGAAAGCGTATCGCCATCCCTGTAATCGCGTGCATCAGCATATCTTGAATCGTAGTTATTAGTAGCAGTGATCTCATCCGTAGTCATAGGACGAGTTGGTATATGACCAATGCTATCTTTATCTTCCAGGGAGTTATCTTCTGCTACGCGTTTGTACGTTTCATAAACATTACCGCGGAACGGACGGAAATCATTAAGATCATCATAAGTTGGACGGTAAGTATCCAGTACCCATTCGCTCACGTTACCAGACATGTTGTACAAACCATAAACGTTAGGGTTGAATGAATAAACAGGAGCAGGGATATCTGCATTATCATTAAGCCCACCTGCGATACCCATTACGTCGCCACGGCCACGTTTGAAGTTACCGAAGAACTGACCTTGATATTCATTACGAACTTCGTAACGTGTATTGCCGGCATCACCCCATGCATATATGTTGCGGTTCGTGTAAACCTCTTCACCACGACGACGCTTAGTAGCCGGTTCCGGATTGTTACCCAAAACACCACTTGCAGCATATTCCCATTCAGCTTCCGTCGGGAGACGGTAAGCAGGGAGCAGGTAACCATCAGCAAAATTCACATTACGGGTACCGGAACCGCTCGGGTCAAGGTCTCTCTGGCGTTTTTTACCAACAGTACCTTCATACTGACCATATGCATATGTTTCGGTATTGAAAACGTCTTCGTTCACCTGGTTAGGATTCCTCTTCAGTTTTCCTTCTTTGATAAGGATCATTTCGTTCACACGGTCAGTACGCCAATCGCAGAAAGCTCTTGCCTGGTACCAGTTAACACCTACCACAGGGTAGAAGTTGTATGCAGCATGACTGAAATAATACTTCACCAGAGGCTCGTTGTAAGACAAAGCCTGGCGCCAGCATGTGGTATCCGGATACGCTTTAGCAATCAGCTCGGGATAATCCGAACCGTAAGCACGCCTCAACCAATAGATATATTCACGGTAGTGAATGTTGGCAACTTCAGTCTCATCCATATAGAAAGACGATACAGAAACTGTACGAGGGATATTGTTATGCTCATAAGTAGGGAGATCGTCCTGAGTTTGCCCCATGGTAAAACGGCCACCCTCTACGAAAGTAAGGCCGGGCCCGGTTTGCTGCCCTTGATAATCTGCGAGCGTAAAGCCACCTAAGCGCTTATCGTTGTAATCCCACCCGGTTGCCGTAGAAACATTAGACGGGGTGCTGGATTTGTTCGAAGAGCAAGCTGTGAAAAGAGAAGCTGCTCCCAAATACAGCAAGCTCAGGCCGATAACAGATTTTTTCATAATCAGAGAAAAATATTTTGCTACAAATTTGTTGATAAACTCCTAAAAGTGTTACAATGTTAGAGCATTCTTTTCAAAATGTCAAGCTTTCCAAGTTCTGAATGAAAAAAAAGCATGTTTTCATGCATTTTGAAGGCGTTTATACTATTTTTTAGAAAAAGGCGTTAATATATTACCCAATACAGCAATATTTGCTGCATACTTTTATTGCTTAATTTTGAAAATGTATCCCTCAACCCCGCTAAGTTATTAAACTAATGAGAAAAACAGCGATCATCATTACCTTATCTTTCCTGGCTTTTTTGCAGGCCAATGCCCAAACTGAGCATGTATTTACCATACAAAAGGACCAGATACATTCCGGCTATGTGACAAAAAAAGTCTGGCTTGACCACTACAGCATGCCGAAGGTGAAGCTAAAAGATCTTAGCTATGCCACGAGTGGCATAGTGCTACCTTTAGACGCCATCCCATCCGACCCTAACAAATTTGATATTATGCTGGGCAAAGACCGCAAAAGGCCTTTTGCATTAGTATCTCTACCCGTTTACAGCCTGGATGGCGACAGCAGAAAAATTAAGCAATTAAGTGCATTTACGGTCACTATTAAAGAAAAACCGGGAGCAGAACCTGCCTTTAGTTACAGTAGTCAACCAAGAGCTGCAAAGGGCACAGCCGCCAGTTCTCCTCTGGCGAGCGGTAGCTGGTACAAAATAGCCGTGAGCGAAACGGGCTTTTATAAAATAGACTATACACTGCTTAGCCAAATGGGTGTTAACCCCGCAAATATCAACCCGGCAAATATCAGGGTGTTTGGCAATGGTGGAAATATGCTGTCCGAGAACAACGCAATTCCAAGGCCTGATGACCTGACGGAAAATGCTATTTGGGTGAATGATGGCGGAGACAACAAGTTTGACCAGGGAGATTATGTGGTTTTTTATGCCGTAGGACCTACGGCATGGACCAAAGACCCATCCTCAAATACTTTCCGCCATCAGGGCAACCTATATGATGACAAGGCCTATTATTTCGTAAACTTTGATGCCGCAGGGCTACGCATTGCAACCCAAACCGACATACCACAAAGCAATATTATGGTAAGCAGTTACAATGACCACCAGGTGCATGAAGAAGACCTTGTAAATGTCGGCGGCTTCGGTAAGCAATGGTGGGGTGAAGCTTTCAGCAGTGGCCCCGGCGGAACAGTCAGCAACTCTTTCAATTTCGACCTGGGAAATACTGTCGATTCTGCAAGGTTTCATATAGTTGTAGGTTCACGTTCTGCTGCAATAACCAATACGATGAAGATAAATGTTAACGGTCACCTGGAGAAAATAGTGCTTTTTGATTCGCAGGCCGGACAAAGTGATGAACAGAACGCAATACTGGAAAAGAATGCCGATTTCAACATGGTACAAAGCGGAGCGACAAATGTAACCCTCACTTACAGCCCGTATAGTACAGATGACAAAGCATACCTCGACTATATAGAAATAAACACACGCAGAGCGCTTAGCTTTAGCGGGATACAATTCTCGTTCCGGGACCTGAATAGTGTGAGTGCCGGAAATAAAGCGCAGTACCTGGTAGGCAATGCAAATAGTGGTACCCAAATATGGGACATAACAAACCCTCTTGTACCCATGAAGATGGATGGAACTCTGAATGGTAGCACATACAGCTTTTCGCAGTATGCCGACACGCTGCACGAGTTTGCAGCATTCAATAACAGTAGCCAGCTGCCCGTTCCCGAATTTGCTGGCACTGTAGACAATCAAAACCTGCACGGATCAGGGCAAGCTGACCTTATCATCGTGACAGACCCAGCTTTCCTCGATGCAGCAAATGCTTTGGCCGATTTCCATACCACACATGACCATATGCGCGTAGCCGTGGCTACCACCACGCAGGTGTATAATGAGTTTTCATCAGGCTCAAAGGATATTAGCGCGATCAGGGATTTTGCACGGATGTATTACAAACGGGCGGGAAACGACACTACTCAAATGCCAAAATATTTGTTACTTATAGGGGATGCATCCTATGACCCTAAAGACAGGGTGGCAAATAATAATGACCATGTGCCCATATACGAATCAGAAGAGTCGCATTTACTTACCAATAGTTTCTGTAATGACGACTTTTTTGGAATGTTGGATGACAATGAGAACATCAGTGCGGCAGGTATCGCCAATACAATCGATGTGGGTGTTGGCCGCTTCCCCGTCAATACGGAAAAGGATGCCATGGCTATGGTCGACAAGATAAAACATTACAAAAGCACTGCAGCGTTAGGTCCATGGAGATTGCAAGATATGTTTGTGGCAGACAATGAGGACCCGGCGGGCCCGCACATGAGTGATGCAGATTATATGTCACAAACGGTAGGGAGCAAGAGTAACATTTACAATCATACAAAAGTCTTTCTTGATGCCCTGCCCACCGTATCAAGCCCTGGAGGTGCCAGGTGTCCTCAGGCCAATAAGATCATAGATGACCAGATGTACAAGGGTTGCTTTTTCGTGAATTATAGCGGGCATGGCAATACAACTGTATGGTCGGCTAAACGCATATTGACGGAAGACGACTATAATGGGTGGACCAACTACGATAACATGCCCTTCATGGTTACGGCTACATGCGACTTCGGACGCTTTGATCAACCCTCATACGTATCCGCCGGAGAAGCTTTGGTTATTAAGAACAATGGCGGTGTTATTGTCGCTCTCACTACAACACAACTAGTGTATGCAGCACAAAACAGAACCATGAACCATGATTTTCTTGAAGCCCAGTTTACCCACCTGGCGAACAATAAATGGTACCGTTTTGGTGATGCATTCAGAATTGGCAAAAACCAAACCTACCAGGTGCTTACTGACCCTTATTCACTTGTCAATTTCAGGAAATTTGCTTTGTTAGGGGATCCTGCCTTATTACCCGATTTTCCTCAGTACACCGTCATGACAGATTCGATAAAAAATACAGGTACTTCCCTGAATGTTGACACAGTCAGCGCTCTTGGCTCCTATGTAGTCTATGGAAGCGTGCGCGGAGACAACAACGAGGTGCTGACTGATTTTAACGGAAAGCTTTATGTTTCGTATTACGATAAACCTCGAACAACGGACGTAACTACCTATAATGGCGCCAAATCATTCCAAACCCAAAACAATGTCATTTATAAAGGTCGGGCTACCGTGACGAACGGCCAATTCTCGTATACGTTCATTGTGCCTAAAGACATAAATTACGAATTCGGTAAAGGAAAATTAAGCTCATATGCCGAGAATGGAATTACCGATGCTGCAGGCGATGATACATCCTTCGTATTGGGTGGGTACGCTGATGACCCTGTAACGGATGACAATCCACCGATCGTAAAACCCTATATCGGCGATAGCCTTTTCAAAGATGGCGGCATTACGGGGGCCAATACCCTACTGTATGTAAGTCTTGAGGACGAAACTGGCATTAATGTGTCAGGAAATGCTGTGGGACATGACCTTACAGCGGTAATGGATGGCAATATAGACGTGCCCTATATACTCAATGATTATTACGAAACAGAACCTAATACATACCAAAATGGCCATGTTTATTTCCCCCTTAGCAACCTGAGTGTAGGCAAACACACCATAGTAGTAAAGGCCTGGGATGTTAATAACAACTCCGGGGAAGGTGTGGTGAACTTCGAGGTGGTAGATGGCGATATAGTTAAGCTTCAGGACCTGATCAACTACCCCAACCCGTTCAAAGATGTCACCCATTTCTTCTTTGAGCATAATCACCCGGATGAAGCGCTGAACGTAGAGATAAACATCTACAATACGGCCGGTTTGCTGGTGCGTAAGATCCGGCAGAGCTTCACCCCAAGCAATAGCAGGAGCAACGAGATAACATGGGACGGCACCAGCGATGGAGGAGCCAAATTGCCTGCAGGCGTGTATGTATACAGGGTAAATGTAGCGACAGCCACGGGCGCCCAAAGCAGTGCATACCAAAAGCTGGTATTGCTACGTTAATAGTAAATAAGCGATGTACTTCCTGATTTTTAGAGAATTAAGGCGTAATATTGCAAACCATAATAAAAAGAGAACAAATAGTTATTTTATCAAATACAATACAAGAATGGCAAAACGCTTTGCTTTTATCGGGATCGGTATATTAACAATGCTTTGGTGCAGTGAAGGCTATGCGCAGAGTAGCGGAGTAAACCTCAATGGTACAACCAATACCATAACTACAGCGGTACCTTTTTTAAGGATATCTCCTGACGCCCGCGCAGGATCTATGGGTGATGTGGGCCTGGCAACCACTGCGGACGCCAATGCACAATATTGGAACGTGGGTAAAATACCTTTTGCTGAAAAGAAATATGGTGTATCCGTTACTTATACCCCCTGGCTTAAAGACCTGGTGCCCGATATATTCCTTGCATATATTGCCGGTTATGCCAAGTTCGGGCAGGATGATAACCAGGCGGTAAGCGCCTCGATGCGCTACTTCTCCCTGGGTGACATAAATTATACTGACATCAATGCGAACTCACTAGGTACAGGCAAGCCCCGTGAATATTCCTTCGACTTTGGTTATTCACGCCGTCTTTCTCCTTACCTGTCAACAGGGGTAAGCCTGCGCTATATACATTCTGCTATCATTAGCGGCTTAAGCAATTTCTCCGACTACAAACCCGGAAATGCTTTTGGCGCAGATATAGGCGTGTATTTCAACAAGACCACCGAGCTGGAAGAAGATCGCAAGACAAATATCAGTATAGGGGCTGCGCTTACAAATGTTGGCTCAAAAATATCTTATAATTCAACCCATAAAGATTTTATCCCCATCAACCTTGGCATAGGGGCTGCCTATACTTACCAGGCAGATGCCTATAACAAGGTAACTGCAGCCTTAGACTTCAACAAACTACTTGTACCCAGTCCTCAATATGATGCATCTGGCAACCAGTATTATCCCGACAAGTCAGTGGTATCAGGCATGCTTGGTTCCTTTAGCGATGCACCTGGTGGCTTTAACGAAGAGCTGAAAGAGATAGATATATCTGCAGGCCTTGAATATTGGTATCAGAACCAGTTTGCCGTACGTGCGGGTTATTTCTATGAGCCTAAAACAAAAGGCGACAGAAAATATTTCACCTGCGGCGTTGGGGTTAAGTACAATGTATTTGCACTCAACGTAGCTTACCTCGTTCCTTCAGGCTCAGGTATCAACCGCAACCCATTGTCGAATACTTTGCGCTTCTCGCTGATGTTCGAGTTTGACAAGATCAACAAGAAAGAAGGCAGCGACGATTAATATCGATCAGGCCATTAAAAAAAACATAAAAAAGCATGGCTAAGGCCATGCTTTTTGCTATATATACTAATGACTATACGATACAGGCTTAGTCGGCAATAAGACTTATATTAGCCCCATAATACAGCAACCGATACATTCATGAAACTGGCAGATTCATTTTCTCTTTTCCTGTATGCATTTAAAACCGACGCTACAGAACTGAACCAGGCCGACTCTATGTGGCAACGTTCAGGACTGGAGCCTGAAAAGAACTTTTATTTCCGTCATGTGCAGGATTTCTTCATTAAGAACAATGGAGATATGACGAACATTAAAGACGAATCGTGCTGCATAAGCTATGAATTAAATAATGCCAAACTGAGCGATACACAAAAGGAAAAACTCATCCTGATCAGCCAGTTGTTGTCGCGTCCCTCTCAAACCTATGACAAGAAAGAAGAGGCAATTAAGTTCAAACTATGCACTGACAAATCCATACTTAGCCCCCGGATACTTTATAATCCATTGACGGGCATAGGCATACTGTCGTTCGGGTTCATCCTAATGAAAGAAAGCAATACGCTGGAAAACCTCATTAACCTGAATTACCAGTTAAGGGTATTTGGCCGGGGAGACTCCGGCGAATTTAGCATAGCAAGGAATGAACACCCTGCAGCGCAGGAACAGGAAAACAGGCTTGAAGATAGGCTCGCTCAGTTCTATATAGGGAACAAAAAGGATGAAAGCCAGGAACATAGATGGAATATCAACACCCTCGTGAACATCCTTATGCAGGAAATACCTGCTGAAAAGGTAAACATCCTGTCGCCCAACCGCCTGCAAGCATTCACTTATGCCAAACCGGAGCAAAAACTGGATGAGGAAGAACTACAGGTAGCCTCTTTCAGGCTAAGGCATGTATACAACCTGAACTATACCCCGGGAAGGGCCTATATCAACAAGGCCATAGAAACGGAGCAAATGTTCGAGCAGATACATTTCGGAGCATCTATTGAAGGTTGTGCCGTTATCGTGAATGAAGATGCAGACAACTTACCGGCATTCCTGAAAGACTATGACCTGGTAGTGAAAAACCGGTATGTATGGACCTATTTCCTCGCTTATTATCAGAGGCTGGCACTTATAGAAATGGACGAGCAGCTATCATTCTTATACGATGATGGCCAGCCGCAGAAGGAGAAACTGCTCAATGCCTCATCAAACCTTTCAAAAATAGAGCTGCGCACCTTCTTCACACAAGTATCTTACTTTAGCCAGCATAATGACTTTTTTGATTTCTGCAGGAGCAACCTGAAACTGGGCGAGATGTTCGGCAACCTGAAAGACAAGCTTGCAGACATAAGCCGGATATTACAGGAACAAACAGAAGAGGAAGAAAAAGAACGCGAAAAGAAACGCGAAAAGAAAGACAGGATATTGGAAGTAATGATAGCCATGCTGTTGATCCCGGAAATAGTATTCGAGTTCCTGAGCATGCTGGCCCATGTCTTCGAGATCAACTTCCCGTTGGAACACCATACGTTCATCACCTATGGCCTGTTCATCTTCTCGCTGTTACTAATGATCACACTGATACCATTCGCTATACGTATATACAAGGAGTATTACCTTGCGGCGCGCTCCTACCTGAAAAAAGAAGACTTACCGCATGATGCCGGCTTCAAAAAGGGTGGCGTGGACAAAGCAGGCTGGTAGCGCAAAAAAAATGAATAGCTAACCCATTTCCCGGCTAAAGACCATCAACAAGGTTGCCATTCATATCCGTTTTAAGAAATACAAGATCGGAATAACTGCCATCGTTCTTGGGATCAGAAATGACATAGGCAATGATCACATAACCATCATTTACCGGAAATATGCCTAAAGGCATTGTAGCAGCATCAGGCAGATTAATGGTCCTTTGCCATTCGCTATTTAATTGAGCCCCCATCTTTACTAAAGCTATGTGAGTAGTGGAGTTCTCATTGGCCAGGAAGAAATTATCCGTCGCCGTAACGATATAACCACCATCAGGGGTGTTTTTGATAAGCGGGAGGGATGACTGGTCCTCAAATGTAAAAGCCGCAGTATCAGACCGTATGCCAGTAAACGCGCTGTAACCTTCCAGCACAATTGCCTCACCGGATACCTGGTTGAATGAGTTTGGTAAAATATCGAAAACCCTATACCCAAAAGGTGCAGATGCAGAAGACATCAATACTGTATTGCCATCTGCCGAAATTGCAATGGACTCACCTACTGTATAGATACCGCTAACTACATCATTTAAGACAGGTGGTTTTATAACAGACCATGCCGAGTCACCATTTTCGTTAGTACGCAGCACAAAGGCACTCCCGTTAAGCAAAGGGCCTGTTTGCTGAGCTACATAGTAGGTACCTGTGATATAGACCGCATCGTTATTAGCAACCATGCTCAAGGGCTGAGCTTTGATACTGTCTGCAATACCCCTTATGGCCTTCGTGTATTGCAGGGTACCGTCCGAACTATTGACCTTTAGTATGAATGTTGCAGGATTGCCCATATCATTCGAGCTGGCGCCTGCGGATATCAGGAGATTGTCATCCGGAGCAAGACAAGTTGTTAGACTATTAGCGTTGCCGGGTGGAAAATTATAATCTATATGCCATACGCTATCACCCGAGGCTGTATATTTAGTTGCGAATAGGCTGCTGCGACTCACATTATCATAACCCGAAACAATAAAACCGCCATCGCTAGTAGCTGTAAAGCTGGTAGGATGCGACGAGGATTGAGAAATATTTTTTTCCCAAACCTTGTTACCATGGGCATCAAGTTTTATAATAAGCAAAGCGCCATGCTCATCGAGTGTAGCGGTTACATAAGTGCCTTCAGCAAGCTGTACCGGCGGAATGGCTGAAGTAAGTTCATAGCCGATACGGTAGCTTTTGAATTTCGTGTAGGTATCTACAGTGCTTTTTTTACAGGCAAAGAAGCACAGCATCACAAAATATAAGGCTACCTTAATACTGCGCATTACCATTGGTTTTGATCATTAACAAATTGCTGGAGTCCTTACCGAAACTCTGTATAGTGCCTGCGAGCACATAGTGATCATTACCCGCCAGCGAAAGCCCAGATGTATAAATAGACTCATTGGGAAAGGAAAAAGTACCAGTATTCACAAGACTCAGATCGGAGCCCACAGTAAATAACTTAGATCTTGTTGTAGTGTTGAAATTGGTGTAGGCATTGATCATTACATTACCATCAGACCTGTTAATAGCTTTGCGGAGATAAAGACCTTCCCCTGTGTTAATATCTGAAGAATCTACAGCGGACCCCGATGAGGCATCAAGCTTGGTCAGCCGTATAGAAAAATCGCCGGAATTATTTTGCAGGATAGCCATTATCAACAACGGATTGCCTGACGGTAATAACAACACTTGCGAAAACTGGAGATCATAATCTGTTACCAAAGCGTAAGTAACAGAGGTACCCCGGCTCTCTATATATTGCCCACCATAAGTGGATCGGCTGTACTGCAACTGCCCGTCAGCCGTTAATTTATAAACATTAATGTATGTAGCTAGTGTACCCGATAACGATGTATTATCAGTAGAATAATATCCTGTACCGGAAAATATCATACTGCCATCAGGCATCTCGGCCATACCCTCAATAGTTGCATAATCGGCGGTACTGTCCTGCAATGGGAAGGGCAGATCATTATCCTGCCAAAGGACCCCACCTGAAGGAGATATCATGGCAAGGAACGGTACCGAGCCTCCATCCTCTCCTTTTACGGGGCCTATGGTGCGTGTATAGGTACCATTAACGATAAAATTGCCGTTGCTGAGCGGCCACAGGTTATTGATGGTATGCAAAGGTTGTCCATTAGGTAACAGGTCAAGAGGGGTCTTGAACAGCAGGTCGCCATCGGTATTGAATTTGAGCAGGGACGGGGTACCCGCAGTATCGGTACCAGCAATGTACAGTGACTGCCCATCACAAATGAAATTACCTGAGTTAACCAGCCGCCTGTTCCACTGGTAGCTCGCTACATGAAAGCTGCCATAAACACGGTTCCATACCTGGTTTCCTTTGCTGTCTGTCTTAAGGATAGCCAGCTTTGTGGCCCATCCCCCAACAGCAGTATTTTTCTGGTAATACCAGCAATAACAATTACCGGCATTGTCTGTAACTATGTCACCCGTATTGGACTGAAAAGAATTAGGACCTGCGTTGAATGCCAAAGTTGGTTCAGGGAACACCTTAATAAAGGTGTCCTGCTGTGGGCTGGTAGTACTCTTTTTACAGGCACTAATACCCAGCACAACACATCCAAGCAATACTATGTTCTTCAATAAGTTCATTAATTCTATCATTTGGCTTTACCTATTCTCATGTTCTTATAAGAGAGAATAAGAGATACGCCCACATTCAATTGCAGATTATCCATCCTGAAATCGTCGTCTATATAGTAGTATTTATATAAATTGATCGGGTCATCATAACGTGTCCCGCTTTTATTGACATTACGTGGGAAATAAGTGTAACGCAGGTTGGCAAATAAGAGCAGCGCTTTGAGCCGGTAAGCAGCACCGGCAGCCCCCAGGAAACCTATCGAAAACTTATTACGTAATGCTGTGCGGTTGATGATGTCCTTCTGATCTTCACGCGTTGTAGTACTCAAGGCACTCGACAACAGGGAGGCCTCAGCCCCAAGCTGTACATAGGGCATAATGGTCGTAGTAGTAAAATAATACTTCAGCGATAATGGGACATCAGAATAATTCAATTTTTCGCTGTAGTCGATAGTTGTATTATTCACATCTGCAAGCTCATGGTCATATTTGGTGATCCTGTATTGGTAAGCCAGTTCCGCCCAAAGTCCTTTATAAATACGTTTCTCAACATGAAGGCCAAGTTGTAAGTTATACCGGCCCTTGTAGGTGGCCTGGGCATCCCCATCGGGATGCACTACCGAATATTGATTAATTGTCTTTACAAGTGGTGAATTTATACCTGCTCCCAGGCCAATAGCAAACGTAGGCTGTGGCTGATAACGGTCAAATAGTCTTATGAGTGCGGCATCATCTTTAAATTTATCCGGTCGGTAATTGGGGTCGATCTTCAACACAGCCTTGGCAGTTCTGTCAGCCGCTTCCAGGTCGTCAATGTTTTGGTAGCAGAGTATCAGCAATTTGCTGGCCTGTATTTCATCATCTTTACCCAACGGACAATGCGCTATAGTGTTTTTCAACAAAATGATAGCATCATCAAAATTGCCCTGTTCGTATTTATTATTTGCTTCCTTCAAATGCAGGATGCATGTGTCGGTCTGTGCTTCGCATACGAAAGCAG
This sequence comes from uncultured Flavipsychrobacter sp., assembly GCA_964481425.1. GTDB lineage: Bacteria > Bacteroidota > Bacteroidia > Chitinophagales > Chitinophagaceae > MKUN01. The sequence goes on from CAYZTM010000006.1 coordinate 27,466, forward strand.
ACAAACACATCAAAAAGAAAATAAAAAATGAACCTACATATCTCATATTAACAACGATCATGGTAAAGCAGTATTTATTTTCCTGTAAGGAACATCCTTACCAATATAAGTATTCCACTCCTCTGCCGACATATTGCGTTTAATATATCCTGCAAGCATACTTTGTATCACAGGGGTCTTCACAGAATATTGCCTAATGCTGTTATTGGCCATACCTACTGAGACCAAACCATCGGGTGACAAAGTAATACCACGAATAAAACTGTTGATATCACTGAACTCAATAGGCTTTTGGGACAGGTTATTAAGGTTGTAGATATAGACCTTACGGTTAGCTGCTGCGACCGCCAACAGGCCGGAACCATCATTAGCCACAACATGGTCTATACTACTATTACCGGCTATATTTTTCACCAGTTTGCCGCTGGCATCAAATATGCTTATTTCCCCGTTGGAAGCAGAAGTAACTATATACTTATCATTACTGCTATATAGTACGTTTTGTACGCGCGCCCCCTGGTACGAAGTAATGATGCCCCTGTCACTGCTGCCCATTTCATTCTCATATACGATACCGTCTTCGCAGCCCACCAATATTTTCTTCTTATTATTACTCAATGCAATTGACTTTACACGGGAGGGATATTTTATTTTTTTCGTCATTTGGTTATTATCCCAGACGATGACCGTGCTATCACGGCCTCCCGTTGCCACCGTACTGCCATCAGCACTAAAGTCAGCCGCCCTTATCAAGCCGGTATGGCCTTTGAGCACAGGTGCTGCAATACCGGAAGCCAAATTCCATATTTTAGCGGAGTTGTCCTCATATGCAGTGAGCGCATATTTACCATCATCACTTATATATGCTGTGTTTATTGCGGCGCCTTTCAGAGATATCATTTTTGCAGGCGTAGCAGTATTAGCTTTATAATAAGCCAGCTCGCCATTAGCATAGATCACCATCACATTACCCGTGGGTGAACTGCTCATAGCCAATATACTTGCTGGGCCCTGTATCGTATTAGGATAAGAAGGGGGGTCAAAATTCTTTAAGGACTGGTACAGGGACGCATATAATTGTGCATCCTGCACATTCCCGCCATTTTCCTGCGCAAGGTTATATGCCTCAGAGCTAAGCAGGGCAGCCAATTGCGGTTCGTTCTTCAGTTGCTGTGATTTGAATGCCACATTCTGGCTAAGGGCGAGTAGGCGCAGGCGGTTTGCCTCGGTTTGTGCTTTTTCAGCTTTATCCTTCTCTGCATCTGCCTTATCCTTCTCTTCTTTAGCTTTGGCAGTTTGTTCTTCGGCTATACTTTTTTGTTCTGTAGCTATCTCAGACTGCTCCTGCGCTTTCAAGGCTTGCTGCTGTGCGAGCTTCTTTTGTTCTACTGCTATATTTGACTGGAGCTCAGCATACGATTTTGCATCCAGGGCTTGTTTAGATGCTTTTAAGGAAAGGTCTTTGGCCTTTTCTGCCAGTTCTTTCTGGTTTAGCGCTTCTGTCGTCTTTTGTTCCGCTATACGCTTTTGTACCAGGGCCTCATCGCGTTGTTTCATGGCAAATATGGAGAACCCGGCCAGTGTAACAAGCAAGACAGTAGCGCCTGCAATAAATATGTTCCGCCTGCGGTTCTTTTTCGACCGGGCACTGCGAATACTCTCCTCCACAAAAGCCTTCTGCTCATCATTGAGGAACATCTTGTTTTCGTAGGGTAGTATGTATTGTATATCCGATTGCTGTAAATAGGTGCCTCGTTTCGTATAGTCGTTATAGCGATTTATGATAAACTGCCGCACCTCCAGCATTTCCTTCTCTGAATAGCTTATCTGTTCAAATATCTTTGCGGCCAAGGCATCATGACGCAATTCATATTTATTGTTATCGTCTTTGTCTTTTAATATCCTCAGGTCAACAAACTGGCGCAGGTATTTTTCTATAACTTCCTCCGGCAGCTTCTTCCCCAATGTCTTACTAAAGTCAGAAACATCGCTGACCGACATTTGCTTCTTGGTCCCCTCGTTTGAAACAAACGATTTAAGTATTGTCAATGCCTCTTCAGGATCATCCGTTTTGGCTACCTGCTCATCCAGGAACTCAGACAGTACGTCATCGATCCTGCCGGACTCCTCAAGCAGAGAGTCGTTAAAAACAATATGCGCAGGGTCTTTGGTCATAGCTCTTTTGTAGAGCTTATCAAGATAAACCTGCAGGTAGGTGAGCTCAATAGACGCTGTTTTATCATGGCCCAAACGTTCCAGTACTTTGGCCGGGAATCCTTCAGACACTTCAATATCGAACAATCGACAGGGTTCAGTTATTACCCGCTCTGCATTCCGGCGGGTCATTCGCTCAATGCGCATGCGATTGTTGAAGAACTCTGGTATTTTATCTTCGAAGCGGGATATATGCTCAAGATATTCACCTCGTATAACGAATATGAATTTACAGCTGATCTTTGCATCCAGGCAATTTTTCAGCGATTCAACAAATTCTTCTATCTCCGCATCGTCCCCAAAAATGAATAATTCTTCAAACTGGTCAAACAACAAATATACCGGCTTGAAATAGTCCAGGTAAACTGACTTGATATCCTGCGCAAGAGTATTCTTCTCTTTTAATGGAGTTATGGCAATATGCCGCAACGTCCTTTTCAACGACTCATTGATATTGCCTGCCCTGCGTACGATCACCGGCATCCAGTCGGCATCTTCAAATTTGCCGGCAAGGCCGCACTGTATCAGTGAAGTTTTTCCGGTACCACTTGACCCATATACAATAAGCAGATCGCCATCAAATATCTTATAGTACAACTCCTCCACTTCCTTCTCCCTGCCGAAAAAGATGTCTTTATCATCACTGGTGTAAGAATCAAGAAATTTAAAAGGTGTTTTTACCATACGTATTATCTCATGCGGGGTTACGTGATTGTTCAATAGTTGCGGTCAATTCCTTATACTGTTCTACAAGGTCCTGGTAACTACTGAGATACGACAGATCGCATTTGTTGGTCACCTCGGTACCAACATATGATATCTTGTCGTTCTGGAATTTAGTATACAGGAAAATATCTTTTTTTATGCTGAATTTGTCTTTGCTATCTATTATCTCCGTACGGGTATCGATCACAAGCGGCGACAGGTTAAGAAATTCATTGGGACTTTTAAAGTCCTTCATGACCAATACAGCATTACTGTCCACATATACATCGTGCTGTATCTCGGTACTTTTAAAATCAGAATCGGAGCTGTTAAGCAGGTCAAAATAATGGTTGAATGTGGCATCACGATGTTTCTGCTTCATCACATTTATCTGCCGGACAGTGACCAGCTTGTAACGGGCAAAAAAGGCGATGGCCTCCAGGATCAGCTTAAGTTTATCCTCGTATTCTACACAGCGTCTTTCTATCTCATCCTGTGTAAGGTTGATCTGGTAATGGCCTATGTCGTTACGCTCAGGTACCCAAAAGTCGAGCATATCGAAGAACTTCTTGTTAAATATATCCTTCTTCTCAATAATGAAATGGTCCGTATTATTTTCAGAGAACACCTTGCATATGCCCCTGATCATCCAGGTATAGTTGCCCATAGTGAGCACCGTGAATCTATTACGGAACTGGTTGACAAAATCGTCCGACAGGGTGATCTCCTTTTTCATACATTCCTCCCAAAGCTGTGCTACCAGCACAAAGGATAGGAACTGCATGGTCCGCTCTATGGTCTTGAATAGCTGATCGAGACGGGCGCGGTCGAGCTGGCGCATCGAACCGGATAAAAGCCTTCTTAGTTCCACCCCTATAGGCCAGGGCAGGTTTTTTATTACCAGGTCACCAAGTATACGGGCATCTACCTCTTCATCATCGTCCTCATCAGTAATAAGATACTTCTGAAGGGCAGGTTTATACTCAGCCATTTTGGTAAATACGGCCTTTATCAGCGCTTCGTTCATGATGGTGTCAGATTTACTTACTACCATATAAAAGTAATCCTTCCCTCCCTTAAATTAAAATAGGACGAATTTTCATGTTTTAGACGCTACAGCTCAGGAAGTCCTTCGCAAACCGGATAAAAATATTGATAATCAATACGAAAGCTCAGGGAAAAATGAGCCAACAAATAGTTAACATTAAAATAATAGGTCGTTAAGATAGGCGAAAGACTAAGCCTATTCCTTTGCATGGAATTTAAAACACCAAATGATGAAAAAAATTGTACTACTGCTCTTGTCATTCGCCGCAATGACAATTTGTGCCTCACAAACCGCAAAAGCACAAACACTGATCCATTACTGGCATTTTAACAATGATACCGTAGGGGGTGAGCACCTGAACAACATGGTACCGGATTATTCCATTGTTCCCGGGGCAATGATAGTGAACCAGGCCGTACCGGGCGCCGGTGCCGACACCGGCTACGTAGATAACTTCGGCCCAGGAGATACCAGCCTGAACGTTAGGATGAATGCTGATACTATAGGCGGTATCCACGAAGGCATCAGGCTCCGCAATCCAAATGATAGCATGGAATGTCTTGTATATATACCTACTACAGGGTTTGAAAACATCGTTGTAAAATTCGCTACGCAAAAATCAAGTAACGGACCAGGCAGCCAGATGTACGATTATAGTATTGATAGCGGTGCAACGTGGGTTACAACAGGGCTGGACAGCACAGCTTTTAATTTTGCACAGTCAAATGACTGGGAATTGGTGACCTTGCATCTTTCTACTACTGCAGATACAATGATAAAAAACAATACAAAACTTGTTTTACGCATAAAATTGAATACGCCCAACACCGGAACGAGCGGTAATAACAGGTTTGACAATTTTTCTGTAGATGGTGACAGCATCACTGCTAACCCAACATCGGTTGCTGTGATAACTTCAAACAGCAAGCAATACAGCATATATCCCAACCCCGCAAACAACCAAATCACCATAGCAGGACTGAGTGTAGATAACAAAGTTGCTATCTACAACCTTACCGGCCAAGTAGTTTATACCGCTACATCTTGCAACACCGGCACTACCATTGACATATCATCACTTAAAGCCGGTCTCTATTATGCAGTGATCACTGACACTAAAGGCAGCAACAGCCAACTGAAATTCGTAAAGAAATAACTGTGACCGGTCTAAAAAAAACGCCCCGCAAGATGTGGGGCGCTTTTTTTATTTCACTCCTATTAAGGATAGCACTTTATTAATGTCTTCGGGAGTATCTATACAATGGCTGTCATACTTGGTAAGTACACACTTTATCCTATAGCCATGCTCGAGCCAGCGTAACTGCTCCAATGATTCGGCCTTCTCCAATGGCGATACCGGCAATCTTGTGATTTGCTCCAGAATATCCCTGCGATATGCGTACATACCCACATGCCGGTAATATGTGTGCCGCAGGTGCCAATCCTTTTCATCTTCATTTTTGACAAAAGGGATAACGGAACGGCTGAAATAAAGGGCCTCATTTTGCTCATTGAGCACTATCTTCACTTCTCCCCTGTCAAACAATATTTCGTGGCTATTTACAGCTATCATCTGTGTAGCCAGCTCAACATTTTCTTCATGCAATACCATGGCCAGCTCATCTATCTGCTGGGGTACTATAAAAGGTTCATCACCTTGTATATTTATCACGTAACTATAATCTTCTGTAAGCTGCTGCAAAGCATCCCAACACCGGTCAGTGCCGCTGGGATGATTCATGGCCGTCATTACAGCTTCTCCGCCAAACATGCGTACATGCTGCAGTATCCGTTCGTCATCCGTGGCTACCACTACCTTTTTAAGAAAAGTACTTTTTATCGCCTGCTCATAAACCCGCTGTATCATGCTCTTACCCCTTATATCAGCAAGGGGTTTCCCCGGGAAACGGGTGGATGCATATCGGGCAGGTATTATGCCTACTATCATTGGGGTAGCAGTTCTTTTATTTCTGAATGTACAGTAGAATAGAAGGCAGGCTCTATCATGTTACGCGCATCAAGGTACTGTTTGTACCTGTCAGAAAAGTAGGAGCGTTGCTCAATGGTATCATCGTAAAGGCCACGAAGTCCCATTATTAGCTCTGTAGCCTCACGTACAGCATGAGCATTACCATCGGCAGCTGTGATATAGTCCGCCAGGCCCTTTTTTTCCGCATACTCGGTCAGGAACGGATTACATGGTCTGCCTGTCATGATCCGCAAGCCGCATTGCTCAGCAAACGCCAGGTCGAGCACATCATCAAAAAAATAGGCGATCTCATGCGGCAGTACATCGTGCGTGTTGCAGAGGTGACCTAATGCATCTACTTTACTCAGCACCTTATAATAGACCGAATGAAAATGCTCCCGTGTACCAAACGTGAAAGATGCTTTGTTCTTTTCTCCTGATATGATAATGGCAACGGGTAAACTTCCGGTATGCAGATAGTGATTGAAACGCATCATATTGACGCCCATGGAGTCTACCTCACTGAAGGGGCTGGAGCCATGCTCATCCTTTTTACCATCATTGAAGACCCCATCCCAGTCGAAAACAAAAGCCTTGATACGAGATAGCTTTTCCTGCAAAACGCCCGGCTCTGCCAAAAAACTACCACTGAATTTCTTTTTTATTCCGTCGAGTTGGTCCATCTTCGTTAAGGCTTAATCATTCTTAAGGTCCTGTATATCAAGCATACCGTATGGCTTACCCGCTTCCGTTACCAGGATCGTGTCCACATTGGTCTTTTTGAAAAGTACAGCAGCATCATTTAAAAGTGCATTGGCATCTATACTTACCGGAGCTTTATACTCCATATCAGCCAGTTTTTTATCCAGTATATGCTCCCCTTCGTGCTGCAACAGACGCCTCAGGTCGCCATCCGTAAATACGCCTTTCAGGCTGCCATCGGCATTCACAACAGTAATAGCACCAAAGCCAAATCCTGTCATTTTCACAATAGCATCCTTCAGGTTGGCATCGGCAGACACAACAGGGTTTGTCCCGTTCAGCGCTTCTTTTACCCGAACGGTCATCAGGCGGGTATCGCTGATAAACTGCTCAGTACCCAGTGTCGTAAAATTATTTTCGGTCAGGGACTTTAATATTTTGAGCGGCACGGTGATCGTATGCACACCAATGTTTATGGCATTACGCACATGCTCCACATTACGCACCGAACTGAACATTATTTTAGTATCGTAACCGTATTGATAAACTGCATTCACACATTGCTCTACCAATGCAAGGGCATCGTGGCCCTGGTCCTGGAGGCGGCCAACCAGCGGACATACATAAGTGGCACCGGCATGCATGGCCATATACGCCTGCTGTAGCGTATATACAAGGTGTACGTTCACTAACAACCCTTCCCTGCGTAGCATGTGGCAAGCCCTTACCCCTTCAAGCGATACAGGTATCTTGAATACAGTGCGTTTGGGGTCGAGGCCAAGATCCAGTTGCCTGCGGGCTTCCTTTAGTATGTCTTCTGCAGAGTTACCCAGCGCTTCTATCTGCAGCACAGGTACCATTTGCGACAGCTTTACAATAGTACCGTCAATATCGGTAATGCCCTCGCGCTGCATGAAGGTGGGCGTAGTGGTCAGACCATTGAGGAAACCCAGCTTAAAGCCTTCTTCAATTTCCTTCAGGTTGGCAGAATCAAGATATAATTCCATGTATCGTTTATTGCTTATTTATTTTTATATACTTTCTCAAAAATACTTCAGGTTTAAAATATTACAAGGGGACCGCTTATAATCATCTTATTTCCTGTACTTAACTTCGAGTGCATGCAGTTCCAGCAAAGGCTTCAAAAACTCCTCAAGGTCATACACACATAGCTGGCTGGCTGCATCACAAAGCGCCTTTTCAGGTTCGGGGTGGGTTTCAATGAATACGCCATCCACGCCGGAGGCTACTCCCGCCCTGCTCAATACCGGCAGAAACTCCCGCGCCCCGCCTTTCGCATCAGCACTGGGTATACCATACTTACGTATGGAATGCGTAATATCAAATACCACCGGGTAGCCCAACAGGCCCATATGATAAAAACTGCGAGGGTCCACTACAAGGTCATTATACCCCATGGTATAACCGCGCTCGGTAAGTATGATCTTGTCATTACCGGCATCCACACATTTGCTTACGGGGTGCTTCATATTCTCAGGAGCAAGAAACTGGCCGTGTTTGATATTAATGACCGCTCCCGTTTTAGCAGCAGCAACCAACAGACCAGACTGCATACATAAGTAAGCAGGTATCTGTAACACATCGCAAACCTCAGCAGCAGGAGCCGCCTGGTCAGGATAATGTATATCGGTCAATACGGGGAACCCAAATTGCTCCTTTATTTTGGCCAATATCTTTATACCTTTTTCGAGGCCGGGGCCATCATAATATTTCAGGCTGCTGCGGTTATCCTTTGTGAAGGAAGATTTATAAATGACAGGGATATTCAATCTCGCACTTACTTCCTTCAGCGTTTCCGCAGTTTTCATCATCGTGCTTTCGTCTTCGATGACGCAGGGGCCGGAGATGAGAAACAACTCATCCGCACCACATTCTATATTGCCGACCTTGATCCTTTTTGCGCTCATAATTACATTCTTTCGTAAAGCTGTTTAATAGTATCGATGGTTATCTTGTCTTTCCAGTCAGTGCCAATGGCATGGTTCCACATATGGTGCAGGTTGTAGGCTACCTCAGCCATAGCCGTTATCTCATCATCACTCCAACCTTTACTAAGGCCCTGCGGGAGGCTCACCTTGTGTTTATCGAGCATTTGTTTGAACTCCCTTACACCCTCGGGATAATAATCTTCAAGATGCTGAAACGCCAGGCAATTGGCATAGCAATGCTTCTCCCCAAATATCTTCGACAGGCCATAAGAAAGTGCATGACAAACACCTACTTCCGAATAGGTAAGGCTTAATCCACCCATCATAGAGGCTACCATCAGTTTGTCATTATTTTCGGAGGTTTGGCCTGCATTCTCTCCAAGATATATCTCCCGGCACAACTTCAATGATTGTTCGGCATACGCATGACTATAAGCGTTATTCAAAATACCGTTCTCCGATTCTATGCAATGTATGTAAGTATCCATACCGGTATAGAACCACTTGTCGGTCGGCACGGTGGCGATCAATTCCGGGTCCAGTATCACCTGGTTAAAGACGGTCCAGTCACATTTAAGTCCCAACTTCTTTACCGGTCCAGTCAATACTGCGGTCATCGATACTTCCGCCCCTGTGCCTGATATAGTAGGTACGCCTAAATGGTATATACCCGGATTTTTAATAAGGTTCAGTCCCTGGTACAAAGTAGAAGAGCCTTCGTTGGTGAACATCAGCGATACCGCCTTTGCTATATCCATAACGCTGCCGCCACCGATCCCTACCACACCTGCGGGAATACCCCGCGAAGCCAATATCTCATCACGGAGTTCATCAATCTGTTCAGTAGTAGGCTCATGTGGCTCTACGTTCATAAAGCGCAATACATCACCTTCCTTCACGGGCAGCCGCTGTTCCAGTTCTTTGCCACGAAAAAAATCATCTACCACGAACAGGACAAAACCTGCATTATCGCCCCGCCGTTCTTCCAGTATGCTATCCATCATACTGAAGCTGCCACGCCCAAACACGACCTTCTCTATATTCTTAAAATTCTTGTACATGCTAATTCTTACTTACAGTGCAGGCACACCCATTGCCAGTTTTACACAACCTGATATGCCGCTGGCAAGCATTCTCACATCAACATCGGTCCATGTGCAACGGATACCAAATGAGATCAATCTGCCCATCACCTCCTGCGACTTCGGTAATTCCAGTGTTGTATAATCCTGTGGGCTACCCAATAATTCTACAGGGATCTTTGCCGCAGTACGCATTTCTTTCAAATGGTCCCATTGGTTGATAAAATGGTACATATTGGTGTACCAATAATTGAATCCGCCGATACCCGCCTTGTTCAGGTGTTCAACAGTGCGCTGTGCCGTTGCGGCATCAGGTAATAAAATATTAAGGAACGTCGCTGAGTCTCCATCCGGGTCAGCGATACGGGCAAATGAGATACCTTCCGTTTCAGAAAGTATTTCGGTCAATAATTTTTTATGCTCCCTGTTTGCTTTTAGTATGCCGGGCACTTTACGTGTTTGTGCCAGGCCAACAGCAGCATGCAATTCGCTGATCCGGTAGTTAAAACCCAAAACAGGGTGCTGCTCCATACCACGATTGTTCCCTTCATGGTTGTGGCCATGGTCGGAGTAAGCATCTGCTATCTTGTAAGTCGCTTCATCATTGGTCACAAATACACCACCTTCGCCGGCAGTAGCTATCTTAAAAAAGTCGAAAGAGTAACTGCCAGCCTTACCAAACAGGCCCGTAGCAGTACCCTTATAGCTGGCAGCGAAAGCTTGCCCGGCATCCTCTACCAGTACCAGGTCATGTTCGTTGATCACCTGCATAATGGCATCCATATCTGCCATTCCGCCGCACATATGCACCAGGCAAACGGCTTTGGTCTTTGGCGTTATGGCATTCTTTATACCTTCGGCACTCAGGCACAAGGTCTCATCTATCTCTGCAAATACCGGTATGGCTCCGAGAAACAGTACAGCCTCTATGGTTGCTATGAATGTGAAAGGTGGAACAATGACCTCGTCGCCTGTGCCGATACCCGATGCGGCAAGGGCTATAGCTACCGCCGCTGAGCCGCTCGAAACGGCATGAGCATATTTCGCTCTGGTTATTTTGCAAACTTCAGCCTCAAATTCACGGGTTTTCCATATCCCATTGCGTTGCTGGTCATGGCCGTACCTGAAAAGGACACCATTATCCACCACGTCCAGTATCTCCTTTCTTTCTTCACTTCCAAATAGTTCTGTTCCGGGCATTTATTGATCTTTTTAGGCTGCAAAAATACGTTTTATAGACCAAGAAGTCTAAACGCAGGAAGCATGGGGGTATTATACAGGGAGATCAATTATTACCGATTCCTGCGCTTTTTCTATGTGTATGACCGGAATGGGCTATAATTTCTTTTAAAGTGTTTAACAGGGAGGTCATCATCTGGGGAGTATATAAATTATATTTTGCATAAGAAGCTTCCGGGCCAATTTTTATAGTATAGGCATTTTTTATATCAACCAGCTGACGGAACATGTCTTCATCCGTAGTATCATCACCACAGGCCATAATAAAATCATATTTACCTTCTTTCAGTATCCGGCTGACAGCCATGCCCTTGTTCACACCCTTATTCCGTACCTCTATTATCTTATTGCCCTTCACTACCTTAATTTTCAGGCTGCTGGCATATTGCTGCAGTTCATTAAACAGTTCGTCGGCTACAATATCTCCTATTGCAGCTTCTACATTCCGGTAATGCCATGCGATCGAGAATTCTTTCTTCTCAACGAAAGACTTCTCACACTGCATCGCATGGTTCATCATGATCTCCTCCACCGCCGGCAGCCAATCTGTATTTATAGTGGTTTCATTTTGCCAATCCTGTCCTGCATTTTTGAACTTTGCCCCGTGCTCTGCCACTATATTCACCGGCAGGTGTCCCACCCAGTTACCCAGGGTATGGCTATCCCGACCACTGATGATATAGATATGGTTCCGTTTATCTTCAGAAAGCGTTTTCAAAATTTCAAGCAGGTGATCATCAGGTTTTGCAAGTGCCGGGTGCGACACGAAGGGCCTTAGTGTACCATCATAATCTAATAAAAACAGCCTGTTTTTTGCATTGCTGAAATTACCCAGCAATTCCATTCTTGAGTCGTTGTCTAAAAATTTCACTTCGAATTCCTTTTGTTTATTCTTAATCCCCTCCAGCTTCCTGAAAAAATCGGCAGCCCATATGTTAACCGTGTACTTTGCTATAGCCTGCCGCATTGCCTTCATCCTCATCGCCTGCTCGGGTTCGGTCATTTCCAGTCCCTCTTTTATCTTAAGTGCTATTTCTTCTATGTCAATAGGATTAATGATCAACGCATGGTTCAATTCTCTCGCTGCCCCGGCCATCTCACTAAGCACCAATACTCCGCGTTCATCCTTTCTGCTGGCTACAAACTCCTTCGCGACCAGGTTCATCCCATCTCTTATAGGGGTTATCAAAGCCAGGTCGCAACAGGTATACATAGCAACCAACTCACTCAGCTCAAGGTTAGCATATTGATATATGATGGGCTGCCAGTTAATGGTACCTACCGTGCTGAGCAAATTACCTATATACTCATCTATCAGCTTTTTCCGTTCCGCATATTTTGATATGCTATCCCTTGATGGAACTACATTCATAATGAACACAACCTTGCCAATGTATTCCGGATAATTGCTCAAAAAATATTCATATGCTTTTAGCCGGTTGTATACACCTTTGGTATAGTCCAGCCTGTCAACCGAAAATATGATCTTCCTGCCATCAAATTGCTTTTTAAGCGCCTGCCGCTGGGCTTTTACATCTTTATCGTCCCATGCGTTGTTGAATTTATCATAATCGATACTGATAGGAAACACTTCAGTTTTGATCAGCCTGTCTTTATACTCTACAATATTCTTCTCATTCTGTATGCCAAATACCATCTGTACTGTTTTCAGGAAATGAGAGGCATAATCTATGGTGTGAAAGCCGATGAGATCAGCACCCAGCATACCATCTAACAGGTATTCCTGCCATTCTTTGGGCATGATCTTATATATCTCGTGAGAAGGAAATGGTATGTGTAGAAAGAAGCCAATCGTTATACCCGGTATCTCTTTCCTGATCATGGCTGCAAGCGGCAGCAAATGATAATCATGTATCCAAACCACATCATCCGGTTGCAACTGCTTCAGCAGTACACTTAAAAATTCTTCATTAGCCTTCTTGTATGCCCCATACGCATCACTGTTGAACTCGGCATAGGATGGAAAATAGTGGAACAAAGGCCATAACATCGAATTCGAAAGGCCATTATAGTAAGCATCGTATATTTTCTTATTAATAAAAACCGGGAGAAATTTATAGTCCTCACTCTGCACTTCACGACCCGCAGAAGACCATACGGCCGGTGTGCACCCCGGTACACCTACCCAATAGGTATCCTTATACTTGGTTGATTTTTTAGCTCTTTCATCTTCCAAGAAACTACTAATGGCAGACACCAGGCCGCCGGAAGACGGTTTGATCTCCGTTTGCTCATCTGTTACCTCAACATTGAGCGGTAAACGATTAGACACGATAAAAAGTCTCTTCCCGGCCATAAACACTTGTGCTATAATGCAGTAAAAAACAATGCCATCCGCAATACCTGTCCGAAAAAAAGATCCTGTATGCAACGCTTCAATTATAAAAAGAAGCAAACGTCGGCCTTATGGGGCGATAAGGAGGGATGATACAGGTGATGCGGAATACTAAGTACGTGAAATTACGATTAATATCCCGTCCTCCCAAAAAGCAAGGGTCGATCGATGTTATTATTCTATTACCAGCTTTACGGAATCGGCATGTACCCGGTACTTAAGCCAATTCTGCAATGGCTCCCGGTCCTTTTTGGGAAACGGCTTTGAGAACACTCCAACAAATAGCACCACGGTATCTTTACGCATAGTATCTGTATAGTTGAAGACAGACTTTGTGACTGAGTACTGTTGCAAGCTAGGATATAGAGAGCGTAACTCTTCTCTCAGGCCGGGATAAGGCCCTGCAGAATCAGCTTTTGCTTTCTGTATTTCTTTGTCTTTTCTCTCCTTGTTAAATACATCTTCCAGTATGCTTGCCTTTACCTGGGCAAAATCTATTTGCTGTTTGGCATTCAGGCCTTGCTTTATATTCAGCTTTGCTCCGCCTATGTTATAGGCTGTCATCTTTTTCTTCAAACTATCTATTTCCGCATTACCAAGTTCTTCCCCGATAAGCAAAATGCTTATTTCCTTTTTTCCGTCATTGTAATTAAAGGATGTATTCACCACCTGTGTGTTCTTAAAGTTGAACTCTTTGGCAATAAATGTGTTCGCATTGCTCTCGAAGATGCTCTTATCTACTATCTTGTAGGCCAGGTAAATACTGGGCGATACGGTTACCACTACTATTATCAGTATGTACCTTTTCACCCTCCTGCCCCGGGCTTCATCCTCAAACTGTGTCTTGTTCAACTTTAGCGAACGAACAATAAGATAAGTAGCAAGACAAATGAACACGCTATTGATAAAGAAAAGGTACAGCGCCCCGATAAAATAAAAGAACTTCCCATTGGCAATACCAAAACCCGCAGTACACAACGGCGGCATCAAGGCGGTAGCGATAGCTACACCGGGTATCACATTGGTCTTCTCCTTACGCGTGGCTGCCACTATGCCGGCAAGTCCGCCAAAAAAAGCGATGAATACGTCCCAGATAGAGGGCGTGGTCCTTGCCAATAATTCTGAACCGGCATCCCGCAAGGGTGTCAGCGAAAAGTAAAGTGTAGAAGTAATTATACTGACGATTACAGCAGTTAAAAAATTGGTAAACCCACGCTTTACAAGGTCAAAATTATTGATGCCTATACCAAGGCCAATACCCATGATTGGGCCCATCAGTGGCGATATCAACATTGCACCTATGACAACAGCGGTAGAGTTGACATTAAGGCCAATGGACGCAATGAATATAGCAAATATCAGTGCCCATATATTGGCACCTTTAAAGTTCACATTCCTCGATATGGATTCGATAATAGTGCTATCCTCGTCTTTATCGTATTGAAGATTAAAAAGACGCTTTAACCCGGCCCTTAATATCACCAGTATTCGCTTCATATCAACTGGTTTTCGTCAGTCGTTTTGCGAGCCGTTCTATACTCAGCCCTTGTACAATAATAGAGAATATGACCACAGTATAGGTGATCGACACGAACTGGTCGCGGTACATCTCTTGCGGCAGAGACAAGGCCAGTGCTACAGATATACCGCCACGCAGCCCTCCCCAGGTAAGTATCCCGATAGCATGCTTCTCAAATTTTGCAAATGGTCTTAACAGGGTAATAGGCAATGCAACAGATATCCATCGTGCCAGTAATACCACAAAAATGGTGATAGCCCCGATGATCACCAGCCCGGTGTTTACTTTAATGACGAGCATCTCAAATCCAACCAACAGGAAAAGAATAGCATTCAGTATCTCGTCTATCAACTCCCAAAACTTACCAATATAATCCCTCGTAGTATCCGACATGGCCAGTTCCTTGCCCTTATTACCGGTGATAATACCTGCAACCACCATGGCTATGGGGCCTGAAATATGCAACTCATCGGCCAGCATGTATCCGCCCATTACCATAGCTATAGTTATCAGCACTTCCGTTTTGTAATTATCTATCGAGCGTAGCAGAAAAAAACCGGCATAGCCTAAAACAGCCCCATATATCAGCCCACCCACTGCCTCCCTGAGGAACAACAGGCTAACACCTGAAAAGGTCAGGTTATCCGCACCCTTTATGGATGCTTCCATTATCGTAAGAAATATTACAACAGCCACCCCATCGTTGAATAATGACTCACCGGCAATTTTCAATTGCAGGGAAGCGGGTATATTGGTGCGTTTCAAAATGCCCAGCACAGCTATAGGGTCCGTTGGCGATATCAAAGCACCGAACAACAGGCAGTATATGAAATCAATATGTGCACCGAACACACTGAACAATCCATAGATCAAACCTCCAACCAGGAAGGTGGACAGCAAGGTACCAATAGTGGCCAGCATGATTACCGGTAACCGCTCGGCCTTCAGCTTCGCAGCATCTATGTGTATAGCCCCCGCAAATAACAGGAAACTTAGCATGATCTTCATCAAAAGCTCATGAAAATCAATGGTCTCTATCATATTGGTAAGCGGTACCGATATAGAAGGTATTATCTTGCCCATGGCAACTACCGCCAAGGAGGTAATAAGCGATAAGACCATGATACCTATCGTCGGGGGCAATTTTATGATCCTGAAATTCAGGTAAGAAAAAATTGCACAAATAGAGATAATTACTGTTATTATGTAGTACGACTGCATGCTAATTCCTGTATAAAATAACAAAGAACTTTCGGATTTTATCATACCGGCTAAATTGTTGACTGGCATGATATTTAAATATTACTATTATACAGTCTGTAGTTCCTCCAAAATTCACTTTAACTTGTAATACAATTCGAAAGAAGCCGGCTACAATGAAAAGATTTTTCGCCACAGTTTACGACCTGCTAAAAAAATCGTTGAGCATACTGCTGGATAACGATCCCTTGCGCATGGCCGGCGCCACTTCATTCTTCACCACCTTTGCCTTGCCGCCCATTATCATTATTATCCTTCGCATATTCGGGATATTCCTCAACAGGCACAACCTGGGCAGGCAAATACTGGAAAAGCTCTCCAGCCTTATTGGCAAAGAAAGTGCCGACCAGGTAATAACCACGATAAGAAGTTTCCGGGCCCTTCAGCACAATTGGCTTATAACTGCGGTCAGCTTCCTGTTCCTGCTGTTCGTCGCCACAACATTGTTCCGTATCATCAGGAGCTCCCTCAACCAGATATGGGACATAAGGGTAGTTGCCAACAGAACCATTAAACAGAAATTCAGTTCCCGGCTTAATGCCATTGTCATCATTCTGTTCACCGGCTTGTTGTTTCTCGGTGTTTTATTGATAGATGGCGTACAATCAGTCGTGGGGGAATATTTTATTAAGATAGCTCCTGTTACCACACACTACATCAATGCGGTCTTCAGCCAGTTGATCTCTGTAGCGGTGGTCACCCTTTGGTTCTTTGTATTGTTCATTTATTTACCCGATGGAAGACCCGACCGCCTCGTTGCATTGGTCGGCGCACTGTTAACAGGCGTATTATTTACCATTGGTAAATTGCTTGTACGTTCCCTTTTATCACAAAGCAGCCTGGGCAGTCTCTATGGCACTTCCGGGGCAATGGTTTTCCTACTATTGTTCGTGTTCTATTCTTCACTTATCCTGTACTTCGGCGCCGCATTTACCAAGGTCTGGTCCCTGCGCCACAACAAGCCGATACAGCCGAGAGATTATGCGGCAAGGTACCACATCAGGCTTATTAATGTACCCGAAAGCGAAGATGCTCCGAAAAGCTAATCAAGTACAAATCGTAAGGTAGTCGTTTGTTTATCTGTACTTATCCTGAATAAATAGATACCATGTGGCCTGTTAGTGGGTATGTGCACTTCAGCGTTTAGGTTATTATTTTCTATATGCACCGTTTGAGATGCAACAAGGTGCCCGATAATATCCATTACTTCCATGTTCGCACTGCCATTGCTTGTTTCAATATTACCCGTGATGGTAAAAGCCCCGCTGGTCGGGTCCGGAAATAACTTAATCGCTGCGGCTTGGGCATACCTGTTCTTTACTCCCAATATGCCGGTAATTTCCCGTATGCGGTTATTGAACGCATCGGCTATATATACATTCCCGGCATCGTCCACTGCCACTCCTTTAGGATGGTTCAGGCAGGCTTGTAAAGGATCCCCACCATCACCGCAGAACGAAAGTGTTCCTGAGCCTGCGATCGTTTTTATTATGCCTGAAGTATTTACCCTGCGGATACGTTGATTCTCCTCATCGGCTATATACAGGTTACCATTTTTATCGAGGGCTATCCCATATGGATGCGCCAGTTGTGCAGCAGTAGCAGGTCCGCCGTCGCCGCCAAAACCATTACTGCCATCGCCGGCAAAATTATTGATGACACCATCTGTATCCACCATCCGGATACAATTATTGTAACGGTCGGCTATGTAAATATTACCTGCCGGGTCTACCCTTACACAAGTAGGTGAATCGAGGGTCGCAGCAGTAGCAGCCGCCCCGTCACCAGTATGCCCTGCCACGCCGGTCCCGGCTATGGTGGTAATAATACCTGCAGCATTTATTTTCCGGATGCAATTATTACCATAATCGGCCACATAGACGTTCCCAAAAGTATCTGTTGCTACACTTACCGGGTTATTCAGTTTTGCATTTACTGCCGCGCTGTCGTCGCCGCTATACCCCGTGAGGCCATTACCGGCTATTGTGGTCATAACCCCACCCGTATCCACTTTACGGATACGCTGGTTGCGCTGATCAGCAATATAGATATTACCGGCTGTGTCGATGGCCACGCTGCTGGGATAATACAAAAGGGTGGTAAGCGCGTCACCACTATCTACATTATACCCTGCCGTACCCGTGCCTGCAATGGTATTGATAACGGTATCAGCATCTATCATGCGCACACGGTTATTGGCTGCGTCCGGTATGTAGATATTGCCATTCGGGCCGATCGTAACACCCAACGCATTGAGCTGGGCCATTGCTGCAGGGCCACCATCTCCGCTGTAACCTATATTGCCATTACCGGCTATTGTATTGATGACCTGGGCCCCTGATGGTATATATATGCCCAAGACCACTATTGCTACTATCAGCAAACGTTTACACGACATGGATCAAATTTTAAGCAGTAAAAATACTAAAAGCTGAGCAGCCTTATCGCCTTTGCCCGGCTATTCCTCGGTCACAGGCAGGTAAACGTCCTGGTCAGCCTGTTGCGATATGGTATACGGGATGCCGCCTTTTACATTCTGAAAAATAGAGGTATCAGACCCATGACCGTAGATATAATAATTACCGTTCTTCAACCCGTTAAACATCGCCACCGATAGACTGTCATTTCGGGTACAGGTTACAGAGTCATCATACACACCGTTGGATGGTGGTGACGAAGCATTGTATTTGATATACACGACCATATTACGCAAGTTCTTAGCTACCTGGTGGTGCTGGGGATATATGGTCAGGTTGGCATTGCCACCTTTGCCTGGGCCGTCATCTCCTTTATTCTTGGTGCAGCCAAAAAGTGAGATCAATAGTATGGCAATGAACAAGCAGGATGCAGAATAACGCATATTATATTTTTTTAGGACACAGGTAATATCTCCTTCTTATAAAGGTACTTAAGTTTTGTCTAAAAAAACCTGACCTATATCATAAATGCGCCCGGAACAATTAAAGCCTTGCATCTGCAACTCCCTTCTCGAGGCAGCCCTTCACGTCATAAATGATACCATCTTTCTTAGCCCATTTTCGCCAGTCCTCGCCGGTAAATTCATTATGCGCTACGGCCAGCACGATCGCTTCGTATTTTTGGCCTTCCGGCAGTTTGGTTATTGTATCTATGCCATATTCATGCGCCACCTCCTCGGGGTTTGCCCAGGGATCGTACACCGTTACATTGACATCATAGGTATTCAGGCCACGCACTATATCCACTACCTTGGTATTGCGCACGTCCGGGCAATTCTCTTTGAAGGTTATGCCCAGCAGCAATATGTTCGCACCTTTCACAGGCACATTGTTCTTTATCATCATACGCACCACCTCGTTGGCTACATACTCACCCATGCCATCATTGAGCCTGCGCCCTGCGAGTATGATCTCCGGATGGTAGCCTGCTTCCTGTGCCTTCTGGGCGAGGTAATAGGGATCTACACCGATACAATGGCCGCCCACCAGGCCTGGCTTAAAGGGCAGGAAGTTCCATTTTGTGCCCGATGCGGCCAGTACCTCATGCGTATCTATCTCCAGGCGGTTAAATATTTTAGCCAGTTCGTTCACAAAAGCGATATTGATATCCCGCTGTGCGTTTTCTATCACCTTTGCCGCTTCAGCTACTTTAATGGAAGATGCTTTATGCGTGCCCGCAGTAATGATGGAACGATATACCGCATCTACCTTTTCAGCAACTTCAGGTGTAGAGCCCGATGTTACCTTTTTTATTTTGGTTACCGTATGGTTCTTGTCACCGGGGTTGATGCGTTCAGGCGAGTATCCGCAATAAAAGTCAGCATTGTACTTCATGCCCGATACTCGTTCCAGCACGGGCACACACTCATCCTCAGTCACGCCGGGATAAACCGTCGATTCGTACACCACTATATCCCCCTTCTTAAGTACCTTACCTACGGTCTCGCTTGCTTTATATAGCGGAGTCAGGTCAGGGCGATTATACTTGTCCACAGGTGTTGGCACCGTTACTATATAGAAGTTGCAGTCCTTCAAATCATCCAGCTTATTGGAGCAATAAAGTCCTTTATCGCCACCGGGCTGCTTAACGATCACTTCTTTCAGTTGTTCGCTCTCTACCTCCAGTGTATGATCGTTGCAACCCTGCAAGTCTTTGATACGCTGTTCGTTTATATCGAATCCTATTACAGCATGATGCTTTGCAAATTCCACTGCAAGTGGCAGGCCTACATACCCGAGGCCTATAACGGCGATACGTTGTGTTTGTTCCATGGTATTACTCAATTCAAATGTGCTCTGTATGTTAGTTTCTTGTTGCTGAGAATATAGCTACTAAAAGGGACAATGCCGTAATTCCTATGGTCAGCATACGGTCGCGGGTAGGATCGGTAGTACCCAATTTTGTCCTTGCCTTGTTTGGCTCCACATATACTACATCCCCCTGTTTCAGGTAAAAATAAGGCGACCTGAAAATGTCTCCCGAATTGAGGTCGAACCTTACGAATGTCTTTTTGTTATCCTCTTCGCGTATCAGCATCACGTTGTTACGCTTACCATATATGGTAAGGTCGCCGGCAATACCTATTGCATCCAGCAGGCTCACTTTTTCATTGGTAATAGTATAGGTTCCCGGCCGCGCTACTTCACCCAGCACCGTAACGCTGAAGTTGGCAAAGCGTACATTCACAACCGGTTCTTTGTAATAGACCGATACCTTTTTTGTGATCATATCGCGGGCTTCTGCCGTGGTGAGCCCCCCTATCTTCACTTTTCCCACCAGCGGCAGGGCTACATTTCCGTCTTTATCTACCAGGAAACCGGTGATAATGGGTGCGGCAGCCCCTGCTGCAGTATTGGCTGCAGATACAGCAGGAAGTGCCGGTGATGGCGCACCCTGTAATTCCGAAGAGCTTTTGGTATCTATCGTTTGTATGTTGATCTGCAGTATGTCATTCGGCTGTATCCTTGGGTCGGTGTACGGCGCATGCTCTATGTACATAGCATGGTATAAAGAATCGGGAATATTTCTAAAATAGGTGATCTTCTTATTGGAACTGCAGGCGGTGAAAAGGCTGATGATACACAGTGATATCAACAGGTGGAGACGCAGTTGGGCACTTCGTCTTTTATTATATCGCATCCTCTGATTTTTCCCAAAAGTAATAAAATGCTTTATTTATTTCTAATGCGAGCAAAAGGAATGCATAACCTAAGCAAAAGGTAACCTTACAACGATATATACTTGATATCTTCCTGTGCTTTACGGTAGTCCTCGTGCTTGCCTATATCCAGCCAATAGCCTAATATAGGAAAGGATATTACGCGCTTCCCTTCATTGATCAGGTGCGCCATCAGGTCCGTAACGTTATAGAATTCATCTTCAGGAATAATATTCACCAGTTCCTTCTTGGCAAGGTATATCCCGGCATTGGAATAGTAGGTATAACTTGGCTTTTCCCTCAGCGAATTAACTATGTTATTGTTGTCCACTTCAAGCACACCATAAGGCACCTGTACATGATAAGTACTTGCGGCTACCGCCATATCTGCGCCCGATTTGATAAAGGCCTGGAAGAAGCCTGCAATATCAATATTGGTCAATACATCCGAATTCATCACCAATACATACTCATGTTCCAGGTTCCGTGCCAGTTTTACAGAACCCATTGTACCAAGCGGCTTATCCTCGTGTATATAGCTTATGTTCAGCCCCCTGTCACTACCATTGCCAAAGTAGTTGATGATCTTATCGGCAAGGTAATTGACACTGATGTAAATGTTCTTCATACCATACTTCGAGAGGTGATCTATCGTATGCTCCAGTATAGGCTTCTCACCTACTTGCAACATAGGCTTCGGCGTATCAATGGTTAGCGGCATCAGGCGCTGACCGCGGCCCCCTGCCATTATGATAACATCTGCGGGTATTACAGAGTAATTGATACGCAGGTTAAGTATCTTCACGATCATCTTATCCCTGTCCACGATAGGGATAATGAGAAAATTTCGTTTCCTCAGGTCATTAAGGTCAGCAAGATGAACCTCGTCCTGGTATACCAGAAGAGGGTCTGGTTGTATGTAGTCCATTATGGGACTGTCAAACGTGAGTCCTTTAATGAAACCGCGGCGCAGATCACCATCGGTAAGCACGCCTAACAATTTCATATTGTCATCTACAACGAATAAGATGGCATCGGCCCGCAGGTCATTGAGTTTCAGCAGCGCATCGCGCACCGACAAATACTTATTGATCGTATGCCTCTCGATCTCTCTTGTCTGTACAGGTACTGTCATGACTGTTTCGTAATCAAGGTAATTGAGATTCAAATTCAGAAGTTTTAGGGAATGAAGCAATATTGTGCAAGTTGGGATTATAACTGCTCGGAATGTTCACAACCCTTGCCTCCAGCCATTCTGCATTGTCCAGGTTTCCGCACAGGCTGCCCATATACATAGGCAGTTTATTCATCAGGCGCCAGATGGGCCTGGTCATTACTTTCTGTGCATTGGTCTCCTGTAAAAAAGCATCCCTGGCTGTTGCGCTATCCAGCTTAATTGTGTTAAGCCAGTGGTTGGGTGAACTACCGGTTATCCCTTCCACAAATTCTATATCGCTCTCTCTAAAAAACGCTCTATATGTATCAGCCAGCGCTCTCTTGTTATCGAGTATTGCCGGCAGTTGTTCTAATTGTGCGCATGCCAGTGCCGCGTTGAGGTTCGGCATACGATAATTATAACCCACTTCATCATGCACAAACTCCCATTGGTGTGGTATCTTGGCTGTAGTGGAAAGATGTTTGGCATGGCGGGCTATATTTTCATCGTCCGTTACTATAGCACCACCGCCGCCACAGGTAACTGTTTTATTGCCGTTGAAACTAAATATCCCTACCGACCCGAAAGTACCGGTATGCCTCCCCTTATAGTAACTCCCCAGCGATTCTGCAGCATCTTCCACCAGCACAATATTGTATTGCCTGCATATATCCTGCACCTCATCAATACGCATCGGGAAACCGAATGTATGCATGGGCACACAGGCGGCTATGCGCTTCCCGCTATGTTTATTGATAGCAATGCCATCTTTTAAGGTCGCATTTTCTTCAAGGAATAGTTTCAGCGCTGCCGGTGATAGGCCCATGGTATCCTTGTCCACATCCACGAAGATGGGGCTGGCTCCCGCATGGGCTATTGCATTTGCAGTAGCTACAAAGGTCAACGGTTGGGTTATCACCTCATCTCCCGGTTTTACCCCTGCCACTACCAATGCCAGGTGCAGCGCAGTGGTGCCGCTTGTTGTTGCTACAGCATATTTAGCCCCGGTTATCTCCGCCATCATCTCCTCAAAGCGATTCACATAAGCGCCTACTGAGGATACAAAAGTAGATTCGATAGTATCCAGCACATATTTCTTCTCATTGCCCCCAAAATAGGGCGCATGCAGCGGGACGAATTCGTCGCCGGCCTGGAATACGGAACGGATATGTGTTATAACCTCGTTATACATTTTTGTATTTGCTGTCGTCGGGGTTCAGAATAAAACCATCATCCAGTACTTTAGCTATCTGCCTGATGCCATCGGGCACTTTGAACATAAGCTTAAAGCCCAGTTTCTTATTTATTTTATCAAATGACACCCTGTAATCACGAGGGTCTTCATTCTTCGTCACATATTTTACTTTCGAGTCCGGCAGTACCTTGATCACTTCATCAATGATCATCTTCTTCTGGTAGTTCTCACCGGTATCACCCACATTGAATACGTCGAATGCCACCACATCTTCCGGAGCTTCTATAACGCTTACCACCGAACGGGCAAGGTCGTAAACATGACAATATGGTCTCCAGAACTGCTCGCCGAATACAAGCAACTCCCGGCCCAAAGCCAGCTCTTTGGTAAATTCATTCACCGTAAGGTCGAAGCGGGGGCGCTGCGATAAACCATATACTGTGGAGAAACGCAGGCAGGTAGGTTTACATTTGTTTTCCTTAGGTTGTGACAACAGGAATTGTTCAACAGCCACCTTTGTTTCTGCATACAGCGATACCGGCGCCAGTTTCGATTCCTCGTTCACATAAGCATCAGGATCATCCATTTTGCCGTAGTTGCTGCAGGTAGAGGCAAATACGAAACGCTCTGCACCCATCTCGTTGGCTATAGTGTACAGCAATTTGCTGCCTTCCAGGTTGGTAGAGGAGGCAAGCTCAGGCTGTTTGGCACATGCCGGATCGCCAACAATGGCAGCCAGGTGGGCCACAGCGTCCACGTCTTTCATGGCATTACGCACATCGGCCTCTGCACGGATGTCGCCCTTCACAAATTCGAAATTGGGGTAATTAAGCAGGTCGATGATGGGCTCTCCGCCGTACATCAGGTTGTCGAGCACCCGGACAGTATATCCTTTTTCAAGCAATTGCCTGGTCAATACAGAACCGATATACCCGGCCCCTCCCGTAACTAGTATCCTTTTAGACATATGTTATTAACTAATGATAGTTTTCTTGATGATAAACAAAAGTACTCATCAATACCTATTTTTCGTATATACTCACTCTTGTTAACGTATGCTTATCAAACCAGCAACAAGCCCTTAACAAAATAGGTTACATACCAAAACGCCGCGCTAAGGGGCGCGGCGCTCTATATCTTACTGGTTTACAACTACCTGAGCAAGGTAAGATTGCCCTGGTAGTGCTCAGAACGGCCATCTTTAAAGCTTACGTCTATTACATAAACGTACACTCCGAATGGCTGGGGTGTATCGTTGAATTTACCGTCCCATCCACGGCCATCTGTATTGGTAGTTTTGAATATCTCCTGGCCCCAACGGTTGTAAATGATCATTTTGAAATCTGTGACGCCCATCGACAATAAATTGCGCGGGAAGAAATAGTCATTGGTCCCATCACCGTTTGGTGTAAAGGAGTTAGGGATATCAATATAACAATCCTTCTTAACAGAAACAGTATCAGAATTGCTGCAACCGTCTATCGTCACAGTGGCGGAGTATTCCCCCGGTTCTGTTACATGGATATAATTGGTCTTTGCACCGGTATTCCACAACCAGCTTGCATTTGGATTACCGGAATTAATATGATCAACAAGCAATATACTACCTGAATTAGGGCACATAGCAGTATCAGGGCCCAGGTTGACAATAGGATATGGGTGTACCACGATCTTTTTGACAGCGTAAGTATCCGGGCAATAGCTATAGCTGACACTCAACTTAACATTATATATACCCGGAGCGTCGAATGCATGCGTAACAGGCCATTGGTTATAGCTGTATTGACCATCGGTAAAGTCCCATGATATGCCAGTACTGCCGCGGTCCGGGAAATCAGCATCAAAGGAGACATCCTTACCCTGGCAAATAGTAGTGTCTGTCACATGTATAAATGCATAGGGGATCGTATCTACCACGATAATATGATAAGCTGTGTCATGGCAAGAAAGGAAATCTGTAACTGCCAGCATGGTATTGTACACCCCTACATTATCATAAGTATGCGATGGGGGGCTCATGCTGCTATCTATGGTCCCATCTCCAAAATCCCACAAATAAGATACTGGTGGCGTAGCTACAGAGTTATTCGTGAAATCGATGGCGGAATGTTGGCAAATACTGTCCGTACTAACATCATAAATTGCTGCAAGGGGATGACTAAGGTCTATTTGCTTGGTAAGGCTGTCATTGCAAAGATTGTTCGTACTGTACAATGTCACATCATACTGCTGATGCACATTGTAAATATGTACCGGGCTCGATGTTGTGTCTTGAGGTGAATTGTCTCCAAAATTCCAGCCGAAGTAAAATCCTCCAATTGATGTATTCTGGAAGATCACAGTATCTGCTTCACACCCGAGATGTGCTACATAAGTATAATTAGCCTGGAAAGGAGGATCAACAATATTGACATTTTCGGTATTAGATGTGCAGCCTCTGTAGGTAACATAGAAGGCATAGGCTCCTCCACCCAAACCGGATATCGTTATGTTTCCGGAGGCATCAGCAACCATTTGTACAGTAGGTTGGGCTACATTGTTAAACGTGTAATGAATAGCATAAGTACTATCAGGGATAAGCCCTTGAAGGGTAACAGATGCATCCTGCGCCCCGCAAATGGACGGATCCACTTTTGTGAAACCGCCGATCGTAAGCACAGGATCCACCAACGTGAATGGACCAACCGGGTCGGACAAGCAGCCCGTAATCGTACTTACGATCAGGTTACTGTATGTACCGGCCCCAAGACCTGTTAACGTAATAACGCCAAAGGCATTCCCTACCAATATAACACCCGGTTGCGCTACATTATTAAAATTATAGTTAACGATGAATGAGTCACCCGGTATAACACCATGTAAGGAAATGGTACCATCGTGGTAACCACAACCTGTAGGATTGGTGAAAGCCGTAGAATCTATTACCGGCCCCGTACCGAGGCGTACGATCACACTATCAAGGTAAGTAAGGGAGTCGCAATTGGAACTTGCAACCGCTGTGACATGATATACCGATTGTACAGTAGGACAAACTACAACATTGGTACTGGCTGTATCGCCGGTAGCAGTGTAAGTGCCTATAACATTATTGTTCGGGTCCGTCCAGGTAAATGTCCAGGTTGGTGAACCATTAGGTGTGAACCGCTTCCCGTCGCCCCCAACATCAGGTGTCCATTGGGTAGCATTCCTGCCGGCTACACATAATGCCACAGTAGCGGTCTGATCTTCAATACCCTGAATGGCCTTTCCCCCATTCCAACCGGCGCATATTGGCTTAGTTTCAATAAATACATCTATCGCATAGGTACTTTCATAAAGCACTATCTGGTGTGTACCTATCAGGTTCGTGCAACTAAACTCCGGTATATCATACCAGGAAACGACGAAAGTACGGCATGGCGCAGTACCATATACGGCCCAGCGAATACCTGTAGCGGGAAGCATATCGTAATAGCAACCCATAATACAGTTCTTCATTGCAGTATTATTAACCGGAGCAGGACCGGGTATACTCCAGGGGCAATAGCCACCCGCATTAGCAATGTCAAAACATATCTGGCCATTAGAGCCTATAACGCATTGAGTATATTTGGTACCGAAATAACAGAACGGGAAAGGAAGATCGATCACAGGACTGTAAATATCATCCTGGTTGGCAAGTATTTGCACCCCTGTATCGTACGCAGTAGGCAAATACGGTATAGTGGATATTGTATAATCTGAGGTAGACCTCAATGTAGTGGAGCCTGTTGCATATATCGTGGCGCAACCTCCGTTACAAATCGTAGTGTCACCCGAAGACGTAGAGGTAGTTGTATTGCCGGGGGGGCAGGGCAATGGCTGCCCTGACACGGTCAATACGCCTGCAAAAAGGAGAAGGAAAACTAGCTTTAGTGTAAGTATATTTCTCATAACATATACGAAGTAGTGGTACTTATATAGACTGCTTTTACTCCCTGTATCGTTTGGGGCAGGGAGCAAAAAAGGTATCGTAAATGTAACAAATATTTAGCAGATTAATAATTCTTTTGTCGGGATAATCAATACCAAAAGTTAATAAATCATAACACCTGCCTTGCGAAAAAGGTATATGTATAACAAATAATTATTTCATTGCTTCACGTTCCTTCTGCAAGGCCAGAAACTTATCCCGTAGGCGTGCTGCCTCCATAAAATCAAGGTCTTTGGCCGCCGCTTCCATGCTCTTCTTTGTTTGGGCAATCAGCTTATCCAGTTGGGCTACGGTCTTATACTCTACTGCATCTTCTGCAGCCAGGGTAACACTATCATCACTTATGGCATACTTGCTTTGCTCATCATAACCTTTGATATCCAGTACTGAGGTCTGCCTGAATATCTGCTCCTTCGATTTGATGACCGTTTGCGGTACAATGCCATTTTCTGCATTATACTTCAACTGTTTTTCCCTCCTGCGGTCGGTCTCATCTATCGTGCGTTGCATACTTTCTGTTATCCTGTCGGCATAGAATATCACAAGGCCCTCAACATTACGTGCCGCCCTGCCTGCCATCTGTGTCAATGAACGCTCATCACGCAGGAAGCCTTCTTTATCGGCATCCAGTATTGCCATCAGCGACACCTCGGGCAGATCAAGTCCCTCACGTAGCAAGTTTACCCCCACCAATACATCTATATTACCCAGTCTCAGGTCGCGCAGTATCTCCACACGCTCCAGGGTATCCACTTCGGAGTGTATATATCGCGATTTGATATTGATGCGTTTCAGGTACTTGTCCATTTCCTCGGCCATACGTTTGGTCAGCGTAGTGACCAATATCCTGTGGCCTTTTTGTACCCGTTTATCTATCTCGTCCAGCAGGTCATCCACCTGGTTAATGCTGGGCCGCACTTCTATGGGCGGGTCCAGCAGGCCTGTAGGTCGCACCACCTGCTCTACCACTACGCCGCCTGTTTGTTCCAGTTCATATTTACCGGGGGTAGCACTCACAAACACCACCTGGTTGAGCATCTGTTCGAATTCATGAAAATTAAGCGGCCGGTTATCCAATGCAGAAGGTAAGCGAAAACCGAAGTCAACCAAAGTAAGCTTACGCGAACGGTCGCCACCGTACATGCCGCTTATCTGCGGTATAGTTACATGGCTCTCGTCCACCATAAGCAGGAAATCCTTCGGAAAATAGTCAAGCAGGCAGAAGGGACGTGTACCCGGCCTGCGCCTGTCGAGGAAGCGGGAATAGTTCTCGATACCACTACAATAGCCCAGTTCCTGTATCATCTCCAGGTCGTAGCTCACCCGCTCCTTGATACGCTGTGCTTCCAGCGGCTTGTCTATGCTCTTGAAGTACTCTACCTGCGCGTTCATCTCGTCCTGTATCTCGTAGATGATCTGCGTTATCTGGTTACGGGGCGCCAGGTATAAGTTGGCGGGGAATATGGCCGCGTTCTCCATAGTACCTATTCGCTTACCCGTGTCGGTCTCAAAGCTTTCTATCTCTTCCACTTCGTCACCAAAAAATGTGATACGGTAACCATAATCCACGTACGGCAGGTTAATATCCACAGTATCACCCTTAACCCGGAACGTGCCTCTTGTAAAATCGCCCTGGCTGCGGTGATACAATGAATTGACGAGGCTATGCAAGAATGCATTGCGACCTATATTATCGCCTTTAGCGAAGCGGATGATACCATTCTCGTATTCAGTTGGGTTACCCATACCATATATGCAGGATACCGATGCTACCACGATAATATCACGTCGCCCGCTGAGCAGGCTCGATGTAGCCCGCAGGCGCAGCTTTTCCAACTCCTCATTTATGGAGAGATCTTTCTCTATATAGGTATCGCTTGTAGGCATATATGCCTCTGGCTGGTAATAATCGTAATAGGAAACGAAATATTCCACCGCATTGTCGGGGAAGAACTGGCGGAACTCACCATAAAGCTGTGCCACCAATGTTTTATTATGCGTTAGCACGAGTGTGGGCTTCTGCACCTCCTGCACTACATTGGCCATGGTAAAAGTCTTGCCCGAGCCGGTAACACCCAGCAAGGCCTGGAATTTCTCACCCATATTGATACCCTCCACCAGTTGCCTGATGGCTTCGGGTTGGTCGCCCGCCGGTGGGTATGGCCGTTCTATATTAAATCGCATGTTTTACAAATGTCCTGATTTTTATTAATCAAAATGCCCGAATGCCCGGTTAGCGTGGAAAAACAAAAATCGGGCATCAGATTTCAAGCAAGTTGTTGATAATAAGCAATTTGTACCAAAATCAGCATGCCCGATCGTGCCCTTTTTCGGGCTTTTTGCCGGACAAATTGCCCGATACCATATCTGATGGTTTTAAGCCTTAGCAACCGCTTCCGGCACTAAGCAAGTTACACTCTTCGAAGGGGCCATTCCAAATAATGATATCCACATTTTTCGCCAAAAAAAGATGTGCCACACCTTATCGGTATGGCACATGCACGGTAGTTAAATTGGTCAATTATTTCTTGCCTTTGGCAGCCTTTTCGACATCTTCGATCTGCTTCAGCAGGCCGTCCTCAGGATCTATGGCCCTAAGCAGGTCTTTATATTTCTGCTCGGCTTCCTTATCTTTCTTATTGTAGTTGCACAGCAGCAGGTATTCATAAGCCAGCTTGGTGTCGTTCTTCTTTTCTGCTTTTTCCTGGTCAGGTATCATATCCAGCCATTTGGAGAAGAAGGGACCGGCAAGACATTCTTTCGCCTCAGGGTCTTGCGCTGCAGCTACGCGGCCCTGCCAGTACACGGCCGATGGCTGCTCAGGGTGCTTTTGTGAATAGCGCTCACCCTCTTTTGCCGCATCATCATAATCTTTGGCATAATAGAACATCACCACATCCCAGAAATAATCCAGTGGTTGCGTCTCAGGATATTCCTGTACCAGTCTCTTATACCACTGCGCCGATTTCAGATATTCCTTGCGGTCTTTGAAGGCCTCGGCGATCTGGCGGTAAGTATCAGACTTGTCTTTAGCCGTGTCTATCTGTATAGCTTTATTGAAATAAGTATCAGCGGAGTCATATTGGCTGTTGAACAGGAACGCCTTACCATATTTAGTGTAATCGATAGGCGCTATGCGTTTCGGTGGACAATTGAAATAAGTTTTCAGGTCATTCAACGATGCTACGGTATCACCCGTTTCCAGTTCACTGAACCCTTTGATGCCATATATATTGCAGTTCTTCTTTCCTTTAGCCAGCATTTCGTTCGCCTTCTGCACGGCTCCTGCATAGTCTTTCGACAGATACAGTATCTCCAGCATCCTGTCTTCTGCATCTTTTACATTGCAGGCCAGGTCGAGGTAGCGCTGCATATTCTGCTTAGCAAGATCGTATTTACCACTCCAGAAATAGGCATAGCCAAGGTCCTTATAAGGTAACGGATTTTCAGGGTCTGCTTCCTTAGCCTTATTGAAATTATCTAACGCGAGCTGATAATTCTTAGCATCGTACCATAACTTACCAATCCTTGCATAAGCTAAAGAATTCTTAGTGTCTTTATCTACTATATGCTCATAGTTATTCATGGCCTCGCCGCCACCGCCTTGTATCTTTTGATAAGCATCCCCCATTGAGAGATGAATGTCCGCATTGTCATTGGCGTCTTTCGATTCCAGTGCTTTCTTCAGCCAATCTATAGCCTGTTGATAGTTACCGCCATCGGTATAAGTAACAGCATCTGCTGCAAAAAGAAGCGGCTCCCAATCCTTCCTTTTTGCCTTGTCGGCAACCGCATTTGCTATCTGCATACCCTGGGTAGGATTCTTTTTCTCAAAGGCTATACGTGCAGTACCTGCCATATTAGCCGGGTCTTCGGGATACTTGGCAAATGTGGCTTGCGCTGCATCCAGAGTACCTTCTTCTTCATGATACAAGCCGATCTGAGAAAGGCCAATGTAATAGTTTGCCCTCGGATCATTCGCGGCCAGGGGAGTTAACATGTCTATCGCCTTTTTATAACACTCATACCTGTACATTTTCTTCCCTTCGTCGAGCGATTGTGCCTTAAGTCCTGCAGCTAACATAAGCGCTGCAATAAATACGATTGTTCTTTTCATTTTGTACTAATAATTGTAGCGTAGCGCTATTTAATATCTCAAACGTTTTTATACAGTAATTATTTCAAGCAATTTGTCATAATACTATCATTGGTTTATAGCAGCATCCCTTATTACAATGTTCATTTGCAAAGGGAAAAGATGAGCGTGCGCAAAAATAAGTTGGCCACGGCCCTCATACAAGAAATTTGCAAATCCCGTGCCGAGTCCGGGATAGGTTTCGCGGTGGATGTAATATAGCTTGCGTGTGAAGGGGTACAATTTCAATGCAATATATGCCTGGTAAGGCTTATAGGCCCTGGCGGCACTATCATTGTATATAGCGGCCACTTTTATCTTATTAATAAATTCGTCAGCGCCGGCACTGTCATTGCCTGTGCTCACATAGCCCAAACCCACAAAACCGATAGCATCCGGGTTTTTAGATACATAATCTATTACTTCTTCATTGCTTTTTGCAGCAAACACATTAGCTCCGAGCTTCTGACCGGCCAATAATGAATCCTGTATATACCGCACTGTACTGGAACCCTGGTTATCAAAGACAACTGTGTATTTCTTCTTATACACCCCCGTCAGTATGCCTTTAACACTGTTTACATCGAGCACTGTATCGGGAGATGAAGGGTTGAGGACAATAGCTACGGCATCCTTAGCCAGTGAAATGGTTGTGGGTACCACCTGGTTTTGTTCGCAGTATTTTTTTTCTTCAGCAGACAACTCACGCGTCACGAGGATAAGCCTTGCTTTATTATCGAAGAAATCCTTGAAACAGTCCGATTCCGGTTTGTAATGAGGGGTAACTTTTGCCTCGGGGAAACTGCTGTCGAAAACCTTAAGTTCCTGTTCGATAACAGGCCGGTACGTCTCATCAACAGAAATGTCGATAGCACCTGAACTTAAGGTATCAGGATGCTTTGGCGCGTTATTACCGCAACCGGTTAACATATAACAAGTAATGGCCGCGGCAATAATATTTCTGTAACAAAGCATTTGGGCAATTTTAGACATTATCTGTATAAAAAATCGTGCTGTCGAATATGTTGTAACAATAATTTAACGCAAAGTCGTTAACCCTATTCGTTACCGGCCTTCAGTTCCCTGGCACCACGCCAGATACGAAACACCCCATAGACCAGCAATAAACCGCCTAATGCATATGCTATGCCATTAGACAATTCAATAGTACCAAAAGTCTTTACCCAAAGTAACAACACTGCTATTATGATATAAACTATGCCCATACCAATATGCTGCATAGCGCGTATGCGTTGCCAGTTAAGGCCCTTCTTCCTGTTACTATCTTCAGCAGCCATTTTATCAGGATTTTTTCGAGGTGCAAACATAAAGGATTAATACTAAATAATAAGACGCGGAATGGTATCATAATCCATAAAGAGGCAGTATGTAGGTCATTTAGAATATATTAGAATAAAAAAATACATTAAATACTGATTTTAAATTATCTAACTCACTTACTTCATATAGCGGGAAAAATATTTCAAAACATACCAAACCCTACAAGCCGGGCATGGTATCTACAATAGTATCGCGAGCATCTACCAAGACTATTTCACAAAAAAAATCAGGATGCATTAAGCAGATATTTACATTGTTAATAAATAAATATTTTTTTAACTTTTTTTAAAAAATTCATTTGGATATATAAGAAGATTCCTTATTTTCGTAAAGCCATACTCTTTGGTAAAAATCTTAATGTTATGAAATCAACACTTACTTTACTTTCATCTTTCAGGCTATTAGTACTGGCAGCCTGTTTCTCCCTCTTACAGTACAATGCCAGCGGACAATGTGCCTGGTATATCGTTAACAGTAACCCTTGGGGGCAGACCTTCAACATCACCGCTATGAACAACGTGTATGGTGTGGGTAACTGGCAACAGCAATCGTATACTGCAGCAAACCCCGCTGTCGTTTTCGCGCCCTCCAGTTGCATGGTATTTCTTGAAGGTAGTGACGGCAATGCAGTAGCGATGAATACCTTTATTACCGCAAATATCTCAGCAATAGAGACTTGGGTAAACCAGGGCGGTCGCTTGTTTTTCAACTCTGCCCCTAACCAGGGTGGCAATATGAACTGGGGCTTTGGTGGCACAATGCTACAATATCCCCCATCATATTATACCACTGCAGATGCAGTATCGCCAACCAACCCGATATTCTTAGGCCCATACCTGCCAACAGCCACAAGCTATACCGGTAACTATTTTGCACATGCATGGATAGACGGTGTAGGAACTACCGACCTGATAAATGGCACTATAGGTTATCCTGTACACCCGGTATGCTCTGAAAAGCTTTGGGGCACAGGTATAGCTTTCTTCGGTTCAATGACGCAGCCAAACTGGTGGCAGCCTCAACCACAGGGCCCGAATCTCTGGTATAACATTATCTACTACATAGCTAACATACAGTTGACCAGCCTTACCAGCACTATCCCGCTGAACTCATATTGCGGTGGCGAGACATTCACAATGAGCTATAGTTCAAGCGGACTTACCTTCGTAGGCGGCAACAACTTCAATGTAGAACTTAGTGATGCCACAGGTTCTTTTGCCACACCTACTGTGATCGGCACATTGACCTCTGCAGCCACTACAGGTACCATTAGCTGTACGATACCGGCAAATACGCCGACAGGTACAGGCTATAGGATCCGCACCGTATCTGACAACCCTGTATTTACAGGTGCTAACAACGGTACAGATATCACTATTACTACCCCCGTATATACTACGATGGACATAAGTGTATCTCCCGGCGATGGAATTTGCACAGGTACTCCCGCCACCTTTACTGCCAACTATACCGGCGGTGGACCGACTCCTAACTTCCAGTGGTATAAGAACAATCTTCCCGTAGGTGGCAATAGCCCTACCTACACTGATAACGCAATAAATGATGGTGATGTTTACTACTGCGTGTACACAAGCAGCGCCCTTTGCGCAACACCGGTGAACATAACCAGCAACTACATAACCATGACGGTTGCAGACCCTTCAACTCCCACGATCATAGTATACGCTTCTCCCAGCGATACTATATGCCCCGGCACAACGGTAGACTTTGCAACACTTATTACTCATGGTGGCCCTGCACCGACATATCAATGGACAAAGAACGGCAACCCCGTAGGCGGTAATAGTCCGACTTACACGGATAATACTCTTGCTGATGGAGACATCGTCGAATGTTCATTAACCAGCAGTGCTGCATGCGTTACACCGGTAACAACTTCCAGCAACCAGATGAACACCAAGATAGTTAACAGCGGTTTCCTTGCAGGCAATATCAGCTACCCGGTAACTAAGCAGATAGTAATGTCGAACTACACATATACTGTCAGCGATGCAGAATGTAACCTGATGGCAACTATCGCTCCTACAGGTGCTGCTCCGATACATGATATCACCAATGTATCAGTTTCGCTTTCTCAATCCGAAAACACCTTCAATGGTCAGCCATATGTAAAACGTCACTGGGATATCAATCCTGTGATGAACGAGGAAACATCTACAGCTACCATAACCATCTATGCTTACCAGTCTGAATTTGACAGCTACAATGTGCTGGCAACCGGATGGGGCTTCCCGCTGCTGCCGTCAAACCCGACTGATGCAGCCGGTATGGCTAATGTAAGGGTAACACAGTTCCATGGTATAGGTAATGTGCCTCAGAACTACCCTGGTCCTGAAGTTGTATTAACACCAACATCGGTAACATGGGATACTGTTTACCACTGGTGGGCAATAACTTTCCCTGTAACTGGGTTCAGCGGTTTCTATATACATACCACAAATGGTCCGCTTAGTGTAAGCAATGCAGGCAATGCAGACTTCTCAGTACATGCATATCCTAACC
The DNA here is from genome assembly GCA_964481425.1 of uncultured Flavipsychrobacter sp. Lineage (GTDB taxonomy): Bacteria > Bacteroidota > Bacteroidia > Chitinophagales > Chitinophagaceae > MKUN01. The sequence goes on from CAYZTM010000006.1 coordinate 62,948, forward strand.
CTGTAGAAAATACACTGACTGTAAATGTAACCGGCACACGCAGCAACAATGCTTACCTGAGCCTTACAGATGCAACCGGTAAACTGGTACAGAAAGTACAGGTTACCGATAACACAACTCATATTGACATGAGCCATGTTGCTTCAGGGTTGTACCTCATCAAATACACTGATGATGCAAGGACTGAAACACTCAAGGTTACTAAACAATAAGACACGATAAGTTCTAAAAGGAACGCCCCGCAATGCGGGGCGTTCCTTTTTTTTATTCAATTACATAAGCTTAATAGGTAATCACCTGCTCTTCCATTTGCCGGGGCATGTTACGAAACTCATATTGCTGGTTACGCAATTGCGGTTCGAAACCGGCCTCCCTGATAGCTTGCTGGATACCATTTGCAGTGAACCTGTGTGGTGCCCCGGCAGCACTTACTACATTTTCTTCTATCATTATTGAGCCAAAGTCATTAGCACCGGCATGAAGACAGACCTGCGCCACTTGCTTACCAACAGTAAGCCACGAAGCCTGTATGTTCTTGATATTGGGCAGCATGATACGGCTTAGTGCTATCATACGTATATACTCATCGGCGGTAGTAAGGTTCTTCGTACCACGTATACGGCGCAAGAGCGTATCCACATCCTGAAAGGTCCATGGGATAAAAGCAATGAACCCTTTCGTGCCTTCGGGATGTTGGGCCTGCACCTCGCGTATCTTTACAAGGTGCTCAAAACGTTCTTCGATAGTTTCCACATGACCGAACATCATTGTCGCTGTCGTGGTCAGGCCAATCTTATGGGCCTCATGCATAATATCCAGCCATTCCTGTGCACCACATTTACCTTTGGAGATAAGCCTGCGGACACGATCATTCAATATTTCGGCACCGGGGCCCGGCATACTATCCATTCCGGCCTCTTTCAGCGCTACGAGCGCGTCATGATGAGAGACGCCTGATACTTTACAAATATGTGCAACTTCAGGAGGACCGAGGGCATGCAGCTTGAGATCGGGGTATATTTCTTTCAGTTGTTTGAATAATGTAGTGTAATAATCGAGACCTAATTCAGGGTGGTGACCACCCTGCAGCAAAAGCTGCTCACCGCCATAGCGAAATGTTTCATCGATCTTCCTTTTGTATGTCTCAATATCCGTTATGTAAGATTCAGGGTGACCGGGAACTCTATAGAAGTTGCAGAATTTACAATTGGCAACACAAACATTTGTAGTATTCATATTGCGGTCAATTATCCATGTCACTTTACCATGCGGCACCTGCTTCTTACGCAATTCGTTTGCGATGTACATCAAATCAGTAAGCGGTGCATGCTCAAAAAGAAATACGCCTTCTTCTATTCTAAGAAACTCCGACCGTATGGCCCTTTCATAAATATCCTGTAATTGCATCCTATATACGATAAGAGCACAAAATTATGCCTTTTGAACGACAGGGGCTATAGAAATGAAGGACGATCCATCTTTTTTGCAATACGATAGGCGGCATTCATTAACCCTACGTGGCTATAGGCCTGGGGAAAATTGCCCCATTGGCTGCCATCTTTCTCATCTACATCCTCACTGAGCAGGCCAAGGTGATTGGTATATTGCATCAGTTGATTGAAATTCTCTATAGCCTCTTCCATCCGCCCTACACAAGCCAGGGCTTCTACATACCAAAATGCAGTAACCAGGAATGTAGTTTTGGGTTTCCCAAAATCATCGGCATGTATATAGCGATAAAACAACCCCCCTTCGGCACGCAATTTCTTTTCAACTGCCGAAAGGTGGTCACGGGCACGCTGAGATGATGGGTCCAGGTAGTGCATCATGATCAATTGTAAAGTACTGGCATCAAGCTCGGGTCGGTCGATAGCATGGGTATAAACCTTGCGTTGCGGATCATAACAGGCCTCTATCTTTTCAACGGCTTTGTCATGCAGCTCACGGGCTGTATGCAAGAGCTGTTCGTCACCCATATATCTTGCCATTTTGATGGCAGCCCTACAGCCCGCCCAATGGAAAAGGCTTGTATAACAGTGATGATAAGCCATTGAACGGAATTCCCATATGCCGGCATCCGCTTCATCGATAGTATCTTTTATCTGGTTGAGTATGTTCTGAATCCATTTGGATGAATCATGCCGCTCCTCAAAAATGAAACGGCGGTCTACATAAAGCGGTAAAAGCGATAGCAAAACCTGCCCGTAAATATCATTTTGGATATGCTCTACGGCCTGGTTACCTACACGAACGGGTTCATTGCCCATGTAGCCCTTGAGGTCAATGACCTGCTCATGGATATCGGCGCTACCGGTTATGGAATACAAGGGGTTATAGCGCCCATTCTCCCGCATGGTGACATTAGCAATGAAATGAAAATACTGATCGACCTCCTCAAAGTGGCCTATCTTATCGAAGGCATTAAGTATGTAGTAAGCATCCCGGAGCCAGCAATAACGGTAGTCCCAATTACGGCCACTGCCATTAGCCTCAGGCAAACTGGTAGTACTGGCAGCTATCATTGCCCCTGTATCCTCGTACTGGTGTATCTTAAGTGCCAGCGAAGACCTGATAACCTGTTGCTGGTACATGTTTTCGATGCCGGTATTCTTTATCCATTGTTGCCAATAGGTGACGGTACGAGCCAGGAACTCTTCAGCAGTGGTCTTTAAAGGAGCCTCAAGGGGTGCCCCGTAAGTAAGCACGAGATATTTCGTTTCATCCAGTACGAAATGTTTCCTGTCGAGGATAAAGTTGATAGAGATATTTGAGGTAAGCCTGAGGGTATTTTCCAATCCGAAAAAATCGACGTGATTGCTTCCCGGTACTGCTTTTAACTTTTTATTCCCATAGTCTCCAACCGGATCGCAGGTTATTTTAAGCCGCGGGTTACCTTCCAGGGGTTCTATCTTGCGGATCAGCATGAGCGGCCTGAAATAACGCTCGTATAAACGGAAACGGGGAGCAAAATCGGTTATCCGGTACCTGCCTTCCGAGCAAGTTATTTCTGTAACCAGCACATTGGTATTTTCAATGTAGTGCTGTTTCGAACTATAGCCATCCTCGGGCAAAATGGAAAAGCTGCCTCCTTTTTCCTCATCGAGCATGCTACCAAAAATGAAGCTGCTATCGAAGCGAGGCCAGCAGAGCCAGGTGATGTTTGTATTGAGATGAACGTGAGCTATAAAGGTACAATTACCTATGATACCTGTTTCATAAGTGTGTCGAGACATAAGCAGTAAATGCAGTTAACGTAATTACTATAAATATAATGCCAAGACAAAAGTAGGCTTAATGCCCCTAAAAGCTATACAAGCTGCAAGTACCAGCAGCTATAGTGGTTCACATAGTTATTAACCAACACAATATGATTTACCTTTTCAGGCATCTTATTGATAAAAACAAAAGGAGGAAACGTTCCCTGTCCTAAAATAGTAAGAAGAGCGAGAGCAAATGAACCGGCTGTAGGATATTCACCCGATAAATGCTTGAAAGCTGACAGGCAATTGTCTTTAAAAACTTCGTGGCTTAGGGCATGGTAGAATGGTTCGTACTTGCCATCACCGCCATTACCCAACATTACCAGGTCAATATCAGCTGTGTTTAAGTTTTGTTCCTGTAAAAAAGCCTTCACCTGCTGCAAGGCATCAGCAGTATCTTTTGAAATAAATGATGAAAGACCTTTGATACATAGCGAACCCGGCACTGCATCTTTGCTTAGCAAGAGGAAGGATGCACCCTCCCCGGCAATACTGCCCGGACGGGTATGTGCCAGCACACTGTCCGCGTTCCGCGGCTCAAAGCTGTAAACGCCTGCCATCTTCAAAACAGCAAGACTGGTATCGGTCAGTTCATCAAAGCCCCCGGCCAGCATCTTTTCTGTTGGATGCTCTTCAAGGTACAGGGCTGCATTAAGTATGGCATTCTCGAATGAATGGCCCCTTTGAACAAAGGTGAGGTTATGCCCGCGGCAGCCTGAAAGCATAGCTATCTGCCCGCCAACCGTGTTGTGTGTGGATTGTATGAAAGATGTAGGGGTTAGCATCTGCTCGTCCTGTGCTACCATCTTCGAAAGGAATTGCTCCGTGTCATACAGGCAGCCCATACCGGTACCTACCGAAATAGCATCCGGCTGCTCACCATTCCGCATGCATATTTTAGCCGCAGCCACACTCATACGCACTGCCTTACTCATACGTCGCAATTGCATTGGCGGTATGTATGCCGTATAATCCAATTCATCGCAGAGCAGGCGGTCAGTATTGTATGACGGCGCTTCAGCAAGAAACTGCTCATTGCTATTATCGCCTGCCGCACTTACAATACCTGCGCTATGTATATACAAGTCCATGTCAGCTTTTTGAAAATATCAGTGATGAACAATTGCCTCCAAAACCAAATGAATTGGATAAGACGTGCCGGATATCACAACCGGTAATCAATTCCGTAACAGGTTTCCAGGGTATATCTTCCATCTGTGTTTGCCAACGGAGATTAGGAAATACGATTCCCTCACGTATGCTCAGGGTACTGAATACAGCCTCAACACCACCTGATGCGCCCAATGTATGGCCTGTAAATGCTTTGGTGGACGATGCCATGGGCACCGCATCGCCAAATACGGTAGTAATGGCAAGACCTTCAGAACTGTCGTTATTGGCAGTACCCGTACCATGCAGGTTGATATAATTGATATCTAATGGCTGTAAACCTGCCTTTTGCATAGCCTGCTGCATAGCCATTTGGTTGCCTATGCCCTCAGGAGAGGATGCTGTCTGGTGGTAAGCATCATTGGTATTGGCATAACCGCTCACCCGGCAAACAGGTATTGCCGCACATTGCTGCATCGCCTTTTCGCTCATAAGCAAGAGGTAGCCAGCGCCTTCGCCTAAGTTAAGCCCACGCCGATCCTGATCAAATGGCTGACAAGGTTCTTTGTCCAGTATCATCAGGGTATTAAAACCATTTAAAGTGAATTTTGACAAGCTGTCGGCACCACCGGCTATAGCTACATCCAGCATACCGTTTCCTATCATTTGTGCCGCCATCATGATACTATTGGCAGAGGAAGAACAGGCCGTACTTATCGTGGTCACAAAATCACGGATCCCAAAATGGTCTGAAATGAGTTCTGTTATAGCGCCGCACTCATGGTTCGCTACGCTCGATAAATTTGCAGTACCGCTATTTTGTTTGAAGGCAGCGTAAAAATCTTCCGTCAGATCCATACCTCCCACTGTATTGGCAGAGAAGAAACCTACTTTAAGCCCACGTATCTTTTCCCGGAAAGGCTGCAGCGCTTCGGATACAGCGATAGCACTGAGGAGGGCAGTACGGGGCCAGCTGGCATCCAGGCCCACGACCTTTGCGAGATCGGCATTGGAAGCCTTTACTTCGGCAACCGGAATTTCATCACGCCAATGGGTCCTCAGGTATTCAGCCTTTGCCACACCGCTTCTGCCAGCTTTAAGTGCTCCAAGGCACTCATCCGTATTGCTCCCTATGGCCGTTATCAGCCCTGTATTTACCACATAGGCGCTCCTGTTCATCATATCTCTTTGTCGGGTAAAGATAGTTGTATCATCCTGTTATTCACCAGGCCTTTGCCCGAAGGGCCTTTACAGGTTGCGGGCTCTTGCTCCCGGACCAAATATACGTATATCTATCTCTAATAGAACCTCATACCTCACAGCTATTTATCATGTAACATCTGTAATGTCTCAAAGGAGAATGGAATACCATTACCCGATGCCGTTACCCAATACATGCTTATATCCTCTTTATCGGCTGTAACATCGACCCAACCACAAAGACAGGCCTGCATTCCCCGGTTTGCCAACAGGTCGTTTACCCAAAAATGTAGCTCACCGGCATTAAATGCATCCTCAGCCAGGCATGCCTGCTCACCTTTCAGGCCATGGCGAATGCATATTTCGCCCAACATGATATTGGGCAAGGTGTACACAAATAAAGCGGGGCTTGGGTGGCTCATCATGGTTTCACTATATTTCTTATCCACCTCAATGCAGCCATGTGCCGTAGCCAACACCAGTCCTATCCTATTCTTATCCATGTCGTCATATAAATGACCATCCTGAGCAGAAAGCAAAGTTTCAGCAGCGAGCCATGCCCATTTACAGAGCGGGTCCATCTTGAAGAATTTCGGATAGTTGTATTCTAAACCGGTATATGCAGCCTCTGCAGTACGTTCAGAAGTAGCTGACATTATTTGCTGCCCATCCTTGGATAGTGAACCATCTTTGATGCGCAGCCAGTGGCCTATATTCAGATCTAGCTTATTCAATAAGTTCAGCGGGGTTAAGCCGTTGTATTAGTCGTTTCAAGGAAACGTGCTAATGTACGAACGTTTTTTTCATGGTTTTTCACAAAGGAATTATCCTCATCCCACACATAGCCCGCCAGTACAGAACATATTTGTGACATGATGGCCGGATCGCGGTTATCGGCAAAGAAAATGGTGAACAAGGTACCATCGTACCAACCATTCACATATGTCCTAAAGACATCCACACCTTTCAGCATGGGATCCATATATTCCTTTTGCCAATCCACCTGTTCTCCTTTAAGATGGCGAATCACCAATTTGGCAGCCATCTGCGCGGAAACCGATGCCAGTGTAACCCCTGATGAGAAAACAGGGTCGAGAAACTCAGTTACATTGCCGGTAAGTACAAAACCATTGCCATAGAAGCTCTCGGTAGTTACGCTCCAGCTTTGCAAAGCGCGGGGCTCCCAAAGCAACTCCGACTCACCAAAACGTTCGGCCAGCTGGGGTTCGGCTTTTATGAGTTGTCTGAATATTTCTTCAGGCGTGCCCTCAAAAGAATCGAAGAATTCAGGGAAACCTACATAGCCAACAGAGGTATTGCCATTGGAGAATGGGATCACCCATATCCAGGTCTTCGGATTGTGTACGTATATAATGATCCTATTCGGCTCAAAAGCAGCACTGCGTTTAGGGTCGGTCAAATGACAGAAAAAGGCCTTGCGCGATGGCAAGCTCGATTGCCTTTCCAGGCCAAACATGCGTGGGATCACGCGACCATAACCACTGCCATCCACTATGAAACGTGCTTCTATTACCTCTTCATTGCCCTCCTTGTCCCTCACTGTGGTCTTAGATCTTCCGTCTCCTGCTATATCAATAGCCGTCACCTCGGTTTCGTAGGCTATTGGCACGCCCATCTTTTCGCATTCGTCAGCAAGGGTCTTGTCAAAATCCGCCCTTGGCACCTGCCAGGTCCACTTCCAGCCTTCCGTAAACTGCTGTGAGAAATTGAAATCACAATCTTTATCGCCCCATACGAACTTGGCGCCATCTTTTTGCTGGAAGTGCTTTTCTTTCACTGCATAGAGGAAGCCAGCTTCATCGAGTGCCTCCATGCAACGTGGCAAAAGGCTCTCCCCGATGACAAAACGGGGAAATTTCATCTTCTCAACCACCTGTACCGATAAGCCTGCCTTATTCATAATGGCTGCAGCTATGGTACCTGAGGGACCGGCACCTATAACCAGGACGTCAACTTTCTTTTGTATTGCCATGATCTAATTACAAATAAGATACAAAATTGTTTATTTTATCTACAATTTCTTTAGTTCCAACAAAGTATGGCCGAGGCCAATATTATCAATTTGTTTTACAACTTCAAAACCGGCCTGAGCTATTAATTTCACAAACACCTCGCTATCATACATCTGGCTGTTACCATTAGCCATTGTGGTAAAATATAAAGACGTCATTTGTAAACTTAAAGCAGAAGCTTCGAAACGTTGCCTGTCCCAGAAAGTTTCGTTGATGAAAACACTACCTCCATCGGGTAAGGCATCATGACATTTTTTCAAAATTGAGACTACCTGTTCGTCTGAAAAACAATCGAGGAACTGGCTCATCCAGATCACATCAAAACCAATGGGGAGTGCACCTTCGTCCAGTATATTGCACTCAAAATACCGGACCCTGCCGGCGTAACCTGCGTCTTCAATATTTTGCCTCGCTACCTGCAATTGCACGCCCAGGTCCACCAGGCATAATGCTACATCTTTATCATATTCGAGACAAGCAAGCGTCCATTTACCTGTATTTGCACCGATATCCATTATTTTCCGCGGTGATTGTTCGAAGACTACCGGCAAGGCATCGGGGAAAGCATTATCTGAGTAAAAATGATCGAAGCTAAACCAGCTTGCCTTAGCCGGTTCCGGTAGCGTAGACAGGCCCTCGTATATCGTTCTCCAATTGCCAAGGTGATGCAAACCGGCGGGCCTGCCTTCCTCCAGCGAAAGTTCGAGGTCCTGCGCACCATCATAACATACATCGCGCATGAAATCGGTATTGACCCGTGTCATCGCATCATTTAAAAAGAAATGGCCGGTCTTTGCAAGAAGGTATTTATCCTCTTGCCGGTAAACAAGACCGATGCCCAGACCAGCCTCAAGCAGTACGCGGAGTGCATACCTGCTAAGGGAGATCTTTACAGAAAGCTCAGCCACAGATATGCCCTCCTTTCCGGAGCGCTCTATCTGTCGCAGAATGTCATGGTCGCGGAGCAGCACTGCAGCCTGGAAAATGTAAGGTGCAAATGCAATGAACTGCGCTCTTGAAATAGCATCAAAAGCCGACAGTTTATCGGTTGAAAATAATTTACGCTCTTTCGTTGGGGTAACCGGCATAAATAAATACACTTTTTACCTAATAAGAAAAATAAAAAGCGATGATAGTAATTGCTACAAATGTAACTTATTGTAACAATACCTTGTCAAAAAAATAGTATGATACCGATCAGCAAACCCGATCGATAATTCCTTATTTTTCAAGTGAATGGATGCTATGGAACAAGCGGTTCCAGCGTATATCCTTCAGGCCATCTTTGCCATAGCTGAGCCATACGAACCAGGCCTTGCCCACCACATGGTCTTCCGGCACAAAGCCCCAATAGCGGCTATCAAGGGAATTGTGGCGGTTGTCACCCATCATCCAGTAATAATTCATTTTGAAGGTATAGGAAGTAGCCGGTTGACCATTGATGAGGTATTGGCCGTCCCGCTCCTCAAACTTATTTCCTTCATAAACTCCTATGACACGACGGTACAGGGCAATATTCTCAGGACTCAACTGCACAGTTACACCCTTCTTTGGTATGGTAAGGGGGCCAAAATTGTCCACATTCCATTTGAAGTGAGCCGTATCCTGCGGGAAGGTCCACTCGCCAACACTACCTATTGCCCCGGCCGGCATTACCGCCGGCTGCATCGATACTACATGCGACATTTTCTTTATGAAAGGCACCTTACAATTCTCGATCAGCATGTCGTACAACTGGGCATTATTCCCTCGCACTTCCACATCATTATCATCCAATACGTCGTTAGGCAGCAGGTTGCCATCGGTCCGCACCAGGTACTCTGTCTTTGAATGCGGAAAAAGGGGTGCAACCTGGTCATTGATATATAGCCTGCCATCTTTAAGCTGTAGCTTATCGCCGGGGATGGCCACACAACGTTTAATGTAGTTATCGGTCTTATCAACAGGACGGGTCTCAATAGTGTAAGCTGCTTTTACCGCTTCTCGTCCCATTACACGGCACTGTATATAATAGTCCTGCTCGGGTTCTTCTTTCATGATCGTATCACCTTCCGGGAAATTGAAGACCACTACATCATAGCGCTGCACATCACCCAGGCCCCACCAGCGATGGTATCCCCATTGTACCGCATCGGTATAGGACTTACCCCCTGTGATGGGCATAGTATTATGTACCAAGGGTACCGCAATAGGTGTCATCGGGATACGGGGGCCGTAGGATATCTTACTCACAAAAAGAAAATCATTGACCAGCAAGCTGCCTTCCATTGAACCCGTAGGTATGGTGTAGGCTTCGATAAGAAAGGTACGGATGAGGGTAGCAGCTATGATAGCGAAAACAGCAGCATCGAGCCATTCGCGCCATACAGGTTTTTTCTTTTTTTCTTCGTCTTTCTTTTTCCAGAATGCTAGTCGCATGAGTAGTGTATGTATTAGTGTTCAAAAGTAACAAATCAACCTGCATTTTTATTATCCGGCACATTATGACTTGTGAAAGTTTTAACATACTTCAAACCCTCATGTGTTTTAATACATGAATTGAAGTAATTGTGTATCGAATAAAGGGAAAGAGACGAGGAATGGAACTAATTCTCAAGGTGGTAAAGCAGTACCTCCCGGTAGTAAACCAAGGCAATATTGGCAGCCTGTAGCTTGTCCAGGGTCTTATTGTAGAGTACACTTTCCTCTACAATCAATTCTAAGCCAGTATTTAGCTTGTTGAGGTATTGTTCCCAGGTCATTTTATCTGTGTATTTATCCTGGTAAACCCTCTCTGCTATCTCGACATTCATTATAATTAGCTAATTAAAAATCAGTTATAGCAAAATCAAATTTATAAAATATTATGATAAAAATATCACTGTGTTCAAAAGATTTTTTTGAAGACTTTTTGAATAGGCAACATCAAAAAAAGCAATAAGTAAATTATTGCTAATACTAAGCGGTTATGGCAAGTATGCCTTCAAATAGGTTACAGGGTGTATCTCCCTCGCGTAATATGTGTTATCGCGCGCCTCATATTCAAAACAACGAAAAGGAACCCCCTCAAGGTCTACCTTAACAACATAACCGGCATCTGTCCAGCTTTTGATCACATCTGCTTCTTTCCTGGCATCGTGGTACATGTTCCTGAGGTGTGCATAATGTTTCAGGCCCCTGCATTCCGGGTCAGGTATCTTGGCATCCATATGTTTACCGGTACCGTCTTTATGATCTGCTAAAAAGAGGTGATAGTCCCCGTCTTTATAATCCGTCTTAACATCATACACATAGCAGGTAAGCGCTACTTTCTCTTTCTCTGAACCCATACGAGCTTTGTCGGCATGCTTTGCTTCCATCTCCTCCGGCTCAAAAGCCATTACACTATTATAGCCCAGGTGAGACAAAGTGGTATGCCGCGGGCTTACATTATCCCAGTCGATACCCGAGTCGTCAGTAAGCGTTTTTACCCGCCACCTCCAGTCGCTGCATTCATCCTGCGCCCTCACCATAGACCATGTGGTACAGACCAGCGCAAATACCAATATTTTCTTCATAATAGTGTTTTGGTGCGTAAATATAATGAATGCGAGGTAGGGCAACAAAAGATAATAAGGGCCCGCGATCGATGACAATACAAGTATTCATAACTTTATATAAACAAATCTCAATGCCATGATAATGCACAATAAGATATTCAGCAGCTTCTCAACCAACGACCTTTCAAGGACCAAAAATTTCTATAGTGAACTGCTGGGCCTGAACGTCTCTGAACGTAGTGACATGAGCATACTTGAACTAAGTAACGACCGGGGTGTATATGCTGTCATATACCCGAAACCTAATCATGAGCCTGCCACGTTCACCGTACTCAACCTCGTAGTAGATGACGTAGAAAAGACCGTGGACGAATTGATCAGTAAAGGGATCACCTTCGAACAATATGAAGGTGAAATAAAAACAGACGAGAAAGGGATACTAAGAGGAATGGGCCCGGTCATTGCCTGGTTCAAAGACCCTGCAGGGAACATATTGTCGATCATGGAAGGAAAAGGATAACCGCCTCCCTTACCATAAAAAAATGCTCCCGTTAGACAACGGGAGCCGTACGCAATATGAAATTATAAACAAAAAAGGTGATACCTATTAATCCGGCTTCTTGCCATCAAGGAATGTGTTGATGGTTTGTATAGAAGCTTGTGTATTGTTTTGCTGGTCGTTAACACCTACACTATAGCCACTGAGGAACTTATCGGCAGATGCAACAGAGTTGTCGAGGTTAACATTCTTACGCACATAAGCGGGAACGCTTTCCAAATCATCGCCACCCTCTGAGTTCTTTACATTAAAACTCATACGGCGAAGACGCTCAGCACGTTCTTCGAGGGCACGCTTTTGCTCTTCGAAACGGCGCTTTTCTTCTATTTCATCGGCAGTAAGCACATGCTCACCAATTCTTACGGAGGTTGGGGGTTCCTGCGCAGCGGGCATTTCATTCTTTATCACCAGCTTTATCTCGTTATCCTCTTCCTTTTTCTCCTCCACCTTTGCAACAGGTTCCTTAGCTTGTTCAGGTGTATCTTCTGTCTTCTGCTTCATGTCCAGCTCATAACGCTCTGTGGCCGTAAGTGTCGGAGAGGGGAAAGAGGGCTTGGCATCAATGATGACCGTGTGGCGCTGTACAGGAGACATCTCTACCATAGTAGGCGCCATTGTATCTACCGGCTTAGCCGGGGCTACCGCAGATGCCTGCACAGTGTTATTGGTCCCTAAGGTTGATGCACCGGGTGTGCCCAGCGGCATGTACACCTTTTCAGGCTCATTGCTTTTCTCCTGTACTTCGGGCTGGTAATCTTTATGGTTGAAACCTGTAGCAATAACGGTAACAGCTATCTTATCTTCCAGTGAAGGATCATGGCCCATACCCAATATCACATCACAGTTGTCACCAGCCTGGCGCTGTACGAACGCTTGTATGGCTTCTGCTTCATCCATAGTATGTTCGTGCTCGCCGGCAGCCGAAGTAATATTCAGCAACAGCCATTTTGCACCACGTATATCGTTATCGTTGAGCAATGGTGAGTTCAGTGCTTCTTCAACTGCCTGCAGGGCGCGGTCCTCGCCTGAAGCTGAAGCGCTGCCCAATATGGCAACACCACCGTTACGCATCACAGTACACACGTCAGCAAAGTCAACATTTATCTGGCCGGTAGTATTGATCACATCGGTAATACACTTGGCAGCTGTAGCCAGTATATCATCAGCCTTGGCGAATGCCTGTGTGAAAGGCAGGTTGCCAAATTGCTGACGCAGTTTATCATTGGATATAATAAGAATGGTATCCACATGCTCACGCATACGGTCTATACCTTCCTGTGCCTGTTTCATGCGCTTACGCCCCTCATAAGTGAAAGGCATAGTAACGATACCGACAGTGAGTATGCCCAGCTCGCGGCATATTTTGGCCACTACCGGTGCACCACCGGTACCTGTACCGCCACCCATACCACAGGTCACGAAGGCCATACGCGTGTTCACCTTGAGTATTTTGTTGATATCCTCCATACTCTCTTCGCTCGCCTGCTTCCCGATCTCTGGATTGGCACCGGCCCCAAGGCCCTGGGTAAGATGTGGGCCTAACTGTATCTTATTAGGTACCGGGCTCAATGCAAGTGCCTGGGAGTCCGTATTACAAATAACAAAGTCGACCCCTTCTATGCCGAGATCGTACATGTAGTTCACAGCATTACCGCCGCCGCCACCCACGCCTATCACTTTGATAATAGACGACTGGTTTTTGGGAATTTCAAAGTGTATCATACTATTTTTCTTTTGTGGGTTAGTAAATGATTATTAGTAAGTATTTGTTGTGTTTATGTTGCTTTAATGGTTATTACATTTCCTGGTCCTCAACATCTTCAAATAGTCTCATGAATTTGCCTTTCAAACCGTCGAACAAATGGGTAAGCGCTGCCGCACGCTTGGTTTTGCCATTGGTTTGCAGTGCTTCGTCGGTCTCCTCATCAGTTGTATCTGCCTGTACCTTTGCTGCTGCTTCATTCACAGTTTCTGCATGCAGGGGTATGAAATTGCCCCCATTGCCTGCGAATGCCATCTTGCCGCTTTCATAATCATGGAAGCCGCGTATAATGAGCCCGATACAGGTAGAGTACATCGGGTTCATCAATTCTTCCGCCAGGTCACCGGTCAGGTGCTCATTCGGATAACCGATACGTGCGCCAAGACCTGTGATATATTCCGTAAGCTGGATGATATGCTTCAACTGGGCGCCGCCGCCAGTCAAAATGATACCACCGTATAACTTATTCTCAAGACCCAGTTGTTTAAGGTGATACAGTACATAGTCCAGTATCTCCTGCATACGCGCCTGGATAATGTGTGCCAGGTTCTTCATTGATATTTCCTTAGGTGGCAGACCACGCAAACCGGGTATGGTGATGTACGCATTTGAGTTGGCCTCTTCTGCCAGGGCCATACCGAATTGAACTTTCATCTGTTCGGCCTGCGCACGCAGCACACCAAGCCCATTGCGTATGTCATTGGTTATGTTGACACCGGCATAAGGTATCACAGCGGTATGCTTAAGGATACCATCGTAGAAAACAGCCATATCGGTGGTACCTCCGCCGATATCTACAATGGCCACACCTGCTTCAAGGTCCTCATCGCTTATAACAGCGGCAGCAGATGCCATAGGCTGCAATATGATATCACGCGTTACCAGCTGTGCTTTGTCTACGCAGCGCTTGATGTTGCGTATGGCATTGCGGTCGCCGGTAATGATGTGGAAATTGGCCCCGATCTTTACGCCGCTCATACCAATAGGATCTATTACATTGGTAGTGCTGTCCACAGTAAATTCCTGCGGGACGATATCGATGATCTCATCGCCTGCGGGGATATATGTCTGGCGCTGATCGGCAATCAGCAGGTCTATGTCCTTCTGGCTGATCTCTTCTTCCATAGATACCCTTACCCTGTCGCCACGGGTCTGGAGACTCTTGATGTGCTGGCCGGCGATACCGACATACACCTCTTTTATCACCAGCTCGGGGTTCGACTGGATGCATTTTTCAATGGCGTTCTCTATGGAGCGGATGCACTGCTCGATGTTCATCACCACACCATGGTTGACACCGGCCGAGTCTACGCGGCCCACGCCGAGCACTTCCAGTTTTCCATATTCATTTTTGCGGGCTGCAATAGCGGCCACTTTGGTGGTCCCTATGTCCAGGCCTACGATAATGGGTTGTTCTTTTTTACTCATATTGCGGCACTTTTAATGATGATCGTTATTGTCTTTATATAAATACTTCGGTTTTGATTCGTTTGCTTCTTTCTTATCTGCCGGTCGGGCCTGCGCGTCTTTCTTTACACTTTGTCTATCTTTCACCACATTAAGCGAGGTCTTTGCCGGCGGTGCATGCGCCTGTGCTTTAAGCGTATTCTTTTCTTCTGCTTTCGGCTGTCCTGTAGATGTCTTTACAACAGGTTTTGTGGTCGGGCCTGCGCTCATATGTTCTTTAGGTGTAGCAGGCAATTTCACAGTAACCGGTGCCGAAGCCTGCGCAACCGGAACGGGTGTCCGCTTAAACATGTCAGCACTATCTTTGCCCACTATATTCTTCACCCAGCTCATGCTGCTCATCATCTTGTCAACAGGCGCTTTCCACGGCAGGGCAGGCGAAGCAACAACCTGGCCTTTGAAACGCACATCTATCACATCATACTTATCCCAGCCTATCCGGTTCGATACATTCTTATAGAATGCATATAGGTTAGCGAACTTTTCTTCCAGCATCGATGTGTCACCGATCAGTATGCGTTGATGCCCCAATACCGGTACCAACTCGAAAGTATTATCCTGCGACATGATGATCTGCGAGACCTGGGCCTTCCAGAATGCACTACTCTCAATAAACCTTACCACTTTGGTAACTTGTGCCCTTACAGACATGCCTGCACTGTCATCTTTGGTCACCGGCACGCCGGTCACCACCGTGGTGTAGTATATGTAGCGGCCGGACAGGGGCATTGTCTTCAAGGCAGTATCAATGTAATAGCTGCTTCCATTCTCTTCGAACACACGGGCTACAGGCACACGCTGGGTAAGGTCCACATGCAGGTTATGCAGGTTGTCCACATACACCTCGGCATCGGCCACCCATGGGTTTGCTGCCACTATCTGTTCCATGCTGTGCAGGTCCAGTTGACTAACAGGTATGTGCTTGATATCCACGTGCCTGTTGTTTACCAGTATGTTCATTACCTCATCCTTATCGATGAAGCGGCATTTCTTCTCGTTCTTTATCCTTATGTCGATATTATTGACAAACTTCCCTGCCTCTATCTTAGATGCGCTGGATACGGCCACTACACAGCCTGCTGTCACGATGATCGTGAGCAGGAACTGCAGTACTTTGCGAACCGATATTTTGCGCTTCTGTATCATTTATTTACTTTCAAGTATCGTTTTTATAGGGTTCACCAATTGGTCTATATCCCCTGCACCCGCAGTTATGAACAGGGATAAAGGCGCCACTTTTACATATTCCAGCAAGCCCTCCTTCGACAAAATGGTACAGCTTTTATTACTCATCCTGTCTTGTATCATCTGTGCACTCACACCGGGTATCGGCAGTTCCCGTGCCGGGTATATATCCAGCAGTATCACCTCATCGGCCATATCCAGGCTATGGGCAAAGCCATCAGCCAGGTCGCGGGTACGGCTGTACAGGTGCGGCTGAAAGGCTACAACGCATTTGCGCCCTTTGAACAACTGCTTTGCACTGCTTATCAATGCAGCCAACTCTTCCGGGTGATGTGCATAGTCATCTATATACACCAGTTTATCATTCTTGACTACATATTCGAAACGACGCTTCACTCCTTTAAAACCCGGCAATGCATGTTTCACTTTTCCCGGACCGATGTTGAGCAGTTGTGTCACCGCGATAGCCGCTACTGCATTCTCTACGTTATGCATTCCTCCAATGGCCAGGTGCATTTCATGCATCGCCCAGTCTTTGCCTTTTATGTCAAAAATGTATTCACCATCCTGTTGCGTAATATTATATGCAAATACATCTGCGCTGTCATTTTGCAGGCTATAGGTGAGCTTGTTATCCCCTTCGAGGTCATGGCCTCTATGCAGTCCATGTTTTGCCAGCAGCGTGCCACCAGGCTTTATGTTGGTCGTATATTGGATAAACGCCTGTTCCATATCTTCCACAGTGCCGTATATATCCAGGTGGTCTGCGTCCATAGCGGTCAACACAGCTATATCGGGACTCAGTTTCAGAAAGCTGCGGTCATACTCATCAGCCTCTACCACCGCTGTATCATTATCACTGCTCCAGTAGTTACGATCATAATTAACAGATATCCCGCCAAGAAAGGCATTGCATCCATAACCGGTCTCACGCAACAGGTAGGCTATCATGGTAGATATCGTGGTCTTGCCGTGTGTCCCGGCAACAGTTATCGCATGCATGGACTGCGTTATCCACTGCAATACATCACTGCGTTTATAAACAGGATAATCATTGTCGCGATACCAGTTCAGTTCACTGTGTGCTGAAGGTATAGCAGGAGTATATACCACCAGTTCCGCCTCTTTATCCAGCAGCTCCACATCATCGGTATAATGCACGGTCATGCCCTCGGAAACCAACTGCCTGGTCAGCTCCGTTTCAGCACGGTCGTAGCCACTAACATCAGCACCCCGATCTCTGAAAAAGCGTGCGAGAGCGCTCATACCGATGCCACCGATACCTATGAAATAAACCCGTTTCAGTTCTCCTACGTTCATTACTTTATCGCTATCTCCATTACTTTTTTTGCGATCCGCTCGTCCGCGTCCTTTATTGCCAGCCTTTGCAGGCTTTTACTCATTACATCCTGCATGGCCTCATCATGCAGCAGGTGTTTTATTTTCTTCACCAGTTCTACCTTTGCATCGTTGTCCTTTACCATCATGGCCGCGTTGTGCTCCACCAGTGCCATTGCATTGCTGGTCTGGTGGTCTTCCGCTGCGTATGGATAAGGCACAAATATTACCGGCTTACCTACTATACACAACTCGGCTATAGCCAGCGCACCCGCTCTCGACACTACCATATCAGCAGCCGCATAGGCATAGTCCATCTCCCGGATGAACTCAAATACCTTTACTTTACCCGCAAAAGCCTCAGCCCGCTTCTTTGCCTGTTCGTAGTATGGCTTTCCTGTCTGCCATATTAATTGCACACCTTCTTCGATCATTTCATCGAGATGCATATCGATCGATTCATTGACCGATTTCGCACCGAGGCTGCCACCTACTACAAGTATTGTCGTTTTCCCTTCATCCATACCCAGCCAGCTCTGACCTTCAGCCCGACTGATGTTCATCGCCGATATATTCTTCCTTACAGGGTTACCGGTGAACAGAATCTTGCCGGCAGGGAAAAAACGTTCCATATGATCATAGGCCACACAAACAGCTTTAGCCCTTTTGGCCAGTATTTTGTTACTCTTACCGGCAAATGAGTTCTGCTCCTGTATCAGTGTAGGAATGCTCATACCCTGCGCTGCATTCAGCACCGGGAAACTTGCATAACCGCCCACACCTACTACAGCATTCGGTTTAAAGTCCTGTAGTATCTTCCTGGCCTGGGCCCTGCTTTTCAGCAGCTTGAAGGGCAATAGCAGGTTTTTAAAAAAGTTACTCCTGTTATAGCCGGCTATATCTAGTCCTATTATCTCAAAACCCTCCTGCGGCACCTTCTCCATTTCCATTTTTCCTTTTGCACCTACAAAAAGTAATTGCGTACCTGCAGACAGTCGCTGCAAAGCATGACCTATGGCTACTGCCGGGAATATGTGCCCGCCTGTGCCGCCGCCTGCTATTATGATACGCATATTGCTCATGGTCTATGCCGGTATTACCTGTTTCGTTCTTTTACGTTTTGGTTTTTCTTCTTCCTCTTCGGTTTCATCCTCTTCTTCTTCCTGGTCAATTTCTTTTGCTGCCTCCGCCTTTTTCTTTCCCTCCATTTCATCTACATACTTGCTCACACTCAGCACAATGCCTATCGCTATACTGGTAAACCAGATAGACGAGCCTCCCATACTTATCATGGGCAGGGTAAGGCCTGTCACCGGTACCAGGTGCACATTAACAGCCATGTTCAACATGGCCTGAAACACAAGCGTTATACTTAATCCTACCGCCAGGAATGCCCCGAATGCATAAGGACACCTCCGGAAAATGAGTATACTTCGCCAGAGAAACAGCAGGTACAGAAACACGATCACGGCCCCGCCTATAAGTCCATATTCCTCAATGATTATAGAGTAAATGAAATCAGAATAAGGGTGCGGCAGGAAATTGCGTTGCTTACTGTTGCCCGGGCCGAGGCCGGTAATACCACCGTTAGCTATGGCTATCTTAGCCTGCTGTACCTGGTAAACAGCATCGCCTTTTTTACCATCTTTCTTCTTGCCCCCGACAAAATCTTCAACCCTTTGTTCCCAGGTAGCTGCACGGCCAAAGCCGGTCACCTTCGACACGAAGAAAAGCAGCACGGCCCCTACGAGTCCGCCTACTGCCAGCAAGGCAAGGTGCCTCACACGTATGCGGCCTATAAAGAATAATATGCTGCAGGTGAAACCAAGCATCAATGCCGTAGAAAGATTGGCCGGTGCAATAAGCAGGCAAGTCACCGCTACCGGCACAAGGACCGGCACGAAACCTTTTCGCAGGTCTTTGATCACTGATTGCTTCATACTCAGCATACGGGCCAGCAACATGAACAAGGCCAACTTCGCAAGGTCCGAGGTCTGGAACGTGAGGTTAATGACCGGGAGCCTTATCCAGCGGGAGCCTTCGTTGAGCTTGGTACCGAAGAACAGTGTATATATCAACAAGGGCACGCTCAGCATATATAACAGCAAAGCCAGTTTGGCGAACTTGGTATAGTTGATCCTGTGCACCCAGTATATGATAAGCAAGCCCAACCCCAGTACCAGCAGTTGTTTTATAAGGTAATAGCTGGCGTTCTTATCCATCCGGTAAGCTAATGAACCTGTTGAGCTATAAACAGCCATCAGGCTGATGAACGACAATACGATCACCACCCCCCAGATCACCTGGTCGCCTCTTGTCTTATTTAACAACTGTTTCATAACTCACCAATTCATGTTTATAATGCCCGAACAGCTTCTTTGAATTGCTGCCCACGGTCTTCATAGTTTTTAAACAGGTCGAAGCTGGCACATGCCGGCGCCAGCAGTACCGAATCGCCCCCTTCGGCAAGCGCGTAAGCCGCATGCACGGCGTCATATGCACTCTGCGTATCCACAACAGCACTTACCACTCCGTCAAAAGCCTCGTGTATAGGCTTGTTATCTATACCCATGCAAACGATGGCCTTCACCTTCTCTTTTACCAGGTCCATTATTTCGTTGTAATCATTCCCTTTATCCTGGCCACCCAATATCAGCACCACGGGTGTCCTCATACTTTCCAGCGCAAACCATACCGAATTCACATTAGTCGCCTTGCTATCGTTGATAAAATCAACACCGCGAATGGTCGCTACGAATTCCAGCCTGTGCTCCAGGCCTTCGAATGTTGCGAAGCTTTCCCTGATCTTTTCCTTCCTGATCCCTGCTATACGTGCCGATATGCCTGCTGCCATGCTATTGTACTGATTATGTTTCCCTTTTATCGAAAGATCATGAATGGACATATTGAGCTCTTCATCACCAAAGCGGATATGAATGTTATCATTCTCCACAAATCCTCCATCATTATTAACTGAGTTCTGTTCGCTCATCGTGAAATATATTTTGCGTGAATTAATGGTATGAGTTGAGAGGTGATCTTTAATCACCGGGTCGTCGTAGTTAAGTATCAGGTAGTTCCCCGCATCCTGGTTCTCTGCGATACGGAATTTGGCTGCTATATAGTTCTCGAACTTATAATCGTAGCGGTCCAGGTGATCGGGCGTAATGTTCAGCAACACTGCTATATCGGGCCTGAAGTAGTGTATATCGTCCAGTTGGAAACTGCTTACCTCCATTACGTACCACTTACAGGGTTGCTCGGCGATCTGCTTTGCAAAGCTGTAGCCGATGTTACCTACCATGGCCACATCATATTCGGCATCTTTTAGCAAATGATAGGTAAGCTTGGTCGTAGTGCTTTTACCGTTACTGCCTGTTATAGCTATGATCTTGCTATCGCCCTTATAGCGATAACCAAACTCTATCTCGCTGCACACTTCTATATCCGCCTTGCGTATCTCCTTCATCAGCTCGGTCTTTTCGCTGATACCGGGGCTTTTTACGATACAATGGGCTGCCAATATATCCCGCATAGTGTGCTTGCCTTCTTCAAAGCTTACCCCTGCATGCTGCATGGCTTCCTTAAAATGCTCCTTTATAACACCCCCGTCACTTACGAACACATCCCAGCCCTGCTGCTTACCCAGCATAGCTGCCCCTACACCGCTTTCGCCGGCGCCCAGTACCACAAGCTTTTTATTTGCGTTCGTTTGCACTATTGCAGTTTTAATGTCACTATACTCAATATGGCCAGTATGATGCCCACTATCCAAAACCTCGTTACTATTTTGCTTTCATGATACCCTAACATCTGGTAGTGATGATGCAGGGGCGACATCAAAAAGATGCGGCGGCCCTCGCCATACTTTTTCCAGGTACGATTGAAGTACCATACCTGTAACACGACCGACAGGTTCTCGACAAGGAAAATGCCGCAGATGATAGGTATCAATAATTCTTTACGTACTATTATAGAAAGTGAGGCAATGATGCCACCCAATGCAAGGCTTCCTGTATCGCCCATGAATACCTGTGCCGGGTAGGCATTGTACCAGAGGAAACCGACACATGCACCAATAAAGGCTCCGATAAAAATGGACAACTCGGCAAGGTTGGGGATGTGCATGATGTTCAGGTAATCGGCGAAAATGTAGTTACCCGACAGGTACGCAAATACGCCAAGGGTTATACCTGCAATGGCGGAGCTGCCTGTGGCGAGGCCATCTATACCATCCGTTATGTTAGCGCCATTAGATACAGCAACAATGATGAAGGTCACAAAAATGATATAGATGATGGGCGTTACTGTCTTCACAGCTTTTTTACCGAACACTGCTGCGATGCGCGCAAAACTCATCTCATGGGATTTCACAAACGGGATGGTGGTGGTGGCACTCTTTATCCTCATGTATTTATGCTCCACACCATTTTCATCCTTGCGTGTAAAGGGGCCCGATATCACTTTTTCCGCAGCATTGTACACTATGGGTTGTTCTTTTACCATTTCCCGGCTTACCACCACATTATTATTATAGTACATGGTGGCGCCCACTATAATGCCCAGTCCCACCTGGCCCATGATCTTAAAGCGCCCGGCCAGTCCTTCTTTATTTTTGCGGAACACTTTGATGTAATCATCTACGAATCCTACCAAGCCCAGCCATATGGTCGATACCAGCATCAGGATGATATATACATTCGTGATCCGCGCGAAGAGAAGGGTAGGAATCAATATGGCCGATATGATAATGATACCGCCCATGGTCGGAGTGCCCTTCTTCGCCTTTTCACCCTCCAGCCCAAGGTCTCGCACTGTCTCCCCTATTTGTTTACGCTGCAGGTATTTTATCAGCCTCTTGCCCATCAGCATACTGATGACCAGCGACAGGATAATAGCCAGTGCAGCACGGAAGGTGATATAATAGAATACCCCCGCCCCGAAAAGGCCAAAATGCTCACGCAGGTATGTAAAAAAATAGTAGAACATTACCTGTTCAGTAGTTTAAATGTTTCCGTCAATATTTCCCTGTCATCAAAGTGGTGTTTCACACCTTTTATTTCCTGGTAGTTCTCATGTCCTTTACCGGCTACCAGCAGTATATCTTCAGGCATAGCAAGCGCTATTGCCGTTTTTATCGCTTCTTTCCTGTCACTGATGCGCAGCATCTTGCGCTTCTGCGCCATACTCAGCCCTGCTTCCATATCGTCCAGTATGGCTTCCGGGTCCTCACTGCGCGGGTTGTCCGAAGTCAGTATCGCCTTGTCACTATGCTCACAAGCTACTTCGGCCATTATGGGGCGCTTGGTCTTGTCGCGGTCGCCACCACAGCCCACCACTGTTATGATCTGCTGTCCACCGGTGCGTAGTTGTTTTATCGTTGCCAATACATTGATCAATGCGTCGGGAGTATGGGCATAGTCCACTATGCCCAATATCCTGTCGTTGGCCGACATGAATGTTTCAAACCTGCCCGGCGCGCCATGCAGGTCACTGAGTATGGCCAATACCTGCATTTTGTCTGCCCCCAGCAATACTGCAGTACCATATACCGCCAGCAGGTTGTAAGCATTAAAGGTGCCGGTCATCCTGAAGTGTGCTTCGTGGTTATCCACCATCATCACCAGCCCGGTAAGGTTATTCTCCAGCACCTTACCCTTTATGGTTGCGGGCATCTTCAGGCTGTAGGTATTCTTAACAGCTTTGGTATTTTGCAGCATCACCATGCCACGTTTGTCATCCGCATTGGTAAGTGCGAACGCTTCAGCAGGCAGGCCATCGAAAAAGCTCTTCTTTACTCTTATATATTCATCAAATGTTTTGTGGTAGTCCAGGTGGTCGTGGGTAATGTTGGTAAACACAGCCCCGGCAAACTCAAGTCCTTCTATTCTGCGCTGATGTATAGCGTGTGAGCTCACCTCCATAAACACAAATTCACATCCTGCAGCTGCCATCTTTGCCAGCAGTGCTTGTATCGATATTGCATCAGGGGTGGTGTGTGTGGCCACCTCGGCTATGTCGTGTATAAAATTCTGTACGGTGGAGATGAGCCCGCACTTATACCCCATAGCCTCGTATAATTGGTACAACAGGGTAGCACAGGTGGTCTTGCCATTGGTACCGGTGATACCCACTACCTGCATTTGCCCGGATGGGTTACCATAAAATGCTGAAGCCAGCAGGCCGGCAGCAGCGGCGCTGTCTTTCACCTGCACATAGGTTACCCCGGCTTTTTGTTCAGCAGGCATTGTTTCGCAAACCACCGTAGCGGCGCCCTGTTCAATAGCTTTCCCTATGAACTCGTGCCCGTCAACAAGTGTGCCCTTCACTGCAATAAAGGCACTGCCCTCCTTCACCTTACGCGAGTCGATGCAGAGGTCATGCAACTGCACAGCAGTATCGCCAACTACCTTTATAGTTGCTACACGGCTCAGTATGTCCTTCAATAATTGCATCAGCTCAGTTGCAGCGTTATATTTTGTCCTTTGTTGATCTTCGTTCCCGGGGGTAGCGACTGTGAAAGCACCCTTCCTTTACCATTCAGTTGCACTTGCATACCCTGGCTTTCCAGCAGGTACACAGCATCCTTCAACCCCATTCCCGTTACATCGGGTACATATCCCCGATACACCTGTTTGGGGCGCATCACCACATTGTGGCTCGAATCGGTATTGACAGAGGTCATCTCTTCTCCCGGTACAGCATCACTTGTTTTTATACCCAGGTCCTTTAACAGTACATCATAGCTCCACGCAGTGGCTACGGCGCCTTGCACTTTATTTTGCGCATTTCTTGCCAAGCTATCCAGCGGGCCGGACCACGCGCCTTTACTATTGGCAAATATCCTGTCCGCTATCATCCTGAATACCGGGGCGGCTATAGCGCCTCCATAGTAAGCACTGCTATGCGGCTTGGTACGTATCACTACTGCTATAGTGTATTTAGGCTGGCCGGCAGGAAAAAATCCAACGAATGAGCCCTGGTAGATACCCGCAGAGTAGCCGAAACCTTTATCGGCAACCTGTGCTGTACCGGTTTTACCGGCAATGGCATAATAAGGAGACCTGATACTATGCGCGGTACCCATCGTCACTACAGAGTCCATACAGCGCCTCATCTGCGCTATGGTCGACGAATCACCGATATGTTCTTCAAGCACTGTCGGCTCAATAGTTTTTACATCCTTGCCATATTCCCTTATGGCGCTTACCAGGTAAGGCTTCATCATCCTGCCGCCATTGGCCACCGCATTATACAGCATGCAGGTATGCAGGGGGGTTATCAGCACTTCATAACCGGTTGCCATCCAGGGTAGCGTAGTAGCACTCCAGCTTTTATTCTTTGGTGATTTTACGGTAGGGCTGCGCTCTCCGGCAATGTCTATACCCGTACGCCTGTCCAGGTGTAGCTTATGAAGATGTTCTACAAACTTTTCCGGTTGTTTATAATAATAGGTATAGGCCAGTTTGGCCATGGCGGCATTCGATGATTCAGCATACGCCTTCCAGATGGGTATTGCGTGAAGTCCGCCTTCTGCATCTTTCATTACCCTGTTACCAAAACGTATGGCACCGCCCTCTGCATCCACAATGTCATTCACCGTTACGTACCTATCGTTCAGCAGCGACAACAGGGTAGCTGCCTTAAAAGTAGAGCCCGGCTCGGTTGGCATCAACGCATAGTTCAGGTCTTCCCAATAACTGCCATCGTCCTGCCGACCCAGGTTTACCAATGCACGTATCTTACCTGTTTGCACCTCCATCACCACAACTGTGCCGTATTTACACTCATATTTTTGCAGCACACTCATCAGCGCATGTTCTGCTACATCCTGTACGCTCACATCTATTGTGGTCACAATATCCTTACCGTTTTGCGGGTCCACTTCCGAGCCCTCTACCGGCACCCATACATTCCCGGTAGCTCTTTGTGCCACTTGTATGCCGTCCGTGCCTTTCAGCAGGCTGTCATACCTGTTCTCAAGCCCCACGGCCTGGCTGTTCTCACGCCACAGTCCTATGGTGCGATACGCCAGCATGCCGTAAGGATTGATTCGCTTCTCACGCGGATCTTCTATAAAACCACCGTATGCCTTTCCTTTATTGAAGATGGGGAAGGAGCGCACGGCCTGGTAATCATAATAAGCAAGGTTCCTGCGCAGCAGGTAATAACGGCTGCCCTTATCATATTCATGTTGCAGCATTTGCCTGTATTGGGCCGCTGTGCCATCCTTGAAGAGGCCTGCCAGGCATTTCGACAGGCTGTCTACATGCTCATTAAATAATTTAGGGCTGATCACCGAAAAGTCGATATGCACATCAAATTGCGGAATGGAAGAGCAAAGCAGCTGCCCGTCCTCTGTATAAATATTGCCTCTTTCAGCAGGCAGGGAGTCGGTCCGGGTGTACATTTCCTGCCCCAGCTTCCTAAGGTCAGGCCCTTCTTTCACCTGTATCTTCGCGGCCTGCAATACAATGGCCAGCCCGAACAGGCAAATGCCTGTGAATGCTATATAAACCCTGAACCGTATGTCCTTCTTTATATCCAATCCCCTTACTGTATTATCTTTTGGCTACTGTACTGTCTGCTTCTATTTTATATGCCGGCAGCATCATAGGCTTTAGTCCTATTTTGCCTGCGTTCTTTATCACTTCCGTTTCCATCCTTGCATTCATCAGCTGCGTCTTGATGTCCATATATTTCCAGCGCAGTTCTTTCAGCACTTTATTCTGCTTGTTCAGCTCCCGCTGTGTTTCAATCGCTCTTTGCGAGTTGTTGATATACAGCACGCCCAGCAAGGCTATAAAAGCCAGGTAGGGTATGTTATTCACTATTGCTTTGTAAGACACTTTCTCCAGCAACATCTTCCAGTCGCTCCTGATACGCTGCACAGGCGCCATTTCTGCCTGTTCCGCTGCCATATCTTTACTCTTGCTGCTCATCTGCTTTCTCTGCTATGCGTAGCCGTGCACTTCTCGCACGGGGATTATTTTTCACTTCTTCATCCGTAGGCTCTATAGGTTTTGCATTCAGGGGTCGTAAGGGTGGCTTCGTCTTCACAGCGCCAAACATATCCTTCTCCTCCTTGTCCCATGTACCCCTTTTCATGAACTGCTTCACTATCCTGTCCTCTATCGAGTGGAAGGTGATCACACTCAACCTGCCTCCGGGGTTTAAACTTGCTGCAGCCTGTTGCAGGAAATCCTTCAGCGCCCCCATCTCGTCATTCACTTCTATCCTCAAGGCCTGGAACACTTGTGCCAGGTAGCGATTAGGATTACCCTTCATTACAGGAGCCATCATTGCCTTCAGGCCCTCTATGCTGTTAAGGGCCATCCGCTCACGCTGCACTACTATATGTTTCGCTAACTGGCGTGCATTGCGCACTTCGCCGTATCGCTCAAACATTTTGTGCAGTTGCTCTTCACTGTACCGCTTCAGCACATCCGCAGCAGTCAGTTCGCCGCGCTTATCCATTCGCATGTCCAGCGGCCCCTCAAAGCGTATCGAAAACCCGCGTTCTGCTGTATCAAATTGAAAAGAACTTACCCCCAGGTCTGCCAATATCCCGTCTACTGTCTTATATCCGTTCAACCGCAAAAAGCGGTTTATATACCTGAAATTTTCTTTTACCGGCAGTAGCCTGCTGTCATCCGGCTTGTTGCGCCAGGCATCCTCATCATGGTCAAAGGCGATCAGCCTGCCCTCAGGGCCCAGCCTGCTCAATATCTCCCGGCTATGTCCTCCGCCACCAAATGTGGCATCCACGTATACGCCCCCCTTCTTTATCGCCAGCCCATCCACAGCCTCTTTTAGCAGCACCGTAGTGTGATAATAAGCGGCATCGCTCATGACTATTCTGTTTCAAAGGGGTTCATAAAATCGCCGCCGGCCACTTCTGCCGCCAGGTCACTAAATCCGGCAGCTTTCTCACGTATGTAGTTATAATATGTATCTTTGTCCCATAGTTCCACTTTGTCAGTCTGCGCAGATAATATCATATCCTTTTTGATGCCTGCATACTCCTGCAACGGCTTAGGCAGCAGTATCCTCCCTGCACTATCCACATCTATCGTTGTTGCCCCGTTCAGGAACAGCCTTTTGAATTCACGCACTTTGGGGTTGAAATCATTGAGTTTGGCCATTTTCTGGGTCAGTATGTTCCATTTGTCGATATGGTACATGCTCAGGCAATTCTCAAAGCCCCTGTTCACCACGAAGCGCTCAGCTGAATTATCGGGCAGCTGCTTACGGAATGCCGCAGGGAGTAGGAAACGCCCTTTAGCATCGATAGCTATTTCATATTCGCCCGAGAATGTCATGCCTTTAAAATACGCTCTTTTTCAATTTCTACCACAAAATAACACAAATCCCCACAAATTACCACTACAAAAGTACAACATATTTTTCCACACCTATATATAATGCCGAAAGTTAAGCCTGTACTGCATTTTAGCACCTTTCTGCACACAACCTGCATAAAGGCTGTGAAAATGATGTGAATTACTGTGGATAAGCTGTGAAAAGCTTTGCTGCGGCTATTTTAACACAGTTTTACCCGGCGTTTTAGGGATTACTCGTTTCTTTCCATATTTTTGCCCGCTACTATGCCAACCAGGAAGAATTTATGGTTCCTTTGCCTGTTTATCCTGCTGCTCAGTGCCTGTAACGGCTACGAAAAATTGCTCAAAAGCAGTGACGTAAACCTGAAGCTCAGCAAGGCGAACGAATACTACGATAAAAAGTATTACCAGCATGCCAACCAGCTCTACGAGAGCCTGTTGCCGGTAATGAAAAACACCCGCAATTACGAGCAGCTATACTACAGGTATTCCTATACATTCTACTATATGAAGGATTACCTCTCAGCTTCTTATCATTTTAAGAATTTTACAGAGTTTTTCCCGAGTAGCAAAGAGGCCGTAGAGTGCGAATACATGTACGGGCTTTGCCTCTATAAATACTCACCCAAATACAGCCTGGACCCTACCAATACCATAAAGGCCATGGAGGCGCTTCAGTCCTTTGCCAACATGCACCCCGAATCTAAATACGTAACAGAAGCCAATGGCTATGTGCAACAGTGCCGTGACAAGCTGGAGATGAAGGCAGCCAGCGCAGCCAAGCTATATTACAATATCGGGCAATACAAGGCGGCCAGCGTAGCTTATAAAAGTGTTATGCGCGACTACCCCGAATCGTCCAAAATGGACCAGTACCAATATATGGAGGTGCGCTCGCTATACTACTATGCCCATGAGAGCGTGAAGGACAAACAGGAAGAGCGCTATGCTAATATGATAACTGCATATCACGATTTAGTTGATGAATATCCGAAATCTTCGTACCTTCGCGACGCCGAAAAGTATTATACTCAGGCTGATAATCATATAAAACAACTCCGCGATGAGCACAAATAAAAGAGCAATGGCATCTGTAAATCCCCTGGTGGAAACAAGGGATGTGATAGCGCTTAAGAATAAGACAGGCAACCTGTATGAATCTATAGCTGTGATCGCCAGGCGTGCCAACCAGATATCCGTGACCATGAAAGAAGAACTGCACCGCAAGCTTGATGAGTTCATCATACACGGCGACAACCTGGAGGAGATACACGAGAACAAAGAGCAGATCGAGATATCACGCATCTATGAGCGCATGGCAAATCCTGCACTGCAATCGATCACCGAATTCAATGACGATAAGATCTATTATCGCAAGAAATAAACAGTCTTTCAAATAACAGGAAGCCGCCCGAAAGGCGGCTTTCCTGTTTCAAAACATATCCACATAGCAACCGGGCCCGTCAACTAATCACCCAATTCTCCTAACTTCGCATAGTGATGAGCAAAGGCTACAAACATATTTTTTTCGACCTTGACCATACCCTGTGGGATTTTGACAAAAATTCCGAGCTTACACTCAGGCAGTTACACGGCGAATACGACCTTAGCGGGCGTGGTATAACTGATTTCGAGGCTTTTTATGCACAATATGTCATTCATAACGACAGGCTGTGGGAACGGTATCGTAAAGGCTATATAAAGCGCGATGAGCTGCGCTGGAAGAGGCTTTGGCTTACCCTGCTCGATTTTAAGATCGGTGATACAGCCCTGGCTCATGAATTAAGCACGGCCTACCTTGAGATATTACCTACACAAGGAGCTTTGATTCCCGGTGCTATAGATATACTGGAACATTGTAAGGACAAATATCCCCTCCACCTCATCACGAACGGTTTTGAGACCACGCAACTGCTCAAGCTGCAGTATTCGGGTATTGCCTCCTATTTCGGGGAGATCATCACCTCCGAAAAGAGCAATAGTATAAAACCAAACCGGGAAATATTCGACTATGCGCTGCAGGCTACCGGCGCACAGACCGAACATAGCCTGATGATCGGGGATGCATTGGAAATAGATGTGCTGGGTGCATCAAATGCCGGCTGGGACCAGGTATATTTCAACCCCAAAAAGAGCCCTCACGACCGCAACCCTACTCACGAGGTACATCACCTTGCCGAACTTATGGAAATATTGTAAAGGGAGTTTACTTCACTACGATATCATTCACCACCGTTTCCTTGAAGTATTCATTGATGTTGCGGATCAGTTGCTCCTTGCCGAAGTATAGCTCCTGCTTCAGCGGGGCCACATCGGTATAGATGGTCAGTACACCATTCTGCAGCTTTACATCGCGGGTATATTTGGCAATGGTCTTGCTGGTTATGGCTTCCCATTCCTCGCGCATGCGCAGTTCCAGCACCTTTGGCTTCCATTTCGATCGCTCCAATAAAAGATTAAGTGCTTCACCTATGCTGTAAGACCCCATAGCCGCAAGTTACAGAAGAAAAACCATTGCCAATATTTTTTGAATTTTGACTTTGGAAGTTTGATTTATCTTATATTTGTATTACGCGATCCCCGGCAATATTCAGCCAATCTTTCCACGGCAGATACTTGCAAACACATTTCAAACTACATCGCGCTGCTTTTTTTGATCCATTAACCGGTTTGCAGGTTTACGGAACTTTTTGTTTTTAATTTTTAACTTTTGACTTAACAATGGAATACAATACTACACGCACTAAAATGCTGATGCCTGAATATGGCCGCAATGTGCAAAAAATGGTTGAATACCTGCTGACGATCGAGGACCGGGCTGCCCGCCTCCGTAATGCAGAAGCAGTGATAGAACTCATGGGCACGCTGAACCCCCACCTTAAAACTGTGGAAGATTACAAACACAAATTGTGGGACCACCTCTACCAGATGACCGACTTCAGGTTGGATGTGGACTCTCCCTATCCGGCTCCAACGGCTGAAGAAGTATTTAAAAAGCCTGAACCACTGCCCTATCCCCAGAGATCCATCAGGGAACGTCACCTCGGTAAAAACCTAACAGCACTACTCGATAAAACATTGGTAGAGACAGACCCGGAAAAACGCCAGGCACTTACCCAGCTTATCGGCTATTATATGAAACTGGCATATACCAACTGGCATAAAGAGCCGGTGCACGACGATATGATCAAGAATGAACTTAACATTCTGTCGGAAGGTAAGCTGGTGTACGAAACAGGTGGCTACCGCGTGCATTTCGACACACGTAGCAATTTCAAACAACGCAATGGCGGTGGCGGCAGTGGCAATCGCAATTATAAGAACCAGAACGGTAACGGTAACCGTAACTATAGCAATGGCAATAGTTACAACAAGAACCGTAAGTACAAGAATAAGAACAAATAAAGTCTTCTACTGCTTATGAGCTCATTTGAGATACGTGGCGGCAATAGCCTTAGCGGCGTCATTACACCACAGGGCGCTAAGAACGAGGCTCTGCAGGTATTATGTGCAGCATTGCTTACCGATGAGCCGGTAACCTATACCAACGTACCGGATATACTCGATGTAAATACGCTCATCGAACTGCTCGGTGACATGGGCGTAAAAGTAGAACGCCCCGCAACAAACACTGTGATACTGCATGCCGATAACATCAATCCCGATTTTTTTATCGACAAAGATTTCAAAAAGAAATCAGGCAGGCTGCGCGGCGCGGTAATGCTCGCCGGCCCTATGCTGGCCCGTTTTAAAAGAGCGCATATACCACAGCCCGGTGGCGACAAGATAGGCCGCCGCAGGCTCGATACCCACATCCGCGGCTTCGAAAAACTGGGGGTGAGCTTCAATTACAATAACGAGGAGAGCTTGTTCACACTTGATGGCGAAAGCCTTCATGGCAGCTACATCCTCATGGAAGAGCCCTCGGTTACAGGCACTGCAAATATCGTGATGGCAGCTGTAATGGCGCCGGGCGTGACCAATATCTATAATGCGGCCTGCGAACCCTATGTGCAGCAGCTATGCCATATGCTCAATAAGATGGGCGCACGCATTAATGGCATTGGCTCTAACCTGCTGGTGATAGAAGGTGTGGACAAACTGCATGGATGCAACCACCGATTACTGGCCGATATGATAGAAGTTGGCTCATTCATCGGCCTTGCCGCAATGACCAAAAGTGAGCTGACCATTAAGAACGCAGACATTGCCCACTTAGGCATCATACCTGAGACCTTCGAACGCCTCGGTATTAATCTTTCCATACAGGGCAATGACATTTATGTACCTGCACAGGAAAGCTATGTGATACAGAAATTCATCGATGGCTCCATACTTACGGTGTACGACCACCCCTGGCCCGGCTTTACGCCCGACCTGCTCAGTATCGTGCTGGTGATGGCCACACAGGCTAAGGGCACAGTGCTGGTGCACCAAAAGATGTTCGAAAGCCGCCTGTTCTTTGTAGATAAACTGATAGAGATGGGAGCACAAATAGTACTTTGCGACCCGCACAGGGCTGTGGTCATTGGCCTCAACCGGCAGCAACCGCTTCGTGGCATTACCATGGTATCGCCCGATATACGTGCAGGTGTGGCGCTGCTCATTGCAGCCCTTTCGGCGCAGGGCAAGAGCACTATACAGAATATAGATCAGATAGACCGCGGCTACGAAAAAATTGACGAGAGGCTCAATACCTTAGGGGCAAACATCAGGAGAATACCCTAATCTTCATCATCTTTATTACGAACGATAATGTCCCATCCTTTCGGACAAGTTTCAGTACTAAGCATGATCTTAGCCCCAACCGCCCGCAGTTCGATGCAGGCGTAATGCGTACCAAGCCGGAGCTTTTCGATCCTTATCCACTCTACATTTTGTGGGAAAGCAGGCCGATGGAATATAACCCTTTTGTTCTTCGCATCTATTTCTATACCCAGGCAGGCTTCAACCAGCATAAAAACCGCAGCCACCGACCATGCTTGTGGCGAACACGCCACCGGGTAGCCCGTGGGGCCTTCACCCGGTCTGCGTTCAAAACCACAAAACAGCTCAGGCAACCGTTGCACTTCAATATACAACGATGCTTCGAAGAGGGCAGTAACCACGCGCTGCAGTTCCTGTTCCAGCCCATACGCCGAGAAGCCGACCGCAATGATCGAATTGTCATGCGGCCATACCGAGCCGTTATGATAGGACATAGGGTTGTACCGCTTTTCCTTACTGCTCAGGGTTCGTATACCCCAACCTGAGAACATATCATCAGCAAGCAGTGCTTTCGCCACTTTCACGGCCTTGTCCTCATCGGCTATGCCTGAATACAGGCAATGTCCTGCATTGGATGATACAACCCGGCAGGGTCTTTTATCATCATCCAGGGCCAGCACATAGCACTGCATCTCCTCATCCCAGAAATCTTTATTGAATTTTTCTTTCAATAGCCCGGCCTGCTGCCACAGTCCGGTAGCCATCTTATGGTAGCCAAGTGAGGTAGCCATTTCCGCAGCCATTATTTTAGCATCATAAACATATCCCTGTACTTCGCACAAGGCTACGGGTGCCGTGGCCAGTTCCCCGTTTTTATGCGAAATGCTGTCATGCGAGTCCTTCCACCCCTGGTTTACAAGTCCGTCTTCGCTCTCGTTTTTGTAATCCACATAACCATCGCCATCCTTATCTCCATATTTATCGATCCAATCAAGCGCAGCGGTAATATTTGGCCAAATTTTTTTGATCGTTGCACCATCATTTGTACGGTGATAGTAGGCACCCGCGAGTACCACGAATAGTGGTGTAGCATCTACAGAACCATAGTACTTGCCGAAAGGCACCTCATTCAATACCGCCATCTCGCCATTCCTCACTTCGTGGATGATCTTGCCCGGTTCCGCCTGGCGATAAGGATCTGATTCGGTGGCTTGGCTCTTCGCCAGGAACATCAGCACATCCCTGGCTATCTGCGGCGACACCCATAGTAATTGCAGCGCGGTAATAATACCATCTCGTCCAAAGGCAGTATTATACCAGGGCACACCTGCATAAGGATATTTACCGTACGGCGTATCGGCAAGTAAAGATCTGATATCAAGATTCGCTCGCCGTATCCATTCATCGAACTGTTCATTCGAGGTAGTAACCGAAGAAATAAGGTCATTCAGTGCCTCTTGCTCGCTATCAAGCAGCCCTTTTGCCGCAAAAAAATGGATCTTGTCTCTTTTTTCATGGCCGGACAGGAATTGCAGGTTGTAATTCAATTGTACTGAAGCATGCGGTTTTAGCTCTACCCTGAAAATGGCCTTATTATTAGTTTCCCATTCGTCAGGCTTCCTGTCAAACCACGCTTTGGTAAAACGTTTTATATTGTCCAGCCCTATATAGCCTATACTGATGGTATGGTCTGCAAGGTGCCTAACCTGGAATATTTCGCCATGCTTTGCACGCTTCATTCCCCGTACTTCAAAAATATCCTTGAAATCCGCATTTATATAAAAAGATGCATCAAACTCATGATACTCACGACCATAGTTATAAAACGTTATCTGTTCATAACAGGCGCCATTCCTGATAAACTTGCTGCGGCCTATGTATACATGCCCCTTCGTCAGAATGATCTCACCCTTGCTGTTTATAAGCCCGGGGTTCGTAAGGTCCACTGACAATATCTCATTTGCTTCTTTTACCGACGAACTTAATAGCAAAGGCCTGTGGTTGTTGATGCGGAATTCAAGGTCATTCACAAAACGGGTACCCCTGTAATAGATGCCTTGCACCTCCTCACCCAATTGTTTGATATCTCCCCAACGATCAAAGATGCCGAAGGTATCAATGTGGTTCAAAGTATAGGTTCGGTCGTCTGCATAGGTTGAGTTGACAGAGATGTAGAACCTGTTCTCAAACTGTATTATATCATTGTTCGTATTCATTACCGGTTATTCGCAAATGAGCCAACGTCAGGCAATGGCTGCTGGCTTTACACTCAGGTCGAAGACCTTCTTCAGGGCATGTTGTTCTGAGATCATTTCATATATCCTCACGTAGTCCTTTGCCATCCGTTCAGCAGTAAAACAGCCTTCAAACAGGGCACGGCAACCGTGTCGGCTTATCAATGGCAACTTCGATACAGCAGTCACAGCATCCTCCACATTATCTACAACATATCCATTCCGGCCATCTTTAATGATCTCCGGCACTGAGCCCAGGGGAAAAGCAATAACAGGTGTGCCGCAGGCCATGGCTTCGATCAATACCATCCCAAACGGTTCAGGCCAGTCGATCGGGAATAACAGCGCTGCTGCATCGCCCAGGAATTTTCCCTTTTCCGCATCACCTATCTCGCCGATGAATTCTATCAAGGGATGGTCCATCATTGGCTTGATGTAGTCATTATAGTAGTCCAGGTCTACTCTATCTACCTTGGCGGCTATCTTTAGCGGTACACCACTTTGTTTTGCTATTTCAATGGCCCTGTCCGGTCGCTTCTCAGGAGATATACGTCCCAGGAAGGCTAGGTATCCTCCGTCGCCGCTCCCTTGTTGGTACAGTTCTGCCGGCAGGCCATGATAAATCGTATCGACCCAATTAGCAAAGGGCAATGGCCTGCGCTGATCGTTCGATATGGAAACAACAGGCATTTGTCCAAACTTTGTATAGAGACGCTTCAACTCCGGCAGGTCCATTCTTCCATGCAGCGTGGTAATATGAGCATACTTTCCCAGGCCCGATAGTGGGAAATGCAGGTAGTCGTTGTGGAAATGAATGATATCAAATTCTCCCGAATGCTCATATAGTTCCTGTAATTGCAGGATATGATACGTATACGGATCTATACATTGTTCATTTAACCTTGTTGCCCTGTCGCATATTTCGTAAAGTGTTGCTTTTGTGATAGAGTCGCCTGTACCGAACAATGTTACTTCGTGACCTTGCCTGACCAGTTCTTCGACGAGATAAGAGACCACTCGTTCTGTACCGCCATACTTTTGAGGTGGCACAGATTCATATAAAGGCGGAATTTGCGCTATTTTCATTCGACATACGATCACGATTTTTATGGTGATACCCCTGAACCGGATAAAATCTATGCCACAAAAAAAATCCCACAGACTGCTCTGCGGGATTTTCAAATTTTAGCTAATAATTCGCTCTACATTAATAACGTAGCCATTACAATATTATTATACGGTTATACTACTTCCTGTTTGGGTGTTACAGTAGGTATATTTTTCACCTGCTTTATCTTGCTGTAGCCACCCAATACATTTCTCAGGTTATGATAACCCTGCCTTTTAAGCAATGAAGCTGCGATAACTGAGCGGTAACCGCCTGCACAGTGTATATACAGGTTGTTCTCCGAATCGATAACAGCCACATTTACCGGGTCCATCAGGGTATCGAGCGGTGCATTCCTGGCGCCCTTCACATGCCCTGCAGAGAATTCGGTCACTTTCCGTACATCCACTACTTCCAGCCTGTTGTCATGCGGCATGTCCATTGCCAGCTCGTCCGGCTCTATATCAATGATCATATCTATTGGCTCCCCGGCTTCCTTCCACTGCTCAAAACCACCATTGAGGTAACCCACAACCTTATCTATACCAACCCTGGCCAGGCGCACTACACTCTCCTTTTCTTTTCCCGTTTCTGTCACCAGCATCAACGGCTGATCGAAAGGCAATAAACTGCCCGCCCACTCTGCAAACCTGCCTTCAAGACCTATGTTAATAGACTCAGGTACAAAACCTTCGGTAAATACAGTTGCGGGACGGGTGTCCAATATCCACACACCCTCCTCCAGTTTTTCTTTTAGTTCGTTTACCGACAAAGCTTGTAATCCCTGCTCCATCACCTCATCCAGTGCCGTGTAGCCTTCCTTGTTGATACGCGCATTTATGGGGAAATATGCAGGTGGCGTTGATAATCCGTCAGTAACGGTCTTGATAAAATCCTCCTTGCTCATATCCTGCAATGCATAATTGCTTTGCTTCTGTGCAGCTATGGTGCTAAACGTTTCGGGGCCTAAAGCCTTTCCGCAAGACGAGCCCGGCCCGTGGGCAGGATATACGATCACATGGTCCTCCAGCGTCTTTATCTTATTGTTCAGGCTCTCATACATCATCCCGGCCAGTTCCTCTTTACTCATATTACCGCTAAAGAGGTCCGGGCGGCCTACATCACCCACAAAAAGGGTGTCGCCGGTAAACACACAATACGGTTTGCCTTCTTCATCAGAGAGCAGGTAGCAGGTACTTTCAAGGGTATGGCCTGGTGTGTGCAATACTTTGATCCTGAGTTTTCCGATGCTGAATTCTTCACCGTCCTTTGCCAGGTGAAAAGGAAACTTAGCATTGGTCTGCGGGCCGTATACTATGGGAGCACCGGTCTTTTTCGAAAGTTCCAAATGACCACTCACAAAATCGGCATGGAAATGTGTTTCGAAGATGTACTTTATGGTCACACCCCTTTCCTTTGCCATGTCGATATACATATCCACATCCCGCAGGGGATCTATTACCGCTGCTTCACCTTCGCTACTGATAAAATAGGCTGCTTCACTCAGGCAGCCGGTATATAATTGTTCTACTTGCATGCTTACTTCAGATTTATTGAAACATTTACAGGGCCATCCGATATCCTGCAAACACCGTAAAATTACACAATCCCCGTTTAGTCCCTGTTACGATTTACAAATACCAATA
This sequence comes from uncultured Flavipsychrobacter sp., assembly GCA_964481425.1. Taxonomy (GTDB): domain Bacteria; phylum Bacteroidota; class Bacteroidia; order Chitinophagales; family Chitinophagaceae; genus MKUN01. The sequence continues at coordinate 100,418 of CAYZTM010000006.1, forward strand.
TATAGTAAAGCAATGTGGCCACAGAGCTTATGGCAGCTACTACATAGGTGCGGGCAGCCCATTTGAGGGCATCGGCTGCCTTATCGTGTTCATCACGACCGGTAAGGCCCGTCGACTCCATCCATTTCAGCGCCCTTGCGCTGGCATCATACTCCACGGGCAGGGTAACCAAAGCAAAAATGGTTGAAACGGAAAACAAAATGATACCAATGAGCAGCACCACCTGGTTACCACCGCCAAAGCCCATTACACCAAGCCCCGCCAGTATGATCCATTGTGATAGGGTGCTGCTGATATTCACTACAGGTACCAGTGCCGAGCGCAGGCCCAGCATACTATACGACCGGGCATGCTGCACAGCGTGCCCGCACTCATGGGCGGCCACCGCGGCCGAGGCTATACTGTGCCCGCTATACACGTCAGGGCTAAGGTTCACTGTCTTTTCCGCAGGATTATAATGGTCGCTCAGCATTCCGCCCACACTTACCACCTGCACATCATAGATACCATTTTCATGTAGCATCCTTTCCGCAACTTCCTTACCGCTAAGGCCGGCATGGAGCGGTAGTTCACCATATTGCTTAAACTTACTTTTTAATGTATTGCTCACTGCCATACCCACCAGGAACAGTATCCCGGCCAATACCCAGTAGCCCATATATGCACCCATCTTTCGTCTTTTATACTACAGTATCATCAAATTACTTACCAATGTAAAAATGGCAGGAAAAAGCTCCCAAATGGCTGATTTTGAGGCCAAAAAGACGGTCACAAATCTTGCAGGTACAATTTTTTTATCTACCCCAGATGCATGCACAAAGTACTGAAAACAATAGGTTACATATTAGGAAGCATTTTCATATTGCTACTACTACTTATTATTTTCCTTAATACCCCATATGCCAAGCACCTGATCAGGGATAAAGCGGTCGCCTTCCTGAGGAAAAAGCTTAAAACGGAAGTATATATTGGCGAATTGGGCTACGGATTACCCAAAATGGTGGTACTCAAAGATGTCCTTTTTAAAGACCAAGCCCGGGACACGCTTTTGGCTGCTCATGAGTTGAGAGTGGATATCGACATGCTGAAGCTCTTAAAAAAGCAGGTTTCCATCAGCCGGGTGCATCTTGCCGGCATTCGCGCCCATGTGTACCGCAACGCACCGGATACCAATTTCAATTTCACTTACATCATCAATGCTTTTTCGGGAAGCAAACCGAAGGAGGAAAAATCTAAAGCAGTAAAAGATACATCATCCGCTCCCTTCGTGATCGATATCAGGAAGCTGGTGCTCGACGATATTCACATCCGCTTCGATGACTACACCGGGGGCACACGCCTGGCGCTCGACCTCGATAAGCTAAACCTTGGTATAAAGAAGATGGACCTCGATAGCCTCGATTTTAAATTGAAGGACCTGTCCGTCTCAGGCTTGAGAACGGTATTCCTGCAAGACACTTCTTATTTGCCCGCCAAACCTGACACCGGTAGTTCGAACCCGCAATTTCGCCTGTCCGCCGACAATATAGACCTACAGCATATTGCTGTTCACTATGGCAATGACCTTAACAAGATGCTATTCGACCTGCACCTGGGCAAACTGGAACTGCAACCGAAACTCTTTGACCTGGCGGCGCAAAAAGCCGAACTCGATAAACTTCAGCTCGACTCAACACAGGTGAAGATCGTAATGGGCCCCACTTCTGATATCCCTGCAAAGGCGCATATGGTCGCCGATACCCTGCCACAAAGCAACTGGCATATAATAGCCCACCAAATACAACTCAAAGGCATCAACTTTGCCATGGACAATGACAATGAGCCCCGCCAAAAGGCAGGTATGGATTACGCCCACCTCAACGTCACAAAGCTGGCCCTGGAGGCCAATAACATACTTTACACAGGTGATACCATAAACGGCGATATAAAGCATTTGTCGGCCAAAGAGCAAAGTGGCCTCGACCTGTACGAACTGCACACCCGCTTTGCCTACAACCCTAGGGGCGCCGCCCTCAAAGACCTGTACCTGCAAACGCCCAATACAATATTGCAGCACTATGTACAGGTAGCTTATCCCTCCCTTGATGCCTTAAAAAACAACATGGGGAGCATGATGCTGGCGCTGAAACTGGAGAACAGTATCATAGGCATCCAAGACATATTATTATTTGCTCCTCAACTGCAAGAACAGGATCTTCTAAAACGCAACCGCAATGGCAGGTTAAAGCTCGATGCTGCTATTTACGGCTACATGCGCGGGCTCAATATCAACGAACTGAAATTGTCAGGCCTCGGGAATACGGTAGTTGATATCAACGGTAAACTGGACGGCCTGCCGGATGCGGACAAACTCCATTACGATCTTAATATAACACAGCTGCAGTCATCGCGCAACGATATTGAAGACTTCGTCCCTGCCCGGGAGCTCTCACAAATACGTCTTCCTAACAAGTTCTCTATAAAAGGCACTGTATCAGGAACAACAAAAGATTATAAGCCCGTCCTTATCCTTACCAGTACCGATGGCAATGCAGCCCTGAAAGGCTATGTCAATATGTCGCCCGGCAAAGGAAAAGAACATTACGACCTGTTAGTAAAAACCCAAAGCCTTGATCTCGGTCGCATATTAAAAAAGGATACCCTAATAGGCGAGGTCACAGCGGATATTTCGATCAGGGGCAAGGGTCTTGATCTAAATACCATGACGGCCGCGCTCGATGGTGCGATACAGAGTGCAAACCTTAAAGGATATACATACCACGACATTAAGATAAAAGGCAAAGTAGCCGACAAACAAGCCGACATAAAATTGAATTCCAACGACCCCAACGCCCGGCTATCAATTGATGCTCATGCAGACCTGCGTGGTAAATATGCAGCCCTAAAGGGCACCCTGCAGATGGATAGTATTGATTTCCGGGCCATTCACCTGTATAAGACAGCCTTACGTACACGGGGCATTATAGATATTGACTTCCCGGAACTAAACCCTGACTACCCAGATGGCATATTGGTATGGCGCAATCCCGTTATAGCAGCAAACGGACAGCGTTACACTACCGATAGCTTGTATGTCTCCTCAAAACCTTCAGCTGATACGGGTCAGAACATTGTTTTGGATTTTGATGCCTTGAAAGCGCATATTACCGGCAAAACACCGCTTACAAAACTTGGCGATATCATACAGGAGAATGTCAACCGGCACTATATGGGCACAGACACAACAAATGGTTTTGCCTCCCTGAAGCACCCGGTAAATACCGACTCCATACCCTCGGATTATGAATTAGACCTCACGGCTAATGTATCTGACAGGCCCATACTACATGGCATACTGCCTGATCTAAAGTCCCTGGACACCGTACATATAGACGGCAAACTAAAACCCAGCCTGATGGTGCTGAACATCATTATGCCACAGATTACCTATGGCAGCAATGAGATCAACAAAGCAGAGGCCCATGTCAACGGCAGCGACTCTTCCATGACCTACAAGGTGACGGCAGATGAAATAAGTGCCGGTAGCCTGCACTTCTTCAAGACCACGGCAAGCGGTGACATCACATCAAACTCTGTCAGCGCAAACCTCAGTATTGCCGATTCTGCAGATAAAGAACGTTTTGCACTTGCCGCATCCGTAGCACAGCAGGGTGATACTCAAGTGATACAGTTAGGCCCCGGACTTGTGTTGAACTATGATACATGGAATGTATCAGAACCCAATAAAATAGCCATCGCTAAAGAGGGGCTGTATGTACAGAATTTTGGTATAAGCAACGGCGGTCAATACCTGAAAGCCAACAGCGAAACACCGACACCAAATGCACCGGTGAAAGTAGATATCAGCAACTTTCTATTGGGGAACATTACGGAGATAATAAGTAAGGATACCAACCTATTGGCCAATGGCGTATTAAGGGGCAATATCAACATTGCGCAAATAAAACCTGAGCCGAAAATGACAGGCACACTGCAGGTAGAAAACCTATCGGTATTAGGCGATACAGTGGGTAACTTGCATGTGGATGTCAATAGCGCTGAAAGTAAGGCGATAGACGCAAAAGTAAAGATTGACGGAAGAGGTAACGACATCCTTTTAAGTGGCCTGTATTATCCTACCCCGGTAAACAACAACAGTTTTGATATGGACCTCAACATGAATGCACTCAGCCTGCAAAGCATGGAAGGTCTTACAGGACACGAAATAAAGAACAGCTCCGGTTTCATTCGCGGAAGGCTGCACATAAAAGGAATGGCCGATGCTCCCCTGATAACCGGACAGCTACATACCGACCAGCTGAGCACTACCGTAGCCATGCTCAATGCTATCTACCGCATGCCTGATGAAAAGATAGTCTTTACTGAAGAAGGCCCCGAATTTACCAACTTCAAAATATTGGACAGTTCAGGCAACAAAGCGGTGATCGATGGTAAGGTCCTCACCAAAAACTATCGCGATCTGCAGATGGCGCTGCATGTTAAAGCACGCGATTGGCACGCCCTGCACTCTACCAGCGTGGACAACGACCTCTTTTATGGCGATTTGTTCCTGAGCACCAACCTTGATATCAAAGGCCCTCCGACAGCTCCGAATGTAGATGGCAGCCTGAACATCCTGAAAGACACAAAGTTTACCGTTACCATTCCACAAAAAGACCCTGGCTTAGAAAGCAGGCAAGGCATTGTGAAATTTGTCGACATGAGCGATACTGCCGATCGCTATGTGTTGCAACCTAAACCTGCGGACACCGCCCCACGTGCATCCCTGGCGCCCGGCTCTGATGTAAACGTGAATATTAAAGTAGATAAGGATGCGGAATTCAGCGTGATCATCGATAAAGCAACCGGCGACTTCCTCCGGGTCAGAGGGGTGGCAGCATTAAATACCTCGGTCGACCCAGCAGGCAACCTGATGGTCACCGGCACATACGAACTGAATGAGGGTACCTACCAGTTCAATTATAATTTCATTAAGCGCCGCTTCGAGATACAAAAAGGGAGTATGATCTCTTTAGCTGGCGATCCCCTGGACGCCAAATTGGATATTACAGCCGTGTACAATGCCAATGTACCGCCTTATGAACTGGTTGAGAAACAAGTGCCTGACCCGGCACAGCTCAACTATTATAAACAGCGCCTGCCCTTCCAGGTACAGCTTATTCTTAAAGGCAACCTGATGAAGCCGGACATAACTTTTAACATCGTTTTGCCCGAAAACAAAATATACAGGCTCTCCGCAGAGCAAATTGATCTCGTCCAGTCAAAGCTCAGCCAGATGCGTACAGATACATCAGAGCTTAACAAACAGGTATTCGCGTTGTTGATACTAAACCGATTTGTTGCGGAAGACCCGTTCTCATCCGGGAGTGGTACAGACGCTGCCTTTGTTGCTAAACAGAGTGTGGGCCGTTTTGTTAGCGAACAGTTGAATAAATTGGCAGGGGGCTTGGTAAAAGGTATTGACCTCACACTCGATCTCGCATCTTCAGAAGATTATACCACCGGTGAACGCAGAGAGCGTACTGACCTGAATGTTGCGGCATCCAAACGCTTACTGAATGACCGACTGAAGGTTACAGTAGGCAATAATTTCGAACTGGAGGGTCCACAGACCGCCAATACCAACCAAAACACGAGTTATATTCCCGGAAACCTCGCTGCAGACTACGATCTCACACCCAATGGGCGATATGTGGTCCGGGCCTACAGGCAAGAGCAGGATGAAGGGGTACTGGAAGGTTATGTGACCGAAACCGGCCTGAATTTCATTGTTAGCCTGGACTATAACAAATTCAGGAACATCTTCAGAAAACATCACAGGAGAAAGAATACAGAAGGGAAGGATAATACAAACAAAGCAGACACTACCGGTAAATGAGATCGCTTCGTACATACTTGTTCCCATTCACATTGCTGTTGCTCGCTGCATGCAGCAATACCCGGCATCTGCCTGCAGGCGATTCTTTGTTCATCGGCAGCAAGGTCGGCATCAACGACAATGAAGTGACCGCAAAACAACGCAAGATCATCCGCAAGGACCTCGAAGGTGCTGTGCGCCCCCGCCCCAACAGCAAATTCCTCGGCATTAGGTTGAAGCTGACATTATACAACCTTGCAGGGCAGCCCAAAAAGAAAAAAGGCCTGCGCAACTGGTTGCGTAATAAGATAGGTGAGCCCCCCGTCCTCGCCAGCACTTTTGATCTCCAAAAGAACAAAGACATACTGGCCAACACCCTGCAAAACAAAGGTTTCTTTTTCCCTGCTGTGGCCGGCCATACCGAAACCTCCAAAAGCAGGAAAACAAAAGCATATTTTGATATAACAACCGGACCGCAGTACCTGATACATAAAACTGTTTTTCCCTCCGATTCATCACTTGTGTCCCGGGATATTGCAGGCCTTGAAGACAAGACACTCTTAAAGCCCGGTCAACCTTTCAACCTCGACCTGATTAAAGGAGAGCGGGAACGGATAGACAGGGGGCTCAAAGAAATAGGCTACTATTTCTTCAGCCCGGATTATATTCTTATTAAAGCCGATTCTACGGTCGGCGACCATAAAGTGGACCTGTATGTTACCGTTAAAGACAGTGCTGTTCCTTACCAGGCATTCAATATTTACGATATTGGCAAGGTCTATATTTACCCTAATTACAGGCTCCACGGTAATAGGCAGGACACCAGCAAGGAAGGGGCTGTATTCTACAAAGGTTATTACCTGGTAGACCCTAAAAAAACCTTCAAGCCCTACGTATTCACCCAGGCTATGCAGTTCAAACCGGGCGAAGAGTATAACCGCAAAGACCAAAACATGTCGCTCAACAGGCTCGTTAGCCTAAACACCTTCAAGTTTGTAAAGAACCGGTTTGAGCCACTAAACGATTCAGTGATCGATGTCTATTACTACCTCACACCGTTCCCACGCAAATCACTGCAATTCCAGTTGGGCGGCCTGACACAAAACGACAGCCGCTATGGCAGCAATGCCAGCATTAGCTGGAAGAACCGCAACACCTTTAGAGGTGCGGAGGAACTGGCTATCAGGCTCAGCGGTGGCTTTGAGGCCCAATATGCCGGCGAGGCAAAAAGACCGAACATCTACCATACCGGCGCCGAGGTCGATCTGAGTGTGCCCCGTTTTCTCGTCCCTTTCACCTACATAAAGGGTTCAAGCTATTTCATTCCCCGCACCCTTATAAAAGGCAGCTATAACTATGAGTCCCAGTCCGACCTGCTACGCATCAATTCTTATAAGTTCTCATTCGGCTACAACTGGAAGGAGGATATACGTAAGGACCATCAATTATATCCCATTAACTTCACCTACGTACACACGGACACACTGGGTCGCGAAAACCTCAACCTTTATTATGGCAATCTTATTTTCAATGGTATCATACTCGGTCCCACTTATGAGTACACCTACAACTCCCAGGCCGGTGCGCCCCATCGCAACAATGTGTACCTTGATGGACAGATAGACCTGTCCGGCAACATCCTGGGTCTCGCAGAAAAAGCCGATTATAACGATAACCCCCAAACGCTTTTTGGCAGCACCTATGCACAATACGTAAAACTGCAGGCCGATGCCCGCTATTACTTTAAATTCTTCCCCGGCTTTGAGTTTGCCAACCGTGTAATGATAGGCTTCGGGTATCCTTATGGCAATTCCTATTCCCTGCCTAATGTGAAGCAGTTTTACAGCGGTGGCAATAGCAGCCTACGCGGCTTTAGATCACGCCTCGTGGGCCCGGGCACCTTCAACGAAAAATACCTTTTCGGCACCAATAATTACATCCAGACTCTTGGCGATATCAAGGCGGAAGGCAACTCAGAGCTCCGGATAAAGGTGTACAAATTTATAAACACCGCCGTTTTTGCTGATGCAGGCAATGTCTGGCTCTATAGGGATAACCAAAGTTTTCCGGGTGGCAAGTTCACATCAGATTCTTATAAAGAAATGGCCGCTGATCTCGGTATTGGCCTCCGTCTCGACTTCAAGATTTTATTACTCCGTTTAGACCTCGGTATGCCTGTACGCAAACCATGGCTGCCGGAAGGGGAACGCTGGGTATTTAACCGCATCAATTTCCCCGACCCCTCCTGGCGACGGGACAATCTTATCCTCAACCTGGCCATCGGCTATCCCTTCTAGCAGCCCCTTCGTTGTTTTCATTATCAAACTTTCGTTATTTTGTGCTGATGAGCAAAACAATTCTGACCCTGTTTGGAGAGGAGATCATTCCCGAGGAGGTAAATGCCGTGGGCCGGGGCCGTGCTGCAAAAAAGCCCAAAAAAGAGGAAGAAGAGGTACCAAAAGAGAAACCGGCGAAAAAGAAAGCTGCTAAAAAAGAAGTAAAGGAAGAAGAAGCCGCTGCCGATGGTGCTATACCCGATATATATATACCTGCAGCAAAAAAGGGGAAAGACATACTTGATGGCTTTACCGGTGATAAGCAATACTATTCTATCGGCGAGGTAGCTAAGCTCTTTAATGTAAAGACCTCGCACATCCGCTTCTGGACCAATGAGTTCGCTATGAAAGTGCGTACTACCCGTAAAGGCGACAGGCTCTATACACCCGCCCAGGTGCATGAGATACGTACCATCTATCACCTCGTGAAAGAACGCGGTTATACCATCAACGGAGCAAAAACAAAGCTTAAAGAACATAAGAAAATGGCCGGGCAGTCGCTCGACCTGCGCCAGGCATTGCTACAACTCCGCAACAGGCTGGTCACCATCAAGAACCAGCTTGCCTGACGCCATGAAACACCTGCTATTTATAATACTGATGATCTCAGGCATGCAGCTATCTGCGCAGCAAACATATACCAGCTATATCGACGACAAAACCGGTTTACCGGTATTCCGCGGCACTATCCGTTTTGAAGACCTGCTCCACGAACCGAAGTTCACCTGGTTCAATGAAAACCTTGAAGATTATACCCCGGAGTATCACGATATGCGTTACCTGGCCGATAACCTCCCGCGTTATTCAATGGTGGTATTCATGGGTACCTGGTGCGATGATTCACACTACCTCATACCTAAATTATATAGTCTGCTGAACAAAGTACATTTCCCTATCTCCCGCCTGACCATGTACGGTGTGGACAGGGATAAGAATGCAAGTGGCAATGAAAAATCAACTTATAAAATAGAGAAAGTCCCAACCATCATACTTTACCGTGATGAAAAAGAGGCCGGTCGTATTACCGAGTCGGTTACCAAAAGCATTGAAAGCGACCTGGCTGAACTTATAAGACAGGATATTCTAGAGGAGAATAAGTAACAGTTTGCTACCCAAACACCGGCTGCACACTTTTCGCCCCCACTTGTTCCATCATTAGTTGTTCCACAACTGCGCTGGCATTATCCGGAAAATCAACCTTTATTCGCTCCTCTGACAACAACCAGCGGTGTATGTGATCATAATATTTTTTATCCAGCTGTTTGATCACGGGGACGCCCATGTCTTCCAGGCCTGCAGCATTACAATGCTGCTCATACTGTGCGGTCATGGGTATCACCAGCAGCTTCTTACCCAGGTACAATGCCTCGGCAGGACCTTCAAAACCAGCCCCGCATAGCACCCCCGTACTGCTGACCATGCTTTTGATGAAAGCATCATTCTCTATAGGCCTGATAGAAATGTTTTTGAACGTAAAAGCTTCTTTGTTATGTTTTGAGAATACCTCCCACTGCACCGTATCAAATTTAGACAAATGCGCGATCAGGGCGTTGTCGTCGTAAGCAGGCAGGTACACGGTGTAGTGCCCCTCATCAGTAGGCTGTATCTCTCGTATCTGTCGCCTGATAACAGGTGTATGTATGTTGGGAGAATATTTCCTGAAATGAAAACCGTAGGCAGCAGTATATGGGGCGTAATGCTTCAAGACAAGCTTACCGAACCAATCGCTTTCTTTTGGTTTAGGCGCATGTTCATCTATTACAGCGCTCTGGTGGCTAAGGGCTATACATGGTATTTTCTTCATTTTGCATGCCCATGCCGATACTGCCTCAAAGTCATTGATCACCAGGTCATAATCCTCTACCCGCAGGCTGCGGATATCTTTTACCAGGCGGAGTAGCTTCAGGGTTTTGGTGGTCTTCCACAGGTCAACACCGCCTTTGCTGCCAAAGATGAAGCTCATACCGTAAAACTTATATTTTACCGGGAATGGGAAAGCCACATCAGCCTGTATGCCGCTGATGAGCACATCTACGTCTCCGTATTTTATTAGTTCGGGATAAATATCCCTGGCACGACTTAAGTGGCCATTGCCGGTGCCCTGGATCGCAAAAAGTATTCTCACTACTGTATCATGTTTATGCAGCCTCCATCGATCCGGCCATATTTCCTATGTTGCCGCCCGTACTGCTTTTTACCATATTCAGCTCCTGCATCAGGCTTGCCATGAGTTCTTTCGATGTCTCTTTGGTCTGTTTCTTCTTTTCTATATCCACAGCCTGTGCTACAGGGTCCTCTAAATATTTATAAACGGTCCACTTCCCGTCTGTATACTCAAGTGATGTTAAATTTTCTATCCAGTCGCCGCTGTTCATATAGGTGATGGTCCCGTTAGGGGTATCCACATCCCTTATTTCAGGATGATGTATATGACCGCATATCACGAAATCGTAATTGTTCTCTGCAGCTATGCCACATACCGTGTCCTCAAAATTGTTGATGAACTTCACAGCGCCCTTCACACTGTTCTTTATCTTTTTGGATAAGGATATTTTACCACGGCCCAGTCGCTGCGAGATGAAATTCACGAACCGGTTGATCAGTATCAGGGTATCATAGCCAATGGCGCCTAGCTTTGCCAGCCATTTACTATGCTGCATTACCACATCGAACACATCTCCATGGAATATCCACACATTAGCGCCGTCTATCTTTAGCGATAATTTATTGGTGATCTTCAGCGAACCTACCTGGAAGTCTTTGAAACGACGCAGCATTTCATCGTGATTACCGGGTATGAGATATACTGGTATCTCCTTCGCTATAAGCCCCACCAGGTGCTTTACCACCATCATATGGGTCGAGGGCCAGTACCTCTTGGAAAATTGCCAGATGTCTATGATATCGCCGTTCAGTATTACGGCTTTAGGCTTGATGCTTTTCAGGTATTGCAGTAGTTCTTTGGCATGACACCCATAGGTCCCTAAGTGTATGTCCGACAGCACTACAATATCCACTTCTCTTTTCGACATTCGCTTGGCTTCTGTGAAGCTTTTGGTTATACAAAATGACGAAACGAATATGAATCTAATATTAAGTACCCTTTAATGTATTGTTAAATCAGGCACTGTGGCTCATTCTTTGAGCAGGCGGCTTATCTCATCGCCCAACGCATCTCCCAGTCGTGGCAGGGGTACCTGGCCCGGCTCTGTGGCAAAGTCGCCGTTCTTATCTATCAGGAAGAAGGCAGGTACAGACTGTATCCCGTACAGTTCTGCAAGCAGCGATTTCCAGCCATCCACATGGGTATGTATGCCCGATAGCCTGTACTTCTCGATCATAGCCTTCCACACCTGGTCATTACCATCTATTGAAACGTATACAAATGCAACACTGCTATCCTTGAACTTATTGAACAGCTTATTCTCCAGGCGCAGGTCAAGCGCACCCTGTTCATATGCCCCCGACCAGAAAGTAAGCAATACTACCTTACCCTTCAGCTCCGATAGTTTGGTATGCGCACCCTGGGGCGTATTGATATCAAAGTCCATTGCCTTCTGTCCCTTCGCAAGGCGACGCATGATAGCTACCTGGCGCTCTATGGCAGTGATGTATTTACTGTCCGGCCAGCGCTCCTTGTAGTCGGTGAATAGCCTTTCGGTACGCTCTAGCGGGTACACGCGCGCATTGGCATACAGCATCGAGCCCACGGCATATTGTGCGGTCAGTATCGGCATGTGCACTATGTCCATATCCATCACACTATCATCCTGTTGATAACGACTTTTCAGGTCAGGGTCATTGGGGATGTTATTATAACCGGCTGCATTCAGTTTCATTTTATACAGTTGGTCCACATACATCCGGTAGGTCGGCACACCCAACAGGGAATCACTGAACAGGTCCGGCATATCCGAGATACTGCCATAATTGGTTGCAGCGATCTTCCTGATATTATAGCTCTTTTCTATTGCCATCTGGTGATACAAGGGATACTGCATCAACGCGAAATAGCCGAAAAAATGATAGTAGCTCACCCAGAACTGTACAAAGTCTGTCGGCAAGCCGGTCATATGGTTGTTCAGGTACAGCACTTCTTCCTGCTCCAGGTCGTTCATCTCTCTTTTAAAGGCAGGAGCAGTATCGGCAAAATGTGGCTGCATTTTTACAAGGTAGTTCTCCATAAGCCCGCGGTCCATGGTATGCTGGGCCACAAAGCCCGCCACATTGGCCCCATTGCCCTTATAGTGCAGGCTGCTGTCAAATTTCTTGCCTTCCGACCACAACTCCAGGTCATAACCGGGCTCTACCACCAGGTCGGCCTTCATGCCCCCATGCTTTAGCATTACCTGCGTGAATTTCTCCTTCACCTTAAGCGTTGCACTGAAGCTCCCGTCCCGGTTCAGCAACAGGCCTATCTCCACAGGGTCATAGGCTATCCTGCTGTTATTGTAGCTTATATAGACACTGTCCGATATCGGGGTGTGTATCCTGCCCTTCAACTGCACCACACCATCTGCACGCGATGTGGTAACGAATAGGCAGGAAAAAAGAAAGAATAAAAGGTACTGTTTCAAAACTTTTGTTATTTACTATTTATACACGGCAATATAGCATATTGACGGTTAATATTATCAAAAAAACAGGGCTACCCTTAAGGACAGCCCTTTGTATATAATGGTTTGAAAGATACTGTTAAACTGCTGCTATTTCAGGCATTGGCCTTGGCGTATGTTGCTTTACAGCCCGGGCTATTGCCTTTATATGTGCCGGTGTGGTGCCACAGCATCCGCCTACAAGATTTACCCAGCCCTCCTGTGCAAAACCGGCAACTATGGCTGCGGTCTCCTCCGGGGTTTCATCATACTCGCCCATAGCATTGGGCAATCCCGCATTAGGATAACAGCTTACATATCCGGGTGCAAGTTCCGCCAGCTCTTCTATATGCGGTTTCATTTGTGCAGCGCCAAGGGCACAGTTCAGCCCTATACTTATAGGATCGGCATGCATTACTGATACAAGGAAGGCCTCGAGGGTCTGCCCGCTCAGGGTCCGTCCCGATGCGTCGGTTATAGTGCCCGATATCATTACGGGCACTTGTCCGCGCAGTTGGTGTTCTCTCAGGTATTTGTTGATAGCAAAGATCGCCGCTTTGGCATTTAGCGTATCAAAAATGGTTTCCACCAACAATAGATCCGCACCCCCATCCATAAGCCCGCGCACCTGCTCATAGTAGGCGGCTTCTGCTTCATCAAAGGTCATTGCCCTGTAACCGGGATTGTTCACGTCCGGCGATAAGGAGAGGGTCTTATTCATCGGTCCTATCGCACCGGCCACAAATTTTTCCTCACCCGGATGCGCCGCCATATATTCTGCTGCCGCTTCTTTAGCTATCCGGGCAGCAGCAACATTGAGTTCATAGGCAAGCGATTGCATATCGTAATCAGCAAGCGATATAGCTTGCGCATTAAAGGTATTGGTCTCTATGATATCGGCACCGGCTTCCAGGTACTCTTTATGAATGCCTTTTATTATGTCCGGCTGTGTGATGCTCAGCAGGTCATTATTACCTTTCAGGTCTTTCTGCCAATCTTTAAAGCGCGCTCCGCGATAATCTGCTTCATTAAGCTTATGCCGTTGGATCATAGTGCCCATAGCCCCGTCTATGATCACGATACGGTTATCCAGCAACTGTTGCAACCTGTCTTGTATGTTCATGCCTCAAAATTAACGAATAAGCTATTATATACACCTCTTCACAGGCATAACTATAACTTATAATTACATCAACCCAAACCCATCCGGATAATATTATGTCTTAAAGGGTACAAGCACGCCGATCATAACGGCAGAGATTTTTTTCAAATAGATCTGTACTGATGATTTTAAGTACAGCATAGGACAAGTAGCACGGGTTTCCACCTGTGCTTTTTTATGGGTATTTATCTGCTATCGTTCCCAGTTGGTCTTGTAGCGTTTTAGCCGGTCATGGGCCCGTTCCAGCTTGCCGCGCACCACTTCTTTCTCGTGCAGCGTCCAGTAGCCGTCCGCTTCATACTTTTCAATAGCATACTTTATGGCGTCCTGCTCATCCATAAGTTTGTAGTATTCGCGTTCCGTGACCTTATGGCGTTTGTATGCCGACTTTATGGCCCTTTCCTGCTCTCGCTGTTCAGCCTTGAAGTTCTTTTGTGCATAGGCTCCTGTCACTACGCCCATTACTACCATAGTTAAGAATATTGCCTTTTTCATACTGATAAAAATAAAAAAATGCTTTCAAGTGTAAAAGAACGGGGAGCGGCACCGGCCCGTGTCGCTCCCCGGAGGAGGAATAATTGAGAGAAATCAGAGAGGAAATTTTGATTATCTATCTTCACCACTCTACATAATATAATCGTGCCAGAGCCTCCGGCACTCATTTAAAAAAACAAAACCGACCCCGTATCGGGGTCGGTTGTCCTGTTTTAAACCATTCATTATCAGTCTTTGTCCTCGCTTTTACAATCGTTCAGGAAGTATGTATTCATTCGTTTTCCCCAGCTCGGTTTCAGTATATCATCCCCGCTTTCTTTGGCAAATAGTCCCTCTGCTTTCTCAAAATAGGGAAGCGCGGCCTTCTTACCGCCGCCAAACATCTTGGGTGTAAAGCGCTTACTGGTACCCTGCAGGTAATAAATACGGGGGTTATCCGGGTTTATTTCCTTTGCCTTTTCCATGTTCTCGCTGAATAGCTTGCCATATTTCTGCCAACGGTTGGCGCCATCTACACCCAGTCTGGCATTGGCCAGGAAGGCCGCCAGCACATAGGTCTCATCATTAGGTTTGTTGCTCATGGCATTCATCATATCATCATACTCTTTATCAGCCTCGTCCAGGTAGGCATCTCTTTTAGCAGCATCCAGTCCTTTGGTGTACGACAATATTATCTTGCTCAGCGCTGCATAATAATGGGCCATGGGTTCATCACTCCATTTTTTAGCTATCAGCGACAGTTTATTACTCTGCTCCAGCTTTTTCTGGTCATCATGTGTGGTATCAAAAGCAGTGAATGTCTTACCAAGAGTCGCCTTGAAGTCTTGCCCGTGGGCATCGTTCACATACACAAAGGCAACGGTTGCAAGCGCAAGAATCAGTGTTCTCATTGTGTTCTTTTTATGTTGTTGTTTATGTTCGTTTACAAATTTTATATTACCAATGACCTTACCTAAAGTTCATCCTTTTTGAATTCCGACAAGGAGAAGTTAGCGCCGACAAATATACTTCTGTATAGTGCCGGTCTTACTTCTGTCTTCTGTACCTGGCTGCCATCATTAATGTAGTTATAGCCAAACACATTGTGCCTGTTCGTCACATTGTCAACGCCGGCATATACCACTGTGAACCACTTTTTAATATGGGTCAGGTAGCTGATCGTTACAGACAGGTTATGATAGTCAGGCGTACGCTCACTAAGGAAAGCCACATTCGGATCAGGGTCATAATAAGGTTTACCTGTTGCAAAGCTATAGGTTGCGCTTATATTGGTCTGGATCTTGTTGATAAAATACTTGGCGATCACGTTCAGGTTATGGTCCGATATAAAGGTTGGTGTTACCTCACCCGCGCTATCCGGGAAATTGCTGTAGCTCCGCTTTGTGTCTATATAGCTATAGGAGAGCCAATAGTCCAGGTTCTTTATTGATTTCCGGTCGCGCCAGAAGAGCTCTATACCCTTGGCATATCCCTTACCTGCATTGTCCACCGTGGTGCCATACACCAGGTAGCGGTAGCTGTTCGGGTCATAGGCCCCATGTTCTTTCACAAGGTTCCTGTAGTCTTTATAGTAACCCTCTATACGCAGCGTCCGGTCATTTTTTATGATCTGCCAATTGGCTATGTAGTGTATCGCATTCTGGAAATCCAGCGCAGGACGGGCGCTTCCATACAGGTAGATGTTATCAGGGTTCTGATAAAAATAACCACCGGCAAGCGATACCTGGCTATAAGTACCTGTTTTAATGGCCAGCGACAGGCGTGGTGCCAGGCTTGCTTTTTGCAGGAGTTCGCTATGCTCGTAACGCAGGCCCGGCCTAATGGCCAGCCAGGTAAAGGGCGCCCAATCTACCTCTGTGTAACCCGCTATCGATGTTTCATGAAAGCCGTATTGATACGGCCCCCATGTTTTGTCTATCTTATAATACTGGTACTCTGCGCCCAGCAATATACCCAGCCTGCTGGTAGCATAATATTTACCTTCCAGCCTGCCCTGTGCACGCTGGTCATCCTGTGGTATGGCAGTGGTATCAAAACGGTTGTCCGATTTGTTATAGCTGTACGAGCTGGCTGCATACAGGCTGAATTTATCCTTGAATAGTTGCCTGTATGATGCATTGCTGTAATAATTCTGCTCTTTCAGCTCGTAGTTGATGGTCTTGGGCGCACTAGTATCAGCGGCACTAAAGGGATTGGAAATACCAATACCTGTTGTGAAGTAAGAACCATTCGCCGATATTTTGAATATCCCATCTTTATTGGGCTTCCATACAAAACGCGTATTACCGCTTCCGCCTACAGGCACTTTGTAGTAATCTACGTTAGTGGTCGCTATTTTATAAAACGGCGTCAGGTTGTTATAGGAAGCCCCGCCTTCTATGCTGGCATTTTTCCACAGGTGCACGCCGGAGGCATATACACCCGCCATATTTAGTCCCAGGTTGGCGTTCGATTTGTCCGGCAGATCTTGCGTATTCAGTTCCAGTACACTCGATAAGGCCTGCCCGTATCTTGCACTATAACCACCACTGCTGAAAGACACCCCCTTGAACTGGAAAGGCCCGAAACGGCTACGTGTTGCCACGCCGGGAGGGCCACCGAAAAATGCATTCTGCAACACCATCTCATCCACTACTATCGCAGCCTCACTGGCATCGCCTCCACGTACGAACAGGCCTGTTTCTGTACCCTGTTGCTGAGTACCCGGCAATGTTTGTATCGCTCTTACCACATCTGCCTGCGTACCGGCTGTGGTTACTACATCCAGTGGCTTCAGTACGGTCTTATTATCGTTGCTCGCCTCTATCGAGCCTGCAGTTATCACTACCTGGTCCAGGTCATGGGTCTTATTCCCTTTCATTTTCAGCACCAGGCCGCTTACATCTTTATCCACATTTATCGGCATACCTGCATTCTGGTGGCTCACCTCTGTGGCCACTATGGTCTGATTGCCTTTCTCTTCCGTAGTGAATTTAAAATTTCCTGCGCTGTCCGTAGTGCCACCGTCCAGCGTATTGTCCAGCGATACGCTGGCCCCCATTACAGGCTTGTCTTTATCATCCACCACTTTACCACTGATCGTCACCTGCGCATTACTTACTGCAGCGCAGAGCAACAATGCCAGCGTGGTACCTATTTTCAACTTGTTGAATTTTGATATTTTTAATAAAAATGTCCTCATCTTTTTATCTGTTGACGACGCAAAATTATTAGCTGCTTCTTTGTTTCTGACCTTATTTTCGGTCATTCCATATCCTCAGTCGGTAAATGGAACAAACATAGCGGTAAATAGTTGAATCACACGAATCCGGGAGGCTTGATCTCGAAGTGTATCCTGCTATACTTACACTATTTCCCTTTTCACAATAATAGTTGCCTGCTGCTGATTACCCTGTGCTGCTGGTTGCAGCCGGGCCATATCATTAGCGTAACCTTTTACCATCAGGTATATCAATTTGAGCAATTTCTCATCTGCCCTATTGATCTCATTATGCAGCAGTTCTTTTATACTCTCGTGTTTCATCTTTCTTGTATTTACCCGTATGATCTATTTGATGTTTACTATGTGTTATTCCCACCAAAGGCTATTATAGCCATTATGTGTCACCTCTGTTGGCGCTCCGGGTTCAGGCGCAAAAAGCAATATGTTACGGTCAAAGGCATATTCCATCAACTCCTCAATAGGCTCGCGCCAGCCGTGGATAGCCAGGTTAAAGGTGGCCCAGTGTATCGGCATCATTACCTTGCCGCCCAATGCCTGGTGTGCCCTTGTCGCCTTTTCAGGGCCCATATGTATGTCGGCCCAGTTTTCGTTCGACGCGCCTATTTCCAGCATCGTGAGATCGAATGGACCATATGCTTTACCAATGTCTTCAAAACCCGGGAAATAGCCGGAATCAGCTCCGAAGAAAATATTATGCTGCGGCCCTTTGATAACGAATGAGGACCATAGGGTCTCGTTCCTGTTGGTAATACCTCTGCCTGAGAAATGCCGTGCAGGTGTGGCAGTGATCTGCAGGTCTTTACCAATAGTAACACTGTCCGTCCAGTCCATCTCATGGATCCTGTCTCTGGCTATACCCCACTTCACCAAATGCTGACCCACCCCAATTGAACAATAGAATGGCACATCGCTTTTCACAAATCGTTTCATTGTCGATCGGTCGAGATGGTCATAATGGTCGTGCGATAAAATAACAGCATCCAGTGAGGGCAATTCATCAAAGGCAATGGGCGCAGGGAAAAACCGCTTAGGCCCGAAGTACTTCGAGAACGAAGCGCGCTCACCCCATGCCGGGTCAGTGAGCAGGCGTTTGCCGTCTATTTCTATCAATAGCGAAGAGTGCCCCATCCAGGTGATGCGCAACCCGTTCTCAGGGCCCTTATTATACATACCGGCATCAGTACGGAATGGCCCCAGCGGCTTTTTAGGCACTCGCTCCTGCTTGCCTGTAAAATAGTCTTTGAAAACTTTGCCCATGCTACCCGTCGATGTACGTGTAGGTACCGGGTTAACGAATTTCTTTCCTTCCTTTCTCGACCTTTTGATCGTACTCATGGTATATGCTCGGCTTAAAACAATGCAAAACTATACACAGGCACTCAATGCTCACTTTATTTTCGGTTAATAGCTGTAACTTATCGGTGAAAACAGCGGCGCTGTCGGTTAGCCACATATAATCAAGGCTTAACATTCGCTTCCTGTTTTAATAATGTCACTGAATTATAATTGTCTAAAAATCACCCAAATGAAGAAAACCACACTTTTACTTTCATCATTTATTTTGCTCATCGGCCTAAGCGATTGTAGCAAAAAGAACGGGCAGAACATCACGCCTGCAACACCGGCAATTACGCAAAAGGTTACCGACCTGAGTGGCTCATTGGGCGGCACCGCTGCAGTTTATGCCAACTTCCCGGAAGGCTTCGATTCAGGCTCCAAAGGTGCCTATGCCATCGGCAACGTAACGCTACCCTCCGGGACATGGACACTGGACGATGCCCTTATCGGGTCCCTCTCCGGCGACCGCAAGAACGGCACCAAAAGTGTACGTATAGAGAACACCGGTACCGTCACCATGGCTTTCGATGTGGCCGATGGCGCCAGCCAGGTATCTGTAGCACACGGTGTGTATGGCAATGACGCCTCCAGCACATGGCAGTTGTGGTATTCAACCAATGGCGGCAGCACATGGACCCAAACGGGCAGCACTATTACCACTTCTTCCACTTCGCTCACCACAGCTACCTTCACCCTTAACATAAGCGGCAATGTACGCTTCGAGATCAAAAAGCTCTCAGGTGGCAGGCTGAACATTGACGATTTCAGCATCAGCGACAACAACAATAACAATCCTACCCAGGATGACAATATGGCTATGGGCAACCCAAGCGGTGCTACTACCAATACAGCAAACACTACCAATTACCTGATGGTGAAAACCCAATATACACTTGCCTACAACAGCTCAAAAGGTATGGCCAACTGGGTTAGCTGGCACCTGAGCGCTGCATGGCTCGGCAACACGCCCCGCTGCGATTGCTTCACCGGTGATAATACGCTGCCTGCAGGATATTACAAAGCAGTAACATCCAACTATACCAACACCGGCTTCGATCGCGGGCATATGTGTCCATCTGCCGACCGCAACCTCAATGCTACAGATAATGCTGCCACCTTCCTGATGACCAACATCACACCGCAAGCGCCTCATCTCAACCAGATCACATGGGCTGATCTTGAAGATTATTGCAGGACGCTTGCCAACATTGGCAACGAACTCTACATCATATCCGGCGGTTATGGCACAGGTGGTTCGGGCAGCAACGGTGGCACTACCAATACTATTGCAAGTGGCAACATTAATGTTCCCTCTCACTTTTGGAAAGTTATCGTGGTGCTGCCTAATGGCAATAACGATGTGAGCCGTGTTACCACATCTACCCGCGTGATAGCTGTGGATATGCCCAACAACCAAAACGTGAATGCCCACACCTGGGGATATTACCGCACTTCGGTCGATGCTATCGAATCAGCCACCGGTTACAACTTCCTGTCCAATGTTTCCACCTCGATACAAAACGTCATAGAAGCACAGGTAGATAACGGCCCCACCCAATAGCATCTGCTACTACATCACATGAATACAATATCCCCCGCCTGCAGCGGGGGATATTCATTTTTTATAACCTCATTTACCTATTCATAGGTAACCCATTATTTCTCTTAAAATAGTGTTAAAGGACACCCCTTTTTCTTAATGCTTTTAACATTCAGCACCCCGCTCATGGCATGGCTTTCCAAATTATTAGTTGACAAAACATTGTTAACCAAAAGCCGATTTTATGGATCCGAAAGATTTGAGAATAGGCAACCTGGTATATGCAGATGGTGAGATAGCGGTGGTGGTTGCCATAGACAGTAAAGAAAAGAATGACATTGACATTTACATAGGCAATAGCCATGGAAAGGTCATAAGAGCAAGGTTTTCCACAATAGACATACAGCCCATTGCGCTCTCAGATAAGTTTGTAGTGCAACTTGGACTATTTGATGAATTCGGGAAGCTGGCACTTAATTTAAAAGGTGAGTGTTATTCGCTGCGCCGCCAAAACGGCCACGTAGTGCTCTATAACAGCAGGAGTGAGTCCATGATCCACTTCTGGGAGGTAAAGTACCTCCACCGCCTGCAAAACTTATTCTATGTGCTCTCTAAAGAGGAGCTACCGGTAGACCACTGAAAGACAGGGGGATAATCACCTTATGTGCGGGCCACCTGGCCCGCACATTCTTTTTAGCGCCTCTTTTGTCGCCTTTTTTGCCCATTTACTAACAAACGGCCAGGGACATCCGTCTTATTACTATATGTACACTTACCAAACACTTAACACACTCAATTATGCTACAACGTATCGCCTTCCCGGCCCTCATTGCTGCCTCGCTGATGCTTATAGCATCCTGCAGCAAGAACAGCAGTGACACAAACCCGGTATTCAACCCCAATACCGGCAATACCAACCTGCATACTTATACAGAGCCGGATACCAATTACGACCGTTCGCACCTCAACCAATTATTCAGTGCACTGCGTTATACGCCGCAAACATTTTCGGTTACGGCCGGGCAAATGACGACCGTTCACGGGGCATCGGGAACCTTGCTCACATTCTACCCCAATTCCTTCAAAGATGTCAATGGCAATCTCATAACAGGCGGCACTGTGCAGTTGAAGCTGGTAGAAATGTATAAGCCGGGGAGCATGATCGCCAACCGGGCCATCACCATCGATAATAATGGTATACTGCAAAGCGGCGGAGAAGTATACATATCGGCTACCAGGAACAACCAGGAAGTATATGCCAATAAATACCGCATCGGCTTTAAAAGTAACGGACCTGTCAGCCAGGTAATGGCATTATTCTACGGCAATGCCAATAACCCTGATTCACTGGTTACCTGGCCATTGGCACCTGTCATAGCTACCGGTTCTTATGTAACGGGAACAATCAATGTGCAGGATAGTGCACAAGGCAGCGGCACTTACTTCCTCTTTGACTCCTGCACTTCTTTCCATTGGATCAACTGCGATTACTTTTATAACCAGCAACCTGTCACAGATATTTATGGCATTAGTCCTGACACCAGCTTTAATGCATCCAATACATGCGTGTACCTCGTTTTCCCATCTATCAACTCGGTTACCAATTTGAATAAGTACGCAGCAGCTGCGCACACTTTCGATCTTTATCCAAGCTACAAAGTTGCTGTTGGCATAGGTATGCATATCATTGCCATTACCAATAAGAACGGGAATTATTATTATGACGCAATAATGAATACTACCGTCACCGACAGCATGGTGGTGAACCTGAATATGCAACCGCAGACACTTGCTTACATCACCAACGCGCTATTGAATCTTTAGGTACTCAAACATACATAGATAGCATACACTATAAAGTCCCGCTCTTCAGCGGGGCTTTTCTTTACAACTCTATGCACACGTTCTTCGGCTCGGTGAAGAAGCGCAGGGCATCCCAGCCGCCCTCTCGGCCCACGCCGCTGTTCTTGAAGCCTCCAAAGGGGGTGCGCAGGTCGCGGAGCAGCCAGCAGTTCACCCAGATGATACCGCTATGCACCTGTGCCGCTACGCGGTTGGCACGGCTCACATCCTGTGTCCAAATGGTGGCCGATAAACCATAGTCGCTGGTATTGGCCAATTGCAGGGCTTCATCTTCGGTCTTGAAACTTTGCAGGGTCACTACCGGGCCAAATATCTCTTCCATATTGGTGCGGCAGTTGGGGCCAAGACCCTCTATTATGGTAGGTGCTATAAAGTAGCCGTTCTTACAGCGGCCTTCTAATGCTACACTATTACCGCCCAGCAATATGGTGCCCCCTTCATCCTTAGCCTGCTGTATCATGCCCATCACTTTGTCGTAGTGCATCTTACTCACTACCGCGCCCTGCCTGCTGCTATCTTCCAGCGGGTCGCCTACCGTGAGCTTTTTAGCACGGGCTATGAACTCTTCTTTGAACTTTTCATAGATACTTTCCTCCACCAGTACGCGGCTGCCGCAGAGGCATATCTGGCCCTGGTTGCTGAAGGACGATTGCAAGGTCACCCGCATCATCTTGTCCCAGTCGCAGTCGGCAAAAATGATATTGGGGTTCTTGCCGCCCAGCTCCAGCGATACTTTTTTGAACATAGGCCCCGCCGTTGCTGCTATATCCCTGCCCGCCCTTGTGCTGCCGGTGAAGGATATGGCCTTGATGCCGGGGTGGGCCACTATGGCCGCACCGCAGCTCGGGCCGGTGCCATGCAATATATTCAGCACACCATCAGGCAGGCCGGCTTCTTTACAAATGATGCTCAGCAGGTAGCCCGTCATCGGTGTTACCTCGCTGGGCTTGGCCACCACGCAATTGCCCGCAGCAAGTGCCGGCGCTATCTTCCAGGTAAAGAGGTACAGCGGCAGGTTCCAGGGACTGATACAGCCCACTACGCCGATGGGCTGGCGCAGGGTATAATTGATGGCCTTGTCCTCCATGTTATGGCTCTCGGTGCTGAAGTGCATGGCCCCCGTGGCGAAGAAGCGGAAGTTGCTCGATGCGCGGGGTATGTCCACCTTTTTGCTTAGCCAGAGCGGCTTGCCGTTGTCATTGGTCTCCGCCAGTGCCAGTGCATCGAGGTTCTCGTCTATCAGCTCGGCTATGCGGTTCAGTACCTTGAAGCGCTCCTCGGCCGGGGTCTTGCCCCAGCTTTCGAAGGCCATCTTCGCAGCGCCTACGGCCTCATCCACATCTTTGGCATCGCTGTCGGGGGTTTGGCTATATACCTCGCCCGTGGCAGGATTGATATTATCTATGTATTGGCCATTGAGCGGCGCCTGCAGGCTGCCTGCAATGTAATTGGCTATTTTGGAGGGAGCGCGTAGATCCATGGGGTAAAATTAAGTCAAAAGTAAAAAGTCAAAAGCCAAAAGAAAAGTTTAATATGTTTGTTGCTATTGTATAATTCTGGAGTTATTTCCGGTTTTTCCGGCCATGAGTTATTTCCGGTTGGGGTCGGTAGAATTTGTGGGAAACCGTTACAGGCTTATCACATGTGTTTTATAGTTATTTCCGGTCATTGCAGGTTTGTCTTTTAAATGGCGACCAGGAGAGGAGTTCTGGTCGTTGCCGGTTTTTTGCCTCACCCGACCTCTCCAAAGGAGAGGAGGTGTTACGTAAGTTTATGGCAATGCCCGACCGGGTATGAAATAAATAATCGGGCATTGATTTTGGACAACAATTTGTTTTTCAATGCTTTGCAGGAATGACCGATGCCCGATTTGTGCCCTCCTTCGCTACCACCTTCGCTAAAGCTACGGAGGTTGAAAAAGCTACGGCGGGCAAGACCCGGCCCTGCGTTCGATACGGTATAAAGGTTCGCATTTGGCTACAATATTTCAAAGAACTTTTAGCCCAAACGCTGTAATGAACAGTGTTTAAGATGCCGTAAATTTCGGAGGAATATTGGGATGTATAAAATTGAATTTATTGATGGGGGAAAGGGATTAATTTATTGTACGCAAGCGGGACGCTTGCATTATTTTGGGTCTAAGCGAGACGCTTAGACCAGTGGGGACGCTTAGACCAGTGGTTGTTCGCGGGCTATTACAGTATAGGTTGTATTATTAAATCTTTTTTCCAACCCCTGGTTATAAAATTCCGTCTTCACTACAGTATCTCCATCACATGCAAAGATTACTCATCACCGTATTGCTGGCAGCGCTCAGCTGCAGCACTTTCGCTCAATCGCAAGCCTGGCAATGGGCCCGGCGGGGCGGCTCCCAGGCATCAGGCATGCAGTCCTACGGGCCTTCCGAAGACCTTGACGATATTGTTACTGATAAACAAGGCAATGTATATGTGGTTGCGCATCATTTCAACTTGAATATCGATGTAGCGGGCTACCAGTTTCCCACGACTGGCGATGATAGGGTCTCCATGATATGTATTTCCAGTTTCAAGTGCGATGGCAGCCTGCGCTGGATGAAGATGATGTACGGCTGCAACGGCCTGGCCCGTTCAATAAAGGTGGATACCCTTGGTGGTGTTTACGTTACAGGCTATGCAAATAATGTTGGCAACCACGGAACTTGTACGCTGGAAGACGCAACACAGGTGGACACGGCCCTGGGGCAATGGCCTTACCCCATCAACAGGAGTTGGTTCCTGCTCAAGCTCGATACCGCTGGTGCTTACAAATGGATCCGTTTTCCGCAGCCCGACACTGCCACGATACACAGCAATAACTCCGGGGTATTTGACATGGATGTAGATCCCGACGGCACCAGCTATATGCTGGGTTCGGTGAGCAATGGCGCATATGCAGGCGGGGCTTTCATCGTCAACCATGCCGGTGGTTGGGGTGCTTACCAAAACCAGGAGCTCTACATGTTCAAATACAATAGCAGTGGCACATTCCAGAGCGGCTACCACTTTCCATTCCACTTTGCAGGACATATAAACCCCGATGCGCGCATCACCCGCGATAGCAAAAGGCACCGGAGTATAATATACGGGCTGAACGGTGAGTATCCCGGCGACAGCCTGTGGATCAATAACCAGTTTGTGCCAAGCATATTTGTTGCCGCTTTCGACGATACGGGCAGTATGCAATGGCTGCGGATACAGGATAGCGCAGGCCAGGGCGGCCTGTTTGGCTCTTGCAGCAACCGTGCTACCTTAGATAAGGACGGCAATATCTATATCGCTGCCTGGTGCGACAATGGTTTCAGCTTTAACGGTACCGTTATACCCAATGCAGGTTATAACGGCGCTGCGGTCATAAAAATGGATACCGCAGGGCATAATATATGGGTGCAGCACAGCGATAACACCGGTACCGTGAACGCAGCACAGGTGGCAGTATGCGGAGATACTGTGGGCGTCTTCGGCATGTATGCCACGCAAATGATGGCCTGGGGTACCGATACGCTTACACGGGAAATGAATTGTGGTTACAGGGCATATTTCACGAGGCTAAAGGCGGGTACGGGAGCTGTGATAGCTGTCGATTCCTTATGGGCGCCCTGCGGCTTTAACATTTTCCCGGGCAATGGCGGGGGAATGGCCGGGGGTAACACCGGCGTTATAGCATCCGATCCTTTCGGTAATTTTTACATGGGCGGCCAGTTCGACCACGAACTGGCTACAGGTCCTGATACAGTATATAACATAGGCGGCGACTTTAACTGGTATGTGTGCAAGTTCGGCAGCACTAATTGCAGCCAGCCTGTTGTGACTTCTGTAGCACAAAAGCTAACTACCACAGATATAGACCTCAAAGTGTTCCCCAATCCATCTGATGGATATTTCACTTTTAGCGGCAATGCAGCCCTGGGGCATCTGTCGGTCTGCGATATAACAGGCCGCTGCGTATATAGCGAAATGATAGGAACCAGTAAGGCAGGCGTCGATCTGGGGATGCTGGCCGGCGGCGTCTATGTTTATACCATACAGAGTCCGTCGGGCGCTGTCATTCGCGGTAAGTTGGTGCTTCGGTAATACCGGATATTTTCTACTACATGTTGTTTACCAATTGATCTTGCCTCTACTGGTCTAAGCGTATCGCTTAGACCAGTAGAGCGTAGTTTTTTTCGCAAGCGTGACGCTTGCGTTATTTTGGGTCTAAGCGAGACGCTTAGACCAGGCTGGGGTACTCGTCCTAAAAAATGTGGATATCTTCCTGAAGCAATACACACAAAGTCAAATGCCTGTTTTTACTTTTGACAATAACGTCAAGAAAAAAACATCAAGATGCATCAGGAAACATTCGGTTCGTATATACGCAG
>CAYZTM010000007.1:0-122648 GCA_964481425.1 uncultured Flavipsychrobacter sp.
TGAGAGCGGAGTGCGAAGGGTTGTCCTGCGCGAACGACATCCCCTTAAATCCCCCTTCGGCCATATGCAGGGGCGTCCGCACCTGCCTATCGGCAGACAGGCAAGGGGGAGAATAAGCGCAGCGCTAAGGGGCTACATTCATATGCCGGCGCTAATGCCAAATTCGATCAGTTCGGCTACCACTTTGTGTGTTTTGAGCATAGAGTAGATGCTGAGTTCCTTCAGCGGCCCTTTCTCGTGTTGGATGAGGTAATAATTGTATCCCAGCTTTTCGTAGTATTTGTCCTGTTTCAAATAGGCTTGCTTAAGGTAGTAGCCCACTTGCAATACCAGGCCGAAGCGGCCTATCAGAAATTCATTACCTATTATAACAGCACTTTTCCAGGAATGAGCGGCTTCCTCGCCGGGAAATATCTCATTGTTCTGCAGGAAGGCGTAAATGTTGCGGTGGTAAGAATAATCGAGCCCCAGGTATGCTTTGTTCCGGCTGGCATAGCGCTTGGTGACATATAGGGAGGACAAGAATACGGGATAGAGCGGGCCACCAAAGGGCTTGTAGCTGACATAGGAAAGCCCTACGCGTGCCTGCAGGCCCCAGCGGTTCTTCAAGGGTTTAAGCCGGCGGACAATATGAGGCATATCGCGACAGACGGGGTAATATATAAAGCCCAAATGGCCACCATACATGTTGACCCCAAGATTGGGTTGCCGGAAGGAGCCATCGGATATATGACTGAAATCGGCGCCCAGCTGCAAATCGCAATGTTTGTCGATATGATAACGAAGGTCGGTAGAGAAATGGGTGAAATTATTGACGTGGCTACCTATGGCATTATTCAGGGTATCCCAGCCGGGGCTGCGGGTATAATGAGTGGTAACATAGCCAATACCCAAGCCGAAGCGGATGGTCCATTCCAGTCTTTTACCTTTTATGACAGGTACCTGCAGGTTGGGATACATGCCGATACATTGGCCGTATATGGAATCAATACCGTAGTTGGTATAAGTTAGCCCGATGCCCACTACCGGGTAGTGCCTGCGCTGCTGCCATTCCTTACTGCCATAGGTATGCCAGGTAAAATTGATATCGGTAGCTACCGAAACGGAGGGTACGGGTGCCAAAAAATTTACTGTGTGCTTGAATACTTTACCAACTTCCTGGTTCAACTCGACACCAAAGCCTGCGCCGGGTATGATCTCCTGGGCCGACAGGCGGGAGCAGCAGGCCATTAAGGTTATCAGCAATATATTTCTGTAGCCGGCGGACATATGGAACAAGGTAAGCAAATATAATAATGGATAGCCTTGTTACCATACTGTGACCTATATGATCGTGCCTATAAAGATGTAAAAAATGCGGCCATGAATTCTGACCTATTCTTGTACCTTTGTCGTGATATAAAAAAACCAGATGCGACGCATAGCCGCGATACTGTTCCGCTCATTTTTACAAGGGT
The DNA here is from genome assembly GCA_964481425.1 of uncultured Flavipsychrobacter sp. GTDB lineage: Bacteria > Bacteroidota > Bacteroidia > Chitinophagales > Chitinophagaceae > MKUN01. Next base: position 1,458 of record CAYZTM010000007.1, read on the forward strand.
TGCTCATATTGAGCCCCATTGCCATCACCGCCTACGTTATCTATACCGTATTCAGTAGTGTAGACAACCTGGTGCCTTATGTACCAAGGGGGTTGGGCTTTGTTATCATAGTTGCGCTGGTGACCTTTATCGGGTATATGGGTACCCGCTTCTTTGTCGGGCGCCTGCTGTTCGATGGTTTCGACTACCTGCTGGAGCGTATACCGGGCATTAAGTATATCTACTCGTCCATAAAGGATGTGCTAGATTCCTTTGTGGGAGATAAAAAACGATTTAACAAACCTGTATGGGTATGCGTGAATTTAAATCCTGAAATTTGGCGGGTTGGGTTCATGACCCAGCAGGACATGGCCTTTATGGGCATGCAAAGCAAAGTTGCCGTTTACCTGCCTCACGCTTATGCCATATCGGGCTGGGTAATAGTGGTAGAGGCAAAACATGTAAAGCCGATGACCAAAATGAACGCCGCAGAGGCGATGAAATTTGCGGTAAGCGGTGGCATTACCAGCTCGGAAGAAGAAAAAAATCATGACAGGCACAAGCTCGGTGAGGCATAAGATAAATTTTGGCGGAGGCCCTGCGGCATTGCCACAGGAGGTATTTGAGCAGGCATCGCAGGCGGTGCTTGAATATGAAGGTACGGGCCTTTCAATACTGGAGATCGGGCATCGCAGTAAAGAATTCACAGATATACTTGATGAGAACAAAGCCCTGGTGAAGGAGCTATGCGAACTAAATGACGACCACGAAGTGCTGTGGCTGCACGGTGGAGGCAGGCTGCAGTTCTGTATGGTACCGATGAATTTTTTGAGCGAAGGCGATACGGCAGGATATATAGACGCGGGGCACTGGGCCGCAGAAGCTGCGGAATATGCCATGCACTACGGGGGAACCGATATCTTAAGTACATCGCGGGACAAGAACTACCGGGTACTACCGGAGTGGCCGGAGAATGTAAACCCGGGCCTTGCTTACCTGCATTATACTACCAACAACACGATATATGGTACGCAATGGGCAAAAGTGCCGCAATGTGATGTGCCGCTGATAGCGGACATGAGCAGCGATATACTGAGCAAGCGGATGGACTATGGTAACTGCGCCCTATTCTATGCTGCCGCCCAGAAGAATATTGGTCCGGCGGGAGCTACGCTGGTGGTGCTGCGTAAAGACATGCAGGAACGCATAGTACGTGAGCTGCCGCCCATGCTGAATTACAAGGCACAGGTAGCCAATAATTCTGTATTGAACACCTCGCCTGTATTTGCCATATATACCTCGCTGCTGATGCTGCGCTGGACCCATGCGAAGGGAATAGAAAATATAGAAACCGAAAATAACAGGAAGGCAGAGTTATTGTACGAAGAGATAGAAAGGAATGAGTTATTCAATCCCGTGGTGGAGCGTAAGGAGGACAGGAGTATGATGAATGTATGCTTCCGTGCGATGAATGAAGAGGGAGAAAGGTCATTTGTGAATTTTTGTGAAAAGCATAATATTACAGGCATCAAAGGTCACCGCTATGTGGGCGGTTTCAGGGTATCATTGTATAATGCGGTAAGCCTTGAGCAGGTGAAAATGCTGGTGGATGTAATGAAGGAGTGGGAAAGAAAAGAAGTATAAACAGTATAAAAATAAAGAGCGGAGGAGAAATTTTCCTTCGTTCGAAATGACGAGTAAAACATGGCAAAAATAACGCCCTTCAAGGGACTGAGACCGAAAAAAGAGATAGCACCCCAGATGGCGACCTTACCATATGATGTGGTGAGTGTAGCTGAGGCAAGGAAGTTCAGGAAAGCGCCGTATAACTTCTATCATGTTACGCGGGCGGAGATAGACCTGCCGGAAAGTGTAGATGTGCATAGCCAGCAGGTATATGACAAGGCGGCTGAAACGCTGGAACAATGGATAGACGACAAGGTGATGGTGCAGGATGATGAGCCGAGCTATTACATCTATGAACTGGTGATGAACGGACGTTCCCAAACCGGGCTGATCTGCGGATCGTCTTGCGATGACTATTATAAGGGGATCATCAAAAAACATGAATTCACCCGTCCCGAGAAAGAACTGGACCGCATCAACCACATAAAGACCACGAGGGCAGAAACAGGGATCGTGTTCCTGGCCTACAACGACCAGGAGGATGTGCAGACCATAATAGAGAATTGGAAGAAGAGCCATGATGCCACTTACGATTTTGTGGCTGAGGACGGGATAAGGCATACACTGTGGGTAATGGATGATTATGCCAAGGTGGCCCTTGTAACGAGGCTCTTTAGTGAAGAGGTGCCGGCAACCTACATAGCCGATGGCCACCACAGGGCGGCATCGGCGGGCAAGGTATGCCAGGAAATGCGGGACAACGGGATGTACATAACAGGCGACGAAGCATTCAACTATTTTATTACCTGCATCTTCCCGGCCAGCCAGCTGGAGATACTCGACTACAACCGCGTGGTGAAAGACCTGAATGGCATGGGTGCCGAACAGTTCCTTTTTGCGCTGGAAGCTAATTTTGAGGTGACGCCAACGGTAAAGGAACAATACAAACCCAAACAGCCACATGAATTCGGCATGTACCTGGACGGAGAGTGGTATAAACTGGTAGCCAGGAAAGGTACCTATACAGAAGACCCGATAGGCGTGTTGGATGTGACCATACTGCAGAACAATATTCTCTCGAAATTGTTAGAAATAAACGATCCGCGTACGGATAAGCGTGTGGACTTTGTAGGCGGCATACGCGGGCTGGGAGAACTGGAAAAGCGCGTGGACAGCGGAGATATGGAAGCGGCATTTGCCTGCTACCCGGTGAGTATTAAGCAATTGTTCGATATAGCAGACAGCGGACAGGTGATGCCACCCAAGAGTACATGGTTCGAGCCTAAGCTGAGGGATGGGCTGGTGGTGTACCTGGTGTAGACCCCTTAACCCCCTGAAGGGGGAACCATTTTTTGTATGAAAAGAACAGACATTATTTATTAAAACATAAAGCCCCTTTAGGGGTTGGGGTGATTTTTTATGGAATACAGGAGAATGGGTAAGACGGGATTGCAGCTTAGCGTGCTTTCCTATGGATCATGGGTGACCTTTGCAAAACAATTGGACGACAGTGTATCGGACAGGCTGATGGGGCTCGCTTATGACAATGGCATTAATTTCTTCGACAATGCGGAAGTGTATTCAAGAGGAGAGTCGGAACTGATGATGGGGCGCGTGTTGAAAAAGAAGAACTGGGAACGCTCATCGTACATCGTATCCAGCAAGGTATTCTGGGGCTGGCATGGAGAAAAGAATTGGCCCACGCAAAAAGGCCTTAGCCGCAAGCATATCATGGAGGCCTGCCATGAAGCATTGCAGCGTTTCCAACTGGAATACCTGGACCTTTTCTTCTGTCATAGGCCGGACAGGAACACGCCAATAGAAGAAGTGGTGAGAACCATGAACACGCTGATACAGCAAGGTAAAATATTCTACTGGGGTACCAGCGAATGGACGGGACCTGAAATAATGGAGGCACATATGGTGGCGAAAGAGCTGGGGCTGGAAGGCCCGGCTATGGAGCAACCACAGTACAACCTGTTCGAGCGGCATAAAATGGAATCGGACTATGTGCCGATATTTAAGAATATCGGCCTGGGCACTACTATATGGAGCCCGTTAGCATCGGGGCTATTGACAGGGAAATACAATAACGGCGTACCCGAAGGCTCAAGGCTGGCGCTGGAGGGTTTCGAATGGCTGAAGGACAAGACACTGAGCAATGACAGGATAGAAAGAGTGAAACAACTGGAGGTGGTAGCAAAGGAATTAGGCACATCCCTGGCTACACTGGCAATAGCATGGTGCATCAGCAACCCGAATGTGACGACCGCTATACTCGGTGCTACAAAAGAACAGCAACTGGAAGAAAACCTGAAAGCGCTCGATGTATACCCGAAGCTTACAGCGGAGGTGAAGGACAGGATAGATGCGATCATGGGAACGAAGCCTGTTTTCCAGACCTACTAAAACTATTGTCCGGGCGCATTGCTTTTCCAGGTACATTAATCAAGAAAACAGAGATCCCGCAGCGAACACTGCGGGAATCTCATTTTATATTAAAACGCCCTATCTTTTTAGCCCTGGTGCCCCGGGCCCTTTTTTGATCCTGATCTTTTACTTGAGGAAGATGATTTGCGGGGTACTTTTGCACCGGCGTCACGGGCCTCTGAAAGCCCGATAGCGATAGCCTGTTTGGGGTCGGTCACCTTCTTTCCGGAGCCGCCGCTGCGCAGTTCGCCTTCCTTCATCTCATGCATAGCTTTTTCTACTTTCTCGCCTGCTTTCTTCGAATACTTACGTGGCATAATGGTTTGTTTTAAATGTTAACACTGGTGCTGAACATGACATAAAAATGATACCAGCGGGCTAAGGAATGAAGCGTATAAAGGGTGGTTATGATTATGGGGAAGTAATTGCGCAGCAGGTACCCACATTGGCGGGGGTACAGAATTTGAGCTGAGATAACAAAAAGCAAATGAAGGCCCGGTTGAAGACATACCTTGATATCCTGAAGGCCAGCTTTAACGAGTTCGTACTGGACAATGTGACGAAGCTGAGTGCTTCGCTGGCGTATTATACTGTATTCTCCATAGGCCCCCTGCTATTGGTCATCATAACCTTAGCGGGGATCTTTTTCAAAGAGAATAATATCACTGCGCAAGTGTACCAGCAAATGCAGCGCCTGGTGGGCACAGAGGGTGCTGACCAGCTGAAGAATATTCTTGATAACATATCTCAACAGCACAATAGCAGCCTGTTCGGTATCATTGGTGTAGCTGTGCTGGTGTTCGGCGCCACTACTGTATTTGTTGAAATACAGACCTCAATCAATTATATCTGGTCGATAAGAGCAAAACCCAAGAAAGGTTGGCTTGAGTTTATCAGGAACAGGCTATTGTCGTTTTCGCTGATATTGGGCATCGGCTTCCTGCTTATAGTATCATTGATCATCAATACGGTAATGGATGCACTTGCCGGCCGCCTGCAAAACCTGCTTGGTAATGCGAACACCATCTTGTTGCAGGTGCTCAGCCCCGTTTTGCTGTTCTTCGTTATATCGTTGTTGTTTGCGGTGATATACAAAGTATTACCCGATGCCGTGATCAGGTGGAAGGATGCTTTTATAGGGGCGTTCTTTACAGGCCTGTTATTTTTACTGGGTAAGTTCCTGATCGAGTTCTATTTAGGTAATTCGAAATTCGGGAGTACTTATGGTGCAGCAGCATCGATCATCATCGTGCTGACCTGGGTGTATTATACAGCTATGATATTGTACTTCGGTGCAGAATTTACTAAAGCATATTCCCTGAAACTGGGAAAGGGAATAGAGCCGTATAAAACGGCGGTGTTCATTGTAAAGCGGGAAGTGAAGGAGCTGCCGGATACAAAAAAAGACCCCAAGCATAACCCTGCCAACCGGCAACATTTATGAGCGGACCTTGCGGTTGACCAACTGACGGACGGCACTAACCGAAACAAAACGGAAAATGAAGATCAACAGCAGGCAGCTAAGGCCAAAGAGGCCTAACTGTTTGAACCAGCTGAGTGGCAATAAGTGTACCGCCCACGCTGTGCAAATAATGATGGTGATATAGCTAATGTGCGCGGCGATCCATTTAAGGTTGCGCGGTAACTGTATGGTCTTGCCCGCAAAAATGATGTATCCGATGGCAACAGTATATTGAGTGATGACGCTGGTGATGGCAGCGCCCATTGCCTGCCAGCGTGGTATCATATAAAAATTCAGGCCCAGGTTGATGATGACCCCCAGGAGGGCGATGCGGTTCAGTAGTTTAAGACTTCCATTAGCTGTAAGGAGGGTAGAGTAAACGTACATGATACAAAAGGCCGGAAAGGAGGCCATGTACCAGGCAAAGACATGTGCATCGTAAACGCCTGAATTCTTATAGAGCAGATGCATTATCGGCACACCGAACCAGGCCGCGGCAACAGCTATCATCAGGGCAACCGGGAGCATGATGTTAACAGCGAGCTTAACAATGGGCTGCACGGCCTGCTTCTCTGAGAGCATGCGGCCAAAAAGCGGGAGCAGCATGGTGGCAAACATTAGCCCAAACATATTGGCTACATCCAGCAGGCGGTACCCTTCAGCATAGATGCCGGCCTGTTCCTTACCATCGGGACCACAAAGGCGCTCGATAAGTGGCGCATCTGAACGGGTATAGACCGACATGAGGAAAACGAGCAGTGCATATGGGAAACTCTCTTTGATAATGTTGTATATAGTAGGTAAGTGAAAGGTGAACCGGAGTTTTACATGAGCAATACGACGCAGCACGAGGAATGCAATAACAACAGCCACAGCATAGCAGGCTACCTGGGCCATTACGAACCACTCGATCCTGAAAGCGGCAGATGTGGCAGGATACAGGAGCAGGAAGCCGCAAACCAAGATCATCAGGAAGCGATCGCTGATGGAAAGCAGACCATCGGTCTTGAAGTGGTGCAGGCCCGATACATTGCTGCGGATGAACTGGAGCATAGTATTGAGGGATTGTATCAGGAGTACCCCGGCCAGCATGTATATCTGCCAGCCACGGTAGCCAAGCAGGAAGCCGAAACCACAGGTAAGCGTAGTGTATAAGAAAATCAGGATGATACGGGCGGAAAGCATGGAAGGAAATATATCCTGAATGCGGTCGGGCTGCCGGGAAATAGTGCGACTATTGTAGTTGATAAGGCCAAAATCGAGAATGATCTGGAAAATGACCCCGATATTAAAAAGGGCCTGGTAGGTACCGTATGCGGCATGCCCCACCTTATTTTGCACCGTACGGTCGATAAGGAATACCCATGCCGGCTTGACCAACATATTAACGGTTATTATAAACAGTATGTTCTTTACAAAAAAACGGCGCATCCCGGTAGGGGTATAAAGCTGTAAAATTATATTTTTGCGGCCAAAGCTATGCGCATCGCTGTAAATACCAGGTTATTATTAAAAGGGAAGCTGGAAGGTATTGGCTGGTTTACGTATCAAACGCTGGAGCGAATTGTGCGTCAGCACCCTGAACATGAATTCATTTTCTTTTTTGACAGGCCATATGACCCGGCCTTTGTGTTTGCGCCTAATGTGACCCCGGTGGTGGTAGGGCCGCAGGCAAGGCACCCGATATTGTTCTACATATGGTTTGAATGGAGGATACCCTATTTGCTGCGCAAGTATAAGGCTGACCTGTTCCTGTCGACAGACGGGCATGGTTCCCTCAGGGCTACGGTACCCTCTTGCCTGGTGATACATGACCTGGCATTTGAGCACTACCCCGAGCACTTTAAACTGAGCCACAGGTTATACTGGCGTTATTACACGCCTAAATTTGCGCAAAAGGCTACAAGGATAGGCACGGTATCTACCTACTCGAAAGAGGATATCAGTAAACATTATGGCGTAGACCCGAACAAGATAGATGTTATCTACAACGGTGCCCACGAGGAATACCACCCGCTGGCCTGGGAAGAAAGAGAGGCGGTGAAGCAGCGGTATGCAGACGGCAGTGAATACTTCGTGTTTGCAGGTGCGCTACACCCGAGGAAGAACATAGTGAACCTGCTGAAGGCGTTCATTGCCTTCAAGAAAAGACAGCGCAGCAATATGAAGCTGGTGATCGTAGGGCGCATGGCGTGGAAGTATGAAGAGGTGCAGGAGATGAAAGAGAGCATGCCCTTCAAAGATGATGTGAACTGGGTGGGTTATATGAACGTGGATGAACTGTCGAAAGTGATAGGGGCAGCCTATGCGCTGGTGTATGCCTCGCTATTTGAAGGGTTCGGGATACCGATACTGGAAGCGATGCAATGCAATGTGCCTGCTATAGTAAGCAATACCTCATCGATGCCGGAAGTGGCAGGAGACGCAGCCCTGCTGGTGGACCCTACCAATCCTGAAGATATAGCGGCCAAGATGGAACAACTCTATAAAGACGAGGGCCTGCGCAAGAAACTGATAGCTGCCGCAGCGGTGCAGGTAGAGAAATTTACCTGGGAGAAATCGGCACAGCGGCTTTGGGATAGCATGATGAAATGCGTAGGCAAATAAGCGTTACTGCTCCAGCAAAAATTCGATAGCACGCGGGTAATAAAAATGTTCGAGCTGATGAATACGGCCCGCCAGTGAGTTGGGTGTATCATTTTCCTTCACGACACAACGGGCCTGCAGAATGATATTGCCGCTATCGTAAACTTCATTCACATAATGGATCGTAATTCCTGACTCCTTGTCCTGCGCCTGGAGCACGGCATTGTGCACATGGTGGCCATACATACCCTTACCGCCATAAGACGGCAGCAATGCTGGGTGTATATTGACAATACGGCCGGGGAAGGTGTGAATCAACGAGTCCGGGACCTTCCAGAGGAAGCCGGCCAATACCAACAGGGCGGGCTTGTATTCCATAAATTGCTCTACCAGTAAGGCTTCGCCCAATGTTTGTTTGTCGACGATGATAAAAGGGATATGTTCCTTTTCGGCCAGTTGTATGACGCCGGCATCGGCTTTATTGCTGACAATGAGCGAGACTTTGGCTTTGCCATTAGACTTGAAATGATCGATGATGGCGGCGGCATTGGAGCCCTTGCCTGAGGCAAAGATGATGAGTGAATGCATAACGAAAAGCAGGGTAAAAATACTAATTAGCAGGCAGACCATAACTTTGTAAGAGCGTAAAGCACAAAAAATGACACAAACAGAGAAGCTAAGGCTGGACAAATACCTATGGGCGATCAGGATATTCAAGACAAGGAGCCAGGCCACGGCTGCCTGTGATGAAGGCAAAGTGAAATTCAACGGGACCTCTGTAAAGCCGGCAAGGCAGGTGGCGGTGGGCGATAAATATGATATCAAGACCCCGGCCAGGCGCTGGACCATAGAGGTAACCGGGTTGATACAAAACCGTGTGGGCTATGAGGAGGCTGTAAAGAATTATGTGGACATTACCTCGGAAGAGGATAAGCTTGTGAATAAGCATATGGGCACCAGCTTCTACACAGGGAAGCGATTAAGTAAAACAGGCCGCCCTACTAAAAAGCAGCGTCGCGGCCTGAATGATTTTTTTGATATGGATGGGGAAGCAGGGTAAATGCTGCTTACCAGATATTTATTAGATTGCCACTACGCACCTTCTCCCAGTTGTGCCCCTGGTCGACACTGCGGAAGAGGCCCTTGGTACAGGTCATGTAGATGTACTGTTTTACCTCACCGGTCTTATAAACAATCTCTTTACCTGCGAAGCCGCGTACGCGTACATTATTGTCAACACCATTATTAGAGCTGACAAAATCGGAACCTACCAGGCGATAAACACCTTTTTCGGTGCCCAGCAGAACCTGGTTGAAGATAACAGCTACATAGAAACAGCGGGTATTGCGGAGTTCCATGGTATTGGTTTGATGCCAGGTGTTACCTGCATTATCGCTGAAGTAAAGACCGTTGTAGCTGGTCGAGTCGATAGCTATAACCGTGTTGGCAACATGCCATATGGTCCATGAGCTGGTATCGGGCAGTTGCTGCAATGTGTCGGTATTAGTGGTCTCAACCCAGGTGCCAGTTGCATTATCCTTTTTGAAGCTGCGATTGTGCAGTATGTCGTAACCAACTATAGTGCCATTGTCGAGCTCGGTGAGTGAAGATATGGTTACCTGGCCCAGGTTAGTGATGCCCGGATCCCAGTTGCCATCGTCTTTCCAGGTACCGGGGTTGCCGCTTTCCTCACTGTAGGCAACGCCATGATCATCATTGGTACAGATGTATATCCTGCCCTGGTCCTGGGCGTGCAACATCATTGACTGGTTGTATGAATAACTGTTAGGCAAGTGCCCGGTCTCAAGATATGTAGGGTTGAAATTGGTGCCATTGTTATTGCTATAGAACATGCCCTTCTTTATCCATAAGATATTAGAGTCGAGCACATACAATGCGCGTGAGGGATATCCATCAGCAGGAAATACTACGGTATCCTGCACATCACCGCTATTGGTGTGTAACAAGTTGCCTGCAGAATCGGAATAGTAGAGGCTATAGGGGGTCTGCACCTCATTATTGTTATCCACGCCCTGGTTTTTCTTACAACTTTGGAAAGCCAAAGCCAATAAGGCGATCGCCGTAAGTTTATAAAAGAGGTAGGATTTTCGCATCGAAAAAAATTTTCTCCAAGTTTAAAAAAAAAGTTAAGAAATCAAAGCCTATGCCATAACACATAGACGGTTATGGCAGGTATAAGGTTTGACCAATCCTCCCGTAAGGTAAGACATATTTTTGATTCTGCTTAATAGATTTTGGCGCTGGAGGCGGTCAGGCCTTTGTTTTGAGCGTCACCCACATGTATGGCAAAATTCAAAATCTGAATAAGGCTATTCTCTTCCTTGTCCGTAAAATTGAGGGTCATGCTCCAGCGTATTGTGTTGTTCTTGAATTCGCCGCCGCTCATGGAAAGGTTATCTATTAGCTTTTTTGCTTCTGAGACAATCGCAGAGTCGGGCCCGGAACCGCTGACCGCCGGGTCGATATTGCGGGTCATAGCTTTTACGTCCATATAAAAGCCGAGTGGATGGCCCATTACACCTTCAGCCGCGGCAGGCAGCTTATTTCCGCCGGAACTAAGGTAGGCCTGTCCATTCGCGGCACTATTACTGATGACGGCATATTTGTCGCCCACCACCAGCACTGGCCCACCGGAAACCTCATTCTTCAGGGTGTACACATTATTGCCTGCCGACCGCAACACCTCTGATGTTGTGGCCAGTTGCAGTATCTTATTAAAATTCTCTTTTTTGTTTATGCCCATTACATAAACATAATCCGCTTTTGTAGTGTAGTCGGTATGGGCAGTGTAATCGGCCGAGGAAGAATCGGACGTTGTATTTACTATAGCGACATTAAAATTGTTCATGGCAAAACCGATATCACCGGTAAAGGCGTCCAATATATCATCGGCACTTAAGCCCTGGCCCGAAAGTGCGATATTGGTCAGGCCGAGCACACCGGTCTTTTCCATCATAGCCTTAATTGCTTTAGGAGAGAGATACATGGCCGCGACCATATCCAGGTCACTGGCAGGAAGTTTTGCTACCATACCTTTATCTGCATTGCGGCTACCCATTTCGCGGAGGATATCGGCTATGGCGGTTGGGGTATAATATTTCATATCTGACTTAATGGCCCCTTTATTGAAATCGAAGCCCGCTGTGAATGCGGCATCCTTCCAGAGGCTATTGGAGAAAGAAAGGCCTGTGGCGCCGGGCTTGCTCATATAGTCCGACATCATAAGTTCATTGTTCACCCAGAGGCTAATGTCATGGCCGTCGTTCTGGAGATCAGCAAAGTGTTTGTTGGTAACCAGCATATTGTCTTTGGATACGCTGAAGCATTTTGCGATCTCTGCACTAAGTGTTGCCCGGCTTAAGGGTACCGCTTTTGCAGCGCCAATACCGTTCTCGTAATCTACAACATAAGGAGGGCGGGCATATATCACTATCAGCAGGTCTTTGTCCCAACCGGCATAGAAGTTATCCATGAGCAGCGCTTCTTTACGTTTTCCCAGGTTCTCCACCCCTACATTGGGAAAATTCTTTTTGACAAAGCCGTCGAACTCCGCGGCATCGCTGAGCGGGAACAACAGCACTATTTTCTGCCCGGCTTCAAAGCGATCATCCTTCTGTGTGTAGAGATACATGGTGTTCAGGTAGTCGATACCGGATTTATCAAGGTCTTTGACTGCATCTTTCTGTTCCGGCCGGGCCTTCCACTCGTCGAATATCTTGCTGCCGGTGATGGCATTCCAGGCCATTTTCTTACCCATTGCCATTACATCTACACTAAGTACCGTGGTGGCATCTTTGGGAATGTATTTGGCATGTTCAGGCATTTTGTGACAGGCACTGAGGCAGAGCGTAAGAACAATTGCCGAGAGCAGGATGCTGATTTTGCGCATAAAGGCTGGTTTAATAATGATGAAATGTGGTATGTACCTACAAATATCCCACACTTTTTATAAAGTGTGGGATAAGTAAGATCAAAATAATATATCGTACTGCCGGCTAAAAAGTTACAGGCAGGGTGGATCAGAATGGCAGATCGTCGGCATTTTCGGGTGAGGGATCCGGGGGCCATGGCGATACGCAAGTCGAAGGCGGGTGAGGGATTATAAAAAGGTGCTGTATTATTGTTATCGTTGTAAGCTGGCATACCCTGTGCTGCTGCCATATTATTGCCCTGGCCCATTGCTGCGTTCTCGATACGCCAGGCGTCAAGGTTAGTGATATAATTCACTTTACCATCGCGCTCCCAACGGTTGCCTTTGATGTTGAAGTTGACCTTGACCATATCACCCTCGTTGAAGCGGTCAAGCAGTTCACATTTATTTTGCACGAGCTGCATTTTGGCGTAATTGGTATAGGTATTGCCGTTTATTTCCTCTGCCAGTTCAAGAACAAATTCACGTTTCTTAAAACGGTCGCTCACCTGTTGTGTATCGTATTTGACCACTAATTTTCCGGTTACTTCGAGACTCATTGGTAAAAATTTAAATTATTATCGATAAAAATAGTACTAAACAGCAAAGATACCTGTTTGTAGCAGGAAGGTAATAAAAAAAGTGCCCGTAAAGGCACTTTTTCCTAAAAATAACGGGAGGCTAATGGGTCTCGAACCCACGACCCTCAGAACCACAATCTGATGCTCTAACCAACTGAGCTATAGCCTCCGTATTTGCTTTGGGGAAGCAAAGGTAGTATTTTTTTGAATTACATAGCGCGCGGCGGACATTAATATTAAGCGGAAAGACAGCCGGTTTTCGGAGCAGGGAAGCTGTGCAAGAGAGATTTTAACAAGTTTCCATGCACAAAGCTATTATATTTGCGCTCTAATTTCCGTTTATGCTAAGACGAATTGCCATAGTGGCCTTATTACTTGTCGGCAGCCAGCAGCTTTTTGCGCAGGATGTGGAGAAGAACAGTGATTCGAAAACTGAAGTGCGCAAACCCTCGCGTGACTTTTTGATGCTCCAGTTTACCTATAACAGCTGGACCAATAAGCCCGACAGTGTAAAACTGGGTGGATTCGGCCACGGTTTCAACGGTTATGTATGCTATGATTTCCCGATAGCCAAGTCGAATTTCAGTTTTGCAGCAGGCATAGGGGTTAGTACCAGCAGCGTATATTTCAAGAACCAGATCAATGTTACCAATGATACGGGTAGCTCGGCCACTTTGCGTTTTGTGGATACAAGCGGATTCAAGAGGGATAAGCTGGTGACCACTTACCTGCAAGCACCATTTGAGCTGAGATTTTTCGGTAATAAGGTGAACCGCAATAAAGGATTTAAAGCAGCCATCGGTATGCAGGTGGGCACACTGCTGGGTGCACACAATAAATACATCTATACCATACCGGGCACCAGCACGAAGATAACCGATAAGGTAAATACCCGCAGGTTCATGAATACCTGGGAATTCCAGGCCAATGCAAGGATCGGCTGGGGTAATTTCTCACTTTACGGATTTTATAACCTGACCTCGTTGTACAAAGAGAGCCAGGGGCCACAGGTATTACCCTTCGGGTTGGGCATCTGTGTGACCGGCCTCTAATAATGAGCCTGAACTTAATTTATAAGTCCCGCAACAATGCGGGACTTTTTTTATGGTTCGCTGAAACGGGGATCGTGCAGAAAGGTTTCGTCTGTAAGCGTGTTGAGGAAGGCGATGATATCAGCCTTATCCTGGTCGCTCATAGTAATGCCATCTTTAACGAGGGGGTCTACATTAGGCCACTGGTAGATACCGGAGCGATAATGCTCCAGCACAGCATCCAGTGTGCTGAACCGCCCATCGTGCATGTAGGGTGCGCTGCGTGCAACATTGCGAAGGGAGGCTACTTTGAATTTGTGGCTATCTGCCGGGTCTTGCGTGATGTGCGCGCGACCACTATCGTTTAAATGGGGGTCAAGTGCCAGGCCATTATTACGGTATGAAAAATCTGAAAAAAGAGGCTCTGTGTGACAGCCGGAACATTTCTCTCTAAATAATGTGAGCCCATGTAACTCCTGTTCATTAAGAGAGGCCTCTCCACGAGTGTATTGATCATACCTGGAGTTATCGGATACCATAGCAGCCATGAACTGTGCGAGGGCCCGGAATATGCGCTGCGAGTTGATGGTGTCGCTGCCAAATACGGTATTGAACATGGAGCGATATTGCTCATCTGCACTTAGCTTGGTAATGGTTTCCGAAACAGGCTGATCCATCTCAACCGGGTTTTGCATGGGATTGATGGGTTGGTTCTCGATGTTGTTCACACCGCCATCCCAGAAAAAAGCAGGCTGCCAGGCGATGTTGAACAGGGGTGGGGTATTCCTGGTACCTTCAAGGCCATTGATACCATGGCTCAAATTATGATCGAGATGGGCAAAGGCTGCGAACTGCTGGTGGCAACTGCCACAGGATATGGTATTATCTGCAGAGAGGCGGGTATCGTAAAAGAGTTTCCTGCCGAGTTCGAAGCCAGCCTGGGTGAGTTGGTTATTTTGAAAGGTATATACAGGCTGTGGCCAGCCATGCGGAACACTAAATGAGATATTAAGCGAAGTGTCCGGAGTAACAGTATCAACAGAAGGATCGGGTTTGCAGCCGGGCAAAGATGCCACGGCTGCAAACCCGATGAATAAGATAATGATGAGTGTTTTCTTCATAAGCTATAAACCTGCATAAGTTATGGTGAACATATTGGCATAATTGTCAGCGAGCATTTTTACTTCTTCGCCGGGTGTAACTACAAGATAGGTAGTTGAAAAATCTATTTTATTCGGCGATTTAAAAAGAGCTAAGACATCAGCAGTTAAATGTACATGCGGTGTAGTGGTCGCACTGACGGTAATAGCCTGGGGAAGCGCCATTTTTACTGTCTTTACGGCGCTGTTCTTACCCGTGAAGCCCCCGCAATGAAAACCGATATTTCCGCCAGGAGCAGAGGGGGAGTGCCCTTCGATCTTTAACATTATGTAACCGGTATTCCAATCCCAAAACATGCCATTAACAGGATCTAATGCACCGGTCTGGGCCCCGGAGGTATTGTGCAATTCGTCAACGCCGATAAGGAAAGAGATACTATCATAGGATGCGGCAGGTATTTCTGTCATATCGAAACTTTGCGAGGCGGCATCTGATGCTTTGATAAGATGATAGCTGTTGCTTTCGGTGTACGAAGCAGAAGGTCCTGAAAGAACAACATTGCTGATATAATAATTGAATTGCGATACGGTAAATGAATCCCCATTCTCATTTACGTACCATTGGTTATCGAGGTTAAGACTGCTGCCGCCCACATTATTGAAGAATTCCAGCTTTATTTTTCCCGTAGGGCTATCTGTCGTAGTGGTTGCCGGCGGGTCCTTTTTGGTGCAAGACGCGAGGGCGACGATTGCCGCCAGGGATAAAAAGCCATATTTTATTAGCATATTTTTCATTGTCTTCAGTTTTTTAAATGTCTTTGTTATTTGTGTTCTTAATGTATTTATCCGGTCTTGCCATGAATGCCTTTTTACAGCCTTCGCTGCAAAACCAGAGCGTGTCGTTATTGTAAATGGTGTAGTCGGTCCAACTGCTGTCCCTTGGCATTTCACAAACCGGGTCGGCCTGAGGCTGGCCATTTGCGGTGGTGGTTTGTGATGGCAAGCTATTTTCTTTAGCTGCCGGTGCCCTTTTTTCAGTGTTTTGGTTGCCACACGAAGTTAAGAAAAAACAAGTTATAAAAATCACTGTAAGTTGTCTCATTGTCAATGTTTTAAAGCCCTAAGGGCGGTACTGAAAAATAATATCTTTTGTGGCCGTATTACCATCATGGTCTATTACCGCGGTCAGGGTGAGTTTGAGCCCGATGGCCTGTGTCCCCGTGTTGACCCATTGATCGCGAATGGTAAAATGATCGTCATGCACATGCTGGGCATCGTCGTAAACGATGAAGCCCGAGGCCGTATCGACCACCTTGACCTCGTATCCGTGCAGCTCGGAAACATAGTTGACATCTGCATCGATGGAAATGGTGTCGCCATTATGGTAAACCTGTCCCTCGGCCGGTGATGCGATGTTTATGTCCACGCTGGCCGGGTCTGCTACCGTATTGTCCTTTTTCTGGCAGCCATATAAGGCGGTCAATGCGGCGGATATCAATATTATAGATCTCATCTGTTTCATTTAAAATAGTATAAAAACTCCTGCTTCCGATTTCTGTTTTGCGGTTACATAGCCTGAGCCATAATACTGGCCCAGGGGTAACTGGTAGCTGAGCCGGAGCCCTACGCGCTTGTAATAGGCCTGCAGACCCAGGTCGCCATAACAGAGGTAGCCCCCGCTTTGTTCGTTCAGCCACTTCTTGCTGTAGTTGTCGTAATCGTGCAGGGTGTATTCATAGCGAAGGCCTCCCTGCGGCAACATGCTGATACCATGCTTGAGCCGGCAACCATAAAACCAGAGCAAGCCTGCGTTTAGCCTGTTGCCATACTTAAAGTTGTCCTTATTGACAGTTGTAAAGGTATAAGCACCGTCGAGGTTGAGCCCCTGCTTTTTGTACCTAAGGGTATAGTTAGCATTCACTATAAAGTCCCAGGAGCCGGTGCCCGGCTGCAGGTTAGGGAGGCCCAACCTGTCGGGTGTAGTGATGCCGTTGTGCCGGCCTGTCGGGAGCTTGACTCCGCCGCCCGCTATAAGCTGCTGGCCCCAACCATCGGCTTTTCCTTTGTCCTGCAACATAATGCGGTTGACGAGGAAAGAGATATCGCCCAGGCCTGAGGATGTGGATGTAGCGGTGTCTGCATGGTCTATATTGTAATGGTAGGGAACAAACGCGAATACCTGGAAACGCCTGCCAACATTGTAACGGCCCCATGCCTGGAAGGTGTTGTAATGATCCTGTGCATGCTCATCGGGCCAGCCCTCGAACAGGGAAGGGTGCGTGCTGCTAAAGCTGCCATGCAGGTACTGGATGCCCGCAAAATTCCAATGGAATTGCGGCAGGATACCAAGGTATTGGTTGCTGGCAGAACAGCCGCAAACATCGCAGGCCGAAGCGTTAAGTGCGAGGGCAAGTAAAAATATAGTTAGTACTTTTTTCATGTTTTACAAATATTAGCAGGCGTTCCTATTACTCTTCATAAGAGAACATGTTCGGTATATTGTTTTGAACTGTTGTTCCGATAGCTGAAGCATTAGCGGCAGCATCGGTTATGCTGAGGTTCGCGCTGTTGTTCAGTTGTACCCCGTCGAACAGTTTGCTGTAATCAATGGTCATGTGTACGTATTGGATAACATCCTTTTCTGCATTGAAAGCAGGGTCGTGGTCAGGCATGTCCACTTCTTTGTATGCTGTGCTGGTGCCCAGTTTATATACAAATGGCTGCATCTGCAGCTCTGTGCCATCGCCATTTGTCGTGGTGTCGATCTTGCCTGCAAAATTCACATACACATATCCCCCCGGCTGTGCTGCTGTGCCAAACCACATTTCAGAATGGTTCAATGCTTCATTAGCCGCGGCATCCAGTGCATTGGTAGCCTCATCGAGGCCTACATGGAAGCGTACGGACCTGTAATTACCAACCGGGATCATGCCCAGATAGTAAGGTTCTGTTTCCTGCACCTTGTAAATAATAGCGCCGGGAATGCTGTATAAGGAACCGTCTTCCTTCACAAGCTGGATGTTGGAAATGTAGAGCTGGGCAATACTTGCCGAGATCTTGCGGCCGCTTTCCATCTCATACACCTCGTTGTATGCAGCCACCTCATTGGTGTCGAGGTTGGTATGCAGGTGAAAGTAGAGCCTGGTACTATCAACTGTGGGTGTGACAGTAGTGTTGTCTTTTTTATTGCATGCCGATGCAATGATCAGCAATGCTGAAATAAGCGCAAGGCTTAATTGTTTCATGCAATTAATTAAAGAAGTTAAGAATACCCGGAAGTTGTAGGATAACTACCGTGATAGCCCTGTACTGCATGTACGCAACCGCATGCGTCAGCGCAAAGCGCGCAGGCAGATACTGGTACCATCAAAATACCGGAACATAAATAAAACAGGGGTAAGTTATCCTTATGCCATAGATGGCGGGTGAAAGATATTCACGAGAGGATCGAAACCATGCATGTGCTGCATGATGGGATTGTAATGATGTGCGGCGGCAGTATAAAAAGAGGGTATGCTTATTCTTTGGGGTACCACAAATTCTGCCAGCTCTATTTTGATATTTTTGCCCGGCGCCTGCTTGCCATTGGCATCCGTACCGTCCTCTGCTTTTTTAAGTTGTTTCCTGAGGTAGCACTTACCGCAACATTTCATCTGGGGTTTGTCACGGTTCTCACAGAGGTTCTTCGCAATGTAGTCCTTGTTGAGTTCGTACCAGCCTATAATAGCCACCTTTACCAGGACCTGGAAGGAGAGGCTGAACATAACCAGTATGGCTATTACGGCACGCATGTTGTGCGAAGTTACGGAAGAATCATTTATTAATAAGACGATCTTCGTCACTGATGGTGCGTGTTGGCAGTGAAGCCGAAAATATAAAAGGCTGCCGGAAGGCAGCCTTTTATAATAAGTATCTAGAGCGCAAATACTACCTGATCAGCGTAAAGTTGCAATAAGTTGTGATGTTGGTAGTGCTTGTCTGGCTGAAATCTACATGCATTGTGTTAGATGTAAATGTACCTGAACCCGCAACCTGAACGCCATTTGGCAGCAGTTGGTTAGGTATGGTCAGCGTGTTGTTAGAGCAGTTGATGTCGGCATAAACCTGGTAAGGCATGTCGGCAAAGTTCTGGAACACGATCCTGTTGGCAGCAGCAGTAGAGTTAACTACGTTATCAGTGTACTGATAGTTAGTGTTGTTGCCGCAACCTGTAGTGCCCTGGCTGTAGAAACCGAGAACGCCGCAGTTAGCAGGAGTCAGAATGTGCAGGTTGAAGGTATAAGTCCTGTCACCGGTCTGAGAACCATGAGCGATCAGTTTGATAAGGTAGTTACCCGGAACGCCATAGTGGTCAGTGAAGACTACAGTAGCATTGTAGTTAGGGGTACCGGTAGTTGGGTTAAGGTCTGCTGTAACGCCAGCGGGCAGACCCCAAATAGCCAGAGTAACGTTCTCCTGAATAGGACCTGTGTACTGAACGTTAAGATCAAGCTGGTCGTCCTGTCCTTGCTGAATCGTTACATCGTGGAGACCATTAATAATGTAGGTTGTAGGATTTTCATTAGTACTCTTCCTACATGCTGAAAATGCAACGCAAAGCAGCGCAAATAGTAGATAAGCTTTTCTCATAAAGTTGTTTTTAAATAATTATCGGCGTTAAAAATAATATTCTCGTTTCTTACTTGCAACAAAATTTTAGACTTCTTTCGTAAAAATAGTAGAATAATGCTGAAAAAAGAAAGGGTCTTGGTATAAATCTTCATTCCGCCTAAAAAAACTGCAAATATCGAAACGGCTTAAAAACCTTTACCAGAAAGTGTTTCAGGCTTTCTCACAGATGTTTCAGCGGCAAAACATTAAAAATATATTTAGGGCGTTTTAGGTGTCTGAAGTGCTCATTTCTGGTGAAAAATGCCCTTTGGGTTCGTAATAAAATAAGCTCAGGCGTGGAAATCCCTGTGAATATAGAAAGTCTTATAGCCATATAGGATAAAGCAATCAACAAAAATGCATGTATGTACATACATTTGTTGAAAATCTAAACACAACAAAATGAAACGTATCATTATCCTGGCAGCAACAGCAATGGCATTAATGGCTGCCCCGGCTACAGCTAAAAAGACCCCGGAGAAAACGACGACAGCCCAGGCTTCGGACTGGAAGGTGGACGCGGTCCACTCATCGGTAAAATTTACTGTGACCCACCTTACCGTATCGGAAGTAGAGGGGAAATTCAAAGTATTCAATGGTAGTATAGCCTCTCCGTCGGGAGACTTCAATAATGCAAAGATCAATTTTACCGTAGATGTGAATAGCGTTAATACAGATGATGAGAACAGGGACAAGCATTTGAAGAGCGATGATTTCTTTAATGCAGAAAAGTATCCCGCGATGAACTTTGCCAGTACATCGTTCAAGAAAATGAAAGGCAACATCTATTACCTGGAAGGAAACCTGACCATACGCGATGTGACCAAAAAAGTAAAATTCGCTGTACTGTATGGCGGAACGGTTAAAGACCCCTGGGGTAATATAAAGGCAGGATTTAAGGCAACAAGCAAAATCAGCAGAAAGGATTACGGACTGAAATGGAATAAATTGACAGAGGCAGGAGGCGCAGTGGTAGGTGATGAGGTGAGTATAGCGCTAAACCTTGAATTTGCAGAGCAGAAATAAAGTATAAAGAGCTGATAGACTGGAATTTAGTGCAAATTCGATGATAGCCCCGCAACTTTGCGGGGCTATTTTTCACAGGGAGAAACACATATAAACATTAAAATCTGTACCTTTGCACAAAGTTTGAATCATGAGCGACAAAAGAAAAGTGTTCAACAAGGCCAAAGAGCTTCATTACAAACTTGGTGGTGACAGACCGCAAGTACCGGTAACCAGGATAGCCAATGAACTGGCCCTGAGTTATGATGAAGTTAAGGAACATCTTGCCATGCTGAAAACCCTCAGGCTGATCAAATATTACGACGACAAGACCCAGGAGGCTGTGCAGGTAACGAAAGTAGGCCTGTCGACCAAAGTAGGCTAAAAAAGAGGTCTAATACACGTTCTTATCTTACATAAAACAATTTACTACATAGTAAACTGAAGCGGCTGCTTATATCCAAACTTACCTTTTTTACAACTCGGCGATCATCATTTCATAGCCTGCGGAATGCTATTGAACACGGGGCGCGCATTGAAGTAAAGCCCGGGGATATCATCTACATTATTACGGATACCTAAATAGTTGCAATTATCGCCGGAAAGTTCCTGGTTACCATTGGATTCATAACCCAGCATTTTTATCATGGCGTATTCATCCGGCAGGGAGATTACGTGAAATGCAGTTTCTTTAGAAAGGCCATTGCCTGATGAGAGAATGGTATAAGCAATATTGCGCGCCTTGTTCAGGTATATATTGGTATTTATGCTATCGCCCAGCTCCCTGCTGGCCACATAAACAAGATTCAGTTTTTTCAGATCGAAGGGAAATCTTTTCAGGTACTCTTTACTCTCTATTATGATATTCTGAAGATCGGTAACGTCGAGCTCATCTTTTGAGAATATCTGGCGGATATCTTCATCCTCCGTAGTAAAACCCGCAAAGGAAACATAGTCTTTTTGCATGGCATAACCGTAATATAGCATCCGGTATTCGCGGGGAGAAAGCGTGCTGTCGTTATCTGTATAGCGTTTTATCAGGTGGGGATAGTAAAAGGCTGAATTGGGGTCCGTTACCATATCATTTATAGAACTGTAGTCGGGAACCTGGAACAATGTCTCGTCCTGGGCAAAGGAACTTGCCGGCAAAAGTAAAAGGGCAATAAAAAATATCATCCTGCACATAGCACCCATCATTTTAGTTATTAATTCGTACCCGCCTCATAAATATAACGAATAGAGGGGAGTAAAAATTATGTAATAAAGACCTTGCCAAGAAAACAGGCCGGTAGTCTTACTTTTGTAAACATAAAGGGAACGATGCAGGTAGTAAACAATAAAAAGGCATTCCGGTACGAAATAGCTTTTGAAAATGGCGAGACAGCATACCTGGAATACAGGTGGAGAAAAGGGGATATGTTGCTGATGCATACACTGGTGCCTAAAGACCAAAGAGGGAAAGGATATGCTGCAGAACTGGTGCAGCATGTATTTGAAGATCTTCGTGAACGCGGGATCAAAGCTGTGGCTTATTGCCCCTATGTAATTGCATATTTAGAGAAGCATCCCGAATATTGTGAGCTGATACGACCAGCCTAACTTGGTGTTGCGGACGGGCATTCGTATATTTAGTGTGTTAATAGATAAAGATGTATTTACGAATCGCCTTTACGATACTGGTCCTGGCTGCAGGCTTAAAGCCATCGGGGGCGCAGCAAAAGTTCCTGAAACCTGATTTCAAGTCGATAGAGAACATCGTTAAAGATAAAAACTCGGTTTTTTATTATCCTCACCTGATAAAAAGGTATAAAGAGAATGATACTACCCTATCGGATAAGGACTATTTCATGCTGTATTACGGGTACTTTTTTAATGATGACAGCTCATCATCTGCGTTTGCGGAACTAAGTGAAGTGAACGACAGTATCAGGGCACTGCGCAGCAGGGAGCTAAGTAGTATGGAAGACTGGAAGAAGCTGATCCATTATTCGGAACAATTCCTGGAGCAATCACCTTTTAGCCTTGAAACTTTATACATGCTGTACGTGGGATACCAAAAAACGGGAGCAGCCGGCAAATCGCGTATGTATGAGCATAAACTGGCCGGTATAGTGAGGGCCATCCTCTCAACGGGTGATGGCGCGACCGAAGAATCGGGCTATTTCGTTTTGCAGGTAGCCGATGAATATGCCATGATATCCCTATTGGGTTTTGAATATGGCGGGCAGCAAAGCCTGACCGCGCAGCAATGCGATTACCTGACGCTAAAGGATAATGAAAGCCATGTAAAGGGTATTTACTTCGATGTGAAGCAACTATTCAAAGGCTATGAAAAAATGTTCAAGGCCAAAGATTAAAATGTTATTGATCGCCGGTATCTGAAATTTGTTTTTTCATTTCCAGTATGTCTAACTCAAGGTCGGCCAGGCGGTGGTAAACCTCTGCCGGTTCGCTGAAGTCGCTGCTGATGCGCAGGCGGCCATACCATATCTCTCTTACATCCTCAGGGCTTATCTCCAATGTGGGGTAATCGTGACGATGGACCACGGTGTCTGATTTGAGATAAATTTTTCCCCTTTCCTTTATTCGGTTGAGCACACGCTTTACCGTGATGCCTCCTGTGTGTACCACGACGTGCACGCGATTGTCGCGTATGTCGTCAAAATGTTCTACCCATTCCCCGATGATGCGGTCGCCCTGCAGGATGTTCGGGGCCATAGATACGCCTTCTACCTCGAACATGCGGTAGGTAGCATTGCTGAGGCCCGGCAGCCTGAAGGTGGGTAGAGTTTCCATGTATTCCGGGTCGCCATAGCCCAGCAGGTAGCCGGCCCGGGCCTTTACCGGCACATATATGATATTGTCCTCCCCGGTATTATCTACTGTCACCACCTTAGGAACCCCCAGGTTAGGTTGGTGCAGGGCCACTACTTTAGCATCATATCCCTGCATTTTGGCAGGTAAAAGCCCCTCTGTTTCCAAATTAGTTGACAAAAGGCCATCTACAGATATGCCAAAATACTTGGCGAATGTTGACAAGGTTTCCAGGTTCGGCTCGCTGACGCCGGACTCGTAGTTGGCAATAGTGGTACGACCAATATTTACCTCAGAGCTAAGCGCATCCTGCGTTTTGCCAAATCTTTTCCTCAATAGTTTCAGGTTTTGGGCAAAATAGATCATAATATAACTAAATTATTTTTTCCACAAAATTTGGATTTGTCAAAAAAATTGGAATACTTTTGTGTTGAAATCGATGATTTATGACATCAAAGATAACACTAAAAAATTGATAATGCCAAAAAAATTGTCCAAACAATAAAAACAAGAAGCCCGAAAGAACTATGAAACAGTATCAAAAAGAACATGTACGAGAAGCACTATTAAGGTATATGAACGGATTTGCCACACAAAGAGCAGCAGCAAGAAGCCTTGAGGGGATCAGCGCCCAAACGATATCGCAAATAAAGAATAAGCGATGGGGGCAGGTAAGCGATATGCAATGGCAAAAGCTGGCGCGACAGGTAGGCTTCTATACCGGTAATGAATGGCAGGCTGCGGATACCAGCGCCAACCTGCTGCTGCGCATACTGCTGAACGATGCACAGTACAATGCCATGGCCTATGGTGTGGCAATGGGAACAGGGATAGGGAAAACATTTGCGGCCATGCGCTACACCAGAGAGAATGATTATGCGCACTACATAGCCTGCGATGAAGAGATGAACCGAAAGACCTTTTTGCAAAAGCTGGCCGGCTGCCTGGAAGCCGATATGAACGGAACAGTGGAAGAGATGATGATGCAACTGGCAGCACAGCTAAAGAAGAGCGGAGAAGTGCTGCTGGTGCTGGATGATGCACACAAGCTTAAAGAAAGAGTGTTGCAGTTTGCTGCCACACTTTACCGTCATCTTGCGGGGGGCTGCGGAATTGTGCTGCTGGGTGACGATAGGCTCAGGATGCGCATAGTTGAAGGTGTACGAATGAACAAAGAGGGTTATGAGGAAATATACCGGAACATAGGCAGGCGGTTCATAACACTGGGCCGGCTTAATGAAAAGGATATAGCCCTGGTATGCAATGCCAATGGTGTGAAAGATGAGGGCAGTATAAGCTGTATTGCAGATGCCTGCGGCAGCAACCTGCACCAGGTGACCGATATGATAAAAGACCAGCTAAAAAAGAAGACCAATCATATGATTAATGAAACAGCAAAAAATGAAATGTTATGAGTTTAGCGACACAGATCAGCACAGCGCGCCACATAGCCCGTGTGGCAGAACAGAAGATAAGGGCCAATACAGGGTTGCGTATTTCCCTGTTGCTATTTCCTAACGATACTGAGCGGAAGAAGCCGGAGCACATGCTGCGACTGGTGGCCAATGCGCTGAATATCGATTATGAACACTTTGAAAGGAAGACAAGAAAAAGGGAAACGGTGGAGCTGCGCTTCATAGGCGCCCTGCTGCTACGCAGGTTTTATCCCGATGTGACCCTTAAGCAGATCGGGCGCCTGTTTGGCGGACAGGACCATACCTCTGTAATAAACGGTATCAGCCGGGCTTATAACCTGCTGGAGACAAATGATATTATATTCTGTACGAAATACAATAAAGCTTTAAACACTGTGAACCTATGGCTAAAAGAGCAATAAGGGTTGGCCTTAGGCTCAACTATGAACGACTAGACGCTATGTACCATGCCTGTAGCAGCATGGCCGAAGATTTTGTTCCCGCAGAGGAACACGAATATCTATTGCTGACCCACCTGATGGACCTGAAGCGAAAGATGGAAAATATGCTGCAGCGCAACCAGGGCCTGTATACCCTGAACCTCACCGCTACTGAAGCGCTGGCCTTTAAGCAGGTGTGGCAAATATGCGGCCGTTACCAGGACAGGTATACACAAGTAGTGGTGGGCGCATTGGTGAAAAAGGTGAACGACATGAATGCGGACAGCATTGCATCTCCCGCCCCTATACCGCCCAAAAGAGTTGCAAAACAATGACTTAAAACCCAACCATAGACCCAACTTTATAGCTCTTATCAATATGGCACGATTTTCGGAAAAGGTAACTGACGGGGTAAGCCCGCAACAGTTTGAGGAAGCGCTTATGGCATACAGCACTGCAGAGATGGAAGAGGCAGAGCTACTGGCCAAACTGGAACATGAAATGGTACGTATAAGAAATAAATATGCTGACGAACTTGCCGACCTGTCGGAATGCAAGCACGATGCGCTGGAAACGGTACAAGTGTTCTGCCGGGAACAAAAGGAGCAGCTATTTGGCAAAAGGAGAACATTACATACCATGCACGGTTCGGTTGGTTACAGGCTGGGTACTCCCAAATTAAGAACCCTTGCAGGCTTCAGCTGGGACAAAGTGCTGGAGCGCATGAAGGAAAAGCTACCCGCTTATGTGCGCAGCAGCGAGGAACCTGCAAAGAACAAACTACTGGCCGACAGGCGCAAAGAACAGGTAGCTCCATTGCTTGAGGAAGTTGGCTTACAAGTGATACAGGAAGAAATATTTTTTATCGAGACGCTGTAAATAACAGGCCATGAATAAAAAACAGATAAAACACGAAATGCTGCTGGACTTTATGATGCATAGCCGCACGAAGAAACCCAAAAGAAAGCCGGCCCTTATGAACCTGGTGCAGAAGCTTGTAGTACTGGTATTGCCCTAAGTATGTAACGGAATGATTTTTATATATCTGCTATTAGCTACCGCCTAAATCGGGTGTTTCTGACCACAAATGAAAAACTATGAGTAAGACGATATACATAACCGGAAAAGTTTCCGATCTGCCGGAAGAGCAGTGGCGTGAAAAATTTGATCGTGCCGCAGAAGGATCAAGGTCCAGTGGGCACCGGGTATTGTACCCTGCAAGCATTGGTCCTGAAGGAGATGATCATGAGACGGTGTTGCGTAACCGGATAAAGATGATGCTGGGTTGTGATGAAGTGCATTTTTTGCCCTGCTGGCAGGAATGCAGAGGAGCACAACTGGAACGGGATATTGCAGTGCGTCTTGGGATGACCGTGGTATACCACTAAAAAAATGAAATAAACGTAGCATAAAAAAAGGACCGACCGGTCCTTTTTCTCTTTACTGTAGTATCATGAAAATGGAAAAACTATCTGAATGAATGCTGTAACTGGCTTATATCGAAAGGTATTTTATTCTCGGCCAGGTAGCTGCGAAGGTCGGTGTAAGTAAGCCATTTAGGATTAGAGGCAGATGCGCTGAAGACAAGCACATCGTAAGTATGTTCTTTATAGAAGCTTAATGCATTCATTGCATTCCTGCCCTCGGCATAATACCGGCTGAAAATCCATTTGTTGATATCCTCGTAAGGAGCAACCACGACACTAATGACGGGCGACCATGAAGTTGATTCAGTATACGGCCGGCCGATGATATGTTGGAAGTCGTTGCATAATGCTTTTGCTTCCTGCAGTGTAAGTGCCTCGTGCTTCATAAAAACAATAAGGATAAAAGTATAAAAAAGAATTGCAGTATTTTATAGTATGTGGACAAAAAATCTTGCCACTGGCACTGTATGCAGCACTGGATATAAAGCAAAAGAAGCGGTAGAGCCGCTTCTTTTGTTAACAAGAATATATGTAATAAATTAAGACTAAAGGCGGAAACGTAGTCCAATGGTAAAAGGGAAGTAGAACAACATGTAGTGTTCATCGCCTCCTGCGTAACGTGGATCTACCGTTTTTACATTAGCATATTTTGGTGCAAACTCGGCATTAACACCAAAAAGGTCGGAGAAGTAGTGTGTATAACCCACCTGAACACCGGCTATGAAACCGGTACCCGGTGCCATATTGATCTGCGAAGTGTACTTTATGCCGTTTGTGTATTTATAAACAACACCGCCATCATTAATAGTGAATATGGCACCGAAAGTACCCCCTGCATAGATATCGGCTTTGTTGAAAAAGCGGTACTGGCTGTATATCGGGAAGTTAATGTTGAAACGAGGCGCAATATGTATCGCTGCGTCGGCAAAGTTATAGGTAGCCTTCTGGTCGCCATAGCTTTGATTTTCCGGACCGATTATATGCCAGCTCCTGTCGTAAGTTTTCCAGCTTGTGCCACCAACGTCAATACCAACTTCGAAATGGTCATTTAAAGTATAGTCCGCTTTTATGGAAACATAAGGAGCCCATGTGGAATTGGTGCCGGTATATGTTGAGAACTTAGGAATAGAAGTAGTACTGATACCCCCGTTTATTCCTAAGATCACCCTGTGAGTGGGCTGAAATGTCCTGGCGGACAAGGAGCCACACGTGAGCATAGCACACGCAACGAGTATTGAAAGCCTCATAATTTATTCTCGTTTTGAAAATATGTATCAAATCTAAGTATTTTTTGCTCTTGTAGGTAGTAAATGGCTAAGTTTTCCCACTTAATTAAGATAAAAATTATGTGAAAATATGATAAGGGCATGCGTTTTGAAAGGGCTACTTTAGGGTTTTAAGTAATTTAGCGGTTATGCACCAGCACCATCACAGCCATGGACATCATCACCATCATCCCGGTCAAGGGGCGACAGCGGGAAAGGCGTTCGTATGGGGTATTGTGCTTAACGGCATATATGTGATCGCACAGATAGCCGCCGGTTTGTATACCAACTCCGTGGCCCTGATAACCGATGCGGTACATAACCTGGGAGATGTGGCCACGTTAATACTCTCCTATATCGCCTTGCGGCTGACCAGGGTAAAACCTACAGACCAATACACCTACGGGTATAAAAAGACCACCATCCTGGCAGCACTTATCAATTCTGTGGTGTTGCTTATAGCGATCGGGACACTAGGTTATGAATCGATAACCCGGCTGAAGCACCCGGAACCCATGCAGGGCGGTACTGTTGCCTGGGTAGCGGGGCTTGGCATTGTGATCAATGCGGTCTCTGCATTTTTGTTTTTCAGAGATAAAGAGCACGAGCTGAATGCAAAAAGTGCATACCTGCATTTGCTGAGCGATGCACTGGTATCGTTGGGGGTGGTGATAACCGGTATCGTAGTGAGTTATACCGGCTGGTATATACTTGACCCTGCGGTCAGCATCGTGATCTTACTTGTGATTCTATATGGTACCTGGTCGTTACTTACCGACAGCCTGCGTCTGTCATTAGATGGTGTGCCGCCGGAAGTGGACCTTGAAAGAACAGAGCAGGTGATAAAAGACGTAGCAGGTGTAGCATCGCTGCACCATACGCATATATGGGCAATGAGCACCACAGAAAATGCGCTGACCACCCACGTGATACTTGATGAGGCTTTAAGCTTTGAAGAAAAAATGGAGGTGGTACAGGAAATAAAACACAACCTGCTACACGAAAATATTCAACATGCCACTATAGAAATAGAGTCGGCGGCGATGCCTTGCGGAGAAGGGGATTGTTGAGGGCGCACGGCTGCATATACTTGGTTCTTAATAAGAAAGACAATCAGTAAAAATTTATTCTATTATTAACGTTTGGCATAATATATTTGCTGTTGACTGGTTCGTACATTATGAAATGGATTATTACAATATTTATTAGCATATTATTTTTTACAGAATCATGGGCTCAGTCCCCGTATTTGAAACCATCCATTGGGCTTGCCGCCCTACCTGCAGATACTGAAAGCATATGCAACATCCCGCTATACCTGGGCAACTATGACACCTCGGGCTACCTGGTTGGCGACACAATACCCAACTTCATACTCTACACGGCTGCAGGGACCCCGGTCAACATACATAATGTATTACACTTAAAAAAGCCAGTATTACTCGTTGCCGGTAGCTATACCTGCTCAGAATTCCGCGATAGAGTGCAAGATATTAATGACATGGCCGCGTTTTACCAAGGCTTGCTGAATATCTATGTTATCTACACACTTGAGGCACACCCCGACAATGCCATATGTGCTTATACCGGGAATTTGTACATAGGTCCGGCCAACTACCAGGCTAATATATTATATCCGCAGGAAGAGACGTATGGTGAAAGGCGGCTGATGGTGGATACAATGGATATGAATCTGGCCGTGCACCCCACAATTTTAGTTGACGGTCCATGCAATGAATGGTGGAGTAATTTTGGGCCGGCACCCGATAACGGCTACCTCATAGATACAAACGGGATTGTATTTGCGAAAAACCCCTGGTTCAACCACGAACCATACAACATGTGGTGCAGTATCGACAGTTTATTAGGCACCAATTCAGGCCATTGCATTGCTCCTGTTCCGGGCGCTACATTCGATTTTCAGCTACAGCAAGACAGCGTGGTCAACGGCGTGGCCGGGGATGTATTGACAGTGCAAGGCATGCTTAAAAACTTGTCCCCTACCACAAGTGTTACAATCAATATTGGTAAAACAGCGAACAATACGCCTGCAGGTTGGGAGACGGCCTTATGCACTGATATATGCCTGCCACCAAATGTGAATACGACACAGTTGAGTATAGCACCTGCCGATTCGCAAAGTTTCATTTTTTATTTTTATACAGATTCAATTCCCGCGTCGGGAAGTATGGAGGTGACATTTAGGAATCCGCTGGATACGACAAATCAACTTAGCCAGAGGTACTATGCGAACACGTCACCATTGCTTAATATGCAGCCCGGCATAGATAAGTATCCCGTAAGTATATACCCTAACCCGGCTACAAACAAATTGCATCTGAGATTTCCCTATTCAAATGAAGTCATTGCGAGCCTGACTGACCTCAATAATAAATCTATAAAACAGGTTTACTGTAATTATTGCAATACTGCAGAGATAAGCATACCTGATATACCCAAGGGATTCTATATCTTAAAAGTGATCGGCGGTGACTGGAATAAGACCATGAAAATAATGATCCAATAGCTGAAACTGCAGTTTCGTAGCAACACCTCTAACCGCCACTGTATCGACTTTCAAAGCACTCCTTGTAAGTCCTTGGGTTTTAAATGTAAAAGTAACATAAATAATAATATTTTATTATCGGTTCAATAAGGCTTAAGTTTGCCAGATGAGCCTAATGAAACGTTTGTGTAGTTTTTTTTTCTTTCTTCTATTCGGCACTATATCTTATGCACAGGGGCCATACCTCAAACCCTCGATAGGCCTGGCTTCATTACCAGCAGATAACACACCCATATGCCCCCCGCCTGTTTACCTCGGCAATTACGATACATCAGGGTATTTTGTTGGTGATACTGTGGCTGATTTTACTTTATACAAAGCTAATGGCAATCCTGTAAGTATGAGCGCTCTTTTGCAATCGCATCGCCCGGTATTGCTGGTTGCAGGCAGCTATACCTGCGGAGAATTTCGCAGCAAGGTTGCCGACTTGGATAGCATGATGCAGTTTTACGGCGGGCTATTAAATATTATTGTGGTATACATTGTTGAGGCACACCCGGACAACGCGGTCTCTCCATACACAGGAAATATTTGGATAGGCAACCAAAACATACAAGCTAATATATATTATGATCAACCTACAACCTATGGGGAGCGAAAAGCGATGGTGGATACAATGAACGCACATATGCCTGTGATGCCAATGGTTGCTATTGACGGCCCTTGTAATGAATGGTGGTTGCACTTCGGCCCGGCACCTAATAATGCCTACCTGATAGATACAAACGGCATAGTGAAATCGAAGGCGGGGTGGTTTAATCATCCTCCGGAAAATATGTGGTGCAGTATAGATAGTTTGCTGGGCACTAATTCAGGGCATTGTA
This sequence comes from uncultured Flavipsychrobacter sp., assembly GCA_964481425.1. GTDB lineage: Bacteria > Bacteroidota > Bacteroidia > Chitinophagales > Chitinophagaceae > MKUN01. The sequence continues at coordinate 32,590 of CAYZTM010000007.1, forward strand.
ATGCGCTTACGCAGAATGGTATCTTCGATTTCCACCTTGTGCAGGACAGTATTATTAATGGGCTGCCGGGAGATGTTTTGACTTCGCACGGGGTGTTGAAGAATTTGTCACCATTTTTTGACTGCACTGTAAACATAGAAAAGACGGGAATGAATTTGCCTTCGGGGTGGGAGACAGCACTTTGTACAGATATCTGCCTGCCAGCTAATGTAAATAATACACAAATAGTATTGGCTCCTTCGGATACGCAGAGCTTTGTGTTTTATTTTTATACAGATTCTACTTTATCGGGATCGGGGCAGGCACAAGTTACTTTTACCAATGCATTCAATCAGAATAATGTCGTAAGACAAAAATATTATGGGCATACTGCACAAGTAGTGCTGGGGACACCGGGAATTGAAGGTAAGCAGGATATAGAGACGTTCCCTAACCCTGTACATGGCAGCTTACACGTAAAATTCCCGGAAACCACCTATGCGAACATAACGTTAACTAATGTTGAGGGGAAAACACTTAAAAAGGTAGTGTGTAATTATTGCAGCATTAAATCGATTGACCTTTCATCAGCACCGCCCGGCATCTATTGGCTGCAAGTAACGGGTGACCAATGGAATAAAAACGTAAAGGTTGCGATAGAATAAGAGATATTGTAGGAGAAAACTTCCCGATACGGTAATATTTTTCCCTTTTTTGAAAGTACGTTTTTTCAATAAGCGATTGCTTTGCAGCTTTGTTTATTGATCATGAAAAAAGCACTTATAGTAATTGCGGCCATATTAAGCACTAATGCAGCTATGGCACAGTTCCGCACCGCAGCGCAGCAACAAGTATTGACCAATGAAGACTCTCTGAGTACTGGTGGTATTTCCATAAAAAAGACTGTTATCTCCGGGTACGGCAGCGCATCCTACCAGCACGACTTCAACGCACAACATTCCGTAGCAACGCTTGATCGGGCTGTATTGTTCGTAGGTCATAAGTTCAGCGATAAGATAGCCTTCTTCTCTGAATTGGAAATTGAGAATGCGATCGTAGCCGGAGACAAACCGGATGGCGAAATAGCCATGGAGCAGGCCTTCTTAAAGTTTAACCTAAATGCAAGGCAATATATTGTAGCCGGCCTATTCATACCAAGGATAGGTATACTGAATGAAAACCACCTGCCTGTAAATTTTAACGGTGTAGAGCGTCCACTCGTAGAGCAAATGGTAATACCTGCTACCTGGCGTGAGCTTGGGTTAGGGTTTTACGGCTCGCTGAATAATGCACCACTGAATTATTGTGTGGCAATAGTGAACGGCCTTGACTCGAAAGGTTTTGAGCACGGTACCGGGATACGTGACGGCCGTGCTGAGGGTGGTATGGCTACAGCGAACAACCTGGCTGTAACAGCAGCGATACAATATTCCATAGGCGACATAAAGCTGCAGGCATCGGGCTACATGGGTGGCACCGTAGGCCTTGGTCATAGAGGCGCTGACAGCCTGGGGTTGAATAGCGGCGTATTTGGTACGCCTGTGTACCTGGGCGAAGCAGATGCACAATACAATGCCGGTGGCCTATCCGGGAAATTACTGGGATGTTATATCTCTTACCCGGAAGCCAATAAAGTGAACAGGGCCTATGATAATAATATAGCCAGCAGTATGTACGGCGCTTATGCTGAGCTGGGTTACGATTGGTTATATCACGCACATAAACAGGCCCAGCTGATCAGCTTTGCGCGTTATGAAGTGATGGACCTTAATGCTTCGATACCTTCAGAGTCGGCGATAGACGATGGCACATTAAAGCAGACGCATCTTATTGCCGGTTTCAGTTACCTGCCTATACCTAATGTGGTGATAAAGGCAGACGTGCGCCTGGCCCATAGCGGCGATGCAAACCCGGCACTGGTTATCAACCCGGCACCGAACGCATTGCCATACAGGCCGAACAATACATTTTTGAACATAGGCATAGGCTACTCATTTTAAAGATGGAAAGAAGAGATTTCATAAAGTCAGGATGTACTTTTTGTCTGCTGGCTGCGGGTGGAATGTTGTTACCGATGCTTGAGGGTTGTGGTACAACACAAAAGGCAGGTGTATATAAAACCACGGTAAGCGGTAACAAAATAGAAATACCTGTTTCACTTTTTGCTGATAAAAAGATACAGATCGTAAGGGCCAAGGGGCAATACTATGATATAGCCGTGCAGCAACATGAGGATAAAACCTACACCGCCCTGCTGATGCGCTGTACGCATATGGACAACCAACTGAACCTATCGGGCAACGGTTACAGATGCAGCCTGCACGGCAGTGAATTTGACAACGAGGGAAATGTAAAAAAGGGGCCGGCAGAACATGCCCTTAAAAAATACCCGGTGACCATAAACAATGACAAACTGATCATAACCATATAAAAAAAGAGCGACCATGAATAGAGTAGTATATACCATACTGGCAGTAAGTGTGCTTTTCACAGCATGTAAGAAGAATGACGATACCCCATCAACCGAAGTGTCTTTTACTGAAATGGAACAAACGGTTCTGAATGATTTTACCAATAAAGTAGCAGTGTCGGGTTATAGCGAATTGAAGGATAATGCAGATGCTTTATATACAGCATTGAACGACCTGAATACAAATGCAACTGAGGATAACCTGAACACTGCCCGCACAGCATGGAAGAGCATGCGTACAACCTGGGAGCAGTGTGAAGGATTTCTTTTTGGTCCCGTGGAGGACAATGATTACGATCCGAACATGGACACCTGGCCAACCGACTATCACCAGATGGATTCGCTACTGGCCAGCAACAATGGTCTTACACTGGCTGACATCCAGAATGCCACATTATCGCTAAGGGGTTTTCACCCGATAGAGTATATCATCTTTGGCGTGGGTGGCAGCCGCACCGCAGCTTCCATAACAGACCGGCAGAAGCAATATATGATAAGCCTTGCGACGGACCTGAAGAACACATGTCATGCACTGTACGATAGCTGGGCGGGTACTGAAGACTTTGCCGGAAAGGTGACCGGAGCGGGTAATGGCAGTGATAAGTATGCAAAAAAGCAGGAAGTGTACCTGGCCATACTGGGGGCAATGACAGATATATGCAGCGAAGTAGGGGAGGGTAAGATGGCGGAACCATTTGGCACCTCTGTAGCCAATGCGGATTCCAACATTGTCGAGTCACCTTACTCGGGTAATTCTGCGATAGACTTTAAGAACAATATTGTTGGACTCAGGAATGTGTACATGGGCAAGGATGATGGTAAGGGATTGAGCTACCTGGTATCCTCGAAGAACAAAGACCTTGATAACAGGATACAGAGTGAGATCAATGCAGCCATAAACTCATTTGACAACATCACAGTTCCCTATGGCCAGGCAATATATAGCCAGAGGACACAGGTACAGAATACCATGACCGCACTTGCTACTTTGAAAGCTACCCTCGAAGGAGATCTGAATACATTTGTGCAACAATATATAACAGACTAAGCAACCAAAGTGAAAAGGAAGTTACAGGTCATTGGGACAATCATTTTAGTTGTTACGGTATTCAGTATGTGCCGTAAAGCAGAGACCTTTGGTGATGAGAATTATGATAGCAGGTTAAGCGGCGGGCTGGCCACCATATTCGATGCCAGCTCGAAAGCATTTACCCATATGATAGATGGCCTGGGAGCGCATGACATGCGAGCACATGAATTAGGCGATGCGGCTTTTGAACAAACTTTTGTTGCCGCCCCGGCTCCGGTGTTTGGAGGCCTGGGCCCGGTGTTCAATAATGTGTCCTGTATATCATGTCATCATAATGACGGCAAAGGAACACCTACAGCCGGAACGGCAACATCATCGTTGCTGTTTCGAATCAGCAATGGGTTAAGTGACGAACATGGCGGCCCTGCAGGTATGGACGGCTATGGAGGACAGATACAAGACCAGGGGTTATTCGGCATACAACCGGAAGCAAACATGAATATCAGTTATGTTGAAGTGCCGGTGACCTATCCCGATGGTACTACGGTGAACCTGCGTAAGCCGTTTTACACGATACAGAATGCATACAAAGCGATAGCCGCGAATTACCAGCTATCGCCAAGGTTGGCACCACCTGTTTTCGGACTTGGCTTACTGGAAGATGTTCCGGAAAGTACAATATTATCTTTCGAGGATGAGACAGACAGAGATGGGGACGGTATAAAAGGACATGCCAACTATGTATATAATCCACAGACAAAGCGGACTGAGATCGGCCGTTTTGGTTTGAAGGCCAACACATCGAGTATAATGGTGCAGGTAGCCACTGCGTACCAGCAGGATATGGGAGTGACGAGCGAGATACGCCAACAGGAAGCATCGTGGGGGCAGCCGCAATGCGCAAACCTGTATGCCGATACCTATGACCTGCCGGACAGCACACTTAAAACGGTAGCGTTTTACATAAAAACATTGGCTGTACCGGCAAGGCGGGATGTGACCGATGCTGAAGTGAAGCGTGGCGAAGCACTGTTTGCCCAACTGAACTGCAGCGGCTGCCACAGGCCAACGATGCAAACGGGTGTAGATGTAACTGTGCGTGCCTTATCGAACCAGCGCATACACCCATATACCGACCTGCTGCTGCACGATATGGGTGAAGGACTTGCCGACGGTTATACTGACTATCGCGCCAATGGGAATGAATGGCGCACAGCGCCATTATGGGGCATAGGCCTGTATGAGAAGACCAACGGCACTCCGTATTATCTGCATGACGGAAGGGCCCGCACGATAGAAGAGGCCATACTGTGGCACGGCGGCGAGGCTGAAAATGCCAGGAACAACTTCATGCTACTCAGCAAAACAGACCGCCAGGCGGTGATACGTTTTTTAAAGTCTCTATAGGAGCTACCAGGGATTTTTTTGTTCATCTTATTTGTAAACAGCCCGTTAACCGTTTTTAAAACAGCGGTTAAGAAGGGCTGTTTTTTTTGCCATGGACGAATGGCGCTGCATCTTTGTGTTATCAAAGCAAACGAACGAAAAATGCAATCACAATATAAAATACTCGCCATGCAAAAGATCATGTTATTCGCCGCCATTTTGTCCTGCATCGTAATAGCAGCTAATATATAATTCACGTTTTACCCCTATAAATAGACAAAGCAAAAGAGCCGTTGAGGCTCTTTTTTTTATGCGGATATGTGCCTAATAAAAAGCCCCCGCCTTTGGCGGGGACCCCTATTATTACTACAACCTATGAAAAGCTATTTAGTATTTGTACGGACCATGAGCCAGTGACCTTTGTCGCCCATGAAGACCTCCATGGTATCGCTTGCCTGGTAACCATTTTCTGCCGGGCGGATGTGGTAAGTTATCATGCCGAGCGAATCTGCGTCGTTGGCAGTATAAACGTACAGGTGCGACGTACTGGCGCCTACCGGTGTACCATTGTCCGGGGTGCGGAGCACGAAAGGATAATCGGTCAGGACACCGGTATTTTGCTGCTTATAATAAAAATGACAATGGAAATCTTTATTAAAGACGAACTGGTTGTAACGCTGGAACTCGTTCATTTGCGGCCACCAAATAGTATCGCCTATGCTGCCGTTCACAAAGTTCCATCCGTCAATTGCTTGCCAGGTGGTTTGTGTGCCGTTGCCATTCAGGCAAAGCTGACGGGCATAATCGGACTGTACGTCCATATATGTAATATTACCACTGGAAGCCTCGGGCAGGAAGGCAGCGCTGAAGCCGGCCCTGATGTGCTGCATATTGAACCAACTGGTGTACACAAAATCATCGCTGTACCAGTCGGCATAGTACTGCCTTTTCTCGACGAACTGGGTAGAGGGGATCTCAACCTTATCGCCGGGGGCCACTGTGTAGCTGATGTATGCGTTCAGGCTGGTATCATAGTCTTCGACCCACTGGTATATTTTCAGGTTCATTTTGTGCGTGCTGTTGTTATCAAAGGTGTAATAGTAGGGTTTTGACCCTTTATTACAGCTAATAGCCAGCAAGGCAAAGCATGCAAACACAAAAAGGAGTTTTTGTTTATTCATTTCTTTGGTTTTAAACGAGGTTCAAAGATAGTATGACATGTTAAATAAATACTAATAATATGAGCTCATTAACAACTCATTAAACAAAAAGAGCAAATAAGCCATACCGCCTGAGCAGCCTGATACAGTGTTATATTAACGCTCTTACTATGTTGCTTGCGTGTTGATATCATGGAGCCCTATGAACGAGGAGCGAAAGTATCTTTGCAGACTACCTAATACGCTATGAGAAAAAGGAATAATATATTTGAGGCCAACCCGGGAAAAGAAGAACCTAATGCCCCGAAAAGAAGAGGGCGGAGTAACAAACTACTGGAAAAGCGAAACGAATGCCTGGTATCGCGGTATTATTACTATAACCACTATACCGATAAACGTTACGAGGCCATTATGCAGCACCTGAGCGATGAATTCTTCCTCTCACCGAGCACCATACAAGACCTGGTGCAAGACAATATGGAACAACTGCGACAACTGAAGGAAGCACAACCCAGGAAGGGGTACTTCGGGCATAGATGGCCGCACCTGGTGTGGTAGCACTACTCTTCGGTCACTATTTGGGGATCGACACCGAGTGTTGCAGATGCAGTAAATGTTTCGAGTTTAGTGCTATAGTCTTCAAAAGCGATCGTGTAACGAAGCTCCCGGACACGAAGCTGATCGGGGCGGGATTGAGTGATGGCGCTGCTGCGATCGAGGTGGCCATAATAGTCGCCGGGGTCCCAGCCCTGGAGTACTTTATGAAGGTCCCACTCAATGTCATAAAATCCGAGGGCTGCCTCTTTGCTCTCTTCTGTGGCCATCTGTGCACTGCTGCTGTAGGAGGAGAAACCTAATTTAAAGAGCACTGTACCTTCTGCGGTCTGCACATGTTCACTAAGATCTTTGAATTCGAAATCCTCGAAATCGATCAGCAGGCAGGGGAAAGTGACGGGAAATTCTTCCACGCTGGGATTGATCTGTCCGAGATCCTGATCGATATAAGTAATAGCAGGAACATTATCCTGTACACGCTGCTGCAGGAGCAGGAATAAATTAGCAAATGCTGAGTTCATAGTGTTTTAGTCATTTAAAGGTTTGGTAATGCCATAGGTTTCGTACCAGTACTGTTCGCTGATAGCAACATGTGAAGCCAGTTTTTCATCTATGGCAAGCCTCTTGCCGAGGTCATCGAGATCGATAACGCGGTCGAACACAAAGCGGCCATTAGCAACAGGCAGGCCATAGCTGCGGAGCTGGGCCAGGAAGCGGGGGCTATTAAGCATATTGGCTACATATACCATATCGCTTTTGGTGATCTCGAGCTGCTGTGCTTCGTGTATCTTGCTCTGTGCGTAGCCGCTTGAACGGCTGCTGACCGTTGTCTCTGTATTGCCTAATATCAAAATAGACATTTCGGCATTCATGGTGGTGACGAAAGAGAGGTGCAGGCTGCCGTCGCCATTAGTGAACTTACCATCCTGCATTTCGAACTCTGCCTGCTTGGGTAATAATAAGGTCAGCGAACTGCCGCTTTCTTCGAGCGCTTTTTTCAGTTGGGCTTTGCCCTGCTCATCGTAGGCATCGTATTTCATCACCCGCACCGGCTGTCCGAATATCTCGATGTATTGCGACCAGTCGGCAATATCGCCGCGCTTATACAGGGCATAGGGTGCACACTTCAGTAAGATACCCAGGTCGTCGGGCTCACCCATTATCCAAACATTGGGAAGACCGGTATAAGGAATACCCTCCAGCCCGTTCTGCTCGAAGGATATGATACCTTCTTTGGGCCTGATGTGCTTGCGCGGTATCTTTTTATAAGCCAACTCCTGGCCCGGGATAAACTCGACACCTGAGATTCCCCAAAGCGGTGTCTGCATAATGATGCGCAAAAGGCCACGGAAGGCATTGCTGTTGATGAGGTGATCCATCTCGTGTACACGCTTGCCCTCCTGTATGAAATAAAGCGCTTTATTGAGTACGGCATCCATGCGCTTGGCAATGATACCGGCAAGATGCCCGTCGAGCAGTACATCGTCGTAGAGGTCATACAGCCTGCTGCGATTGGGTGTGTGCACAGATTCTGCGCTGATGAGGGCCTGCCGCCAGGAGCTGATATCTTTTCGGCTGCGGTCCACACTGCGGATGTGTAATTCGTTATTGACCAGGTGCACCTGCTGGTCTTTGTTTTTTGTTACGGTTATGTTTGACATGGTATAAATAGCCCAAGCCCCAAAGGGCCTTTACGGGACGTGTTTTAATTGACACTTAAGTATAAGACCTCTGAATAAGACTCACAGAAATGAAGCTGGAAGGCAAAGCTGTCGACGCTTATATAATAATAAAAGCCACCATAGAGAAAAGGGAATATCATAGAACAGGCGTTATGGCTCAGAAATAATTGTTCCTTTTGGGGTTGCTGCTCCAGCTAACGGAGGTACTTCCCGGCAAGTCTTCTTCAGTGGTTTCTTTCAGCGGCCATTCCGCAGGATCGGCCTGGCCTTCCATTATCTTTTCCAGTGTCCTGATCGCATTCTCGTAAGCATCTCGGAACGAGCGGTAGTCGATGACCGGGTTGGCCAGCCGTATGATGTACCAGCAAGCCATATCCTTGAGGAGATGTTTTAAAAATTCGTCCTGTACAAGTGGCGCGTTCTGCTCATCACCAAAGAGGGCCAGCAGATCGAAACGGCCCAGGTACATTTTGGCCTCGCTTTCGGCAGTAGCTATGGCTTTATCAGCGAGGCTGGTATTATTGCGTACTATCTCGTTAAGTACCTCGGTGTAGATATGTGTATCGAGTTCTGATGTAGTTATTACCGGCATAATGGTAAAAGGTTATATCGTTTAAGGTAAAATGAATGTCAAAAGCGTTTGGGGTTCACAGGGCGCCTTATGGCAAGGGCACTATCGGGCTGCAGCATGAAGAGCTTATTGTTGATGCGCCATACTGCACCCTCTACCGCATCGGGGCCATCATCGTGCGCCGTGCTCATGGGCGAAAGGGCAAGGAACTGCTCCTCGAGCCGTTGCATATGTGGGTTGTGCTTTTCGGCGAGGTTAAGATATAGTTTACCGTTTCGGTTGAGTGGCTCGAGCAGGCATTCTATACGGGTGAATTTGTTTGGCTTATTGCGGTCGTCCCCGTTTATGGGTATGCTCCTGCCCCGCTCTTTTGCCACCTGATGGAAGTCTTCAAAGATCATCCCCTGCAGGAAATTGCTCTCCATATAATAGTAGCAATTGTGCTGGCCTATATACTGTACAATGTTATAGTGCCAGCCTATCATGTTGGCAATGGTGGTCTGGTCGATATAGGCTTTGATGACATGGAACTCGTCCTGCCACTTACCCACGAGTACGGTGGCCTTGTAGTCGTTATTCCGGCCATCTTTGAAGGAAGGGTCGGTATAGCATACCAGGAGTGTGTACTCATTGAGTGGCGGACATTCTTTATAGGCCATGCTTTTAAAGACGGCCCCTTCCACGATAGGGTTGTTGAAGTATTCCTTTTGCGCTGCGGCATAGCTTTTTTGCATCAGCACGCGGTCGATATCGAGCTCGGAGTTCTTGTTGGGCCATACAGAGCGGCCCTCATCATCGCGGATATTGATGATATCAGTGTGATCGGCAAGCTGGGTAGCGCGACCTATACAGCAATCGGTAGCGATACGATTACCGCAAAATAGAATGAGCGTGGGCGCCGATATGGAACGGGTGCCAATAGCGGCCTCTTCTATCCAGCGCCATTTTTTGGCTACTATATCCGGGTTCAGGCAGTCGGTGTCGGTATCCACATCGTCGAAGAGGAGTATATCAGGGCGGGCCTCCTCGCTTCGTGTGCCTCGTGGCGACTGACCAGCACCCAATGCGCGGAAAGCCAGGCCTGCATTGGTAACAAATTCTGCGGCCTGCCAGTTACCGTATCGCTCCTGCAGGCCATAGTCGTTTATGATGCGCTGGTTGTGCTCGAGCATTATCTTAAATGGCGAGAGGAGACGCGTAGCATTATCGAGACTATTGCTGATGAGCAACAGGTAGCGCTTGCGGCCCGTGAGCATGAGATAGAGTATCTCCATCATGCTGCGTGTGCTTTTGGCCAGCTCACGGGCCCACATACGCACCTCGTACCACTCGGGATTATCTAAAAGACGCTGTGTAGCAGCCCGGTGAAAGGGTGCTGCATCGGCAAATACATACATGGGAAAATAATAGGCAAACCAGGCTTCGGCATCTGCCTCCAGCCCCAGCTTTCGCATTATTTTTTCGTCCGTGGTTTCGCTATGGTCTATTGCTGTGGCGCGGCGTATCATTTTTACAAATTCTTCCCATTCATCAATCTTCTTCTTCTCGTTGGCCATGATAAGGTTTAGCAGGTTTGCTTAAAATGTGCTCAGTTTTTCTTTTATGTAAGCATCGAAATGCAGCGTGAGCTTTTGCGCCAGTTCCAGGTCTTTTTTCATGAGCCAGACCAGGAAGGGCTTCACCACGTCTATTATCTCGCCTACCCCAATATCGGTCTCCAGGTTCTTTATAGCACTGGTATATTTAATGATCAGGTCGGCGTCCTTTGGGTTGGGCTCTTCCGTATTCTGTTTCACCCGGGCGGTGAGCGCAGCCAGTATGTCGTATAGTGTTTTCAGTTGTTCCTCGCGCGAGGTGAGCAGTGAGCGGCGCAGCCCGTCCCATTTGCCCTCCTGCACCCATCTGCGCACATCGGCTTCCGGGGCGCCTGTTTGCAGGGCTACCTCTTTGGTATTCATGTCGTAGCGGGTATAGAGCATTTGTGCCCATTCGCGACGCTCGTTGCTGCTTAGTTCTTTCATACAAGGTCTATAGTTGTGGTGATGGCAAATTGACAGAACAAAATGCCAAAACCGCTACAAAGTTCAACAGCGGTTTCAGCTTCACCAAAAGAAAAAAGTACGATACCCTGTATTCAGGGGTATGATACCCTTGTTTTCGGGGTGTGGTAAAAAATAGTTTTGGTCTGAACCGGGGCGGCATTTTTTATTTAACTTGTAAACCAATTATTTGCTTATTATAAACAACTATAACAAATTTACTTTATGAAGAAAATCTATTTTGCCCTGTTTTTAGTGTTATGTAATCATGTATTCGCACAAACGCCGGAGATCTCCTGGCAGAAGAATTTGGGAGGCGAACAAAGAGATAGATAAGGCCAACCACGAATTATACGTGTCGAAAGTTCCGGGCATGTACTTTGCTATCATCAAAAGCAACGGGAGAACATGGATTGAAAAGCTGACAATACAATGACCCTAAGAGATGCCTATTGTTTATAAACCCGAAGTACCTTAGGGATATATAAGAAAAGTCATGAAAAAGACCATAGCCTTATTGATCGTTATCTTACTTCATTATAGCAGGGCATTGGCTCAGGCCCCTGGCATCGAATGGAGCAAATGTCTCAACGGAAGCATTGGCGAGACCAGCAAATGTATAACCGAAACGCCAGGGGGTGGATATGTTGTATGTGGGAGCGCGCGCGCAACTATGCCGGGTTATCATGGCGAGGGTGACGGATGGGTAGCTAAGCTCGGCCAATATGGCGAACTACAGTGGGAAAAATGTTATGGCGGCAGTCGTGCCGACCTTATCAGCGCAATAAAGGCAGTTGCATCCGGTGGGTATATCATGGTCGGGCAAACAGAATCAAATGACGGGGATGTAAGCGGCGGCCATGGCATGACGGATGTTTGGCTGGTAAAATTGGATGACACCGGCTACATAGAGTGGCAAAAATGCCTGGGCGGCAGCAAATATGATATCGGATGCGATATAAAGGAGTGCCGTGATGGCGGGTATATCATTGCGGGATATTCTGAGTCGGATGGTGGAGATGTATCCGGCCTGCATACTGCGGCAAACAATTATGGTGATGCATGGATCGTTAAAACAGATGCAATGGGCACAATTGAATGGCAGAAATGTGCCGGAGGCAATGACCGGGATATTGCTGTGTCGATCGTTGAAACTCCCGACAGCGGTTACGTGGCGGGGGGCAGCAGTTGGTCACAGAATCTGCCTCGCTACCATACAGGAGGCCTCGGCGATTGCTATGTGTTCAAGTTGGATAAAAATGGCCAGTTGGAATGGCAAAAATGCTATGGCGGGAGTGATACAGAAGGCCCGGCTACGGTAGCAAATGCTGTGGGAGGAGGTTACATCCTGGCAGGGTCGACACGATCGGCTGATGGCGACGTGAATGGCTTGCATGCCCTTGAAGATTACCTGGCCATAAAAATAGGTGATACCGGAGCGATAGAATGGCAGAAGTGTTATGGCGGATCGAACAACGATGAGGCTGTTTATGATATGCAAGCCACTACAGGCGGAGGTTACGTATTAGCGGGCAGCGCTCAGTCGTATGACGGAGATGTGATTGGCAAACATTTTGGTGGAGATGATTACTGGATCGTAAAAATCCGCGATGACGGTGATATCGATTGGCAGAAATGTTTGGGGGGAAGCAGCATAGAAACGGCTTATAGCATCATACAGACCTCTGACATGGGTTATGCCATTGCCGGTATGGGACGCTCTACTGATGGCGACATGGTCAATAATATCTTTGGGACCTGCACTTGGATCGTTAAGTTGTCGCGCTGGCCTGAAAATGTAATGACGCCGGCCTCAGAAAGAGATATTGTTGTGAGTCCCAACCCATCGGATGGGCATTTCACCGTCACCATCCCCGAAAGTGAAAAGACAGCACAAGTAACAATTACCAATATGCTGGGTGAGGCAGTGCTGCAAAAGGAGCCGGGAGATGTAAAAGCTGAAATAACCATCCCTAACGTTCCGGGTGTTTATTACGTCATAGTTAAAGCAGGGGAAGCCTGCTATACTGCAAAACTTATCGTTGACTAAAAAAAGACCTATGCGAAAATCTGTTTTGATTGCTTTGTTTCTGGCGATCATCCCTTTGTTTTTACATGCCCAGGCTCACGTTGAATGGTACAACGTCTTCGGGGATTATGGATACCAATATGTCTATTCGATAATTCCGGCGCCGGACAGCGGCTATTTTATTACGAGCAACCTTGATGCACCATATGTTAGTGATTGTTTGCTTGCCAGGTTGGATGACACCGGGGGTGTAGTATGGGAAAAATCATATGGCGGCAGTGCCAACGATGGATCACCCGTTATCATAAAAACCACAGATAATACGTACCTCATGGCCAGCTCTACAAAGTCAAATGATGGTGATGTAAGCGGTAATCATGGAGACCGTGATGTCTGGCTAGTTAAGCTAAATGACACAGGTGGCATATTGTGGCAAAAATGTTATGGCGGTACGGGACTGGATGCGGTAAATCGAGTCATTTCAACATCAGACGGGGGGTTCGCATTTTCAGGAAGTACTACCTCAAATGATGGTGACGTAAGTGGTAACCATGGGGGTACGGATTTCTGGATAGTTAAATTGGATAGTGCCGGGGCAATTATGTGGCAAAAATGTTTGGGTGGAACCGGTTCTGATAGTGCAGTAGGAATTAAACAAACATCAGACGGCGGCTATATTGTTGTTGGCACCACGAAATCTCAGGACGGAGATGTAAGTATGAACCACGGCAATTATGATGTCTGGGTTGTGAAGATGGACGCAACAGGAAATATAGAATGGGAGCATGCATACGGAGGCTCATTTAACGATTTCGGAATAGACATTCTTGAAACACCGGAACATTCTTTTATCATAGCGGGTAACAGTAATTCAAATGATGGGGATGTGTGTGGTAATACAGGGAATAAAATATGGGTGTTCCGGGTAGATCAGAACGGTGTACCTGAATGGACAGCTTGCTATGGCGATTTAGTCAATTATGATAATAATCTTGCTGCCAAAATCATACAAGCTACTGACGGAGCATATGTATTAGTTGGGCGCATGGAGGCTTGGAGCCAATACATAGTAGAGACAGCCGTTGCTTATGTTGTGAAGATGGATGCCCTGGGAAACGAGATATGGCATCAGTCCTTTGCCTATTATGTCAATAGTCGTTTTAACGATGTCATACAGACAGGCGCATCAGAATTTGTATTTGCAGGTGGTTCGGGAGATATTTATTTCGGCAGGTCAAAATGCTATATATTAAAACTTGGAGGTGTGCCGGTAGGCTTAACCGAGGTGCCAGCCAAGGGCAGTGTAGTAATCACACCTAATCCTTCGGATGGCCATTTTACCATTACTTTACCAGTTACTACTACAAAAGCAGAGCTAAGCATCGTTAATATGCTGGGAGAAGCAGTACTGCAAAAGGAGCTAAAAGATGCAAAAGCTGAGATAAGTATCGCAGATATACCCGGTATTTATTTTGTAAAGCTCCGTGCAGGAGCTGAGCTATATAGCAGTAAACTGATCATACAGTAATAATGGCTGCATGGTTAAGATATAGATACATATGACCTGCTTTACTCCTGAAAATGAAGTCATTTTTCAGACATTTCCGGTTCATTTTATCAAAGGTTTATTTCCAGGCAATTAAGTCCCAAAAAGGGGGTATGATACCGTTTATTGACGGGCATGATACCCGAAAAATAGGGGTATCATAAAAATCCGATTTTGCAGGGGCCAATATCTGTTTCACCTTTGTGCCGGATTTAACACTTTTTGACCCTATGGCTGACAAATTCAGGAAAATAGATAAAGAATATGTGCTCTCCGACAGCACAGTAAATGAATATGGCTTCCGCCTGCTTACCGAAGGCTACCAAATAGAATCGTTCCGTAAAAACCCTATTGGTTATTATATGCATCGCCGTGATGAGGGTGTGGCGCTGAAGTGGGAAGACCTGCGTGTAGCAGATGATAAGGTCTTGGGCACGCCGGTCATTAATTTTTCCAACGCCCGCGGCGAACAGCTTTATGATGAAGCGGAGAACGGATTTCTGAATGCCGCATCGGTGGGCCATATTGTGGTACTGGAATACAGTACTGATCCTGAAATGATGCTACCGGGGCAAACCGGGCCCACTATAACCAAATGGTATAATAAGGAATGCAGCCTTGTGGACATACCGGGCAACTGCAATGCGCTCACCCGGCTGTATGATGCACAGGAAAACGAATTGAACCTTGTTGACCTGGGGATCAATGCGTCAGTGATCCACAACAACATCCCACCATTTCCCTGCGAGCTATGTGACCTGCTGCAACTGCCGGAAAAAGCCGATGAACAGGCAGTGCTAAATGCTGTCAAAGTGCTCTCTTCGAAAACGGCCGAACTGGAGGCAGCCAACGGCAAACTGTACGAAGACAAAGAAGCATTGCAGCAAAAACTTGATGATCTGGATGCTGCAGCAAGGAGTAATGAGGTAGCGCATTTACTGGACGTTGCATTGGGTGAACAAAAGATCAGTAAAGAACTGAAAGAGAAGTTGGCGACAGACTACGCAGGAAATCCGAATGGACTAAAAGCTTTGCTGGATGTGATGCCTGTGTACCAGTCCATAGTGTCAAGACTTACACTAAGCGATAAATATGTGCCTGAACTAAACTGGGCCTGGGATGACTACAAGAACAATGATCCCGGTGGCAGGAAGCTGGAAGAGCTGAAGACGACAAACCCGGAACGATACAAGCAGATATTTGACGAGAAGTTTTTAGGATAGAGGTGAGAGATACAGGAGCAAGTCAAGGACGAGGTTTTCGTTGATAGGTTTTGTGGTTTTGCATTTTTCATTTCATAAGTAATAAAAGCCTTTGAGGCTTTTCCCTCTTCCTCTCCTGTTTTACATAGTAGAGCCTTCCTTTCCATCATAATACACTGTATAACCTTTTTAAAACAATCAATAAAAAACAATGGCTATTCAAAGAGAGATCTGGCAGGACCATATTGAGGGTAACCTGTTCAAGAACAATGAGTTTTTACTGGCATCCACAGATGCAGGTCAGTATGTGCTGCAAGGCAAAGTGGTACATATACCACAGGCCGGGGCAGGTGCTAATGTGGAAAAGAACAGGCCTACGCTGCCCGCTACAGTGATAAAACGAGATGACAATGATGTTACCTATTCGCTGGACGAGTTTACTACAGACCCTATCCTGATACCGGGTGCCGAAGCAATGGAACTAAGCTATAACAAACGCGAAAGTGTACTATACGAGTACGAAAGTTCACTACGCCAGGTAACTGCAGATAGCCTGTTGCAGGAATGGGGGCCATCGCTGACGGCTAATATTGTCCGCACCAGTGGGGCTGCCGTGACCGCACACTTACCCTCGGCAACAGGTAACCGAAAGAAGATAAAAGCAAGCGACCTGAAAGCTGCGCAACTAGCCATGAACAAACAAAATGTTCCTTTGGAGGACCGCTATGCATTGCTAAGTGCCGATATGCTGCAACAGCTTACCGACGATATGGACCTTACTGCCTACCGTGACTATAGTAATGCTTACGATGCAAAAAACGGGGTATTGGGCATGCTATATGGCTTCAAGATCATGATGCGCAGCACCGTACTCAGGTATGATGACTCTGCAACGCCCCTGCTGCTTGACATTGAAGACGCTCCTGACACTACAGATAATGATGCTGTGCTGTGCTGGCAGGTGAACGCGGTGGAGCGCGCTGTAGGACAGGTTTCCTTTTTTGAACAATTAGGTCATCCCCAGTTTTACGGAGATGTGTACAGCCTGTCGGTACGCATGGGCGGACGCAAGCGCCGTAGCGACGAAAAGGGTATTATAGCTATAGTACAAGCTGCAGCGTAAGGGTTATAGCCCCTATAGATCACTATGTTACCTGAAGACCGTAAACCTTAAACTATGTTAAACATCCTGTTACAGATAGGAGAAACCCT
Source organism: uncultured Flavipsychrobacter sp. (assembly GCA_964481425.1). GTDB lineage: Bacteria > Bacteroidota > Bacteroidia > Chitinophagales > Chitinophagaceae > MKUN01. The sequence continues at coordinate 49,451 of CAYZTM010000007.1, forward strand.
ATCGGCCAATATATGGCAGCGCCTTGCTGACCAGGCAATAAGCCTCGCAATACTGGGTATAATAGCCTGGGTGCTGTGGAAGAGGCAAAGAGACCTTGAGGACAAACTCACTAGATACCTGGAAGAAGACCGTAAAGCCATGCTGGATGTGATACAGAACAATACCAACGCTATGCAGAAGCTGAATGAGCACTTTGACAACCTGTTAGAAGATAAAAGATAGATGAAGGGAAAGGTATTGATACCAATAGCAGTTTTTCTGCTGTGCGCTTGCGGGAGTGTGAAAAGGAATATAACAAGTACGGCAATGCAAACAGATAGTATTGCAGCGCGTGCATCAAAACGAAACACTGACAGCATTTCCTATACGCGGTCGCTGATAGTAAAGGATACTATAATCAATATACCTGCCCGTTTGGTAAAAGATACGCTTTCCTCTTCTGATTTGGCACCGGCCTATACGGTACAAGGCCATGCGGTAAAGCGGAGCTATTTCGCTGCAACTTCCGGAGCACGTGCATTTCTGAATGTATTGCCGGATGGCAGGGTAGAATATGGTTGTAATGCAGATTCGCTATCTATCGTTGTGCAATCGCTGATAAGGGAGAATACAGAATTGCGGAGACGCAATGATAGTGTACAATTCTTATCGGAAACAGTGAATAAGAAAGCCGTAATGGATGTGCATAGCAATGTTGTAAGAACCCGATCATTTTTAGCTGTATCATGGCCCTGGATCCTTTTGTTGGCAGTTGTCGCCGTAGCCTTATACCTGGCGAAGCGTGCATTAAAATGGCCACTGTAGAGGGTGTTCTCACAAATAATATTAATAACAAAAACAATAAACAATGTCATTACCTGATGTAAAAATTTCATTGCAAAACGGAACGCTTGGTAGCGTAGTGCAAACCTCAGATGGTATTGCAGGTATAGTGCTTACCGGGGTTAGCGAAGGCGATATTACCGTAGGAGATCCTTTTGTGATCGCCAGCCTGACAGATGCAGAGAACCTTGGCCTCACAGCAAGCGGAAATGCTTTTGCCTACAAACAAATAAAAGAGTTCTATGACGAAGCCGGTGAAGGAGCGCTATTATATGTATTGTTCCTGGACGATACTGTAACTGTAGACAACATGGCCAACGGTACCAATGCGAACGGCGCTAAAAAATTGTTGGATTATGCCGGCGGTAAAATACGGTTGCTGGGCGTGATATATGATGCAGATGACGATGAGGCCATCACTACGACGAATGGTATAGACCAGTTGTGTTACACAGCTGCTGCCAATATGCAGGTCCTTGCAGATGCCTATGCTGCAAAGCAAACACCCTTTCGTGGTGTCGTGGGCGGAACAGGTGCAGGCCTTAGCGGTGGCACCCCTGGGCCCTTGTCTTCAGCAGCACTGACAGACCAAACCGGATCTTCTTATACAAGGGCATCTATACTGATTGGTGATACTGAAGCGGAAGGCGATGCAGCACTCGGACTGTTGCTTGGGCGACTGGCTAAGGTACCCGTACAGCGCAAAGTAAGCCGGGTAAAGAGTGGCCCCCTTGCTGCAGTAACGGAAGGGTATATAGGCACCACTCTTGCCGAACAGTATACCACAACGGGTATCATACATGATAAGGCCTTTATAACATTACGAACATTCCCCAATAAGAACGGTTACTTTTTCGCCAATGATTTTACCTGTACGCCAACGACAGATGACTATCATTTCATCGCCCGGGGACGTGTGATAGATAAGGCGCATGTGATCACCTATGCAACATTCGTGGAAGAAGTGGACGAGGAAGTTCCGGTAGACGAAAGTGGTAAAATAGCTGCCGGTTATGCGAAATACCTGGAACAGAAAATAACTAACCAGCTAAACCTTACAATGACCGCCAACAGGGAGGTTAGTGCAGTAAGCTGCTTCGTAGACCCCAACCAAAATGTGATCAGTACCAACAAAGTGAATGTGGTGCTAAAAATACGCCCCGTCGGCTATGCCAGCGATATAGAGGTGTCTTTAGGTTTTGATAACCCGGCATTGCAAGGATAATATTTAATAATCAAAATAAATCTTAGATAAAACATGGATTTTTTCGATAGTAAAGAATGTGAGTGGGTGGATATGGAAATATGGTTCGCCGGTGCCCGCCTCACTAAAATACGTGGCCTTAAATATAAGGCCGGGAAAGAGAAGGAACTTTTATATGCTGAGGGTGATGAACCAATTAGCATACAGAGTGGCAACCGTTCTTACGAAGGCGAGATAAAAGTACTGAAAGGCGCGATAGATGATATGAACCGCGCATCGGCCACAGCCGGCGGGAGAGACATACTAGACCTGGAGTTTGATATAATTGTCAATTACAAACCCCGCCTGAACCGTGCCCTACAAACAGATACCCTGGTGGCTGTACAAGTAAAGGAATTTGAAAAAGGCTGGGATCAGGGTGCCAAAGACATGGAGGTGACCCTGCCGATAATTTTTATGCGCCTTAAAACAAGTTAACCCCAAAAATAAATAAGATGGAAGTACAAAACGATAAACTTATTGGCCAACAAACGGACGAGCAGGTACAAAAATGGAAGCAGCAAAACAAACAGGGTATTTATTCTATTGAAGCTGATGGACATATAGCTTATTTCAAGAACCCTAACCGGCACGAGATGAATTGTACCATGAGTAAGGCTTCTCTCGATGCTGCGCTGAATATGTATGAAGAGCTGGCAAAGCTAACCTTCCTCGGCGGTAGTGAGGAGTTGCTAAATGATGACCAGATGTTCTTTGGCCTGGTGCAACAGATCAAGGTGAAAATGGAAGGCAAAAAGGCTACCCTGGTAAACTTATAGAGGAAGCGCGTGGTGGGCCTGCACGCGACTTCCTCGGATATTTGGAAACTTTGCTGGAATATTACTTGCCGGCCCTGGACCATAAAAGTATGGATGACGAACAGTTTGCACAGAAGATAGCACACCTGGCATATATACGAAAACAAGAAGCAAAAAGGATAGGATAATGGAGTCGGTAATGCAATATGCGAATTCGGTGACCAATATGAATATTGTTGTTCAACAGATGATGACCACCGTGCAGCCATTCATGGGTGTTTTAGATGATGGTATGTCTGTTGCGGCTAACCGGGTAGGGGATGCTTCAGATAAGGTCAAAGAACTGAATAAAACACTTGAGAAAATAGATAAAGAGCGCAAGATCAGGATCAATACGGATGGAGTAAATAGTGCCATACTGAAGGCAAAGGAGTTGAATGGTCTGTTAACAGATCCAAAACAAACCTCAATACAACCTGGTGGCCCAGCCGGTTCTGTAGGTAGGGCTTCTTTGAGAAGTAGGGATGCGGGACCACGTGCGGCCTCACCACAAATGCAAACTGCAGGTACAGGATCAGGCGATATTGCTGAGCAGGTGTCGCAGTACCAATTGCTGGCACAAAGTGCAAAAATTTCGAATGCTGCGATAAGCGAGTTAAACAACGTGCAGGAAAGCAAACAGGTGCCCACTGCGCAGGAGATCACAGATCACTTGAGCACCTTTGTTGACCTGCTGGGAAGTGCCTCCGGACAAATGCAGCAGTTGGGCATAGATACATCGGTTGTTCAGCCGATCATAGACAGTATGGCGCAAGGAATACAACTTGCCGCAACTTTCACAGACCTGTACACGACGGCGCAGTGGCTATTAAATGCGGCAATGGATGCGAATCCAATCACACTTATCATAATCGGGGTGATGGCTTTGGTGGGAGCGGTGATGTATGCCTGGAACAAGTTTTCAGGCTTCAGGGAGGCTGTGATTGGAGTTTGGGAGTCTATGAAAGAATTTGGCAGCATGCTCAAAGACTTAATAATTGAACGCGTCAAGGGCATTATAAAAGGAATCGGAGGTATTGGCAAGGCGATAGGGTTGTTGTTTGACGGCGAATTCAGTAAAGCCGTTGATACAGCCAAGCAGGCCGTAGGGGATCTTTCCGGCGCAAATGCGGCAAACGAGGCGACATCTGAAATGAAAAAAGCCAAAGATACTGTCCAGGCGGCGAGTGATATCCAAAGTGTTGCAACAAAACAAGTTAACAATGGGTCCAATACAGCTTATCCCGTTCTACCGAAGTTCCCACGTGACACTATGTTCTCACAACAGGTATCTATCCAGCAGGCGAATAGCATAAACAGGGGCGCCGCACAGCCAACACAAGATTTTCCGGGTTCATCCGCAAGAGCTGGTAGCATCACTAACGGGGGGACACAAAAAATAACGATCAACATCGGTAAGTTTTTCGATAACATGAACATTACAGCACAGACTATGAGTGAAGGAATAGATGATTTTGAACGAAGGGTCGAGGAAGTTTTTTTAAGGATCGTGAATAGTGCAAGCACAGCAAAAGGATAGTATATGGCTGAAATATCATTAAGCATCGCGGAGTTATTTGAAAAGGCGTTTGGATACTTGCCTACCGCATTTGAAAGACAATTGGAAGCAGGGCTTCCACGCAAAAAGGATCCCAAAACGCCGGATAGCCCTTATGCAAACGAACTGACTGCAAGGAAGGGCTCATATCTGGTAGCGAAAGATAAATTTGGTTTCGAGTATTATATGCCAGTAACCCTCGGCGACTTACCTCTTGAACATCCCGTTGTAAGTGTTAATTGTAAAAAGACGCTTGTAGAGACAGCATTGACAGAAAGACAGGGAACGGTAAAAGAGCTTATCAGTAGCGAAGACTGGGAAATTGCTATTCGGGGTTTGATAATAAGTAAAGACGGAGGCTTTCCCGAAGATGAAATGCAAGAACTGACGGACCTGTTTTATAAAAAGGAGAGCCTGGAATTAAAATGCCCCATAACGGATATCTTTCTTGTTCATGCTGAAAAAGAAGGCAAGGCATATGTAGTGATAAAAGAGATGAGCCTGCCGGAAGTAAAAGGTATAATGAACGTGCGTCCATATGAACTAAAACTGGTGAGTGATTCACCTTTTAACCTGGAGGAGGTCTGATGTTTACTTTGAGCAGCGAATTAATAATAGGGAAGTTCAGGTTTTCCGGGGTGAATGAGGTGAAAATAAAACGCAGTATCCACTCGCTCGTTGACACTGCAACGATCAAACTACCTGCGAAGGCCCGCATTCTGAGTAAAGACAAGAAAAGCAGCGAGGACGTAGTAACCGCAAAGCAATTCAATATTGGCGATAAGGTTACCCTGCGCTTAGGCTATGATCGCAAACTGAATGAGGAGTTTAGGGGCTTTGTAACTGAATTAAAGCAGAATACACCGCTTGAGATAACATGCGAGGGATACAGTTACCAGTTGAAAAACAAGACAGTAAATAAGTCCTGGACTAAAGCGAAATTGAAAGAGATACTTTCGGAAATAGTGAAAGATACCGACATCCGTGTTGAAGTGGACAAATATTCGGATATAGAGTTACTGAACATTCACGGGGGAGATAAGACCGCTTTCGAAATGATAGATATCGTTCTGAAAGCAACTCAAGGCTCGCTGGACGCTTGGTTCATACAGTCGGATGTATTGAAGGTGGGTTTTGTCTATGTTCCATCAGGTGATGAAATGAAAGATGTATTGCAACAGGGCCGGGTAAAATATCGAATAGGCTATAATGCCCTGCAGGATAACGACCTGAAAGTGAAAAAACCAACGGACCTCAAAGTAATTGTAAAGAACGCGGAGAATAAAAGGGATAGGAATACTGACCCGGAAAAAGATAGTAAGATCAAGAAATACGTGCTCAATAAAATGCCCACAGAGGCCCTGCAAAAAGTGCAGGATACACTAAAGCTAAAAGAATCTTATACCGGATACGAAGGCAAATTGACCGGGTTTCTCAGTCCTTTCTGCCTGCCGGGTTATAAGGCGCATATTGCAGATAGCAGGTATGAGGATCGGGACGGAGACTACTTCGTAGAAAGTGTGGAAGTAAGTTTTGGAATTAACGGGGCCCGGCGCATTGTGGAGATAGGACCAAAATTATCGGCAAAATGAGTAAGAACAGGAAGAAAATAGTGGCAGCCATACAGGGACTTGGCGCTCCGGTTGAAGATACGGTAATGAGCGGCTATGTAAAGACGGTTGTTGAGGAGAAGGCGACCATGAGCGTAGTATTGAATACCAGTGGCCAGTTAGTAGAAGGGGTGCTGCTGCATGCGTTGGGAAATAGCCTGAAGGGTTTTGTTGTGATACCCGAACCGGATAGCGATGTGGTGATTTGCAGTGTGGATGGTAGCGGTGAGTATATGCTGTTGCAGGCAGATAAGATAAACAAGGTGCTGCTGGATATAGAGAGCATGCAAGCCAAAGTGAGCAGTAAGATAGAGATCAGCTGTGATAACATCGTATTTAATGGGGGTGAGAATGGAGGGATTCCAATAAGTGATAAGATCGCTGGACGCATAAAAAATGTGGAGGATAAGGTTAATGAAATATTGGATAAGCTAAAGGCAATAGCTATTCCTTTAGCTCCTAGCGGTACTTATGCATTTGGCATAGAAAACTTTTCAAGCATGTCTATTATTACCCCTACAACAATTTCTGCCAACATAGAAAACACAAAAATTAAACATTGATGAAAGATCTAAAACAAAATGGAGACTGTGATCTGTACCTGGATGACGGTGGGGATATTGCATGGCAGGCCGCTATCTTGGTTCCCGGCACAGCATTGTTGGGTTCGGGCTGTTCAGCGCAGCACCAGGCCGATATATTATTGGCTCATAAAGGCGAATACCGCCTGACACCCGGTGTGGGCATTGGTGCCAGTGATTACCTGGACGATGAGGGTCCGGAAGCACTAAAACGGGAGATCAATAAACAATTCGCACAAGATGGAATGACCGTACTACAGGTAGACGGAAGCTGGAATATAGTCGCCGGGTACTGATCATACATAGGTATATGGCCTCAGGGCATCCTGGTATACGCTTGAAAATGATGAAAAAGTGAAGACATACAAAGTACTAAAAAATCAAAGTATAGTGGATGTTGCTATCCAGCTATATGGCAATGTAGAGGCAGTGCCTGAGCTGCTTTACCTGAATAAGGAAGTGCTGGGCAGGGGAAGCGGTACACTGAGCATTGCTGAAATGAATGCCTTGTCGGAGTTGGATTTAGGGCTTGCTATTACAACCGGAACCATGCTGAATTATGATGGGAAGAGTGAACTGCGGAACGCGCTGGTGCTGAATACGCTGCAGCAATATGGTGATGATAAAAGAGGCTATATACTGGCGACCGTTACGGAAAACGAAGTGACAATAGTGCCGGATGTACCTGTTCCGCCCGATCCTGAGCCCTATATATTCCACCCGGACACACTTGTATTTCTTGATGACCGGGTGGGCGACGAGCCCGGCGGGGACTGGAAACAATACATTGCTACCGAAGATGCGATAGCACTTGACCGGCTGGTACGCGACCTGCATGGGGAGAGCAATGACAACTACGGTACGTCGGACATATGGGGCAAACTGAAGGGTGTGTATCCTGTAATGGGGGCAGAACAACTGGTGCATGAAATAAACCTGGTGGATAATGTAGCAGGTGCGGAACGCCTGTCGTGGAGCGGAACTACTATACACGGGCTAAATAGCATAGGTATGGACGGCCTGACAGGAATAGCGGATACCGGCATTGTGGACGGGACAGATACAGCACAGGATGATGTTTGTCTTGGTATCGTTTGGAGTAATTATATACATGAGCCGGCAGCGATACCCGACTATCCCAATACTTATATAGGCGCCCTGAACGGTAGCAATATCGTATGGATACGAAACATTTTCGGGCATTACGAGGCGCAGGTCACCACTACCGGAGGAACATTTGCCAGCACTGCTGCTTACCAGGTAAATGATTACCTGCATATGGAAGGAAAGACCAATTACCAGAGCCTGTTTGTTGGCAGCAGCGGCGCCTTGATAGCAAGTAAACCATATGCTGCAGGGGTGGAATCAGGCAAGAACTTTACCCTAGGCAGGGTAGCCGGTTCGCGAGGCATAGAGGCCGATGTGAATTTTGCTTACGTAGCCAAATCGCTGAGCACTGTGGAACGTAAGGGCCTGATGAATGCAGTGAATTATTTCCTGTATCAAAAGGGAATAAGGGGAAGCTTTACGGCCATTGTATAACGAATCATTTACAGGACAATTAAAACAAGGGAATACCCGAACTGCGAAGACGGGTAACCCACAAAAAATGAAATGGCAAGAACTAGGACCGAATGGAACAGTGAGATAGATACCTATGCAGCCGCTGCAGGATTGAGCAATAGTGCCGTTGCAGCATGGAAGGTGCTGCGCGACCTGTGCGTGAGCATAGCGATGTTTTTTGAAAGCATACTGGAGCTTTTTAAGACAGATGTAAATGATACGCTTACCCTAAAGCAGTTTGGCACATTATATTGGTACGTTTCCGTTGCTAAAGAATTCCAGGAAGGTGATGACCTGTCTGTGGTCAACGGTATAGTAGGCTATGAAACAGAAAATGAAGATCATAGGATAGTATCCCAGGCCAGCGCCAAGGAGAGTGAGGACGGTGTGCTGGCATTAAAGGTGGCCAAGACCGTGGGCACAGAACTGGCAGCATTGAGCACGGCGGAGCTGGATGACTTCAGGGCTTATATGGCTGCGCGCAAGAGCCCCGGTGTGCGGCTGAACATCAGCAGCTCCCCGCCCGATACGGTGAAGTATATTATCAATGTACTGTATGACCCGTTATATGATTATGACAATGTGGAATCGGGGCTGAATGCAGCACTTGGTGCTTTCAGAGATAACTTCCGGTTTGATGCGACCTTATATGAAAGTGAGCTTGTCGCAGCCTTGAGTGCAGTATCCGGGGTTGTGAGCCTCGATGTACAACTGTGGGTATGGGATACACTGACGCTTGGCTATCTGCCTATAACCGTCAGTGCTGAGTTGGGGGCCGGCTATTTTAACTGGAGTAACAGCAGCAGCCTGGTACCGGCTGTAGCATAAACAAACACCATAAAACAAAAAGAAACTGTGATACGATTGTTAGGAATGAACATCCCGGATTTTGCCAACAATTGGCTACCGGTGCATCAACGAAAAGCGAACCGCCTTGGCTTTTTACAGGTATTGCTGTCTCCTTTCACCATAATGATGGCGGATTACCGGGTATGGCGTAACAAAAGCATTACCCGGGCTTACGTAAGCAGTGAGAAAAAAAGCATGGAGTGGTACTTAAACGAGCTCTATGATACCGACCTGAGAAGGATATACATAGATAGCCCCGACAATACCGGCCTGCCGGTAGCCCTGCAAACAGAAGGCTTACCCGATCTTGAACTGGGTCTGCAGAGTGAGCCAACAGAAGTGAGCAACTATGCGATGATACCGCTTCCGAATGAAGACGTGGAAACGGGAATGGTGGACTTCGTTGTACATGTGCCCATTGATCTCACACCTGCAGAGGCGGCAATCAAAAAAGTGGTGCTCAATTACAAGCTGGCGGGTAAAAGATACGTGGTCAGTTATTTTTAGAATGTTTGCTGAAAACCCTAAAACAGAATGCAGGGCAGTACGGGAGTAAGATATTTTGTAAAACAATAGGAAATAAAATGAGGGAATACATACAAAAGCCCGGGGTGAGGCCCTGGCATGGTAATGAATTGGTAGAGCTGCAGAGCGAAGTAATGGAGGCCATGACGGCCCAACTGAAGAAATATGGCGCCTTTATCATAGACGGCATTGATGTAGCGGGTACCGGTCCTTACAGCTTTAGTTCTGGCCTGGCATTCATACAGCATCCGTCCGATGGCTGGAAGATAGTGCGTTTTGCTGGAGCGGTACCCTCGGCGCTTGCGGGAATCATATATGTGGCACGTACCGTTACCACAAAGTTGTATAACGATGGTAACAACCATGATGCGGTATATGAATATACTGCCGAATTTTTTGATGAGGATGCACCGGGTTATGCTGCATTTTATGCATCATTGACAGACGACCAACGGATATACATAACGGCTGAAGACGGGAACTACAAGCAGGGTTTTGATACGGTAATGAGACGATATGCACTACCGGCATTTGCTACTGTAGGCACAGGTATCCTATCGATCAACCAGGTACATGCTGCTGATATAGAAAAGAGGGTATGCCATAGTACCGGGCAGGTATTCCTGCGGGGAAGTGTGACAATAAAGAATGCAGCACCTCCGGTATTTGGTAACGGATACCAGTGGTTACCGGTCAAAGTGGTGGAGAATATATATATCCCGCCTTCCGAGGTGTTTTTTACCGGCACTATCCGGTATGACCAGGCAAGCTATGCCATATTTACCAATGATGGGGGTACAGATGTCCTGATGACATTCGGCTTTAGTGTAGGGACCGACGGAAAACTATATATGGGTGTTGTAAGGCCTATATTCCTGTCCGATGAATATACTGTTTACTTTAACACTTCATACTTCTATCTGTAATGGTATTATTAGAACCGGGATATAGGGGCAGTGTGCCGGATGCGGGTTACATCAGGATAAATGGCACGGACCATAAGATCGCTGAACTGGAAATTGTTGAAGACCTGCCCAATGGTAAGCTGGGCATCAATAGGTTCGGTAAAGTAATATGCTTACCGATGCGGTATTCGTATTATACTGTTGACGGGACTGGTTTTGCACCAATGGATGGTTACGAAGCGCTTCTGCAGGCCTTGGCCGGCCTGCATGCCTATCGTTACAGCGGGGCACATGCCGTAAAGATCAGGAGCGTAAGTGGTACCAACGAACAACTGCTCACGGTGGGCAGAACCCAATTACATGCTATAGTAGTGTGGAATGGCAGCGGGCATGCGGCATTTCTCAAACTGTTCGATAAAAGCGAAAGCCCGGTGCCGGGTACAGATGTACCGCTGATGACCTTTGATACACTATTGCTGCCGGGCGGAGCGGTAACATTCGGTGCCCCCGTCATCTTCGACCGCGGCCTGGGTATATGCATAACTGCCCTCGGTGACGATGGGGATAATCATGCCGTAGGGGATGGTGATGTCATTGTAACCCTGGTATGGGAATAAGGTACATTTTTATTGTACAATGAACTTTTGCCCGGCCTGCCTTCCTGCACTCGTAACAATATCATACACATAAGTACCGGCAGGTAATTCGCCCTTATTGATCAGGATGTCGCTGAACTGGTTGCTCACTGTATAGCTGCGCACTTGCTGGCCGGCCATATTATAAATGTTCAGGCTGCCCTGGGTGAGGCCCGTTGGTAACTCATAGCGTATAGTAGCGGAACTTTCAACTGGGTTGGGGAATATGCTGTTACTTTCTCCGCTTTTCCCGGCATAAGTGAGCCCTGTCCATTGGCCTGGTACGGCATAGACTTCTGTATAATTAGACACTGGCGAGTAGTTCAACACGTTAATAAGTAATTTCCAATCAGAATTTATCTTTCGAATTGTCGGAAATGCACCATTATTAAAAGTATGGATTAATACTCCATCCTCATTTAACAGTTTCGATGTATACGTTATTGTGGGAGATGTGACATAGTAGCAAACTATAAACTCAATTTTATTATCATTATTAAATAAGTATTGAGATGCCAAGTAAACGGTATTAACTGTGATAACACCATTGGGTATCCCCGTATTAACTGTTTTCCATAAGCTATGATCTGCATTATAGATCAAAACGTTTTTTGTTGCTGTATCTATTCCAATGTATTTGTCTCCATAATCCTCCAAGTGGCATACAGACATAGGATAGTTAGTGGGATAACTATGCTCCAGTGTCACCTGGGCACGGGCCAATAAGGAAAGTGTGGTCAATGCAATAGTGAGTATCGTTCTCATTGGTTTTTGATTTAGGGTATAAAAATAATGTTTTAAAGTACACTACAACCTCGAAGTAGATTGTTTTGTGAACAACAGGAGATAGGTGACAATGAACAGCATAGAAGTAACTGCAGATGCAAGTATCTTAAGCAGCAGGTACCCAACATTATTCAGGCTCCATAATTCCAGCGTAAAGAAAGTGGCATGGTGCAGTAGTATAAGGAAGCCGCTGTACACCATGAAAGGCATCCAGCCTATATTTTTTACCGAAGGCGATTGGTTGGGGTATTCTGACAGGTTTTTGGGCAAAAGCGCATTGAGTACATTCGTGCGCAGGTAGGCGATGAGTACCGTAGCAAAAGCATGCATGCCGGCTGTGTTCATAAAAACATCAATGGTGATGCCGGTGACAAAACCCAGTATCAGTAAAACAGGTACCGGCGTCTCAAACGGCAGCAGGAGGATAAACAGGGGGTAAACAAAAGGTGTGAATACGGGGAAGCCTCCGGGCTGTGCCCACCAGCGCAGGGTGATCTTATTAAGAATAAGTACCTGCAGCAAAACGATGAGGCAAAACTTCAGGAAGTTCTTTACATAGATATTCATTGCTTGCCTTTTTTTACTGAGTCCTCGAGCCGGGTCCGTTCCCCCATCATTTTATTCTCCACTACATATACATACTGTATGTTGCGAAAGTTGGTTGATGGATGCAGATATAACAGCCGCAAATTATTTTTCGTATTCACTTTCATTTTGAACACAGTACCGATCAGGATGTCTGCGGGGAAGAAGGAATAGCTGGTGGTATAGATAGAGTCATTCATCCGTATCTTGATCTGCTGGGGAATGTCCTTCATCACCATTACGTCGGGGCTGTCCCCTTCCCATGTTATATAACTGAAGGTGCCGTCTTTAAGTTTGGCGCTTAGCTGCTGCTTAACGCTCAATACCGAAAGCACGCTCGCAAAATGTTCGGACACATGCACCACCCTGCCCACCACGCCGGTGGACGAAATGACTGCCATATTTTTAGCAATGCCATCAGCACTGCCCCTGTTTATTGTAATATAGTTGTTCCCAGAACTTACCGAGTTGTTTATCACGCGGGCTGTATGGTATATGTAGTCATTATACTGTACTATATGGCCCGTGTCGTCTTGCTTTACAGCGCGGTGCACAAGGCTGTCCTTTAGTGTGTCCTGATCATGATAACGGGCAATGGCCAGGCGCAGGCGGGCATTTTCATTAATAAGGCTATCGTTCATCCTGCGCAGCCCGAAATATGTGACCACATCATTTTGTTTCTGGTATAGCATACCGGATACGCCATTCGCCGAACTCATGATATCGTTGCCCTGCAAAGTATTGGTACGTGCCACGAGGACGATGCATATGATCTCCAGTCCCAGGAAAAGTATGAGATTGAAGAACCTTCGTACAAAAAGAATGAAATTACGCACCTGCTATGCAATTAGTAATTGGCACCGGGAACTACGGAACAACATACGTTATTATTGTCAGCTCCAAATTACTAATTCCCAATTCCAAATCCCAACAATAATTACTTCATTAAGAAAGGCATTTTCGGAATGTTCTTGAGGGCCATGCCGGTACCGCGCACCACTGCACGCAACGGATCGTCGGCTACATGTACAGGAAGCTTTATTTTATGCGATATGCGTTTGTCGAGGCCACGCAGCAAGGCACCACCACCTGTTAGGTATAAGCCGCGACGGTATATGTCGGCAGCAAGTTCTGGCGGTGTGCTTTCCAGTGCTTTAAGAATGGCTTCTTCTATTTTGAATATAGATTTATCCAGGGCTTCTGCCACTTCCTGGTATGATACCATTATCTGCTTAGGGATGCCGGTTACCAGGTCGCGCCCGTTAACGGCGATATCATCAGGAGGGTTATCCAGGTCTTTTAATGCAGAGCCTACATGTATTTTGATCTGCTCCGCAGTGCGTTCGCCGATCATAAGACTGTGGTAGCGACGCATTGCCTCCATAATGTCACCGGTGAACTCATCGCCTGCAATACGTATCGACTGATCGCAGACAATACCTGCAAGCGCTATAACGGAGATACCGGTAGTACCGCCGCCTATATCTATGATCATATTGCCGGTAGGTTCTTCTACATCTATACCTATGCCTAAAGCCGCAGCCATCGGTTCATGTATCATATAGACCTCTTTGGCACCGGCTTGTTCTGCAGAGTCGCGTACAGCGCGTTTTTCAACTTCTGTGATGCTCGATGGTATACAGATCACCATTCTCCAGCTGGGCGGAAACCAGGGTTTCTTTGGGTAAACGAGTTTGATCATTTCCCGCAGCATGCCTTCTGCGGCATTAAAGTCGGCTATCACACCATCTTTTAGCGGGCGTATCGTTTTGAGATTTTCATGGGTCTTTTCATGCATCATCATTGCCTTTTTCCCCACTGCGACAATTTTATTCGTAGAGCGGTCTATGGCAACAATAGATGGTTCATCCACAACCACCTGGTCATTATGTATTATTAAAGTATTGGCCGTACCTAAGTCAATAGCAATCTCCTGCGTCAAAAAGCTGAACAATCCCATAAGAAAATCTATATAAAGCTCTGTTTTTTATCAAAATAATGGCAAAGTTGCGAAAAAAACGGTCTTTTTCACCCGTTTTTAGCAAAAACTGCGTTTTCAGTAAAGATATGGGAATTGTGTCCGAAATTGAAAGTTGAAAATAATATTATTTATTTAAAATAATGTAATCATCTTCAGTGGTACTTGCATTTGATTGTCCGTATAACGTAACAAAACTATCATTAATATTATAGCTTAGGTTATTATAGCATACTTTACCACCAGATCCCAGCGATCCATTTTTGTCGGACCTCTGTTCATAGGATATATTTTTTATTCGAAAGAGCCGGTTTGCGTACGGTAGTTCAACAGTCCAGTCCCAGCCATCCGTTACCAGGTTTTCTAATCTTGACAACTCTATGTGTGCGCTGTCGATTGTAAGTGAAGACTGGTTGGTCGTATCATATATGTAAGTGAAAACCTCTTGGGAAAAGTTCGAAGCTGTAGCGTATTTTTTTAAAATAATTGTTGACATTTCATGGGTTTTGAATCCTTGAAATTCCAGGATTATTGGTGGATCACTGCATTTACTTTTACATGAAAATAAACAGGTTATGAGCAAGACAAGAACGTTTAAAGAGTTGGTGCGCATAGATGTATTTTAAAAAATTATCTTCATTAATCATGCCAAATTCATTATTCCTCTTTTTTGAACTACTTTTGCATCCCGGGCGTTGAGCCCGATTTTTGTATCTGCTCATCGCGCCAGGGTCTTTGAATTTTCTTTTTTGATTTAATATTTTGTACTGAATGCCGCGTGATACTTCCATTAAAAGTGTATTAATTATTGGTTCTGGTCCGATCATCATAGGCCAGGCTTGCGAATTTGACTACTCCGGTTCACAGGCTGCACGCAGCCTGCGTGAAGAGGGGATCAAGGTAATACTCATCAATTCGAATCCTGCAACTATTATGACCGATCCTATAATGGCAGACCGGGTGTACCTGTTACCGCTTACTGTAGAAAGCCTGGAGCAGATACTGGAAGAAAATGAGATAGATGCTGTACTGCCCACGATGGGTGGCCAGACTGCTCTGAATCTCGCAAAAGAAGCGGATGAGCTTGGTGTATGGGAACGATTTAACATAAAGCTGATAGGTGTTGACATTAAGGCGATCGAAAAAGCAGAGGACCGTGAGATGTTCCGCCAATGGATGATAGAAATAGGTATCCCAGTGGCGCCGGCAAAAACAGCTAACTCATTACTCGAAGGCAAGGAATTTGCGCAGGAAATAGGTTTGCCGATAGTGATACGCCCTTCTTTTACCCTGGGTGGTACAGGAGGCGGTTTCGTTATGAACAAAGAAGACCTTGATACTGCACTTGAAAGAGGGTTGACAGCATCGCCCATACATGAGGTGCTGGTTGAAAGAGCAGTTCTCGGCTGGAAAGAATTTGAGCTGGAATTGCTGCGGGATAAGAATGACAATGTAGTTATTATCTGTACGGTTGAGAACTTAGACCCAATGGGCATTCATACCGGTGATAGTATAACAGTTGCACCGGCAATGACCCTTAGCGATACCGCCTTCCAGTTGATGCGCGATACTGCTATAAAGATGATGCGTGACCTGGGGAATTTCGCAGGTGGTTGTAATGTACAGTTCTCACTTAACCCGGAAACGGAAGAGATAATAGCCATCGAGATCAACCCTCGTGTGAGCCGTTCATCGGCACTGGCTTCCAAGGCTACAGGTTACCCGATTGCAAAAATAGCAGCCAAGCTTGCTATTGGTTATACACTTGATGAACTGAAGAACCAGATAACGCAGACCACCTCAGCCTATTTTGAGCCGGCACTTGACTATGTGATCGTAAAAATGCCTCGCTGGAATTTTGATAAATTCAAAGGCGCCGATGATACGCTCGGCTTGCAAATGAAATCTGTAGGAGAGGTAATGTCTATAGGGCGTACTTTCCCTGAAGCTTTACAGAAAGCTTGTCAAAGCCTGGAGAATAATGCAACGGGGCTTTCATTTATCAGTGCGCAGCGGCTACGTCCCGAGGAATTGATAGATGCATTGAAGCGCCCGACATGGGACAGGATATTCCGTATTAAGGAGGCCCTTGCCGCCGGTGTATCTATAAAGACGATAAGAGAGTTGACCTATATAGACCGCTGGTTCTTATACCAGATACAGGATATTGTGAACCTGGAAAAGAAGATCAGGGAATACAAGCACCTGGAGAAGCTGCCTGCTGAGATTGTCAGCGAGGCTAAACAGATGGGCTTTAGCGACGAGCAAATAGCAGATCTTGTAAAAGACTGCACCGCCGAAGAAGTTTATGAGTACAGGAAGCAAATGGGCATAACTCGTGTCTATAAGATGGTAGATACCTGCAGTGCGGAGTTTGAAGCAAAAACGCCATACTATTACAGCACATTTGAGCCTACAGCGAATGACAGCAAAAATGCAGACCTGGTATTTAATGAAAGCTACCCCACAGACAGGAAAAAAATAATTGTACTGGGCTCAGGTCCTAATCGTATAGGCCAGGGTATCGAGTTCGACTATTGCTGCACACATGGGCTGATGGCTATACGTGATTGTGGTTATGAGTCGATCATGGTGAACTGCAATCCGGAGACTGTATCTACTGATTTTGATATAGCCGATAAACTCTACTTCGAGCCGGTTTACTGGGAGCACCTTTGGGAAATAATAGAGTATGAAAAGCCCGATGGTGTTATTGTACAACTTGGTGGACAAACAGCCCTTAAGCTGGCAAAACGCCTGCATGAAAAAGGCATCAGGATCATAGGGACATCTTTCGATGATATGGATATAGCCGAAGATAGGGGCCGCTTCAGCGATATGCTCAAAGAATTAGGCATACCTTATCCAAACTATGGAACTGCTTATAGCACCGATGAGGCTATAGAAGTGGCTAAAGAGGTAGGCTACCCGGTATTGGTTCGCCCATCCTACGTTTTGGGTGGCCAGCGTATGCGTATCGTTATCAACGATGAAGAACTGGAGAAAAGTGTTGTAAGCCTGTTGAAGCACCTGCCCGGTAATAAGATATTAATCGACCATTTCCTTGATCGTTGCCAGGAAGCAGAGGTGGATGCTATCTGCGATGGAGAAGATGTGCACATAATGGGTATCATGGAGCACATTGAACCAGCTGGCATTCATAGCGGTGATAGTCATGCAGTGCTTCCGTCCTTCAACCTTGGCCAACTGGAGGTCGATGAGATGACCGATATTGCTAAAAAGATAGCCTTGCGGTTAAATATCAAAGGGCTGATCAACATACAGTTTGCCATTAAGGATGGCAAGGTATATGTTATTGAGGCCAACCCACGTGCCAGCCGCACCACGCCATTCATCGCTAAAGCATACGGAGTGCCATATCTCAATATTGCTACCAAGGTAATGTTGGGAGAAAAGAAACTTAAAGACTTTAAGATCGAAAAACATCTTGAAGGGTTTGCGGTCAAAGAGCCGGTATTCAGCTTCAATAAATTTCCTAACGTAAATAAAGAGCTTGGACCTGAAATGAAGAGCACCGGGGAAGCTATCCGATTTATAAGAAATTTGCGGGACCCATGGTTCAGGCAGCTGTATAAAGAACGAAGCATGCACCTCAGCAAATAAAAATTCTAATGCCCGGAAGTATTTCCGGGCATTTTGTTACATGCAAATAATCGTGTGCGCTTGTAATATATTTGCCATATGGATATTACTTGGATCATTAAGGAATTTAAAGACCTTGACCTAACGGAGTTGTATAGCATGCTACAATTAAGGGAGCGCGTGTTTGAAATAGAACAAAACTGTGTTTATCCCGACCTCGATGGCAAAGATCAAAAGGCGGTCCACGTAATGGGATACGGTGGAGGGAAAATGGTTGCATATAGCAGACTGCTACCTCAAGGGATATCTTATGATGATGTATCTATTGGCAGGGTCCTTACCGACACTGAGCATAGAAGATATGGTATAGGGAAGGAACTAATGAAGGTTTCTATTGAGGCTTGCTATAAGTATTTTGGTACAGGTCCTATTCGGATCAGTGCCCAGCTATATCTCAGGGCTTTTTATGAGAGCTATGATTTTGTTGCTGTGACGGAACCATACATGGAAGACAATATTCCCCATATTGAAATGCTGAAAGCTTAAAATATGTCCGATTAAATCCCGTTGGCAAAAGCGTACCTTTGCCCTGTTTAAAACTATTTTACATGTCATCAAAAACTCCAAAAGACACACATGTAGTAATGTCCGAACTCGTGTTACCAAACGACACTAATACATTAGGTAACCTAATGGGTGGCCGCCTGATGCATTATATGGATATTGCGGCTGCTATAGCCTCCCAGAAGCATTGTAACTGCCCGGTTGTTACAGCTTCGGTAGATAATGTGTCCTTCAATAACCCGATAAAACTGGGCAACCTGCTCACTATTGAGGCAAAGCTCACCCGTGCATTCAACACTTCTATGGAAGTATATCTTCGCGTATGGGGCGAAGACCTTTCCGCGCAATATAAATACTTATCCAACCATGCCTACATGACCTTTGTAGCTCTTGATCCGAACGGACGCCCGCGTAAGGTGTCGGAAATAGTGCCTGAAACGGAAGAAGAGATAAAGATGCACGAAGGGGCATTGCGCCGCAGGCAGGTACGCCTGATACTGGGAGGAAAGATGAAACCTGAAGATGCAGGAGAATTAAGATCACTTTTTGTTAAAGATTAACGCCCAAAACTTTATAAAGATCGGAATTATGACTTTAGACCGTAAAACACCACCTGCTATCCACGATGCGATAGAATTTGACTATATTTTACCTCCTGTACATACACAGCCCCTCAGCAATGGGCTGCCTTTACATTGGCTGAAGGCCGGGGTCCAGGATGTTGCAGAGATAGACTGGATATTTCCCGCAGGGCTTTGGTACGAACAAAAACCAGCTGTAGCACATGCTACTGCAGGGCTACTGAAAAATGGTACTTCCAAACGTAGTGCACACGAGATACACGAAGCTCTGGAGTTTTATGGTGCCAGCTTAAAGACCTCTGCCAATAATGATTTTGCTACTGTAACGCTATACACGCTTACCAAACATCTTCCTGAGTTGCTGCCTGTCGTGTACGAGATAATTACCGATGCTATATTCCCGGAGGAGGAGGTAGCTATACATAAACAGAACGCTATTCAGCGCTTGCTCGTGAATGAGCGTAAGTGTGAATTTGTAGCTAATCAAAGGATAGATGCTTTGCTTTTTGGTGAGTTTCATCCATATGGCCGATATTCTAAGAAAGAAAAGATAGAAGCTATAAGCCGGGAAGACCTGGTAACCTTTTACAAGAAATGTTATGACCTGGCGAATGTGCAGATATTCATGTCCGGTAATATAGGAGAGCAGGAAGTGCGGTATATGGACGAAATATTCGGCAAAACTGTAGTTAACAAGAAAGAGATAACAAGCGAGACCTTTTCTGCGCCTGCACCTTCTGCAAGACAGCACCATGTAACGAACGATCCTAATGGCGTGCAGGGTGCGATACGTATCGGTCGCCTTTTCCCCAATCGTCATCACCCCGACTTTGCGCCCATGGTGGTGCTCAATACGCTTTTCGGTGGCTACTTCGGCTCCCGTCTCATGAGCAATATCCGTGAGGATAAAGGTTTTACCTATGGTATTTATAGCTCGCTTTCTCCTTACCGGAATGGCGGCTCACTCATCATACATACAGAAGCCGGCCGCGATGTACTTGGTGCGGCAGTAAAAGAGATATATAGTGAAATGGATATCCTCTGCAATGAAGTGGCGGGAGATGAAGAATTGATGTTAGTAAAGAACTACCTGCTGGGTAACCTGCTTGGCGACCTCGATGGGCCCTTCTCAATCATGCAGCGCTGGCGTACCCTGATACTCAATGGCTTTACTATTGACTATTTCAACAGGAACATCGAAATATATAAGACCATCACCGCAAACGAACTTCGGGACCTTGCACAGAAGTATTATAGAACGGATGAGTTTTACGAGGTAGTGGTTGTATAGGGGTTAAGCTATCCACCCCAGGTAATTGTCTCTTGTTATTACTTCAAACGGGCTTTCAGGATAGTGCTCTTTAAAAAAGACTGGTATCCTGGTTCGCTTATTTGCTGCTAGTTTAAATTCATAAGCAGATAATTTGCCGTTTTGCAGTTCCAGTAGGTCTATCTCCTGCTGGTCGTAGGTCCGCCAGAAGAAATATTCTGCCTGCTTCCCGGTATATGCATTCTTTTTTATCCTTTCGGATATCAGGTAATTCTCCCAGAGCGCCCCTACGTCGTTTCGTATAGCTGGCAGCCTGAAATCATTCACAATGGCATTCCTGATCCCATTATCATAGAAATACCATTTGGAGCTTTTGGACACCTCTTTCTCAGGTTGGAACTGTATGCCCCCAGTCGGAATAGAATAAATACTTTGGTAAGCAGGTCCAGATATTTTTCCACGGTATTCTTACTCATGCCCAACTGCTTCCCAAGTTCATTGTACGATACCTCGCTACCGGTTTGATAGGCTATCAGGCGCAACAGTTTTACTATTTTGTCCGATTGCCGGATGTCTTCATAAGCAAGTATATCTTTCAATAGGTAAGATTGTACAAGCTGCTGCAGGTATTCACTCTTTTCACTTTCAGTTTGCATTTGGAACAATTCAGGATAGCTGCCATATACAAGACGCTCGTCGAAATTTTGCTTTGTTTCAAGATAACTTTCCTGTGCTGTTAGTTCCAGCTGTGCTATGGGGTACAGGTTCATTTGGTATTGTCTGCCGGTAAGCGGGTCACCCGTTTTATTTACAAGATCGAAGGAGGATGAACCTGTGGCAATAATGGTTAGGGAGGGTATAGAGTCGATCATCAATTTCAGGATATTGCCTATTTCAGGTATTACCTGGGCCTCATCTATCATTAGCAAGGTTGCATCGCCCACAATGCGTTTATAATTGGCCGCACTCCTTGTTTTCAATAACTCCTGTACATCAAAATCTTCTCCATTGAGTGATAGGCTTTTGCCCTGATAATTTTCCGCAATACTATGGAGCAATACGGTTTTGCCTACGCGGCGGGTACCGGTAATTAGGATGGCCTTGTTCTTGCCAATAAGTTTCTCAATGTTATTTTGCTGTCGCCTTTTTATACTCATTTGTTATATCCAGCCAATTTATTGACCAAATTTACGTAAAAATTGTCATTATATTGACCAAATTTACGTAAAAATTGTCATTATATTGACCAAATTACCACAAATCATGTAAATATCACGGTTCGTTTTAAGTAATATGAAGCTTAATTTTTCTCCATCAACTCCTTAATATATTTCACCGGGGCACTGCCATAGCTCAGGAATTTCTCATGGAACTGCTTCAGGTTGAATTTATCACCCAGCTTTTTCTTCATTTCTTCCCGCAGGTCGTATATCTCGGTGTAGCCGGTGAAGTAACAGCATAGCTGCACCTGTGTAACAGAAACACGTTTCCATTTTCCTTCAGCCTCCGCTTGTTGCTGGAATGCTTCATTCACCAGCATATTGATTGCATCTTCCCTGCTCATATTCTTTACATGCACACTGTAGTCGAGAATGGTATTGCAGGTGCTGCGCAGGTTCCATTTGTAATACATCAGCCACATCTCGGGCGATGCTTTTCCTGAAGCGCCGCCGCTATAACCATTTTCCAGCATCATACGCTCGGCATAGACGGCCCAGCCCTCTATCATGGCATTATTGCCTAGTATCGATTTGATGATGCTGGGCGACTGGTTGGCATAGATAAGCTGGGTATAATGGCCCGGAATGGCTTCGTGTATATTTAATATCTGCAGTATATAGTCATTGTACTCGCGCAGGTAGCTCTCGGCCTTTTCTTTTGGCCAGCCGGAGAGGCTCCCTACATTATAATAAGTATTGCCATTCTTGTCATAAGGGCCGGGGGCATTGATGGATGCACCTGCCACACCGGCCATGTATGCGGGTTCCTTACGCACTACCAGCGGCTTGGAGGGGTCGAGGTAAATAAGGTCTTTTTCTTTGATGAATGCCTCCAGTTCGGGTATCTGTTTCTCGATAGCAGCCTGGAAGGAGTCGGGCTGCACATGGTTTATGGAAAGGGTATCGATCATTTGCTTGATGGCTGCAAGCTTATCGGAAGGTATCGGTTTATTACCAAAATATTTTGGCCACAGTTGTTGTGTTATCTCGTACATCTTCTCATGCAGTTCGTTCTTGTGCTGAACTGCTTTATCGAATATCTGCTCCGCAGTATAGCCGGACTGTATCTCGTAATCGAACTTCTTTTCGTACAGCTCCTTGCCGAGTCGGAAGCTGCGCGGATTGTCGTTTTTCAGTTGTTTTAGCCATGCTGCAAAGCCGTTCATTGTTGCCACAGCATCTTTTGCCCTATTGGTGATCGCTTCCTTTTCTTTTTCGTCCAGTTTCGATCTTTGCAGCGCATCCTGCAGGTCTTTTTCAAATACAGACGTGCCACCCAGGTTCTGGTCTATGGCCAGTTGTGTGTGCTCTATAGTTGGGTTTTTAATGTTCTTCTCGGCCGCAGCATAATAGGCGGGTACATAGGCCAGGCGCAGGTAAAAGTTGTGTAGCCGGTTATCCAGCGAATCATAATCATTATTCAGCATGTTGGCAAAGCCCTCAGCTATATTATAGCTGGCAGGGTTCCATTCATACGCTTTCTCTTCATTTATGCCCCATTCGGTTGCTTTAAGCTGGTTCTCTATCATTTTGTAGTCCGTCTGGTTGTTATCGGACAAAGTGCTGATGTCAAAGCCCTTAAGTGAATCAAGATTGTCGCGGCAGAAGGCAAGCTGGGCAGCTCTGCTCGCATCGTCGGGCACTACCAGCACACTGTCGTATCTATGGTAGCCTACGCTACTGGCCCACCCGGGATCCAGTTTCCATAATGCATCAATGAACCGTTCTTTATAAGCATCGAATGTTGCATTTTCGTCAGTCATATTCCTGGTGCTGTTATTGCATGCCGCCAGCGATACGCAGGCAACGATCACGGCAAGTATTTTTTTCATAATTTTATTATTACAACAAACATAATGTTTGCCATTGACAATAAAAACGGGATATCTATACCCCATTTTGTTAAATAAAAATAAGGTGAAAACCTGTAGGGCCTTGTTTTCGTTAGTAGGAAACGAACAACCACCAGCTTTATGCGTTATTTATTGATATCATTATTCAGCCTTGCAGGCATAGTATTATTGGCAAATTGCAAGGGAGATCAAAACCGCAACAACATGGATACACAGCACAGCAATAACCCGTATTATTCACACACAGATACCGGGCACCTGGATGTAAGCGATGCAGAATGGAAGAAGATATTGCCAAATGAAGTATATCATATAGCAAGGGAGAAAGGCACCGAGTATGCTTTTACAGGTAAATACTGGAAGACCGATGCCCCCGGCACCTATTATTGTGCCGTTTGTGGCAATCCCTTATTCAAGTCGGGAGCCAAGTTTGCAAGTTCCTGTGGCTGGCCCAGCTTTTACGAAGCCCTGAGACCCAATAGTGTGCGTTATGAGGAAGATAATTCTCATGGCATGCGCCGTACAGAAGTGCTCTGTGGCCGGTGCGATTCGCACCTGGGCCATATTTTCGACGATGGCCCGGCACCTACTTATAAGCGTTTCTGTATGAATTCGGCTGTATTGGAGTTTGTGCCGGATGACCCGAAAGCACAATAGCAAAATCCGGTACAGGTATTTTACCGTATATACAATTAAACTGCACAACATGAGTCATTTAAAAACGATCTTATCCCTGTGTTTCCTGCTGTTCTTCGGTATGGCATGTGCACAGAAAGGGAGCAATCCTTATTATTCACACACCGATAATAAGACCCTGAACGTGAGCGATGCCGAGTGGAAAAAGATATTGCCTTCGGGGGTATACTACATAGCTCGCGAAAAGGGTACCGAGCGGGCATACACGGGTAAATACTGGAACAATCATGAAAAAGGCACCTACTATTGTGCCGTTTGTGGCCATCCTTTATTCAGTTCCGATACCAAGTTCGATAGTCATACAGGCTGGCCCAGCTTTTATCAGCCGCTCAATACCAATAGTGTAAAGTATGCATCGGATGAATCGATAGGCATGAGCCGCACGGAGGTAATGTGTGCCCGCTGTGGTTCACATCTCGGCCATGTGTTTGACGATGGCCCTCCGCCCACCCACAAAAGATATTGTATGAACGGGAACGTGCTCGACTTTGTAGCGACAAAATAGTGCGATGGATTATGTGTGTTGTTTTTTTACCCCTTATTTTGTAAAAAATAAGGGGTTATTATTATGACCAAACAAGAGCGTTATAAGTTTGTCATCGACTGGTTTCAGAAAAACAACCCGGACGCGGAGACCGAATTGCACTACCGGGATCCTTACCAGTTATTAGTAGCAGTAATATTATCCGCCCAGTGTACTGACAAGCGGGTCAATATGGTAACACCTGCTCTTTTCAAGGTTTTTCCCGGACCGGAGAGCCTGGCCAAGGCAGAGGCTGATGATGTATTCCCCATCATAAGGTCGGTAAGTTTTGCCAATAACAAAACCAGGCATCTTATCGGCATGGCCAAAATGCTAATGGAAAAACACGGCGGCAAAGTGCCTGATAATATGGAGGAACTTACCGAACTGCCGGGAGTGGGGCGTAAGACCGCAAATGTCATCATGTCGGTCATCTATGAGCAGCCCAATATGGCTGTGGATACCCATGTCTTCAGGGTATCGGCAAGAATAGGCCTTACTACCAATGCCAAAACACCGCTGCAAACGGAACAACAACTCCTGAAGTACATTCCACCTGAACTGGTGCACATTGCCCATCATTGGTTGATCTTGCATGGCCGCTATATATGCGTAGCCCGCAGGCCAAAATGCGAACAGTGCGGATTAAAGCCGGCCTGTAAATATTACCAGTCCGATATGAAGTATATAGTGGAAAAAGAAAAGGCGCCCCGGAAGGCGCCCGCTAAAAAGAGATCTTGAGGAATATTTAGTGTGCAGCAGGTGCAGCACCCTGCAGGGGTACATCCGCCCAGCTGGCTTTAAAGTCTTTTTGGTACTCGTCCCATTTTACGGTCTTATACTTGTCTTCGCCCAGGTATTTCAGGATCATTTCCCATTCGGGTACGTTATGGTAACCGGGTACGTTGGTGATCATCTGGAATCCTTTGTCCATGAAGACAGTGCTGGGGTATGACATAGTACCATGAAGCAAGTCGTAAGCTACCATATTTACTTTATTGGCAGGGTCGTAGCCATACATCTTGCCTACGAAGCGCACACTGTCTTTCCTTTCCGCATCCAGCTTAACAGCGTAGAAATTCTCGTTTACATATTTTATTACATCGGGACTTTCGTAAGTAGTGGCATCCATGCGCTTACACCAGCCGCACCAGCTTGTATATACATCTATCAGCACTTTGCGTGGCTCCTTTTTCATGGCCTCTTGTACTTCGTCCAGGTTCATCCAGTGTATCTTGCTATCATTGTTCGCGCTGTTCTTGTCTCCTGCCATCACCGGGCTTATGCCCAGCGCAAGCAATAAGACTGTCAGTATTCTTTTCATTTTTAGCTGTAGTTTAAAGAACGAATTTACGATTTTTTCCATGTAGCTTTGTTATTTATCTGGTAATATATTCAAATAAGGGTTAAAGATGAAGATAGCGGTAGCGGTAACGGGGGCAAGCGGTTCGGTATATGCAAGGGTTTTGCTCGATAAATTACTGGAAATGAAAGAACAGGTCACAGAAGTGGACCTGGTATGGAGTGACAATGCGTTTACCGTATGGGAGCATGAATTAGGAGATAAAGGTTATGAAAAGTATCCTTTCAAAGTATGGACGAAGAATGACTTCCTGGCGCCTTTTGCTTCGGGCAGTTCCTCTTATTCGGCCCTTATCATTTGCCCTTGCAGCATGGGTACCCTTGGCCGGATCGCCTCCGGCATGAGTAACGACCTGGTGACCCGCGCAGCCGATGTAATGCTGAAGGAACGACGCAAATTGATCTGTGTGGTGCGGGAGACACCTTACAATCTGGTTCACCTCCGCAATATGACCACTGTTACAGAAGCAGGGGGTATCATTTGCCCGGCTACGCCGTCTTTTTACAGTCAGCCCAGAAGTATAGATGAGGTGGCTTATACGGTTATTCACCGTGTTTTGCAGTTGAGTGGTATAAAAGTTGATGGGTACAGGTGGCAGGAGGATTAATGTGCTGTGGCGTAGGTAATTTGTAATTTGAGAACATAAGATATATAAATGCAGTATTCAAAGTCTATAGAGCGGTTAAGGACGATCATGGATGAGCTTAGGGAGCAATGCCCCTGGGACAAGAAGCAAACCATACATACCCTTCGCCAGCAGACACTGGAGGAAGTATATGAACTCACCGATGCGATCAGCGAAGAGAACTGGGCTGGTCTTAAAGAAGAGCTGGGCGATATGCTCCTGCATATCGTTTTTTACAGTAAGATAGGCGCGGAGCAAAGCAAGTTCACCTTCGACGAAGTTATCGAAGGGGTATGTAACAAACTGGTAGCCCGGCATCCCCACATATACGCAAATGTAAGTGTGGAAAATGAAGAACAAGTAAAACAGAATTGGGAAAAGCTGAAGCTAAAAGAAGGCAAGAAGTCTGTATTGAGTGGTATACCTCAATCGCTACCGGCCATTATCAAGGCGCTCCGCCTGCAGGAGAAGACGAAGCAGGTGGGCTTCGAATGGGACCACCTGGGCCAGGTAAAAGAAAAAGTGGATGAAGAGATGACCGAGCTTTATGAGGCAGTTGAGGCAGGGGATCAAAAACATATTGAGGAAGAGTTTGGTGATGTGCTGTTCGCGTTGGTCAATTATGCCCGTTTTATTAAAGTGGACCCTGAACATGCGCTGGAGCTGACCAATAAGAAGTTCATCAAACGTTTTCAGCAAATGGAGGTAATGGCAGAGCAGCAGGGCAAGTTGCTGCATGATATGGCCCTGGCAGAGATGGATGCTCTTTGGAATAAAGTAAAATTACAGGAACGCTCGTAGATGTTCAGGCGATATCCATATTGGGGATGGTTGCTGCTCAGCCTTTTTTTATGGGCCGCTGTCTGCTGGCATTTCTTTGATAACAATCGTGCTTATAACCCTGCTGCTATGGCAGGGCTCGTAAATAAAGACCTGCATGCCAAGGAGCAAAAACTTGGCGCACTGCTGAAAAAGCAAGACCTGCTGCAGCAGGCCTTCACGCAAACACTCAGCACTGATGAGGTCAAAGAGTTGCAATCGCTCCCATTTTATGTATACGCTTTCGATAATGACACCCTGATATTCTGGAATAATAATAAGATACTGCCCGGCTGGAACGATGCTGGTAATGATCCCAAATTATTACAGTACAGCCGGGGTTATTATGTTGGCCGTTCTATTTCCCTGCCGTATTTAAAGAAGTATGAACACCTGTTCGTCTTATTCCCGATCGTTACGCAGTATCCCTTTGAGAACGATTACCTGAAATCGCATTTCGAAGCGGCAGACTTTATCCCGCTTTCCACTCAGGTATCTGACAAATCCCTGAAAGGTGCATATGCCGTAAAAGATACGTCCGGCAAACCATTGTTTTACCTGCACTTCAACCCACAGGATACTCCGCGTTGGGTACCCGATATGATAATGCTTTGGCTGCTTGTTTTTGCCTTGTTTGCTACGGTATCCTGGTTGCAGTTGATAACCATTTACATTGCACAAAAAAGAAGTTTCTGGCAAGGGCTTGGACTTACCCTGGTCATTGTTATTGGGGGGCGGGCAGCATTATATGTTTTCGGCTTACCTTTTTCGCTTGATCTGCTACCCTTCTTTTCGCCGAGGCTATATGCCTCAAGTGCCTTCCTGCCATCGCTTGGCGACCTTGTGCTAAATACGCTTTGCCTGTTGTGGATAAGTGTTTTTGTCATCAGGCACACGCCATATAAAAAACTTACTGCTAATATCACCAGCCGCGCACTGAGGATCGTGTTAGGTATTTTGTTCTCTTTCCTCCTGGTCTATTACTCATTTTGGTTTGTCAATATCATTCACAACCTGGTGATAGATTCCAATATCTCCTTCGACCTTGCGCATTTCGACTCTATAGACCGCTATACGATAATAGGCCTCTTCACCATAACGATCATTACAGGCATATCCTGCGTTGTCGTTTATTTTTTAAATATACAGGCGGGGGAACTACTGAAAAATAAATGGCTTAAATACCTGCTTGTTATAGCCTTCGGGCTGCCATTCGCATTGTTGACGAAGAATGATAACTGGCATTTTACCCTCAGCCTGCTGGCCTGGATACTCATAATGATCGTATTCCTCGACATCAGGCGCTTTGCCTTTGTTTCTGATCTCTTTGCGCCGCATATGCTCTTCTGGGCCATATTTATCTGTGCTTTCTGCTCCGGTATCATATACCATCATGTGCATGTCAAGGAGCATGATACCCGGAGAATAATTGCTGAACGCATTGCCCGCCAGCGCGATGATGTAACGGAGTATGCCTTCCAGAATATTGCGCAGAATATAGAGAAGGACAGGTTGGTACAGGCGTTTTTCACCCATCCCACACCGCAGGGCGGGCGGGATGTGAATGAACACCTCGGCGCTGTTTATCTCGGGGGGCAGCTAAGCAAGTATCAGGCGCGCCTGTACTTTTTTGACAAGCAAAACCGCCCTCTTTATAATAAAGACACCGTCAGTTACAACAGCTTATTGGCCGATGTGAACAAAGCGACTGCATCCACCGGGCCGCTTTATTATAAAGAGTTTGCACCGGATGAACATTACTACCTTGCCTATATGCCCGTAGTTTACGATAGCCTGCAGCAGGACACGGCGCATATCTTCATCGATCTGGCATTAAAGCAGGCTACGCCGGGTACGGTGTACCCTGAGTTGTTGCAGCCGGCCTCATTGAAAGCATCGCAGGATAAGGACGAGTATTCCTATGCCATATATGTGAACGATCGCCTGATCAACCAGTTTGGCGATTATCCCTTCCCGGTATTGATCCAGTCATCGATGATGCAACCATCGCAGTATGTTTTTAATACGCGTGACAATGCTTCGGAGCTATGGTTCAAATACAGTGATACGAAGACTGTGATCATAGTGCATAACCATAGCATGCTGCTCGAAGGTATCACTATCTTCTCTTACGTCTTCGGGATACAAATGCTGGTGATATTGTTGTTGGTGCTGTACCGCCTCTATATTACTTACCTCATACGCCCGCGAAATTCCGGCAGGATCATCGCGCTTACCCTGCGCAGGCGTATCCATTTCTCCATGCTGGGTATCGTGTTGGTATCGTTTACGCTCATAGGTTTGGTAACGGTTTACTTTTTCAAAGCGCAGTATAAGAACACCAACAGGAACAAACTGGAAGGCATAATGGAGGTGGTAGAACAAAGTGTACAGGAATACCTGCGCCAGGATAATGCCATTGCTAACCAGGGGCTGTTTAATGTGGAAGCCGTTTCACCGGCTTTCAAGTATTTCATCAGCACGCTCGCCAATAACCAGAAGGTAGACATCAATATTTTCAATTCCACGGGTTCGCTTGAAGTAACCTCGCAGGATGATATATATGATCGTGCATTGCTTGCACCGGTCATACGCCCTGATGCGTACCACCAGATGTTGATACTCGGCAAATCCATATTGGTGCAGGAGGAAAAAATTGGTGACCTGCCCTATCTCTCTTCCTATGTACCGCTGCGTAACGAAGCAGGCTCTACGATAGGTTATATCAACATACCATTCTTTTCTTCAGAGCGCGACCTTGACTACCAGATCTCCAACATCATTGTTACCCTGATAAACCTGTATGCATTCATTTTCCTTATCTCCAGCATATTTACAGTACTCATTACCCGTTGGATAACCAATATATTCAACATCATCATCAGCCAGTTCGGCAGGCTGAACCTAAGCCGCAACGAACGTATACAATGGCCCTATAACGATGAGATTGGCAAGCTGGTGGACGAGTATAACAAAATGGTAAAGAAGGTGGAAGAGAACGCTGCATTGCTGGCCCAAAGCGAACGTGAGATGGCCTGGCGTGAGATGGCAAGACAGGTGGCACATGAGATCAAGAATCCGCTTACCCCTATGAAGCTCAATATTCAATACCTGCAGCAGGCGCTCAGCAGCAAAAGCCCCAATGTTGAAGAACTGACAAAACGCGTATCTGCCTCATTGATAGAGCAAATAGACAACCTGTCTTATATAGCTTCTGAGTTTTCCAACTTTGCCAAGATGCCGGAGGCAAGGCCGGAAGAGCTGGAACTGAACAGCCTGTTGGTGTCGGCCGTAGAGCTATACAGGAATAAAGATGGGATAGATACCACATTGCAAAAGCCGGGTGAAAAACTGGTCATCTATGCAGATAAGAGCCAGTTACTGCGGGTGTTCACCAATTTGCTCGAGAATGCCATGCAGGCATTACAGGGCCGCGAGAACCGTAGTATAAAGGTGGTGCTGCAAAAGGAGGATGGGCATGCCATTATTTCTTTTGCCGATACCGGCCACGGTATCAATAGCGAGGTAGCCGCACGTATATTCCAACCCTACTTTACAACGAAGACTTCCGGAACAGGCCTGGGGCTTGCCATGACCAAAAAGATAATTGAGTTCTGGCAGGGCGAGATATGGTTCGATACAGAAGAGGACAAAGGCACTACCTTCTACATACGCCTGCCCTTACTAACGCAGACATAATTTACCATACTTGTACTTCACGTTCCAGTACAATGCCAAAGCGTTCCTTGACTGAGCGTAATATTTCTTCTGATAGCGCCCATATTTCTTTTCCGCTTGCATGGCCGTAATTGGCTATTACCAATGCCTGCTTTTCATGTACGCCTGCATCACCGTGTTTTACACCTTTCCAGCCACACTGTTCTATCAGCCATCCGGCCGGTACTTTTATCATTGTATCGCTTACCGGGTAAGAGGGAATATGCGGGTAGTTGGTTTGCAGCAGTTCAAAATGTTCGTAGTTAATGGTTGGGTTCTTAAAGAAGCTGCCTGCATTTCCTGTCTTTTTAGGATCGGGTAGTTTGCTGCTGCGTATGCTTATCACAGCTTCGGCTATCGCTTTTATGGATAGCTCCTGCACGCCCATTTGTTCCAGTTGCTGCTCTATTGCTCCATAGCTGGTATTGTATGCAGGCTTTTTGTTCAGGCGGAAGGTCACAGAGCTTATAAATACTTTGTCTTTTAATTCATGTTTGAAGATACTGTCGCGATAACCGAATCCACAGGAGGCATTGCTGTAGCTGATGAGTTCCTGCTCTTCCCAGTGCCAGCAGTGAACGCTCTCTATCGTTTCTTTTGCTTCTACTCCATATGCGCCTATGTTCTGTATGGGCGCGGCACCTACGGTGCCCGGTATCAATGCAAGGTTCTCTATACCGGCCAGTTGATTATCTATGGCGTATAGAACCAGATCA
Organism: uncultured Flavipsychrobacter sp.; assembly: GCA_964481425.1. Classification (GTDB taxonomy): domain Bacteria; phylum Bacteroidota; class Bacteroidia; order Chitinophagales; family Chitinophagaceae; genus MKUN01. The sequence continues at coordinate 81,439 of CAYZTM010000007.1, forward strand.
TGCCACACTTCTCCGGAGCTTACATTCAGCCATACATGATCCTCGTCTTCTCTCTCTACACGTATCCCCTGCAGTTTATTCAGCAACACAAGGCCGCTGACGGCCTGGGTAAGTAATATGTTACTGCCTCCGCCCAATACGTGTCTCCTTTTGGGTAACGTATGGTCTGTACTTAAGGCTGCAAGCTGTGCAGTATCGCTGACTTCAAGAAAGTACTCAGCGGGCACATCTATCCCGAAGGTGTTATATGGTTTTAAAGAAATGTTTCGTTGTACCTGCATCCGTCCAAAAATACTGATTAGCCTATCAATTTAGTTTTCTTTTGCCCCCAGAACCTTATACCCAGCCCCGGCCTGTTATTGACCAATATACGTCCTTCATCATATTGAAGACCTTCTGCTATATCTTCTTTCAACAACAGTGGGCCATCGGCATCCATTTCATCAAGCAGTGGCGATAGATGTGCTATAGCGGCAGACCCTATGGTACTCTCGTTCATGCTGCCTGTCATTACTTTCAGTCCCAGTTGGCGGGCCTCTTTTATCATTCTTGTTGCCGGTGTTATACCGCCACATTTGGTCAGTTTAATGTTGATACCATGAAAGCCCTCTGCACATTTGCTTACGTCCTGTTCGGTCTGGCAACTTTCATCCGCATACAGGGGTAGGGGCGATACCTGTTTTAGCTCTTTCATTGCTTCGTGCTCGTTCCTGTTCAGTGGCTGCTCTACCAGGCTCACCCCTAGCTGCTGCAATTCAGGTATTAAACGCCGGGCTTCATCAAAGCTCCAGCCTTCATTGGCATCTACTCTAAAAGGAACATCTGTGTTGCTGCGCAGGGCACTCAGCAGGTCAATATCGTCGGGTCGTCCCATTTTTATCTTATAGGTAGGCCAGGGTTTAGCCTTCATTTTTGCGACCATTTCTTCAGCAGTACCCAGCCCGATAGTATAATCCGTCAGGGGCAGGTTTTCCCATTTCAGGCCCAGCAGGTGGTATAAAGGTTGTCGTCTCAGTTGCGCGAACAGGTCCCAACCTGCTATGTCAAGTGCTGCTATCAGGAAGTGCTCACCCGGTAGCAGGTGGTGCAGGAAGTGCCAGAACCGGTGAGGGTCGGTGAGCGCATAGCGCTCTATCATTTTTCTTTTCTCCTCCAGCTTTGCCTGCATGCCCTCTACGCTAATGTTGTAATAGGCTATTGCGGGGGCTTCTCCATATCCTTTAAGCGGGCCAAGCCCAAGGGATACGATAAATGTAGGTTGTACGGTCTTGGTCCCTTTATATGTGGTAAAAGGATATTCAAATGCCAGGTCAAAATGAAAATGCTCAAGGTGCAACATTCGATAAAATTGCAACTATTTTTGTTCCCATAAAATTATTGCTATGCCAAAAGTCCCCTTTTGGGTCTTCATAATACTTGCAGTGCTTTATTTCTCAGCCATTCGTATCGATACTATGGATGTTGATGCCTCTCAATATGCAGAGATAAGTCGCGAGATGGCCGTTAGCGGAGACTACCTGCATATCTACGACAGGGGGATGGATTATCTTGATAAACCCCCGTTCCTGTTTTGGGTAAGTGCTGCCAGCATGCAGGTGTTTGGCGTAAATAATTTTGGCTACAAATTCCCTTCTATTCTTTTTGCACTTTGGGCATTATATGCAGTATATCGGTTGACCAAACTTCTTTACGATGAGGAAACGGCAAGGATGGCAGCACTTATATTAGGTACCTGCCAGGGCATGTTCCTGATGACCAACGATATACGTTGCGACACTATTCTGATGAGTTGGGTGATAACGGCCATATGGGCTATAAAGGAATGTGAGCTGCAGCGAAGGTGGCAATATGTGCTGTTAGGTACTCTGTCCCTTGCCTGCGGTATGATGACCAAAGGACCTATTGCTTTACTGGTGCCCGTTTTCGCGTTTGGTAGTGATTGGCTGCTGAAAAGAAGCTGGAAGAATATTTTCAATCCCTGGCATTTGGTTGACCTGGTGATTGTCGGCATTTTGTTGATACCAATGAGCATTGGCCTGTACCAGCAGTTCGACATGCACCCGGAAAAGACGGTAAATGGGCTACAGCATGTTTCAGGCTTGCGCTTCTTTTTCTGGACACAGAGCTTTGGTCGTATTACCGGTGAAAGCCCCTGGAGCAATGGCGCCGGTTTCGACTTCCTGTTATCCAACATGTTTTGGTCTTTCCTGCCCTGGATATTTCTGTTCCTCGTGGCATTGGTACTGAATAGCGTAACATTGGTCAAACAAAAATTTCGTTTGCAGCCACAGCAGGAATGGTTGTCCACCGGTGGCTTTATACTTACTTACATAGCCCTTGGCTCATCCAGGTATCAGCTGCCCCACTATATCTTTGTAGCTTTCCCGCTTGCAGCCATAATGGTGGCAAAACTTCTGCGCGACTTCTTTAGGGGCGAGTATGCTAAACTTTTCAAAGTAGTAAGGCCGATCCAATTAGTGGCGTCCTTCCTGTTGGTGGCCGGTACTGCACTTTTTGTACTCTATGTTTTCAGGAACAGCGTATTGTGGACCATAGTGTGGGCCTTGCTCGCTGTTATATGGGCGTATATGATGTTCAGCAAGCAACTTAAGCACAAAATGTTATGGAGTAGTACGGCAGCTATTATAATAGTCAATGTGCTCCTTACCAACCATTTCTATTATAACCTGCTTCAGTTCCAGTTAGGCTCCCGTGTGGGGCGGTATGTTAAGGCCCATAATATAGCTCCGGCTAGCATGCTTGCATTTCGGGTCAATGATCCGCTTAACTCATTGCCCTTTTATACCGGTAGTATGGTGGATATTGATACGACGCTTGATGCGGTAAAAGGCAAAAAATATGTACTGACAACAAATGAGGGTTTGGATGCATTGCGACAAGCAGGCAATACGTTCACTATCGAGACACAAATGCAGCGTTTTAAAGTGACCGAACTTACTCCGGAATTCCTGAACCCGCATACGCGGCAGAAGGCTGTTACAGATTATTACCTGGCGAAGCTCAATTAGCTGATACGTTCATTGTTTTTTACAACGTCTCTTGTATTGCGCACCAGGCCTATGCCGGCAAAGAAAAAGATAAGCCCGATGACGCCATACATGGCCACCGATTTCAGGTTATAGGTGCCTTCACCATGGGTCACGAATTTTACCCCAGCAAGGACCAGCCCTATAGCTCCCAATAAAGTAAGTATTACGCCTAAAACTCTTTTTTCCATGACTTGCTTTTTCATAGATATATAAATAGCATGCCGCGGAAGGCTTTTAAACAATATTGGTTTATCTGTAGCCGTTTTATCAGTATTTTAGCGGTTTAATTTTTGTAATGAGGAAAACGATATCATACTGCATTATATCCCTGTGCCTGCTTGTCACAGCAGCAAATTCCCTGCATGCACAGGTAATGAAATTTGACTATTACGAAGGTCTTATCTTCCTGAGGGTTACGGTTAACGATAAGGATAGCCTGCTTTTCCTTATGGATACAGGTGCTAATGTCTCAGCGATTGATAAGGCTGTGGCTGATAAATTAATGCTCCAGTCGATAGCGAAGGATTCCGTAGAAGGCACTGCCGGTAAAATGATGGCGGATAAAGTTAAACTAAACAGGCTCGGTGTTGGCAAGTCTTTCATTAACGATCTCACCATCACCATGCAGGATATGGGTCATATGATCGTTCCGCATAATGAGCAGCTGGCCGGGATACTGGGCATGGACTTCCTGAAACACTACACGGTGGCTATAGACTTTCTAAAGCACGAGATCAATTTCCTCAAAGTGAAAATGAACAAAAGCACCGACCTGCCGCTTTTATTCTTTAAAATGGATAATGACATTCCCCGTACTTCCGTGACCATAAATGGTATTGTGCATACCGACCTCAGGTATGATAGCGGTGCAAGCCTGCTGCCAACAAACTCTGTGTACATCAACATAACAGAAGATGTGTTCAAAAAGCTGAAAGCGGCCGATACCAGCCTGAAACCACATGAATACCTTCAGGCAACCGGCATAGGCGGTTCTATGAAGCTACCGGTAGTACATGCCATATCGGTTAAAAATGATAATGGGACCATTGATGCTACCGATATTGAATTGGTTGTGCAGCCTAAACAGGGCTATTTTGCAAGTAAGGATGCCGTAGGCTTTTTCAGCAATAACCTTTTGGAAAAATTCAAGCGCGTAGCTATCGATTTTGGCTCTGGTTTTATGGTCCTGGGCCCCGGTAAACTTTAAGCTTAGATGTCTTCGTCCTCTTCCGCGTTGAAATTCATGTTCAGCATACTGCCCAATATATCACCGAAAGAATAGCCACCTGCTTCCACGCCTTTCTTGCTGATGAGTGAGAATTCTGATAGCCCATGCAATAAGAATTCCATCAGCAATGAGGCCTGCACTTCGTCTGCATTGGGGTAAAATTGTTTTACTGCGCCATACAAGCCATCTACCTGGTACAGGGCCTGCATGTAGGTGCTATCGTCGGCATCCTGTAGCAGTACAAGATCATTGCCTTTACCAAACCAGTCAATGATCGGCTGGTAGGGATTATGCTGATTTTTGCGATTCTGTGCCTCACGTCCTGTGCGTTTGAACGATTGCGGATCGGGGAAGTACTGTGCGAATAGCGCACGTACAGCCTGTCCTATCAGCCGGTACGATACATTGGCAGCCCCTTCCTGTTCCCCTTCATATACCAGTTCTATTTTCCCCGTTATCGCGGGTACAACGCCTATCATATCTGCTATGCGCACCATGGTGTGTTTGTTGCCATGTCGCAGGGCTCTGCGTTCGGCAGTACTTACCAGGTTCTCATAGGCTGTAATGGTCAGCCTCGCCGACACACCGCTTTTTTGGTCCACATATTCGCTCTTGCGGGCTTCCATTGCTATTTCTTCAACAAGCAGTTTACAGATGTCGGGTACCGTAACAAGTGCTTGCTGCTCCGGTAACACATCGGCTTCCTGTTCGGTAATTGCCTGGGAGATAGCTACAGATTTCGGGTAGTGCGTAATGATCTGGCTTTCTATCCTGTCTTTGAGCGGAGTGACAATGCTGCCGCGATTGGTATAGTCTTCCGGGTTAGCGGTGAACACGAACATAATATCCAGCGGCATTCTCAGCTTAAAGCCACGTATCTGTATGTCACCTTCCTGTAGTATGTTGAACAACGATACCTGTATCCTTGCCTGCAGGTCGGGTAGTTCGTTGATGACGAAGATACCCCTGTGTGAGCGTGGTATGATACCATAATGTATGACGCGCTCATCGGCAAAGCTCAGGCGCATATTGGCTGCTTTTATAGGGTCCACATCGCCTATCAGGTCTGCAACCGACACGTCGGGAGTGGCCAGCTTTTCACCATAACGTTCACTGCGGTGCAGCCATGTTATCGGCGTATCGTCTCCTTTTTCGGCTATCAGTTCTCTCGCGTATAGCGATATGGGTTTGAATGGATCGTCGTTTATATCACTTCCTGCTACTATAGGTATCCATTCATCCAGCAGGTTCACCATATCGCGTGCCATCCTCGTTTTTGCCTGCCCCCGCAGGCCCAGGAACAGTATATTGTGCCTTGATAAAAGAGCCCGTTCTACATCCGGTATTACCGTGTCTTCATAACCTATTATGCCGGTAAATGGGTTGTATTTATCTTTTATCGAGCGTATAAGGTTAGTTCTCAGTTCTTCTTTTACTGTCTTGGGCTGATACCCGCTTTGTCTCAATTCTCCTAAAGTCTTTATAGTTGTTTGCATACTTGTTTCTGGTTAACAATATAAAGGTAAGTGATGCATCCTTTCTTTCGGAAATTCATAAACGATCAGAAGATAAGTTTTGCTGATATACCTATCTTTTTTTCAGTAACACATATTTATCATCATACATAGTATCAATTTTATAAATTGAGGGCATAAGCGGCATTTGTGCTTTTAAAATATAGTAATAGTCAAAACTTGTATCTGCCCGGGGCCCCGATTTATCATGCTCTATTTCGTAAAATTTACCCATATAGCGGGTTTCTGCATAATACTGGAGTGAGGGCGCAAATATCCAAAAAGGATACAGCCGCACAGGACGGCCCAGCGCCCCGGATTCGTATACCACTCTTTTCATCATATCACTATCAAACCGGTCGTAGGTCCACGACCACGTCGTGTTCATATTCAGGTGAACACAAAAATTTACCAGCGAAACCAAACTGATGATAACCGGCAGGATATACCTGCTGATACTTTTGCTGCCTTGGTGTTCTGTGAGTAAGGATAGAAAGAATAAAGGCAGGAAAAGGAGTGCAGTTCTTGAGATCAGGAATTTGGTACCTAATATATAGTGTTGAAGTATCGTAGCTATAACAGGTATGATTATTAGCAGGGAAAGGCATAAGGTTATTTGTTGTTGCCGGTTTACAGGCTTGTTTAAATATAGTTTGATACTACGGTATGTGATCCATAACAGGGCTATGGCCACTGTATAGCTGAATAATAACACAAAAGTGCTATTAGTATCTGTGATAAAAAAGCTGTCTGCAACTAATGTACGTATGGTATCGCTAATAAAGCCATTATCGCCGCCATAATAAAGCTGGTGATCGGCCTTGAGCTTAAAGATGGGGTAAGCGATTAGTGTAGCAAGTACAATACCTGATAATATTAGTATACGCACTTCTTTTTTACTTAGTCCTTTATAAGAATTGTCTAAAAAAGATGCATTCAGGGGAATAGTGATCAGTAAGGCGAGGTAAAAATTAAGTGAGGCAAAATTGCTGTATACAGATGCGATTGCAAATGCCAGGCTATATTTTAATTGATTGCCGGACCTTGAAACGAGGTACACAATAAAGAAAGAAATGCTGCCCATCATAAAACTAATGGATAAGCCATAACCCCTGCATAAGCCCCAAAAATCGAACAGGAAGGGATTTAAATTAAGTATCAAAAAGCCCAAAAAGATGATAAAGCGGTCTTTAAAAATTTTGGATAAAACGAGGTAACCAAAAAACATATAGAGCAGCTGGGCCAATATATTGTCAAGTCTTAAAAACAGGGGTATGTCTTTAAATATTGCTACACTGCATTTGGCCAGCAGGGTATTTAACACATGGTTATTGGCACTCACTTTCTCGAAGCTGATAATATCCAGGAACGAGGAGTTCATGTAGTCCTTGTGCGTAAGACCTTCATCATGCGTTATAGGTACCCGCAATACGCGAATGATATTTAATATCATAAGCAATACTGCGGAAGTGAGTACAAGCGGGCTAATACTATGCTTGCCTGTTTTTTTCATTGCATGCATAATAAACTACAATTAATCTCTTTTTTGCTGGAAGTATAACCGGTCCAGCGTTTCATCCAGGAAGTGTATCCTTTTTCGCCCTCCCAGTTTTTCTTTCAGGCGCACTTCATATTCCGTTTTGTCTCTCGCTGATAGCCAGGTGCCTTTATATACTTTGTCATCCAGTGTCAGCTCCATATTGCTTATGTCCGGCTCTTCGAGGAACGACCATTTACCATCCGGCGTTCTCGATACAATAAGCTTTATATAATCGTCCTCATCGCCAAATTTCAATATCGCTGCATACGAGCATACGGGTTCTTTACAGTGCCCCTTCAGGTATTGTATGTACAATACTACAGGTATTTCGTTGTCAAAGAGGCCGGTATATAATTTCCGGTCCACTATCTCCCTGTGCCGTACCACCGCCGATGAGTCGAACAGCAATGCCCTTCTTGCTTGTATGATGCTGTCTGTTACCCGTCTGAAACTGTCCAGGTCTACACCTTGCTCTACCATAGCCCTGAGCCACCGTTCCTCCTCCCTCATTTTGGCAATGTATTCGTCTTCAGTGCTGGCCCTTTGCAGGTCCACCAGGTGCCCTCCGTACCACATCCCTTTTATTACCTGTATATCCTTAACGGCCACACCAAAGGTTTCCCTCGTCAGCATATCCTTGAAGAAAATATAACCTTCCAGGCGCAGGGGGGCTATTTTGTCATAACCTATTTTGCCCCGCGTCAATAGCATTTTTTTCAACTCATAGCGTACCAATACAATATGCTCCCAGTGCACCTCAGAGTCTTCGCCCTTTATCATGATGGACTTGAACTCCTGCATTATCCTCGGGTTAAAGTTGGGATCATAGTTTTTAATGAACCCTGCGTTGCGTACCAGATGGCCCACTTCATTCATCGCCATGGCATTGGTGTCCCTGAACTGCATAATGGTTTTCCACAACGTGTCGAACGAAGGGAAAAGGGTGCTGTATGTAGTACTGTCTTGATACTGTAGCACATACACCAATTTGTTTATGAGTTCTTTTTCAGTTTTGGCAGGGCCGGGCTCTATAGTGGGTTCTTTCTCTTTTTTATGCCTCCGCGCCTCCACACTGTTACTGCACAGCAGGCCAAAGCAGCATAAACAAATAAAGAAATACCTCATTATCAGATTGTTTGGGAAAATAAATTTACTAAAGCTTTCAGGAAATACCAGCAATAATAATGCCCCGTTGATACGGGGCATTATTATTTATAAAATAGTTAGGATCTTCTCCGGTGGCCGGGCAATTATTGCATGGTCATCTTTTACCGCTATTGGTCGCTGCATCAGCTCGGGATGAGCAATGAGTAGCTCCACCCACTCAATATCACTTATTCTGCGGCCCTCATACTCGTTTTTATAAAGGGCCTCGTTGGTGCGCACAAGTTCATGAGCCTTCATTTGTAGTTTATCCAGGATTGTGCTCAGCTCTTCCCTGGTCAGTGGCTCAGTCATATACCAGCGTACACTGTGCGGTACATTTTGCTCCTGCAGCAGTTCAAGTGCTCCCTTGCATTTGCTGCATTGCCCGTTGTGGTATATAACAATATCGGTCAAGCTATACCGCCATTTCTTTCACATCATCCGCCATCTTCAGCCTGCCTGCTGTTTTAGCTTTTATTTCGTCAAGGCTTACACCGGGTGCATATTCTATGCACACAAAGCCATCATCGGTTATATCGAATACACCAAGATCGGTCACCACCTTTTTAATGCAGTTCACGCCTGTCAGGGGTAGTGTGCATTTGGGTAGTAGTTTACTCTCACCCTTGGGGTTGGTATGCTGCATAGCAACGATAATGTTCTTGGCTGCTGCAACAAGGTCCATAGCACCGCCCATGCCCTTTACCATTTTGCCCGGTATCTTCCAGTTGGCAATGTCGCCATTATCCGCCACTTCCATAGCTCCCAGCACGGTCAGGTCCACCTTCCCCGCGCGTATCATGCCGAAGCTCATCGCGCTGTCGAATATCGCAGACCCCGGCAGTGTAGTTACAGTCTGTTTGCCCGCATTGATCAGGTCCGGGTCTTCTTCACCTTCATATGGGAATGGGCCCATGCCCAGCAATCCGTTCTCGCTTTGCAGCACAACGTTCACACCCTCAGGTATGTAATTGGCTACCAGTGTAGGTATTCCGATGCCCAGGTTCACATAGTAACCATCTAGCAATTCCTTAGCAATGCGCTGAGCTATTTGTTCTTTATTAAGTGCCATAATTTTAAAAAAATGCGACAATGTGATGGAATGCGGCAATGTGCACCAATCGTTGTCCTGTTTATTATATCCGTGATTCTTTTTTACCTGATGATATTATTATTGCGTTCAACAAGCGCATAATTTCATTTAATTTTTCTTGTATTGCGCTGTCCAATGTATGCCCTTCGGATTCATTGCACAAATACAGCCAATACCAGTTTCATGGGCTTCCTTATCAGCTATTTTTAATTTATGCAGAAAATCGGCTTTGCTTTCTGCACTTTGAGCTTCCATTACATTCGCGCCCATTGAAGTTCCGCATTTCAATAGCTGTTTTGCAATAACGTATTTCTTGTTGCTTTCCAGAACTTCTGCTTGTCTAATGATCATTAGTGCAAACTCAATGCAATGTTTTACTAATGGATTATTTGAAAAATCTGTTCGCATTCATTTACATTTTCCAATATTTAGTTTTATCTACTGCCATCCGGCAACTCAGATATCACATTCCACCACATTGTCGCATTCCCCACATTAGCTACGTTTCCTGATCGTCCTTTGTTCTATCCTCTTTTCGTAGTGGTCCCCTTCAAATATTCTGTTTACGTATATCCCCGGTACGTGTATATGGTCAGGATTTATTTCTCCCGGTTTCACCAGGTGTTCCACTTCTGCTATCGTTATTTTCCCCGCCATGGCCATCATGGGGTTGAAGTTTCTCGCCGTTTCCTTGAAAACGAGGTTACCCATAGTGTCCCCCTTCCATGCTTTTACAATAGCAAAGTCAGCGTCGAAAGCATACTCCAGTATGTAATTCTTACCGTTGAACGCTCTCGTTTCTTTGCCTTCCGCTACTTCGGTGCCATAGCCTGCAAGCAGGTACACAGCAGGCATGCCATACCCGGCGGCCATGCAACGGGTGGCCAGGGTGCCCTGGGGTATCAATTCCACCTCCAGTTCCCCGCTTAGCAATTGTCTTTCAAATTCAGCGTTTTCGCCTACGTACGAGGAGATCATTTTTTTCACCTGCTTTTTCTGCAGCATCAGGCCAATGCCAAAGTCGTCCACACCTGCATTATTCGATATACAGGTCAGGTTGTTAATGTTCTTTTTTACCAGCGCCGCGATGCAATTCTCCGGTATACCGCATAGCCCGAACCCGCCGAGCATAAGGGTGGCTCCGGAATTAATGTCTTTTATCGCTTCGTCTGCATTGGCAACCACTTTATTCATACGATCTTATTTTGATGCTAAAATAACTTAAAAGCCACCACGATGACAACAGGTTTTATGCCAGTGTTGATTTTATTATATGTATCCCGCGTATAATAAACGGTCTTCAGAACGATATTGTCATTCACAAGACATTTGGGTGGTCCGTCAGAACACTGCTTTGTTCACAGGGGTATGATTCACGTTCAAAATAAAATTAAATCATTGTTTATCAGTTTTTTAAACATTTTTGATGCTAATACAATGAGGCGATATTGATACCTTTAATGTTTAACTAATTTACTACTTTCGCTAAGTTACATTCAACACCAAGAGAGGATAGATTAATGGAAAATCCCACCCACCCCCATGATAGCGAAGGAGAGGAGCGTAATCTTGTGAACGCCCGGTTGCTCGAAGCACTTTCATCTATGAACGAGGTCGTTTGGGTCCGGAGCCTCCCGGACATGACCATCACCTATATCAACAAAGCCTGCGAAAAAATTTATGGACATAAGCCCGAGGAATACCTGGGCACCTGTGGCGCGCTGTATGAGAACATACATCCCGATGACCACGAGAAGATGCGGCAGGGAATTGAACGGGCCCTGCAAGAAGGCAGGGGCCAGATAGAGTACCGCATCTTTGATAAGCAGGGCAGGATACGTTACATTTCATCAGAAGGTACCGTTATAAAAGATGCTGATGGCGTCCCACGATCGGTAAATGGCATTTCGCGCGATGTAACAGATCTGCGGCTTATCGAAAATGACCTTCGTGAAAAGATAGAAGAGGTAGAGAACATTTTCGAAAGTATTACCGACAATTTCATTGCCCTCGACAAAGACTTCAATTTCACTCATGCCAATTCGGAGGCGCTGAAGCTTTATGGCTTAAAGAAAGAGGCGCTGCTGGGGCGGAATATTTGGGACATTTTTCCCAACGGCCGTAAACTTAGCTTTTATGGCCAGCTAAAAAAGGCCCTGGATGAGCAGACCACGGTTAGGTTCGAAGAGTTTTCACCTGCCATTGGCAGGTGGGTGCTCGTCAATGCATATCCTACGAAAAATGGGCTGGCGATCTATTTCCGGGACATTACAGAACAAAAGGAATTGCAAAATGCCCCACGCGAAAGCGAGCATAACCTTCGTGCCCTCATCAATAATACAAGCGATTTTATTTGGTCAGTCGATCGCGATTTGCGCATCATACAGGTCAACCAGCCCTTTGTTGATTTCGTCTATTCATTTACCAACAAAATATTACGTACAGGTGATAGTATATTGATGGACGATTTTGGCCCGGAAATGCGTGATAAATGGGAGGGATATTTCAAACGAGCCCTGTCAGGGCAAACATTTTTGGTTGTAGACGAGGAACGGATAGGGAATACAAAGCACCATCGTGAAAAACGCTTCAAGCCCATATTCTCTGAAGCAGGCGAAGTGCTTGGTGTCAGCGTCTTTGCCCGTGACATTTCTGAAGAGACCAAACTGAATGACCGGATAATCAATGAAGAGAAAAAACTCAGGGCTATCATCAATAATACCCGCGACATTATTTGGCTGGTGGATGACGATATGGAAACTATTTCTGCTAACCAGGCATATTACGACCGTGTGGTCTATTTAACAGAATACAGAAAGCATTATAGCGAACTCACTACTGATGACTTTGCAAGGGAACAAGTAGAAAAATGGCATGCTTATTATCGTCGCGCTCTTGCCGGAGAAACATTTTCTGTTGTTGAAGAAGACGAGGTGCATGGAAGCAAGGTCTATGAGGAGATCCGCTTTAACCCTATTCATGATAAGGACAACAATGTTATTTCGGTCAACTGCTTATCCCGGGATATTACCTCTGAAAAGGAGCATATGATACGTATACAGGAGCAGAACGAAAAGTTGAACGAGATCGCCTGGATACAGTCACACCAGGTGCGTGGGCCGGTAGCGACCATTCTCGGCCTGGCCCAGCTGCTCGACCCAAGTAACAGCAGCGATCCCGCAAATGCAAAAGTGCTGGAGGGTGTCAAAGAAGCTGCTGCTGAATTGGATGCGATCATTAAAGATGTGGTAGCTAAAACCAATGAAGCTAAACTTTGATAATAAAGTATTTAATAAAAGGAAAGCCCCGCTAACAGCGGGGCTTTCCTTTTATACCGTCCTTTTGATTAGCGGAGGAATAACATCTCCCTGTATTTGGGCAGCGGCCATGTTTTATCGTCCACTATCAGTTCCAGCTTATCTGCATGGTACCTTATCTTATCGAAGAAAGGCTTCACTTCGTTGCAATACATCTCAGCGCGTTGATGCATGCTTTCGGTATTGTTGGCTTTTTTCCGGGCCTGCAGCATCGCTTCTACATTGTCATTTATGTTCTGTATGTGCCCGCTCATTACCTTCACGAGGTTTAGCTGTGCCTTATAGTTTTCTTCACCGAGTCCCAGTTCTTTAAGACCTTTTATGTTTTTCACCAGTACATTCTGGTATTCTACTGCTGCAGGTAATATATGGTTGCTTGCCAGGTAGCCTATCATACGGGCTTCTATCTGCACCTTCTTCACATAGTCATCCAGCATTATTTCATGCCTTGCTTCCAGTTCACGCTCTGTATAGATGCCATTGTTGAAGAATACTTGTTTACCCCTTTCGGTTACATAGGCATCCAGCGCTTCGGGTGTGGTTTTAAAGTTGTTTAGTCCGCGGCGTTTAGCTTCTTCAGCCCATGCCTCGCTATAGTTATCACCTTCAAAAAGTATGTTCCTTGATTTGCTGATGTAGTCACGCAATACGTGCATGATGGCTATTTCGCGTTTCTCGCCTTTTTCTATCAGCGCATCCACTTCACTTTTGAAACCCCTGAGCGCTTCTGCCATTATCGTGTTCAGTACGATCATGGGTGAGGCACAGTTTGCAGAGGAACCAACGGCGCGGAACTCGAATTTATTACCGGTAAATGCAAACGGGCTGGTACGGTTACGGTCCGTATTGTCCATCAGCAGCTCTGGTATTTGCTTATGTATATCCAGCTTCAATATCACCTCGTCCTGCTCACTGAATTTGTCTTTTACACGGCTTTCCACCTCGTTCAGCACATCGGTCAGGAACTTGCCGATATACACAGATATGATAGCAGGGGGGGCCTCGTTAGCACCCAGGCGGTGATCGTTGTTCGCCGATGCGATCGCTGCCCTCAACAGGTCGGCATGATCATGCACCGCTTTGATGGTGTTCACAAAAAAGGTAAGGAACATCAGGTTGGTGCGTGGGGTTTTGCCCGGGCTTAGCAGGTTTACGCCAGTGTCTGTAGCAAGGCTCCAGTTGTTATGTTTGCCACTGCCGTTCACGCCGTCAAAGGGTTTTTCATGTAGCAAGGCCTTCAGTTTATGGCGTTTGGCCACCTTGCTCATTATGTCCATCAGCAGGGTGTTATGGTCCACTGCTATGTTCACTTCTTCAAATATCGGTGCACACTCAAACTGTGCCGGGGCCACTTCGTTGTGGCGGGTGCGCAGCGGTATACCCAGCTTGTAAGCTTCCTGCTCAAAGTCCTGCATAAAGGCATACACGCGTTCGGGTATTGAGCCGAAGTAGTGGTCTTCCAATTGCTGACCTTTTGCTGGCGCATGGCCCATCAGGGTGCGACCGCACATCACCAGGTCCGGGCGTGCATTGGCAAGCGTTTCATCTATTACGAAGTATTCCTGTTCCCAGCCCAGTGTAGCGGTTACCTTGGTGACGTTTTTGTCAAAGTAGTTACAAACCTCTACTGCAGCTTTATCCAGTGCTGCTATCGATTTCAGCAGCGGGGCTTTGTAGTCGAGCGATTCGCCGTTATAGGCAATGAATATAGTGGGGATGCATAATGTTTTACCGGAACCAGCCTCCATGATAAAGGCGGGGGAAGAAGGGTCCCATGCCGTATAGCCACGGGCCTCGAATGTAGCGCGTATACCGCCGTTCGGGAAGCTCGATGCGTCGGGCTCCTGCTGTATCAGTGCGTCACCGTCAAATAATTCTATCGCTGTTCCATCGCTTTTTATAGTAAAGAACGAATCATGTTTTTCTGCTGTAGTTCCCGTCAGAGGTTGAAACCAGTGTGTGAAGTGGGTTACGCCGCGTTCTTCAGCCCATGCCTTCATGCCGGCGGCAACCTGGTCTGCCATCCTGCGTTCTATTTTCGAACCCGACTTAATGGAGCTCATCAGGCTTTTGTACGCCTCATCGCTCAGGTACTCGCGCATGGTGCGCCCGTTGAATACATTGCTGCCGAACATGGCAGTGATCTTTTTACCGCCATAGCCGGTTACTTTTTTTTCTTCTTTTGCCAGCTCCTGTATTGCAAGGTAACGTAGTGATGACATAACATTAAATTTTGTGCAAATCTAAATAATTTTATGTCAAACAGTCATTTTTTTTAAAAATGCTAACAAATAATAAACATTACAAAAAAATCAATTAAACGTCGCTGTTGGAGATAATGATGCTACTACGCACAAATGCATAGGAAAAATCCGCTTCCAGCCCGCACTCTAACGATATTTGACCCGATTCAGCGCTCAGTTTAGGTATTATCTCTATGTTATATAAGCTTTCTGCAGGCGCTAATGATATGATAGGTAAATGGTCTATAAATTCTACACCTCGCCTTCCTTGCCATTTATAGGCCGCTTCTTTAGCACACCAGGCCATAGTAAGCATCCTGCGATCATTTTTAAACAGGCTTTGCTCTTCCGCCGACAAGAATTTATGCTGTATCTTCTGAATGTTATTATGCCAGGTTTGTATGTCTATGCCACATTCATGCTCCGGGCTGATGATGGCCGCAACATACGGCCATGAATGTGATATAGAGAAATAATAGGTATTATCGGCTATCCTTGGTTTATCGTGCTGGTCAGCTACTATGTTGAACAGCGGAAAATCTTCTTTAAGGTGCTTCAGCAAAAAGCGGCCCGCAAGATGTTCCATCCGTCGCTTTTCAAATTTAATATCAGGAGCCAGCCCCGTACGTTCTTTGAAAAAATTTTCCGGTTCGTCTATTTGCCATATAGCGGCAAGACTATGATGTTCAATGCTCCATTCCCTGTACAAAGGCATACGTCAAAGGTAGGATACAAGCTCTATTAATCAACTTACCCCCATATATCCCCAACTTATCAACCTGTCAACTTAGCAACTATTCAACTATTCGGGCAACCTCCTATATTTGTTCCCATGATACTCTCCGACAAACGCATACTTGAAGAGATAGAGAAGGGCACCATTGTCATACAGCCTTACGATCGCAAATACCTTGGTACCAATTCTTACGATGTGCACCTGGGTAAGCATCTGGCTACTTATATCGACAAGGAGCTGGATGCCAAAAAGCATAACCCGGTGGAGCACTTCGAGATACCACCTGAAGGCTTTGTATTACAACCCGGTATGTTGTACCTCGGCGTTACCGAAGAATATACAGAGACACATGCACATGTTCCTTTCCTCGAGGGCAAATCATCCACAGGCCGCCTCGGCATAGATATACACGCCACTGCTGGCAAGGGGGATGTAGGTTTTTGCAATACCTGGACGCTCGAAATATCATGTGTGCACCCTGTTCGGATATATGCAGGCATGCCCATCGGTCAGCTCATCTATTTCCCGGTAGAGGGCGAGATCATTAATAAGTACAATACCAAGAAGAATGCTAAATACAATACCCGTACTATTAAACCGGTAGAGAGCATGATGTGGAAGAACGAATTTTAGACCATAAATAACAGCATGTTACATAAAGAGGGCCATTTAATGGCTCTTTTTTTATTTTTTTGCTAACGGAGCTGTCCATTCTATCGTCTGTTGATAAAGGAGGTTTTTTAATCAGATAACACTTACTCATGAAAAAATTACTTACACTAACCACTTTCTTTATTGCCGTTTTTTTCGGCCTTGGTCCCCGGGATAGTCGGGCGCAGATAATCGGGTTCACGCAATCAAGCTTTGTGGATAGCACTTTTAATACTTGTCATTTACCGGCATTTCATTATGCGGTTGCACACGACAGCGTATTAGGCCCCATCCCCGGGGGTGACTCTATTACTGTTTACGTCAATTGGGGAGATACCTACGACACTACGTATAAAATAGTTGCCACGCCTACGTTGAATACTTATCATTACCACACTTATACCGTGCCCGGTACTTTTTCAGTTCAGTTGATCTATACGGCATCAACAGGTGTGGCCGATACCATGTATACACAATCGTTCATAGTGTCTGACACCTGTGCAAATGTATCAGGCAGGCTGTACGTGGACAATAACAATAATTGTACTTACGATGCCGGCGATGATCCGTTCAATTATCAAATGGTTAAGATCACCAATACAAATAGCCTTGCGGTTTATTATACGTACACGGATACCGCAGGTAATTACAGCATAGATCTTCCTACAAATTTCACCTATGATATTGAAGAAGCTTCACCATGGGGTGGTTTTACGCCTTCCTGTCCGGCTGCCGGTGTGCAGACAGTTACCGTAACCGGGGGTAATTATACCGAGGATCTCGCATATCAGTGTAGTGCAACCTCAGACGTTGATGTTACCACATCCGGCAGTGCATGGACCTTCCGGCCGGGCTTCAACAGTATCATGTATATCTATGCTAACACAAATAATGCCTGTGTAGATGTCAATACTTCATTGACAGTAACACTGGACCCGCAATTAAGTTATGTGAATACCTTCTCCGGACCTGCCCCTAATACTGTTGCAGGCAATGTACTTACATGGAATTTTACTAACCTGAATGCATGGCATGCTTTTGCAGCAGGGATAACAGTTGCCTGCGATACGAATGCCACCTTAGGCGATACCCTATGCAACCTGGCGCAAATAGATACGGCCAGCGGCTACCATGACCCGGATACCACCAACAATATTTATAATTTCTGCGGCCCGGTTACCAATGCGGTTGACCCTAATACTAAAGATGTTATGCCAAAAGGTTCAGGGACACCGGGCTATATTGCAGCCGGTACGAACCTTACGTATGTTGTCAATTTCCAAAATACAGGTAATGGTCCTGCTATCAATGTGAACATAAAGGATACCCTTGACCCTAATCTTGACATAAATACACTCCATTTTATTTCAGCCAGTCATCCCGTCTCTATCACCATTCTGCCGGGTAATATTGTGATCTTCCGTTTCGAGAACATCATGTTGCCGGACAGCGGTACCAACCAGGCGGCAAGCCATGGTTATGTGATGTACAGTGTCCAGGCCAGGCCAGATCTCGGTCCCCTTTCTACTATTAACAACACTGCACATATCTATTTCGATTTTAACAGTGATGTGCCTACCAATACCACACTGAACACTATTATGCCGGTGAGCGTACAGCAGATCAGAAAAGGCAACCTGAAAGCTTCTGTTTATCCTAACCCTGCTAATGATAATGTGGCGGTAGAGGTGAAGGGTGACTTTACACTAACTGTTTACGATCTGCTTGGTCGCCCGCTTTACACACAAAAGGCTAATAACAGAGCAGTGATCAATACTGCATCATTGCCACAGGGCACCTATATGCTTAAATTGAATAATGATACCGATGAATTGACCACCAGGATCAATATCCTGCATTAATATAAATGGGTTAATTTTTATAGATCGCAGGAAGGGGTATTTACCCCTTCCTTTATTTTAAAAAATATGTATCCTCTGTACTAACGAAACTAATAATGCTTTCGTCAATAATTGCAGAGGGTGACTACTATGGGTAAAATGCATTAGTAGTTTTTGTATAAACCAAAAGGCTGCCTGTGTTGCTCGGCAGCCTTTTTTCTTTTTCTATATCCTTAAGTAGTTGGAAATTAATATAATGCCAGGTCACTCCGAATCTCGTAATTGATCGGGATGTTGACCAAGGCCGTTCCCCGTCCTGCCCTAGCCGTACCCTGTAGTTTTATCAGCAGGTCCTTTTTCATAAGCAGTTGCAGTGCATTGTTGAAAGCCCCCTCTTTGGTTACATCAAGCGTTACCGGTAGCGAAAATGTGTCCCGCTTCGGAATAGTAAAAGTGCTGTCAAAAGCTACTTTACCCGCATACTTGTTATTGATATAGATAGAAACATCTGCATGTTTCAGCACCAGCGGGTATTTATTGGGATTATAGAATCGCACATCGGCCCCGAAGATCGGTTCAGTAAGCTTTATGGAGTGCAACCTGAAGTTTTTTACATCCTTGAAAACAAGACTCTTGGGCTGACTGCAGCTTGCCAGTGTCATTACCGTTCCCAACATCACCGTTCTTATTCCTCCCCTCAGCATGCTCTGTTTAGCTTTTTTGTTTTTTGCGGGCCATTGCTTTTTCCGCAGCTGCAACTATATGTTCTTTGGTTAGGCCATATTTTTCCAGTAATTGCATGGGTTTCCCGCTTTCACCGAAGGTATCCATAACGGCTACATATTCATGAGGTACCGGGTACTCGCGCCCCGATACATTAGCAACACTGTCGCCAAGGCCGCCATTTATCTGGTGTTCCTCTGCAGTCACCATACAGCCCGTTTTTTTGATCGACTTTATGATAGCCTCCTCATCAAGGGGCTTTATCGTGTGTATATTGATCAGCTCGGCAGATATTCCTTTTTCAGCGAGCATCCTTGCGGCTTCCACGGCCAGCCATACCATATGTCCGCAGGCAAATATGCTTACATCACTTCCTTCGGCCAATACTTGCGCTTTACCGATCTCAAATTTCTGGTCCTCAGCCGTAAAGTTGGGCCATTTGGGGCGGCCAAATCGCAGGTAAACCGGGCCTTCATGTTCAGCAATGGCTATAGTAGCCGCTTTGGTCTGGTTGAAATCGCAGGGCACTATTACGGTCATGCCCGGCAGCATTTTCATCATGCCAATGTCTTCAAGCACCTGGTGGGTAGCCCCATCCTCGCCCAGCGTCAGGCCGGCATGCGATGCACATATCTTTACATTCTTTCCGCTGTATGCAACGCTCTGCCTTATCTGGTCATATACGCGCGAGGTGGAAAAGTTAGCAAACGTTGTGGTGTACGGTATTTTACCGCCAATGGTCAGTCCTGCAGCTACGCCTATCATATTGGCTTCTGCTATACCGCACTGTATAAAACGCTCAGGAAAGAGCTTAATGAATTCATTCAGTTTCAGCGAGCCCGCAAGGTCTGCGGTCAGTGCTACCACGTTAGGATTGCGGCGGCCTGCTTCTGTAATACCCTCGCCAAATCCGGCACGGGTTTCTTTTTCGTTAAGTACTTGTATATCCTGTAGCATCTATGGGCAAAAATAAGCTTATCATTTGGTTAATACATATCCCCATTCCCGGAGCCATGCAATAATTTTTTCTTTATAGTTCCCTTGTATGATTATAGAGCCCTCTTTTACGCTACCGCCGGTACCACATTTCGTTTTCAGTTGTTTGCCAAGGGTTTCCAGGTCATCTTCGCTGCCTGTGAACCCTGTTACCAGTGTTACTATTTTGCCCGCCCTTTGTTTCGTATCCAGGCCCACGCGTAGTTTCTGCTTATCCTTTGCCAGCGTGTCGGCACTTTCATTTTCTTCCTCGTAGTCGTTATAGTATTCTTTGTTTGTGCTATAAACAAGGCCATCGCCGCGTTCTTTATGCTTGCTCATCTTTTTCTTTTTTGCTCGGCATCAAATGTCGGAAATTTACAGTTATGTAATTACTCCTTTCTGCACACGTTTAGGCACTATATTTGCGGCGTACTATAAAACTTCAAAAACCGTTTAGATGAAAAAAGCATTATTACTTCTTGGAATTGCCGCTATTACGACTCAACCATCATTTGCATTATTTAAGATAGGGCCTGAAGTAGGGCTCAGCTTTAATAAAATGACCTATAGTGGTTCAGGTACCGCAGGTTTTGCCCCTACACTCTCATCAGTTACAGGCTTCAGGGCAGGGATAACTACTGATATAGGCATAAGCCATATTGCTGTGCAGCCGGGGATATTTTACAGTGCAAAAGGTGGTACGCAGTCAGCAAATTTCTTTGGTTTAGCCGCCGTGACCTTAAAGAATAAAGTTAATTATATCGAAGTGCCTGTTTGGATACAATATAAGCAAAAGCTCGGCCCCGGGCATGCGTTTGTTGGTCTTGGCCCTAGTGTTGCAATGGCGCTCAATGGTAAAACAGTAGCTTCAGGCTCAGCTTTGGGCATAGCTGCAGCAGATTCAACATATAATATCACTTTCGGATCGGATAGTACCGATATGAAGAAGCTCGATTATGCAGCCAATTTTAATATTGGCTACCAATTATCTATGGGCGTTTTTGTCCGTATCTTTTATAGCCTGGGCCTCGCTAATCTCTCCAACGATGCTGCTTTTGATACCAAAAACAGGAGCTTTGGCATATCAGTAGGGTATCTTATCGGGAAATAGTAGTATAAATATCATTGTTTGTAAGTAGGGTATGTTAGCAAAGTCTCGCTGACATACCCTATTTAATGATATAGGCGCCCCGTTTCATCCGCACATTTTCCAGTTTCATATGTTTGTTACTCAACCAATTTTGCAAAACCATTAATATTGCTTTTCATATTGAGCATATTATATGAAGAATTTTATCGCCTTGGCCGGCTTTTGTATTGCACTTGTTTTTACGTCCTGCACGCATAAAAGCAACATACTCCCCTCCACTAATAACCCGGTGATCACGGTCGGTGACCCTGCTACCGGCGATTGGACCGTGATCCTTTACACCAATGGTGGGGCCGACGAGACCCCTGATTTTGCCGATTATACATTTACCTTCAGTGCAAACGGTGTTTTTGCCGCCACACGCAGTACCTTATCAATAGATGGTACTTGGCAGCGGAAAGCTGAGGATGGCGGCGAAAAGCTTATTTTAAACATCAGTTCGGCAACAGATTCACATCTTGCTGAGTTGAACGAGGACTGGGTCATATCCCTGATGACAAACAGCAACATAAACCTTGTGGATAGTAAAGGTCAACACGAATTGAAATTCCAGTTAAAGGATTGAGTATATATATCATAGCATAGGTCTGATCGGGGCGGGGCTTTACCCGCCCCTTTCTTATTGGTGTCAAAACAAAAGGACTGCATATAGCAGTCCTTAAAAACAGTTTTTGTTAACTTATCTCTCTCAGTCTATTGCTTCGTATTTTTTGATGTATAGCTCCACGCCATTGTTCTCATCTGTAATATACGCAGTTTTTTCTCCGAAGAGGTTAATGATATAATCATCACTAAGTTTCTGGGTCAGTGTTGCCCTTGTTATGTAGATACCCGGTTTTACATCCTGTGCCACGAAGGAGTAGGCGTTCTCTTCTTCCACTCGCCTCGCGGTGATGATGTCCTTGCCATTTACATTATGCAGGGTCACCACGGCATTGGCAAATCCTATTTCAAGTATTTCTGTTTTCTCTTCATCGAACAGGCCACTGGCATCCAGCTTTAGGTCCACGGTTACTTGCTTTATTATTTCCGGCTCTTCGTAGAGTGGTGTTTGTCTTTCCTCATTAGCCGCTGCGCGTCTGCCGGGCATGGTTGCAGGCCTGGCCTCATTTTGCTCAGCACTTATGGTATGTGAAATATAGCTTTGCGTTGGTTGTTGGGCTCCCCTTGTTTCCGGCAGCAATACGTCCTTCACCCTTTCCAGCAGGCTCATCAGCCTGCCTGAGAATAGGCCTGCAAAAAAGGCAAAGACGATCATGCCCTCGTTCGTATTTACCTCTATTACATTCCTGTGTTTTATGTAGTTGTAGGTAAGTAACACCACAATAGTGCTGAATGGTGCATAGAACAATTTGGCTACTTGGTAAGGTATCTCGTTCCCTTCCAGTGCAGTTTTGCCCATTCGGCTCATGTCGCCTAAGGCAAAGATGCTGCTGCATATCACACCGATGATCACCCAGAACACCATCTCGAAGTATACCGATGCACCGGTGAGCCAGAAATAACATTTTACGCGCAGTTTTATCTGGGCGAGAAATGATATCACCTCCTGGGCGCTGAACGAGCCCAGGTAGTCATGTATGATATTGAGTTGCTCGTCCTTTATCTTGTCATCAAACTCGCTCCGTATGTATAACATAGCCCTGTTGATACGGCAACTGTCATTGCAGATCGAGGGCTCGGGTATTATGGCAGCCTGCGGACGTGTATATACCGAGGTATCATATAGGGTATCACCCTGCGGCGATATCGTTTGTTTGATGGTATTATCTACTATCTGTACTTTTTCCGCATTGACGGTAATATCTTTTTGATATAGTATCCTGTTGAGCTGTTGTAGTTGCTCAGTTGTGAACCTATAATATTGGTACCCGTTACGTACATAATGGGCATACAGGTACAAACCTATCCAGGCCACTAGAAAGATCGCCAGGAAGAAGAACCATTTTTTTACGGTCCAGAAAGAGGCTTGTGAAGCATTACCATTATCCATGGTGCTTGTTGACATTTTCAGTTATTACCAATATTTCACTTCTCTCTATGACTGCCTCTGTATGAATGACCATTACGGATAAATGATCGGAAAGCGAAGGGCCGTATCAGTACCGATACGGTAAGGAGTGTGAAAATAGAATTTCCATTCCATTTCCACAATTCCCACATTACATAAAAACGTTTATGTATGTAAAAAACGAATCGACGTCTTTATAAAACGTTGATATTCAGTCATTATAATTCATTTTTACATTTTGTTAACAACCTGTTATTCAGTCCCGCATAGCAGCCACATATAATGTATTTTTTGGTTTCCTAATGGATTGTTAACCACATATAAATACCCTGTTAAACGCTTTCAAAAATTTTTCCACGCTGTTTATCTGTGCCATCTTTGTACTTGCAAACAAGCACTTTACCATTTGTTTTGTGCCTGGAAAATGCGCTTGAGGTAAAAAGTAGAGAAGAAGAAAAAATTTTTAGCAATAAAAGAAAAAAGCGCCATTACCCCAATGTATTATATACCGGTCCCATTGATAGTAGCACTGCTCCTCCTGGTATTGCAGTTCGCTATTAAATCAAAAACAAAACCGCAGCCTTTCGAGCAGGATAAAAACAATAATTCATCTGTATAAAAAACCATCGGCGGACAAGGTCCGCCGAGTAGCCGTGATAGCGCCCCCTTCTTATCGAAAGGAATGAAGCGTATATAATGGTGTGAATTACATTTTCTTTCTGACTGCAATTTAGATTCCTCATTTCATTTAAAAAACCGTGTTTTCACGGTTTTTTAAATGAAAAAAATAACGTAAAGGGGCTTCGGATAAATGGAACTATTTATCCTTTTCTTCCACGCCTATCAGTATGGCCCAGGCTTGCAGGCTCTCCACGCGTTCGCTTATTATTTTAATGATCCCCATGATAGGAATGAAAAGGAACATGCCCGGGATGCCCCATATCAGGTGGCCTACCAATACGGTAATGATGGTAATGAGCGGGTTCATTTTTACACGCGATCCCACTATGCGTGGCATCAGCATATTGGCATCCACAAAATGGATAACAATAAGCGCTATGGCAAGTTCTACAGCCTGGGTTGCAGAGCTGTTGGCAAAGGTCACCAGCATACCTATGGCCATGCCGGTGTAGATGCCCAGGTAAGGAATGATGTTCAATACTGCCGCTACCACACCTAATAATATGGCATACCTGATACCCAGTATGCTAAGCACCGTGCAGTTCAGTATGCTTATGACAACCATTTCTGTGAGCAGGCCCAATACATAATTATTGATCATGCCACGGGTTTCATTTACGGCCTCATTTACCTGCACTCTGTACTTGGGGCTGAAAAGGTGAAGCACAAAGCTCAATAACAATCTCCGATGCACCAGCATGAAATAGGTATAGATAAATACAAAGATGGTCCATATGGCAAGTGTAGCTACGCTGGTGAATACCGTAGTAAGTGAATTGGCTGCAGTAGAAACAATGCCGGTTGCCGATTTGTCCAGGTAAGCTACCTGTTTCTCACTGTCTATATGGTACTTATTGTTCACCCAGGTTTGAAAATCATTAAGAAGTTCCTGTACCCTTTGTTGCAAATGGGGTAGGTCTTTACTGAAATTAACGACCTGGAATGTGATGAAGTAAATGAAGCCGGCGATCAATAATATGAATAAAAGCACACAAATAAGCGATGCCACGAAGCGGGGCAAATGCAGCCGTACCTCGAAAAATTTGCATAGCGGATATAGCAATGCGGATATGAGCAAAGAAAAAACAATGGGTATGAACACGCCGCTGGCATAGGACAATATGAATACGGAAAGGACCAAAGCCAGCAGGATGAGCGCTATCCTGGCATAAAGCGGGTATTTTGTTTCCATGTTATATCAAAGCTGTTTGAATAGTTATGGTCTTGGAATTGTGTTTTTTAATTGCTTAAAAAACAATGCCATTCTGTTATAGTTTCCCTTGGGGATAAATATCCGGCATTAATATAAAATTACGATTGTGTTTTCATTTATTTTTGAAGAACATTGATTCAGGGTGAAGCGATATTTTAAGAAAGACATATTGGAGGCAGGTTGCGATGAGGCAGGGCGCGGTTGCCTTGCCGGTCCGGTTTTCGCCGCCGCGGTCATTCTGCCCAAAACATTTCGCCATCCCCTGCTGAATGATAGCAAACAGCTTACCGAAGAAGAAAGAGATATCCTCAGGCCCATCATCGAGCGTAAGGCCCTCGCCTGGGCCGTTGCGATGGTCGATCATGAAGAGATCGATCGCATTAATATCCTGAAAGCTTCGTTCAAGGCTATGCACCTGGCGGTAGATCAGCTGACCCTCCGCCCTGAATTATTATTAATAGATGGCAATAGGTTCACCCCATATTTCGGCATAGCCCACCACTGTGTGGTCGGGGGCGATGCCATATTTGCTTCTATTGCTGCAGCAAGCGTTTTGGCCAAGACCCATCGTGACGAATACATGTACAACTTGCATGAGAGCTGGCCGCAATATGGTTGGAATGATAACAAAGGCTATGGCACACCTTTCCACCGGGAGCAGATAAAACTAAACGGGCTCTCTCCATACCATCGCAAAACTTTTGGTATCTGCAATGAACTGGCAACCTTGCTGGTGGATGATGATATGACTGATGAAGATTTACGCAATAGGTAAGCTCACTTCGAATATCGCACCCTGAGGCTTATTATCTTTTATGAGTATCCTGCCCCTGTGCTGTCCCACTATTTTACCCGTAAGATATAGGCCAAGTCCGGTGCCCTTTGTTTTCCGGGTCTCTTCATTACCTATCCGGTAAAACTTGTTGAACACCTTTCTTTTTTCTTCCTCAGCAATTCCTGGCCCTTCGTCTATCACTTGTAGCACCACCGCGTCGGCTTTCCGGTTCAGCTTTATGGTAATGGCCTTGTCTTCGGGCGTATATTTCACTGCATTTTCCAGCAGGTTATTGATGGCCATTTGCAGCATGGTCCTGTCGCCAGTTAACTGGCAATCGGTCTCTATATCTTCTTCAAATCTTTTCGGGTAGCGGCTGGCATAGTCCGAAATACTGTCCTCCACCATTTCCGAAAAATTGAAGGACTCGGCGGATCGTATATTCCGTTTACCCTCTATTTGCGATGCCAGCAGCAGGTTGCCGGTAAGGTCATTCAGCCGGTCCGCCTCCAGCAGGCAACGCTCCAGCAGCCGGCCCTGCTTCTCGGCATCCAGCTTGTGCTTTGCCAATGTCTGCAGGTTCAGTTTTATGGCCGCCAGTGGCGATTTTAGTTCATGCGTCACCGATAGCATGAAGTTGTTCTGCTGTTTCGATAGCAGCAACCTGCGGCGGAAAGAAGAATATACCACAGCAGCGCCTATCAATATCACCAGCAGGAAGGTTGTCCCTTCTCCGATGTACTGTTTTGTGCGCATCTCTTTCTTGTGTATAAGATCATCCAGGTGCTGATGGTACAGTTGCGGGTATTTTACACTGTCCACATCCGATGCCAGCAGCATCCGCTGCTGCTCAAAAATGCTGATGCTTTGCCTTTCGAGGCTGAAGCCCCAAAATACAAGGGCCGCTACCACGTAGGCAAGCAATAAAATGTGCAGGCTGGTAAATATCCGCATGATAAAAAGATTTGGCCTTATTTGCCCCTGTCCCTTTCCACGCGCAGGCCCACTTGCAGTACTTCAGGTAAGGGGTTTACACGCATGTTCTGTTCCAGTTTCAGTTCATACGATCCTTTCTTTTTCAGGAAGCCTTTTATACCTCCTGCATTCATCTGGTAGTCAACAGGCATTATCTGTTCCCATATTTCGCCCATGCCGCGTCCCATCCATTTTCCCGATGGCTCAGCCAGTGGTATCTCTATACGCACCTTCGTAAAGCTGCTGTCACCCGGTTGCTTGATAGATACTATAAGCCAGATGTTCGAAAAAGGGTAAGCGTTCGTATGTCGCAGCAGGAAGAACATCCTGTAGGAAGCGCTCGTATCGCTTATATCAAATTTATAATCGGGCACAAAGCTGCTCTGCCAGGTATTGCCGGGTACGGAGTAGGCCCTTTGGTAGTAGGGCGATGGCATACAGCCCGCCATCAGGAGCGATGCAAATATTGCAAGTGCTGCGTTGCGTAATGTAAATAAGCGGTTGCGCATGTTCTTTTACTTTATAATATATTCAGCACTTGTTCTTTGGCTTTTTCCAGCTCATCCTTCATATGTATCACCAACTGCTGTATCGCAGCATCGTTGGCCTTCGAGCCAAGGGTATTGATCTCCCTGCCTATCTCCTGCAGAATAAAGCCCAGCACCTTACCCTTCGATATGCCTTCCTTGGCTATAGTTTCATGAAAGTAAATGCAATGTTGTTTCAATCTCGTTTTTTCCTCAGAGAAGTCCATCCTTTCTATATAATAGATCATCTCCTGCTCAAAACGGTTTTTGTCATAGTTCTCCTTACCCACCATTTCATTCATCGACTGTTGCACCCTGTTCCGCACCTTTTCTGTTCTTTGTGCCTCCATGGGTATTATCTGCTCCAGCAGACCTTCGATATTCTGTATGCGCTTGTTCAGGTCTTTATATAATGCTTCCCCTTCATTTTTTCTATGCTCCATCAGGTCGCCGGCGGCGCTTTCCAGTACTACTTTTATTTCCAGCCACTCTGCTTCCGATAGCAGGTCCTGTTCCGGCGCCACCACTTCCGGCATGCGCATCAGCGTAGGTAATATTTGCTCCTGCTGCAGGCCCAGTTGTTCAGCTATTTGTTTCATGCTGTTATAGTAAAAAGCAGCTAGTCCTGTATTCACGGTCATCGGTTTCGATGCCCCTTCCTGTTTCACGCTTATGGTCACATCCAGCGTACCCCGCATAAGCAGGGAGTTCAGCAGGTTGCGTATGTCCAGCTCGTACGAGCGCAGTATGGGGGGAAGCTTGGTCGCGGCATCAAACTGTTTGCCGTTTAGCGACTTTATCTCCACCACTACCTGCCGGCCATGTATGGTAGCCTCGGCCCTACCGAAACCGGTCATTGAATACAGCATATAAATATTTCTTTACAACAAAAATGAATAAAGCTTTGCCAATAAAAAAACCCTGCATAGATATTTATGCAAAAATCCTTTTAAAATCGTCCTAAAAGTACCATAATTGCGAAAAGCGAGACGGGAAATGACTATTTTTGTTTTATACCAAAAAATTTACATGCGGATTATCACATTGACGGCGGCTATGTTTTTCTGTTTGGCTCTTTTTGCCCAGCAGCAGAAACCACAGCCGCAGGCACAGGAGACCCTTAACCGCGCAGAGTTGGAAAAACAAAGGCAGAACATTCTCGAATCCATAAAACAGATAGAGCAGGAACTGGATGCTACCAAGCAAAATAAAAGTGCCACATTGAGCCAGCTTAAGGATCTGAAGAGTAAGCTCGCTGAGCGCCAGCGCCTTATCGGTAATATGAACCAGGAGATCGGCGCGATCAATAACAGCATCCAATCTTCTTCAAATACTGTGACCGAGCTCCGGCAAAACTTAAGTCGTTTGAAGACCCGGTATGCACAGACACTGAGGTACGCGTATCAAAACCGCAATTCCTACGACATGCTGGTCTTTCTTTTCTCCTCCGACGATTTTAACCAGGCCATGCAAAGGCTGAAATATCTGAAAAAATATCGTGATTACAGGGTAGACCAGGTGGAGGAAATAAAACTTACCCAATCAAAACTGGAGCACCAGATAGGCGTGCTCAATAACCAGAAGACCCAGAAGGACGTCCTCCTCATGGCCCAGGAGAAAGAAAAACAGGTATTGCAGAAAGAGACCAGCGAGACCGACCATGTAGTACAGCAGCTCAAGGGCAAGGAAAAGGAACTGATGTCGCAGATAGAGAAGAACAAACGCCTTACCCGGCAGATGGATAAGGCCATCAGCGAGATCATACGTCGCGAGATCGAAATGGCACGCAAAAAGGCAGAGGAAGAAGAGCGTAAGCGGCAGGAAGCTATTGCAAGGAATACGCCTGCTCAGCCCAAGGTAATAACCAATAATTCACCTCGTCCCGGCGATAACAATGTTGCAGCAAACAAATCTCCGGTTAAAAGCAACGACGAAACAGAAACGGAAACATCCAACAGGCCTTCAGATAAATACAACACCAAAAGATCGGGTGGTGATTATAACCTTGCTTTTACGCCTGAAGCTGAAGCGCTCTCCAGTAGTTTTGAGAACAACAGGGGCAAATTACCATGGCCGGTAGCCAAGGGCTATATCTCCGATCATTTCGGCACCCACCCGCACCCGGTGGAGCAAAACGTTATGATCGAGAATTCGGGTATTGATATACGCACCAGCCCGTCCGCATCCGCACGCGCAGTTTTCGATGGTACCGTTTCAAAAGTATTCAAGATACTGGGTACCGATTGGAACGTACTGATAAAACATGGTGTTTATTTTACGCTATATGCCCACCTGGCAAGCATTAATGTTCGGGAGGGTGAGAATGTGCATACCAAGCAGGTCATAGGCACCGTAGGCACTAATGATGAGGGCGAGAACGTGATCAACTTCCAGATATGGAAAGCAGTAGGCAAGGGCTCTACCAAGCTCGATCCCGAAGGCTGGATAGCGCGTTAATGAGGATGGTTTTGCCGTTTCAGTCGGGTATATTCCTGTTTCGGCTTATGTCTTTATTTAATATTCACAAGGCTGCATACCTTAGTTTCAGCTTCTTGACCTTCGGGATTCGGGCACAGAAGCAAATAGTTAAAAAGGGATTGCGGTGCATATCATGCACCGCAAATTTTTTGTCTATATGTTCATAGTGTTTGGGCAGCGTATTCATGTTATTTTTGCGGCATGAGAATAATTCCCGGAGAAATAAAAACAGGCCAGTTACATGCCTATCTGTTGGGTGCCGTTGCGCCCAGGCCCATTTGTTTTGCCAGTACTATAGATAGCGAAGGGAACCCCAACCTTTCCCCATTCAGCTTCTTTAATGTCTTCGGCAGCAATCCTCCCATCCTCGTGTTCTCTCCCGCCCGCCGTGTGCGGGATAATACAGTGAAGCACACCCTCGAAAATGTATATGCCAATAAAGAAGTGGTGGTCAATGTGGTGAGTTACGATATGGTACAGCAGGCCAGCCTGGCCAGTTGTGAATATCCCCGTGGTGTCAATGAATTTATTAAGTCAGGTTTTACTCCTGTTGCGTCCGAATTTGTCAAACCGTTTCGGGTTAAGGAATCGCCCGCCCAGTTCGAGTGTAAGGTATTACAGGTCATCGAGACCGGGCAAAACGGTGGCGCAGGGAACCTTATTATTTGCGAGATACTTTGCATGCACCTTAATGATGAGGTACTTGATGAGAATGGTAAAATAGACCCGCACAAGATCGACCTCGTTGCTCGTATGGGTGGCGACCATTATTGTCGTGCCTCAGGCTCCGCGGTATTCGATGTGCCCAAGCCCAATCTCCGGTTAGGTATAGGCATCGATGCCTTGCCGGTAAGCATCCGCAATAGCCCTGTGCTCACCGGTAATGATCTGGGTATGCTGGGTAACAGCGCAGCTATACCGGTGATAAGCGAAATGCTATATGACGACCGGCTCACGGAGATCATGCGCACCTACGAAAATGATGAATCGGGCCGCCACCATGCCCTGCACACCTACGCCCGCGACCTCCTGCAGCGCCACGAGATCGACAAAGCCTGGCAGGTGTTACTGGCGGGAGAATGATTTTATAAGAAAGAAAATACTGCATAACATACCGTGGCACATCTTTTTGGATGTGCCACGCTTGTCTTACAACTTGTTGTCCCATCTTAACAACCTGTGCATAACATGTGTATTTCATATGATAGTAACCCTCCCTTAATATTGTCATAACAAATTTGTGTGTAACTTTAGTAATACCAAATTTTTTATT
The DNA here is from genome assembly GCA_964481425.1 of uncultured Flavipsychrobacter sp. Lineage (GTDB taxonomy): Bacteria > Bacteroidota > Bacteroidia > Chitinophagales > Chitinophagaceae > MKUN01. Next base: position 112,582 of record CAYZTM010000007.1, read on the forward strand.
CACATGTTATGGAGAACGTTTAATGGGGAACCACTGCGTAAGCCTGTGAAGGATGCGGTCGAGGACGCCATCGTCCGGGAGACAAATGCCGGCTTTCACCTGAAAGTCTGCATCGGGACCGACTCCCAGGTACGCGGTGGCGAAACGGAATTCGCCACCGTTATTGTTTTCTTGAGAGAGAAACATGGAGGTTTCATGTACATCTGCAACGAGAAGACCAGGCAGCCTTTTACCATCAAGGAGCGCATGCTTGTTGAGGTAGCGCGCAGTATCGAGATCGCATATGAGCTTTGCGATCTGTTCAATGAGTATGATGTGGACATGGAAGTGCATGCCGACATTAATACCAACCCCAATTTTAAAAGTAATGAGGCACTGCGCGAAGCTATGGGCTACATTCTGGGTATGGGTTTTGCCTTCAAGGCCAAACCCGATGCCTTTGCCAGCAGTTGCTGTGCCGATAAGATCTGTAACTGATCCGGGCGCCTTTTTATCCTGCCAGGGGATGGCTTTTACCATCCTCCTGCCCTTTTCTCCCCCATTTTTCGCCCATTTCGCTGATTTTTTTCATTTTCAGCTTCGGGATAATGTTTTTTAACATATTTTTCATAACTTACTGATGTTTTATAGGTCTGCTCAACCCGGGCCTAAAATTGTCTGTCTTTATAAAGGAATAAAAGGGAACTCATGTAATATTTGTACGCAAAATGAAACAGCATTACTTCTTACTTTCATTGCTGCTCTTGTTGCCTATGGTGACACAAGCTACCCCAACCGCACCTATACATTTCATTGAGAACCGGGGTCAGTGGGATGGCCCGTTCAAATACAAGGCCGAGACAGGCAGGGGTGAGGTGTTCCTGTTGCCCAAAGAATTTGTTTACCTCTTAGGCGATTATGCCAATATTGATAAGGTCGAAGCATATCATCACGGTTATACTACAGAGCCCCAGGTGCTTAAATTTCATGAATACCGGATGGAATTTGAAGGGGCCAATGATGCGCAAATAACCGGCAGTAAAGAACAAGCAACGTACTACAACTATTTTTTAGGGAATGACTCTACAAAATGGAAAACAGGCATACATCCCTTTCTCGCGCTCGACTATACCAACCTCTATAACGGCATCAACATGCACGTTTCTTCTGAAGAAAGCTCAATAAAATATGAATTCATAGTTACTGCTGGCGCCGATCCTGCCCAGCTCAGGATGCGCTATGTTGGTGCTGATGGGCTGCATGTCAATAAGTCGGGAGATCTGGTCATAAAAACCTCCGTTGGCGATGTTACGGAGTTGAAGCCTTTTGCATACCAGTACATAAATGGGCAACGCATAGAAGTACCCTGTACTTACAAATTAAAGGATGACCGGATCACATATAAGTTCCCCAAAGATTACAACCATACCCTCAACCTTGTGATCGACCCGACGGTTGTATTTGCTACGTTCACAGGCTCTACTGCTGATAATTTTGGCTATACGGCCACCTACGATGCCCAGGGCGATTTTTATGCGGGTGGTATCGTGAGCCTTTTTCTCAATGGTGCTTATCCCGTCACCCCCGGCGCCTTCCAGACCACATATGGCGGCGGTAATATGAATGTTGGTTTGCCCTATGCATGCGATATGGGCATCATGAAGTTTTCTCCCGATGGTACCAACAGGATATGGGCAACCTATATCGGCGGTGCCGACAACGAACAACCGCACAGTATGGTTGTCGATGCGAACGACAATCTTGTGATAGTAGGGCGTACTTATTCCAACAACTATCCCGTTACTGCAGGCTGTTACGATCCTACATACAACGATAGTGCTGACCTTGTTGTCTCAAAGCTCAATTCTACCGGTACAACAATGTTGGCTTCTACTTATATCGGCGGCTCGCACGATGACGGTGTTAACTATAACAGCCAGGAAGTGGTTACCGGCAGCTTGAAATATAATTATGGCGATGATGCCCGTAGCGAGGTAATAGTAGATAAGCAGGGTAATGTATATGTTGCTGCAAACACTAAGTCTCCCGATTTTCCGGTTACGCCCAATGCAACACAAAGCACCCTCAAAGGGCTGCAGGACGGTGTCGTTTTCAAGCTCACACCAAATTTGCAGACCCTTACATGGAGTACTTATTTGGGGGGCAATAGTGACGATGCTGCCTATGTGCTTACGCTCGATACAGGGCAGACCCATTTATATGTTGGTGGCGGTACCAACAGTCCAGATTTCCCCTATACTGCAGGTACATTTATTCCTTCATTCCAGGGTGGTCTTGCAGATGGTTTCGTCGCAAAATTCCTGAACAGTGGTAACTATACCATGCAGCGTGCTACTTCTCTCGGCACATCCAACTACGACCAGGTATATGGCGTTCAGATAGATGGTAACAATGGGATTTATGCCGAGGGCCAGTCGCTTGGCGGGGTATTCCCGGTTACTGCGGGCGTTTATTCCAATCCGGGATCTACCCAGTTCCTGATCAAGCTTGATTCTAATTTAACGACTGATATCTTCTCTACTGTTTATGGTAGTGGCGATCCCACGCATACCAATATTTCTCCTGTTGCCTTTTTGGTCGATACCTGCGAGAATATATACATATCGGGCTGGGGAGGTGTTTTGATAAACGGTATGCCACCCACTACGGGTACTACTGTGGGTATGCCCATTACCCCCGATGCCGCACAGAGCAATACTGATGGTAATGACTTTTATTTTATAGTGCTGAGCAAGAATGCACTAAGCCTGATGTACGGTACATTCATGGGCTCTACCAATACACCCGTAGGAGAACATGTGGACGGAGGTACCAGCCGTTTCGACAGGAATGGCGTAGTATACCAGGCTATTTGTGGCGCTTGTGGTCACGGTAACTTCCCTACCCAACCCCCCAATGTCTGGAGCCTGGCCGACAGTAGTCAGAATTGTAATGAGATAGCGCTTAAGATAGCCTTCCATTTTGGTCCTGTTGAAGCAGTGGCACATATAAATGGAGATACTGCAGGTTGTGCACCCTTTACAGTTACGTTCGATAATACCTCTAGCAACGGAGCAACATACGTTTGGGATTTTGGCGATGGCTCCCCCACTAGTACCCTATTCAATCCCGGCCCGCATACTTATGCCACGGCCGGTACCTATACGGTTCACCTTACTGTTACCAATGCCAACGCTTGCAACCGAACTATCGATTCCACAACATTAGTTGTCCAAGTTGATTCGGGTGCAATACATGCAGACTTTACGACCCAGCTTGTTGATACTTGCGATTCGTTTAGCGCAACGGTTACCAATACATCGCAATATAATTCAATACCCAACGCATCCACATGGACCAAATTCTTCTGGCATTACAGTGATGGGTACACGTATAATGGCACTACACCACCCATACATCAGTTCCCCGATACGGGTACCTACACCATAACTTTGGTGATGGTGGATACTACCGCTTGTAACAATCCTGATTCGGTCACAAAGACCATACATTTTTCCAAATCACTGGTTGATGCGGCCATTGATATGCCGGACTCATTATGCCTTGGCGAAGGTGTCGTTTTTGTGAACGGTTCCACTAACGGCATAACCTATATCTGGAACTTCGGCGATGGCGATACGGCCATGACAACCGAGCCTTACCATGTATATGACAGTACAGGTATTTATACGGTCACCGTTATAGCCATCAATCCTGCCGCCTGCAATCATTCAGATACTGCGTCTAAGGTTATAAAAATAAAACCACATGCAATTGCAGACTTCTCTTATCTGCCGGCGACACCCATACCCAATACGCCTATCTCCTTTATCAACCATTCCCAGAACGCTACGTCTTATCTCTGGGGCTTTGGCGATGGTGGTAGCAGCGAAGAGGAGAACCCCATACATATGTATCGGAAAACGGGCTATTATGAGGTCTGTCTTGACGCAAATAATCCCGATAATTGCCCCGATACCATTTGTAAGAAGATATACTCGGATATACACCCCATCATAGACATACCCAATGCATTTAGTCCCAATGGCGATGGTATCAACGATATACTGTATGCAAGAGGTGCAGCGGTTGAGACCATGGATCTCAGGATATGGAACCGCTGGGGCGAACTGGTATTTGAATCCACATCGCTCGACCATGGCTGGGACGGCATGTACAACGGAAAACCACAGGAAATGGACGCCTACGCCTTTGTGCTCACGGCTACCTTCATAGACGGAACAACATTTGAAAAACAAGGCAATATAACCTTATTGCGCTAAAATAGAATTATGAAAAGAACAACCTTACCTAAGCTTATTGCTGCAATGACCATTGCACTCGGCTTTACCACACAACAGGCCCATGCTCAAAGCATGCACTTTTCGCAGTACTACAATGCCCCGATGCTGCTGAATCCGGCTAATACGGCCTTGCTCCCCGACAATGACTACCGTATAGGTGCCAATTACCGTACACAGTGGGCCAATATCCCTGTGCCGTACAAAACATTCTCTGCCTACGGCGATCTGGAAGCCTTCAGGGGAGAATCTGGTACAAACTGGATGGGTATAGGCGCAGCGCTGTTCACTGACAAGGCCGGTGATGGCGACCTCTCTCTCACAAGGGCTGAGGCCTTCCTATCCTACCACATCATGACTGGTGAAACGTTCATGGTATCCGCAGGTGCGTCTGCTGCATATATACAGCGGAGCGTTAATTATGATAAACTCACTTTCGATGCGCAATGGGATGGCTTTGGCTTCAATCCCATACTGCCCAGCAACGAGCAGGGCGGTATTGCAAAGACCAATTATATGGACATCGGCGCAGGCATAAACCTTGCATTACTGCCCAGCGATCAGGTATATGCTAAACTTGGTCTCGGTGTAGCAAATATCAATCAGCCGAAACAATCTTTCTATGGTCAGGATACCAAGATTGCCATGCGCCCTACAGCTAATCTCGACGTATTGTGGCGCATGGGCAAGACGGTTATCCTCAACCCCTCAGTGTACTATACCACACAGTCTAAAGCGTCTGAGGCCCTCTACGGTACGCTGGTACGCATCAACGTTACACCAGAAAAGGAAGGTTATGGTAATAACCAGTTGATACTGGGTGCTTATCATCGCCTGGGCGATGCCGTTATCGGAGTTGTGGGCGTGGAATTTGTAGGCATACAGATCATGGCCAATTACGATTACACGATCTCTTCACTTAAAGATTACAACAAAGGCAAAGGTGCCCTCGAGTTTTCTTTAGTGTACCAGGGCGTTTACGATCGCAGCCACCGCGGCCGCAACAACATACACTGTCCGAGGTTTTAACAAAATATTTGTTATAACTATATCTGGACGGCATTACTTTTGACACCATTACACCATATACCAAACTAGTATGGACAAAGAAAAATATAAAGTATTACTTGTCGAAGACGACACGAACTTCGGACAAGTACTGAAGAATTACCTGGAATTGAATGATTTTGTTGTAGAACTGGCACGCGATGGTATTTTGGGTCTGGCTGCTTTCCGCCGCGAAAAATTTGATGTTTGTCTGCTTGATGTGATGATGCCCAATATGGACGGCTTCACACTTGCAGAAGAGATTCGTAATGTGGATCCCGATGTCCCCCTCTTTTTCCTTTCAGCCAAGAGCATGAAAGAGGACATCCTCACAGGCTACAAACTTGGTGCAGACGATTACATTACAAAACCTTTCGATAGCGAGGTGCTCCTGCATAAGATAAAGGCTATCCTGAAGCGCAACCAGGAATTACAGGAAAAACAACATGCACAGGTTGAGTTCACGATTGCCAGCTATCACTTTAATAGCAAACTCCGCACACTGGAGCACAATGGTGAGTCGCATACGTTATCCCCTAAAGAGAATGAGCTTCTGCTCATGCTTTGCGAGTATAAGAACGATTTGCTTCCCCGCGATGCAGCGCTTAAACGCATCTGGGGCAGTGACACCTATTTCAATGGCCGCAGTATGGACGTTTACATAGCCAAATTGCGCAAATACCTGAAAGAAGATAGCAGTGTCGAGATCGTGAACATCCACGGCAACGGTTTCCGCCTCGTAGTTCCTGAATAAATACTCTTGTAGTTGATAATATTTGAAGCGGCCTCTTTATGGCCGCTTCTTTATTTATGCGCTTTTATAATATTACTCCCATAGTCCCTTCGGGACGCCCTGTTTGTAGCATGAATTCATCTTTTCTTTAGCCTTTGAGTCTCACCCTTCGCGGACTCAAAGGAATCAGGGCACTGAAGCCTACCTAATTCCCAAGTCTGATCTCTTACACTTTTATAATATTATTCCCATAATCCCTTCGGGACGCCCTGTTTGTAGCATGAATTCATTTCTCTCCTGCATGCTAAAGCTCCTTAGGAGCGACCTGTTGCCTTGGCATGGCGGCCAAATGGTAATACACAAAAAAGCCCCCGATGTGATCAGGGGCTAAGATCATCTCCTCTCAGGAGAGGTACTTTCTATTTCATTGGCTCGCTTGCCGCCAGGTTGAATTCCCTTGTAACATTCGTATTAGGTCCTTCTGCTGCTTTGCCATCTTTATCCATAAGGCTGAGTGTAATGCTGCACTTGCCTGTTCCCAGGTTATGCAGGAAGTTGGCTTTCCAGTCGTTTATCGTTATAGTGGTATCACGGCCCATACCATCTTTTATTTCGGCATTCACCTTGTAGCCATCAGGGCTCAGCGTTGTGTTCCATACATAAAAGTCCAGCAGCACATTGGCAGTGTCTTTTCCTATATAGTCGCCTTTTGGCCGGCTGTAGAATACCATTGGGGCAGTTGGTTCATCCATCTTTTGCAGCTTGCCATTGGCATCTATTTTAAAATGGTACACCAGGGCAGCACCTTTACTCTTTATCGACTCATGATAAGACCGCGACAGGAAGGCCAGCAGGTAATGCTCAGTGTTATTGGGTAGCGTTACGGTATTTGTTGGTTCATACAGCGCCTGGTACGGTTTGTTGTCCATAATGAAGTGTATATGCTGTCCCTTATCCGAGTTGCTGCACAGCTTACCGCCTGCATCGCCCGTTTGTTGTTTCAGTTCGTAATTCTTCACATCAAAGTTGAAGGTGACTTTAGCCGAGTCTGCGCCCTCCTTTTCTGCCTTTACCGAAGCGATACCTATTTGCGCATCCGGGTACTCGGGCGAGTTGCCCACGGGCGTCATCGTGATAGGCTGTACCTTACTCGAGTCTGCATTATTATTTTCACTGTTGCCGCCATTGTTCTGGCATGAGCTGGCGAAGAATAGAATGCCGCAAATTGCTATTGCACTGAGTTTCGATTGTGTTTTCATTCTGTAAAGTTTTCACCAAAGCTACAGTCTTGCAGCTAAAATGGAAAATGAACTTTGCGCCTTTGTTGCTTAGCCATTAACTTGCAGTAACTTAACTAAAAATATTACCATGCCCGGTTACGAATTATTCGGCTATGCAGAGCGAAAAGAGGTCAATGACGTCTTGCAGACAGGTATTATTCCCCGTTATGGGTTCGAAACAGCTCGCGGGGGCGTTCATAAATCTGTCGAGTTAGAGCGGGCCATTTGCGAAACATTTGGCTGCAGCTTTGCCCTGCTCACTACCAGTGGCACCACGGCTTTGATGACCGCTCTTGCCGCATTGGGTATTGGCGCAGGCGATGAGGTCATTATTCCTACCTTCTGCTTTGCCGCAAATTTCGAGGCCATCATTGGTGTAGGGGCTATACCCGTTTTCGCCGATGTGGACGATACCCTTGGTATGTCTCCTGCTTCTGTTGAGAAAGTAATAACTCCTAATACCCGGGCTATCATGCCCGTGCATATGTGCGGCGCTATGGTTCGCCTGGATGAGATCCGCGACATCGCCGAACGGCGCGACATTTTGTTGATCGAGGATGCCTGCCTTGCAGTGGGCGCCAGCTACAAAGGCAGGTACCTGGGTACCATGGGCCATGCCGGCGTCTTTTCTTTCGATATTTCTAAAATGATCACCTGCGGAGAGGGCGGGGCAGTGATCACCAATGATGAGGAGGTATATGAGCGTGCCCGCAGCTTTACCGATCATGGTCACGACCATACCGACAGTGACCGTACTGCCGACCCCCATACATGGCTCGGTTACAACTATCGCATTACCGAGTTGCACGCAGCCGTTGGCCTTGCCCAGGTACGGCGTCTGCCCGAATTTATGGCCATACAGCTCCGCAACCACAATATTATTTACAATGTGCTTAAGGACATTCCGGGCATCACCTTTCGCACCATCCCCGATCCGGCGGGCAATACCGGTGCATACCTGTCCTTCTTCCTTTCCCGGGAGGATATTACTAAGAATGTATTTGAAGAGTTGAAAGCTGCAGGCCTCAGGGGCATCTATTATTGGTACGATAACAACTGGCATTATATAGGCAAGTGGCAGCATCTGCAAAGCGGTAGTTGGATGTACAGGCTCTATGAAGAGCAAAAGATGCGTATTATGCAGTATAGCAACCAGGCCTTTCCCTTTAGCGATGCCGTTATGGGCTGCTGCATTTCGGTGGGCATCAGCCTGCGTTGGGATGAGGCTGAAGCCGGTGCTGTGGCTCATAAGATCGCTACTGTCCTCTTGCGCACAGCCCAATAAAAAATTAAGTTTTTTAATACGTTTTTTTAACACCAGTTTTATACTTCAGCTATTAATATTGCAAAGCTTTCATCAGGTATAAGCTTATTTTTAGTTTTTTATTTTTACGACTTGTAAATGCTGACGACCGCTGAAATATTGAAACGTGTAAGGCGCATCGAGATCAAGACCCGGGGCCTGAGCAATCATATCTTTGCAGGTGAGTACCATTCCACCTTCAAAGGTCGCGGTATGTCTTTTAGCGAAGTACGGGAATACACCCCCGGCGACGATGTGAAGACCATCGATTGGAATGTGACCGCACGCTTTTCGCACCCATATGTTAAGGTTTTTGAGGAAGAGCGCGAGCTTACCCTTATGTTGCTGGTCGATATAAGTCCCAGTTCGCTTTTTGGTACGCATAAGCGCCTCAAGCGCGACCTGATCACCGAATTAAGCGCAGTGCTGTCCTTTTCGGCATCTACCAATAACGACAAGGTGGGTGTGATATTTTTCAGTCATAAGGTCGAGAAATTTATTCCGCCCAAGAAAGGCCGTAGCCATATACTTCGCATCATTCGCGAGCTTGTGGCACTGGAGCCTGTTGAGAGTGGAGGCACCGATGTAAGCGTGGCCCTCGATTATCTCAACAATGTGTTGAAGAAGCGCACCATTGCCTTCCTGCTCAGCGATTTTATCAGCGCACCTTATGAGGCTTCTTTACAACTGGCAGCGCGAAAGCACGACCTCGTAGGCATGCAGGTATATGATAAGAACGACCGCGAGCTGCCTGAGGCAGGCCTGATACAGGTAATGGATGCAGAGACCAACGAGCTCAAGTGGCTCGATACCGACGATAAGAACGTACGTAAATATTATACTTCGGCTTTTGAATGGCATAAAGATTATTGCATTCAATCGTTCCGTAAGAGCGGTGCATCGCTACTGCAGGTACGCACCGATGATGATTATGTAAAAAAATTGCAGGGATTTTTTAAAGCCAGGTAACAGGCCGGATGAACATACAGGTAAACAGGATCGTAACACTCTTTATATTGCTCTTCACGGTAGCAGGTACATCGTCCTTTGCCCAGGGCGACGCGAAGGTCACTGCCCGTGTCGATGCTAATAAGATCACCATTGGCGACCAGGTACGCCTGTTCATAGAGGCCACGCACGATCCTGCAAAAGGCCGCCTGCAATGGGCATACCTTCCTGATACCTTCAACCATCTTGAAATAGTTGAAAAAGGTAAGATAGACACCTTGAAGCAGGGCAACCTTGTTACCTACAAGCAGCGCTTGCTGGTCACTGGTTTCGATTCCGGAGTCTGTGTCATACCCTCTTTTGCATTCCCGGTGATACCCAATAATGGAGAGACCTACACCGTGCAAACCGATTCTTTCCCCATCCTGGTGCAGACGGTTGCTGTTGATACTTCCAAAGGTTTCCGGGGTATCAAA
>CAYZTM010000008.1:0-121232 GCA_964481425.1 uncultured Flavipsychrobacter sp.
AAATTTATATCAGGACTAAAATATCAAAAGTGTAAACTTATTTTAGGACTAGTCAATGTGTGCCAGCGAAGGGGGTCAGGGGGATGTTTTCTTTGCACATGGGCTCTGTCCCGCTCCTTACTTGTCCCGTACACATATAGGAGAGAAGCCGGGGCTTAGGTTTCCCTGCTCCAGGGGGCTTCCGCTTTGTAGAATTCACGGGTCCGGAAATATTATGGCCCCCGAGGGGCCTGCCGTTCTCCCTCCCTCATATGTCCCGGGCTGGGGTAAAAAAAAACATCCTGCCGCGAGAGGCAGGATGTCCTGTGTGCATTTTTGGTCTGAAATTACATCTTCTTTGCAGTGTCAGCAGTAGCAGCTTTAGCAGCTGTGTCTGCTTTCATAGCTGTGTCAGCAGCTGCCGGAGCAGGAGCCGGAGTAGCTTCGGGAGCAGGAGCCATTGCAGTAGAATCTTCAGTTTTGTTCTCTGCGTTTTCGTTGTTGCCACATGATGCAACAAACAGGCCCATAGCCATTGCGACGATGCTAAGTTTTACAAACTTCATAAAATTGTTTTTTGATTGTTTAAATCTTTATACCTCGTTTTTCAAAAGGTAACCCGGCCGGTAAAGAAATTTTTTAAAATATTTTCACCCGCGGCTAAAAAGCAGAAGACCACCCTGCTTCAGCAGGGTGGTCTTCCTTAAAATATGGAAATTAAATTATTTGTTTTCCATTGCTTTAGTGGTGTCAGCAGCAGGAGCAGCAGCTGTATCGGCAGCAGGAGCAGCAGCTTCAGGAGCCGGAGTTGCTTCAGGGGCCGGGGCCATAGCAGCAGAATCAGTTGTAGCTGCTTCATTGTTGCTTTCGCTGTTACCGCATGAAGTGATGAAAAGACCCAGTGTCAGGGCGAAAATGCTCAGTTTTACGAATTTCATGATCTGTTTTTTTTAATGGTTATTGCTTATTTATACCCCATACGCCAAAAGGTGACCCACAGTTTATAAAAATAATTAAATATTTTTTTTACTAACTTGTATGGTAGTTAAAGGTCGGCGAGGGTAAATTATAACTGGTTAATAATACATTCCCGCTCCTGGCCCGCATTCCCGGCAGGGCACACCTTCCTTCCCCTTGTGCATAGCTCTGTGCCTGGGCGAAAGGGCCGGAGAATATTTTGCCCGGATACACCTGCCCCCTGAGGCTACCGCTTTGTAGCCCTCAAGCGAGCCAGGTAGCGTCAGCACCGCTTTCCGCGGTCAGGCTCGTTAAGTGGAACACGGTAGCGTCAGTACCGCTTTCCGCGGTCAGGCTTGTTTTGGGAGAGATCAGTAGCGTCAGTACCGCTTTCCGCGGTCAGACGCGTTAAGGGCAGTGCCCCCGCGGGGCTACCGCTTTGTAGCAGGAAGCCAATATATATTATCCGGCCCCCGCGGGGCCAACCCCATTTTCTCAAACCATACCTTGTCCAGACATTTATTTATCTTATTTTTATATACCAATGTTCACCTGTATGAAAAGACCTGTTTTACTTATCGCTCTTTTGTTGGTCGGGATATGCTCCTCTGCCCGCCTCAGTGATACACGTAACAAAAGCAGGGCACATTACAGGAATAATTACCAGCGTTTTTCTGAAAGCTTTAACAGCACTATGGAGCTGAAGGGAGGTATGTTATGGTCCTATGGGCGAAATTTGCATGGTGAGCTGGGTATCGGCAATTACACCAACCAGGATGTACCGGTACAGGTTGGTAACCTGGCTAACTGGCGAACGATTAGTTGCTCGGCGCCGGAACCTAATCATTTCATAGCGGTCCGTTCAGATGGCACGCTATGGGTATGGGGTTATAACCGTAATGGCCAGTTGGGCCTTGGCGATACGCTTGATCGAAATGTCCCCGTACAGGTAGGTGTAGATAATGACTGGGTGGCAGTGGCTGCCGGGCAATGGCAGAGTTTCGCCATAAGGGCCAATGGCAGCCTCTGGGCTACAGGTTATAACATAGAGGGGCAGTTGGGTATGGGCGATACGGTAGAGCGGCATCTTTTTACCCAGGTAGGCATTGATACCGATTGGGTGACCGTATCCGGAGGGTACTGGCACGAATTAGCGATCAAAGCTAATGGGACCTTGTGGAGCTGGGGCAAAAATGAGTGGGGTGCGCTTGGCTTAGGCGATACGGACAAGAGGTTGATACCGGCACAGGTGGGTACAGACCGTGACTGGGTACAGGCAGATGCAGGGGTTGACTATTCACACGCACTAAAGGCGAACGGCGCCATTTGGGCCTGGGGATGGAACGCAGACGGATATTTGGGTATTGGCAATCCCTTGTCCCAGTATTCGCCGGTCCAGGTAGGTACCGATCGTGACTGGACGATGATCCGCACAGGTATAAGCGCTAACTGGGCTTTAAAATCAAATGGCCGTTTATCAGTATGGGGCACCACCCAGGGTGGTTCTTTTGGCCTCGGCTATTACGGGGCAACATTGAATACACCGACCCAACTGTTTTACGACAACGACTGGGTGAGCATGACCAATGGCTATGACCTGACCTTCGCGATAAAATCAGGCGGCTCGGTTTGGTATGCAGGGGATGGGCGGTGGGGAGAGTTTGGCATAGGCGCATTTAATGTCTTCGACAGTATTATTACTTACCGCGACCCCGGCCTCAGCGAATGGGTAAGCGCCAGTACGGGTGGTAGCCATAGCCTGGCCCTGCGCTCCGATGGCAGCCTCTGGGCCTGGGGTGGCAACAGCGATGGCCAACTGGGCTTCGGCAACCTGAATGAATACGACCAATACAGCCCCCAGCAGGTAGGTAACGGGCACAACTGGATCGCCATGGCCGCTGGCGGCGATCACAACCTGGCCCTGCAGGCCAACGGGCGCATGTATAGCTGGGGCCGCAACAGCTACGGGCAGTTGGGCAATGGCAACACCAATAGCTACGATACCCCCCAGCAGGTAGGCGGCGACAGCACCTGGGCCGATATATGCGCCGGCAGCGCGCACAGCCTGGCCCTGAAAGCCAACGGCAGCCTCTGGGCCTGGGGCCGCAATGGCAACGGGCAATTGGGCAATGGCAACACCACGGATATATATACCCCCTATCATATCGGCAATGCCACCGACTGGATGGCCATAGCCACGGGCGATTCCTTCAGCCTTGCATTGAAGGCCAATGGCACGCTCTGGGCCTGGGGCCGCAACGATCATGGGCAGTTGGGCCAGGGCAATAATACCGAGCAGCACAGCCCCCAGCAGGTGGGCAGCGATAGCGTATGGACACAGTTAGCCGCAGGCGGCAGCCATGTGCTGGCGCTGAAGGCCAACGGCACGCTCTGGGCCTGGGGCTACAACGGCCATGGGCAACTGGGCGATGGCAGCACCAACGATAAGCTGGGGCCGCAGCAAATAGGCAATAGTCACAACTGGATAGCTGTGAGCGCCGGGCGCGACCATAGCTATGCCCTTGCCGCAGATGGCAAGGTATGGAGCTGGGGCGCCAACGACAAAGGCCAGTTGGGGCAGGGCAACTATACCGAGTTGCACAGCCCGGCCGTAGTGAGCGGCCAAACGGGCGTGATACAGCTCTTCGAAGGCTCGCAGGGCGAGCATGCAGCCATCATTAAAGATAACCGCAGCTATGTGTGCCTTACCGGCTACAATATGCACGGCCAGCTCGGCGACCAGGACACGGCACGGGCCAATACCTTCGGGTGCATCAGTATCTGTGGCGGGCCAGTAATGCCCACGCTCAGCATCAGCGTCAGCCCCGGCGATACCATATGCCCCGGCCTGGCCGATACCTTTACCGCTACAAGCACCTGGGCGGGCACACCGCTGTACTATTGGTATAAGAACGGGCAGCCGGTAGCCACCACACTGGGCAATAAATACGTGGACAGCACCCTGGTCGATGGCGACACCATTACCTGCCTCGTAGGGGCTACGGGCATCTGCGCACAGCCGAGTATGGTGCTGAGCAATGCCATAGTGCTGAGCATACCGCTTACCGGGCTGGCTGGCACCGTAGGCAATACCGAAACGAAGAACGTATTTGTCAACGGGCCTGTTGATGTGCGCTACAGCGACTGCGACCTTATGGCTACCCTCATACCCTGGGGCGACAGCCCGCTCTACGGCAGCACCGATGTGAAGGTGACGATAGATAACAGCCTGCAGAGCTACAATGGGCAGAGCTACCTGGAGCGGCATTTCGATATAGAGCCTGCCCTGATACCGGCCACGGCCACTGCTACAGTAAGGCTCTACGCCTATCAAAGCGAATTTGACGCCTATAATACATGGGCGGCAACTGCGGGCCTGCCGCCGCTGCCCTCCGGTGGCATCGACAACGGCAATGTGCGCATCAGCCAGTTCCATGGCACCGGCACACAACCCGGCAACTACAGCGGCAGCGAACTGCTCATTACTCCCGCCGTAAGCTGGGACGCAGTGAATAACTGGTGGGTGATGGAGTTCCCCGTCATCGGCTTCAGTGGTTTTTACATACACACGGCCACAGGGGCTTTCCCGCTTGGCCTGTCTTCGGTGCCCGCAGCAGGGCAGCAGGGCATAACCGTGTACCCCAACCCGGTTACAGACATCCTGCAAGTCGATTACAGTAATATTACAGGGGGCCAAATAGAAATATGCGACATGGCGGCCCGCGTGCTCATATGCCAGCCCCTTAGCCATAGCCTCAATATGAAAGGCCTAGCAAGCGGCGCCTACATGCTGAAAATAAAGACGGCTAAGCAGGCGACCTTTGTAAAGATGCTCCTGAAGCACTAGCAGCCTCAGTACCGCTTTCCGCGGTCAGGCTCGTTAAGGGCAGCGCCCCCGCGGGGCTACCGCTTTGTAGCAGGAAGCCAATATATATTATCCGGCCCCCGCGGGGCCAACCCCTCTTACGTAGCCTTAAGACCTCGCTTGTTTTGCTAAAACAAATATTTGTTATGCCCCTCCCCCCTTTCGTAACTTGCATACACCGCTGCCATTTTTAAAAGCGGCGTGCTTTGATGATGAGTGATGAGATGCCCTTCATTGTTTTGCTGCTCCTGCTTGCGCTGGTGCTGCAAACAGGAAGAACTGGGAAAATTTTGGGAAATTTTTGTGAACTTTTTGGGAAATTTTTTGATGATAAAGTATTGATTTTCAATAAAAACATGGGAAAAAATATTTTCCGCAGTTTTACCGCCCCCGGTCGGTTACAAACTGGAATTGATTAGGAATTTTCATATTTTTATCCCGCCCAAAGCGGGAACACATTTTTCACATTTTCCTTGGGTTACTTTTTTTTCAAACAGGTATTAATAATTGAATAAGCCGTTACATACAGAGCAGCAGTTATTGTCAGGTTTGGCTTTGGGCGACAGGGCGGCTACTGAACAAATTTACCTCCGGAATAGTGACATAGTCACCAACTGGATACTGAAAAATGGTGGGGAAGCAACAGATGCAGCAGATATTTTCCAGGAAGCTATGCTGGTTTTGTTCGGGAAATCCCAGAACGAGGATTTCAGGCTCACCTGCAGGATAGGTACCTACCTGTTTGCGGTCAGCAAGCACCTTTGGTACAAAAAACTGCAGCAGTCGCAAAAGCAGGCAATAAAATTGCCCGACAGTGCAGGCTCGGATAGCGGTGCCGATTGGACCTATGAAGATGATATAAAGATACAGGAAGAGCGGGAAGGTCACTATGAACAGCTCAATGCAGCCTTGCAGCAGTTGGGCGAACCCTGTAGCTCATTATTGCGTGCCTTTTACCAGCACGATAAGAGCATGCAGGAAATAGCAATGGATTTCGGGTACACCAATCCCGATAATGCCAAAACACAGAAATATAAATGCCTGGCACGGCTAAGGAAGATATTCTACGGCTCAGGCGCAAAAATGGAGAAGTAATTTATGTCGAATGACAATTATATATGGGGCCTTGCTGAAGCGTATGTATCGGGCGTTATGCCTGAGGCAGAGCAGACCGCTTTGCGTGGCCGCCTTGCTACCGACCCTGTTTTCGCTACCGAGTTCAATGAGTGCGTTAACCTGCTACGCTCACTCGAAGGCTTTGGCGCCTATGCCCGCTACCAGGATATGCTGCAGGACATCCGCAGCAAACAGGCCGAACAAAAAGTTACTCCCCGCACCATACCCTTGCGCGCCCACTACCTCCGCACCGGGGCTGTTGCTGCAGGCGTTGCACTGTTAACTTCTTTAGGCTCCTTCTGGATATATAACCACAATGCCGGGAAGGGTTCGGCTTCGCAGTACAAGGTATTAAGCCGTAAGCTGGAGAACATTGAGCGCTCGCAGAGCAAGCTCATCAACGATATTAAGAGCAAAAAGGATACTCCGGCTCCTCCGCCGGCACAGGCACGTTATACAGGCACAGGCTTCGCGATCACTAACGATGGTTATTTCGTTACCAATTACCACGTTACAGACGGTGCCGATTCGGTATATATACAAAATCATGAAGGGCGCTACTTCAAGGCCTATGTGGTCGACTATGATGAAGCTACCGATATAGCGCTGCTCAAGGTTGAGAAGAGTTCCTTCCGATTCGGCAAGACCGAGGTGCCCTATACCATCGCTCCTGCAAAGTCACCCATTGGCTCACGCGTTTTCACGCTTGGTTTCCCCGAAGATGATATTGTATATAGTGAAGGGTACATAAGCGCTAAGAACGGTTACCAGGGCGATTCCATGCAATACCGCCTCGAGATCCCTGCCGACCCCGGCCAGAGTGGCGGCCCGGTTATCGACACAAAAGGCAACCTCATAGCAGTGGTTGCAGCCAATTCACCCCAGAGCGAGGGCACTACCTATGCGGTAAGCTCAAAAGCAATAGTACAACTGGTCAAGAAGCTCGATAAAGACCTCAACATCCATCTGCCCCGCAGCAATAAACTAAGCAAGCTAAGTCGCGAGGAGCAGATACAGCGTATGGAGTACTATACATGTAGCGTTAAGGTCTATAAAAAATAGCTTTCACGGTTGTTAAAGATGCTCATTAAATATTAACAACAATTGCCATTATACCTTATTCCCTATTTAACTAACTTTACCGCCGCTAAGGCACCGCATGAGCTTCCTTAATAATTTCTTCAGCAGCAGGAATAAAAATCCCTACGGGGAAATGGCCTTTACAGATCACATTGAAGATCTGCGTTGGCATATCATCCGCTCACTCGTGGTCATCATTGTGGCGGCCATATTTGTATTCATCAATGTTGAGTGGATTTTCCAGCACATCATACTTGGCCCGGCGCAACCCGATTTTATAGCTTATCAATGGTTTTGCTGGCTGGCAAAGGTCATGCATATAGATGCCCTCTGCCTTGATAAGATATCCATCAAATTTCAGAATACCGAGCTGGCCGGTCAGTTCGTGATGGCGCTCTCCACATCCATGATGTTGGGTTTCATCATTGCCTTCCCTTACATACTTTGGGAATTATGGAAGTTCATCAAGCCTGCCCTTAAGCCCAACGAGGTGCGCTATGCACGTAGCTTTGTGTTTTGGGGCTCACTCCTGTTTTTTGTGGGGGTGCTTTTCTCATATTACATCATCGCGCCTTATACGCTCAACTTCTTTGGTAGCTACTCCCTAAGTCCCTCTTTCCAGAACATCATTACCATGGATAACTATTACGATACCATGAATGACCTGATCCTGGGTATGGGTGTCGTTTTTGAATTGCCGATAGTGGTGTACTTCCTTTCAAGGCTGGGCATCCTCACCCCAAAGCTCATGCGCGATAAGCGGCGCTACGCTGCTATCATTCTCCTGTTGCTGGCCGAGGTTATCACCCCGCCCGACTGGTTCAGTTGTTTCATCGTGTTCATACCTTTGTATATACTCTTCGAGATATCGGTGCTCATCAGTGAGCGTGCTGCAAAAGAGCGCAAGCGTAAACAATCAATGGAATAAAACAATAACGTCATGGATACTGTCTTCAATAAACAATTACCCCTTGCTATCGGTTGCGATCATGCCGGTTACGATCTGAAAGAAACACTCAAGAACGTGTTGGAAGCTGCCGGCTGGAGAGTGGTGGATAAAGGTACCTTTGGAAAAGACAGTGTTGATTATCCCGATTATGCACATCCCGTTGCAGAGATGATAGCAAGCGGTGCCTCATCGGTAGGCATACTGATATGTGGCAGCGCCATAGGCGTATCCATAACAGCCAACAGGCACAAGGGCGTGCGTGCAGCCGTATGTTGGAACGAAGAGGTGGCAGCACTCGCCCGCCAGCACAACAATGCTAATATTATTTGCCTGCCTGCCCGTTTCATTACAGCCCAGCAGGCCGAGCAATTTATCAATATATTCCTTACTACTCAATTTGAAGGTGGCCGCCACGAGCGCAGGGTAGAAAAAATGGAATGCTGATGTGATCTTCACATGTCGCACTCTATCACATTGTCGTATTAGTTTATCCAGCCCTGGTTGTGCAGGTATTTGGCAATTTGCACTGCATTGGTGGCAGCACCCTTACGCAAGTTATCCGACACGATCCAGCAGTTGAGTGTATTGGGTTGAGAATAATCCCTTCTTATCCTGCCAACAAATACTTCATCCTTACCGGCAGCATCTATCGGGGTAGGATAGGCATTCATGGCCGGGTTGTCCACAACGACGATCCCTGAAGTGTTCGACAGCATCTCGCGCACCACGTTCTCATCAAAATCTTTTTCCAGTTCTATATTCACACTTTCGCTATGGCCGCCTATTACCGGTACCCTTACAGTAGTTGCTGTTACTTTTACATTATAGTCATCGAGTATCTTGCAGGTCTCATTCACCATTTTCATCTCCTCTTTGGTATAGCCGTTATCGGTGAAGCTGTCTATATGCGGCAGTACATTCAGGTCGATGGGATGCGGGTACACCCCGAAGCCCTTACCACCTGCACGTTCGTCCAGCAGTTCGCGTACTGCCTTCTGCCCTGTACCCGTCACCGACTGGTAGGTGCTGACCACTACACGCTTGATACCATAATGTTTGTGCAAGGGCTGCAATACCATCACCATCTGTATAGTAGAGCAGTTGGGGTTGGCAATGATGAGGTCTTCTTTAGTGAGCACATGCCCGTTCACTTCCGGTACTACCAGTTTCTTGTCAGGGTGCATGCGCCATGCCGAAGAGTTGTCGATTACATAACAACCGATCTCTGCAAATTTTGGTGCCAGCTCAAGCGATGTGCTACCACCTGCCGAGAAGAGTGCCAGCGTGGGCTTTTGGGCCAGCGCCTCATCGGCAGTAACCACAGCGTACTCTTTATTCTTAAAAACGATCTTGCTCCCTGCAGAGCGTTCAGACGCTACAGGTATCAGCTCACTTACGGGAAAATTACGTTCGTCGAGGATACGCAACATGGTACTGCCTACCAATCCTGTTGCTCCTACTACGGCTACTTTCATTATATACCGGTTTTCGCCCGCAAAAGTAGGTAATGAAGGATAAAGTTGAACAAAAGAAAAACTTAAGGTTGGCGCAATATCCTGAAAGACTGCGATCCGCCCCCGGATTTTACCTGCAGCATATATACGCCGGCCGGCAAAGCAGAGACCGGAAATTGTGCTTGACCTGATCGGATATGCATAGGTACCATCACCATTCGGCCCATCATATCGTACATACTGAAGGAAGCATCTTTGATATTTTCGGGCAGTTGCACGTTAATAATGTTTGTTGAGGGGTTAGGGTATACCAGGCAATCTGCCAGCCCTGCCGGGACATTACCGACACCTGTGTTAACGATGCTCAGCTTCGCAACAAAGATGTCGCCTGTATTATTGATGGCATGGTTCTCCGCAGTATCGTTGCCGAAGAATGAGTACTGGCCATCGAAGTCACCGGCTATATACATATCACCGGCGCCATGTACATTGCAGGAGAACGCATGGTCGTTACCGGCGCCACCGGCACTTTTAGCGAAGAAACTATTCCACTGGTCATCGAAGCCAATGGAAAAGACATCAGTGTTGCCATTACTGGTGTGGTTGTACATTGTAAAGGTATCAATGGATATCGAGTCGCCGGCAAAGTAGCCTGTGAGAAACACACGGCCCCCTACATTCTGATCGAGGGTAACACCAGCTATATCGTCTTTATCGCTACCTGCACGCATGGCATGTTTTACATTGCCACTGCTGTCATATTGTACCAGGTAGATATCGAGTGTATTGTTGTTTGCATTGCTGAGGGTAGCTGTATCGAATTGTACGGATGGGCCGGTGAAGCTACCGGATATGTACACGTCTTCGGCAGGGTCAATGGCCGCAGCGGCCCATTTGCCATTGTTGCCTGTATTGCCCACCGAACGGCGAGCCCAAATAGCATTACCTGCCGTATCGTATTTAACGAGAAAGGTGTTGAAATTGCTGTTGGCATTATTGAGCGTAAGTGTGCCAAAATCTGCCGAGGTGCCGGAGAAATAACCGGTAACATATACATGCCCGTAACCACTGCTGCCTATGCTTACACTGTTGGCACCATCTGCACCACTGCCGCCGCCATTCTTAGCCCATACCACGTTGCCGCTGCTATTATACTTCACAAGGAAAGCATCGAATGTATCGAGGCCAAGGTTATTGAGTGTGGTGCTGCCGAAGGTGATGTTTGTGCCCTTATACTCGCCGGCCACGTAGCAATTGCCCCATACATCGGCCGCTACGGAGCGGCCTGCAGAACTGTTGCTTTCCACGGCATTCTTAGCCCATACCACGTTACCGCTGTTATCGTACTTCACTACGAACATGCCACCATTGGTGGCGCTGGTAAGTGCGACCGTATCGAAGGTAATGGAGGGCCCCGTATAGATACCGGTCACATATACACCGCTTGCCATAGGGTCGAGGGCTACACCTAGTGCGCGGCTGTCGTTGCAGGCCGAGGAGCTCCTGGCCCAGATGACATTGCCGAGGTAATCGTAATGTGCAATGAACATATTGCGGGTGCCGGTAAGCGGCAAAGTAAAACTACCGAAGCTTGCAGATGCGCTCATGAAGTCGCCTACCACGAAGGTGTTGCCTGCAAGGTCGCTTACCGATTGTCCGCCGATGGTTTCGGTAGCACTGCCCCCGGCATCTTTTGCCCATGTCCAATCCCATACCTGGGCCTTTGCAGTGATAGTGGCCAGGAATAAAAACAGTATGCCGGTAAGGTATCTCATATACAATGTTCTTGATTCTTCGTAAGCTGACCTGCAATTTATGAATAATAAAATTCTATTCTCAAAAAGGGTAGTATTTACCGACATTTGCAGCATATGAAGAACCTCTCAGCGCTGAATAAATATTTTGTAAAGTATAAGTGGAGGCTGCTGCTGGGGATCATCTTCGTTACTGCATCGAATGTGTTTACCGTGATACAGCCTGATGTGGTGCGGCAGGTGCTGGACCGTGTGCAGGAGAACATGCAAAAACATATACCGGTGGACCGCTGGTACATCATCAGTATGGGGCTGCTGCTGCTGGGCCTGGCCATTATGCGTGGCATATTCATGTTCTTCATGCGGCAGACCATCATCGTAATGTCGCGGCATATCGAGTTCGACCAGAAGAATGAGATATTTAACCATTACCAGCAGCTACATACGCATTTTTTCAAAAGCCATTTTACAGGCGACATGATGAACCGCCTGTCGGAAGATGTATCGCGTGTGCGGATGTACACAGGCCCGGCCATTATGTACAGTGCCAACCTAGTAGCCCTTACGGTGCTTTGCTTGTGGTATATGTTCCGCGTGAATGTGATGCTGACAGTATATGTGATCGCGCCGCTGCCCTTTCTTGCTTTGTCGGTGTACCTGGTGAACAGCCTCATCTACAGGAAGAGCGAGAAGATACAAGCGCAGTTATCGGGGCTTACCTCAACCGCACAGGAGTCGTATTCAGGTATAAGGGTGATCAAGTCGTTCGTACAGGAGCGGAATATGATGCGCTTCTTTAACGATACATCGGAGGAATACCGCAAGAGCTCCATCAATCTCTCGATGACAGAGGCTATATACTTCCCCACCATTACGCTATTCGTTGGCCTGAGCTTCCTGAGCACGGTGCTCATAGGCGGATACCTTGCTATACACGGTAAGGGGGTTACGATAGGCAATATCGCCCAGTTCATATTATATATTAACCTGCTTATGTTCCCTATATCGAGCATAGGCTGGGTGGCCTCGATGGTGCAGCGGGCCAATGCCTCACAAAAGCGCATCAACGAGTTCCTGCACACAGTGCCCGAGATACAGAGCCCAGTGGATGCCCTGCACCACGAGATAAAGGGCGATGTACGCTTTAAGGATATGAGCTTTACCTACCCGCATACCGGTATTATGGCATTGCGTCATTTTTCATTGCATGTGCAGCCGGGGCAAAAGGTGGCCGTTATTGGGAAAACGGGCTCGGGAAAATCGACCATTGCACATATGCTGCTGCGCATGTATGATGCGCAGGAAGGGGATGTGCTGATAGATGATATACCTGTGCGCCGGTACGACCTGAAAGAACTGAGAAAACAAATTGCCTACGCACCACAGGAGGCCTTCCTGTTCTCGGATACGGTATTCAATAATATCAAATTCGGGAATGATGCGGCGACGGAAGCGGAAGTAAAGGAGGCCGCCCGTCTGGCTGACCTGGACAAGGATATAGCGGGCTTTGCCAAAGGTTATGAGACCGTGATAGGTGAACGTGGGGTTATGCTATCGGGCGGACAGAAACAGCGTATGGTACTGGCCCGTGCCCTGCTGAAGAACAGCAATATACTGGTATTGGACGAATCGCTATCGGCAGTAGATACACAAACAGAAAAGAATATACTGGACAACCTTCAGGGCTACCTTAAAGATAAGACCACCATCGTTATAACCCACCGCATATTCACCAGCTGGCAGTTCGATAAGATCATTGTACTGGACAATGGGCAAATAACCGAAGAAGGTACCCATGATGAACTGATGGCCCTCAATGGCAGCTACGCCAAACTATTTCAACACCAGACAGAAACGAACAGTAAATAATTATTATAAATTAATTATCGTATTCAATGTTGTTTATAATAAAATGTTTTACACATTTTTTATGAAGAAATTCATGAAAAATATCCTAAAATTGCTATAAATAGAGAAAAAGACTTTGTATCTTTCGGATAGTTTGTTCCCCTTCCCACCCTGAATTGACAATTAATTAACATTCAACAATTTATAAACTAACAAAGATCGTATGAAGCACCCCTACTTGAAATTCAGGCCGTTTACTATGTTAAAGGCGCTGCCCGGAGGCAGGCCAAGGGCCATGTTAAAGCTAGTTTCTTTGGTAAGCCTGATGTGTTGCTTGCAATATCATGCATCGGCCATTGCAGTGTATATGGAGGACCATGATCCATGGGGATATGCCCAGAACCAGGTCTGCATGAACAATGTTTTTGGTGCAGGCAACTGGGTACAATATAATTATAGTACGCCTGCGGCAACCATCTTCAATGGTGCAACTAGTTTTGTAATGATGGAGGGTGGTGAAAATAATGATACTTACCTGGCTGCCTACATGCTTGCCAACCAGGCGACAATAGAAAGCTGGGTTAACAGCGGTGGACGTTTGTTTATCAATTCGGCACCATGGAATAATGGTAACCAGAACTGGGGTTTCGGCGGTACTACCCTGATATATCCCGGTGAAGCAGCCAATGTAAGTACATCCGTGCCCGGCAATCAAATATTTACCGGACCTTACACGCCAACCGCCACCAGCTATACCGGCAGTTGGTTTGCACATGCGTGGATAAGCGGTACCGGGCTTACATCACTATTATATAATAGCGACTATGCGCCGGATGCACAACCTGTACTGGCTTACAAGGCATGGGGGGCAGGTGTGGTATTTTTTGGCGGCTGTACACAACCTAACTTCTGGACCCCCAATACCGAAGCCGTCAACCTGTGGCAGAACATATTCAGTTATGTGAACACTATTAATACTAACTGTCTGAATGTCACCGGTTGCCCTGGCAATATAACTGTATATGCAGATGCTAATAACTGCAATGCAGTGGTAAATTTCACACCACCCAGCGGAGTAAATGTTTGTAATGGCGGAACTCCTGTGGACACCTTCTTTTACAGTGGGGGTATTGTGAACTATACGGTACCTGCAGGTGTGACCACGTTGCACATGCGTGCTATAGGCGCACAGGGTGGTAACAATGGCGGCCTTGGCGCCGACATGCAGGGCGACTTTGCCGTGACGCCGGGTGATGTGCTGCAGATACTTGTAGGACAACAAGGACAAACGGATTTTATTACTTGTGGTACCTGGTTCGGCGCCGGTGGTGGCGGCGGTAGCTTTATTGCTACCAATGCAAATGTACCTCTTTTGGTAGCCGGCGGTGGCGGTGGTAATCTTTGCACCCCGAATGCAGGAATGGACGCTAATACAGGTACAAACGGTTTCGATGGTAATAGCCCGGCCTATCCG
Organism: uncultured Flavipsychrobacter sp.; assembly: GCA_964481425.1. Classification (GTDB taxonomy): domain Bacteria; phylum Bacteroidota; class Bacteroidia; order Chitinophagales; family Chitinophagaceae; genus MKUN01. Next base: position 14,477 of record CAYZTM010000008.1, read on the forward strand.
GCAAGTTATGGAATAGGTGGGGCCGGAGGAAATGGTGCAACGCAAGGCGGCGCACATGCAGGTAATGGCGGCGGTTTTTATACTGACGGCCAGGATGGTTATTGCGGTATAGGTGGAAAGGCTTTTATAAATGGTGGTGCCGGTGGCGTGGGTTGCAGGGGTAATGGCGGCTTTGGCGGTGGCGCATCCGGCGGCAGCGCCGGTGGCGGCGGCGGCGGTGGCTACAGTGGTGGTGGTGGTTCCTACCACTTCCCCGGTAATGGCGGCGGCGGCGGTTCCTACAACGCAGGCAGCAATCAGACCAATGCGCTGAGCACCGGTACAGGCGATGGTATGGTGATCATAGGTAGTGACGCTATAACAACAACATTGATAGCAGGTCTTCCTCCCGGCTCTACCTTCCCGATAGGGACCACTACAGAGACCTACCGCATAACAGATACCAGCGGCGATACGCTCTACTGCACCTTTAATGTAATTGTAAGCGATACAGCCACACCTACTTTAGCCTGCCCTAGCAACCTGGTGACCTGTAACAATGTGGTGACCGGTATAGCGCCAACGGTAACAGGTACAAATGCCTGCAGCATGGTGAGCTACACGCTGACCGGTGCTACCAGCGGCAGCGGAGCGAACGATGCCAGTGGCGTAACCTTCAACCAGGGTACTACCAATGTGAAATATGTGGTAACGAATGCCAATGGCAATGCGGACAGCTGCAACTTCAACGTAACGGTGAACTCGCCTACAGGCATACTTGCGGGCAACACGGTATCGCCGGAGAACACCAACTACTACGTGATCAACCCGGCAGACATACGCTATACCGACTGCGACCTGATCGCAACAATAGTACCATCTGGCGGTAACCCCGTGAACGGGAATACGAACTTCAAAGTGACCCTGGGCAATACCCCGCCGACCTTTAACGGTCAGCCCTATGTACAAAGGCACTTTGATATAGAACCATCGAACAACGCAGGCAGCGCGACAGCAACCATAACGCTGTATGCCTACCAGTATGAATTTGACAACTACAACAACGTAGCCGTGCCCATGGGCCTGCCCCCGCTACCCAGCGGCGGTGTGGATAATGGTAATGTGAGGATTACACAGTTCCACGGTGTAGGTACAGCCCCCGGCAACTACCCTGGTCCTGAAGAACTGATCACCCCGACGGTGAGCTGGAACGCAACCTACAACTACTGGGAAATGACATTCCCCGTTACGGGCTTCAGCGGTTTCTACATCCATACGGCCTACGGTCACCCGCTGGCCATAGGCATCAGCGATATCAGCGCAGTGAACAAAGGGACGAAGAACAGGGTGGACTGGAAGACAGCCACCGAAGACAGGGGCGATATGATGACACTGGAACGCAGTGCAGACGGTGCGAACTTCAACAGGATAGCCGATATAGCCACGCATGGCAAAGCCTCGGACTACACCTACTGGGATGAAACACCGGTACAGGGCGTTAACTATTACAGGGTGAAAGTAACAGCAGCCTCGGGCAACATTGCCTATACGAAGATCGTTACGGCTACAGTTAAGGCACAAACCGGCCAGCTGGCGATAACAGCCATACCAAACCCTGTTAAGGACAAGGTGACGGTGAGCATCTACGGCAGCAGCAGCGAGAGCGGCACAGTAGAAGTGATGGACCCGACCGGCAAGCGCCTGCTGCAGTACACTACGGAGGACAACAGCGCAGTGATAGATATGAGCGGCCTGCCATCGGGCATCTACTTCATCCGCTATACGGATGAGCAAGGCTCGGTAAGCACACGCATCAATAAGCAATAGCGAAAACAAGGAATAACAATAAGAGACCGGGTACGGCGATAAGCTATACCCGGTCTCTTTTTTTACAAATACGAATTATGAAAAAGATAAACTTATAGCTACCTTTGCCATAGCAAACACAGATCATATGAAAAACCTCTATTTTAAGCATAGCATATTTAAGAGTATATTATCACTACTTGTCCTGAGCATTCTTTCCCATTTCAGTTCAAATGCGACACCATACCTGGTATTGGACACTAACCCCTGGGGAGAAAATACGGACCAGGTATGCATGGATGCAGTATTCGGTAGTGGCAACTGGACACAGGCAAACTTCAGCACCCCGGCAGCCACGATATTCCAGGCATCTACGGATTTTGTAATGCTGGAAGGAAGTGATGGCAATTCGAACCTGCCGGGCTTTGTAAGTGCGAATATCACTGTAATAGAGAACTGGGTAAGCAACGGTGGCCGCCTGTTCATCAACGCAGGGCCTAACTATGGTACCAACCAGGATTGGGGTTTTGGCAGCACTACGCTCACCTATCCCAGTTATGCACATTCGGTTACCAGTTCAGATCCGGGTAACCCAATATTTTTAGGTCCATTTACTCCTACGTCACCGACTTACACGGGCAGTGCTTTTGCTCACGCATGGGTTAATGGAACAGGCTTAACCAATCTGCTCTATGACCAGGCATATGCACCCGATGCACAGCCGGTACTGGCGTACAAGAAGTGGGGCTCAGGGGTTGTTTTCTTTGGTGGCTGCACATTGCCTTTTGCCTGGACCCCTTCCATACCCGAAGGATACAATATATGGCAGAACATATTTTCCTATGTAAACACAATTCCCCTGTGCTTTAGCATGACCTGCCATGCAGATACTACCATATATGCCGATGCCAATAACTGCGCAACGGTCGTAAATTTTGTACCGCCAACGGGTACATATAGCTGTGCAGTGGTAGGGACACCTGATACCTTCTTCTATGACGGGCAGATAGATACCTTTACTGTACCGGCGGGCTGGGGCAATGTGCGAATAGAAGTGAGAGGGGCAGAAGGCAGCAACAATACAGTATCCACATTCCCACCCGGTAAAGGTGCGATCATGATAGGCGATTTTAATCTTACGCCGGGAGACCAATTGAAGATATTAGTTGGCCAGCAATTTACGACTACTGCAGGCAATGGCGGTGGTGGGGGATCGTTCGTAACCGATATCAACAATAACCCGGTAATAATAGCCGGTGGTGGCGGTGGCAGCGGTAATGGCATAGCGTCTCCGTACCAGGACGGGAACATAACAACTTCCGGTGGTGATGGCATCTCCGGCGGCGGGCTTGGTGGTGTAAATGGCAATGGAGGTACTGTTGGTGTCGGTAATTACCAGGCAGGTGCAGGTGGTGGCTTGCTTACAGACGGTCAAAACGGCAGCTTTACCTTTTTTGGAGGTAAGGCATTTGTAAACGGTGGTGCCGGTGGCGGTGGAAATGGCAGTGCGAGCGGTGGCTTCGGCGGTGGTGGTGATGGCTCTGCAAATAATATCGGTGGCGGTGGCGGCGGCTACTCGGGTGGATCATGCGGCAGTAATGCTGCGGGGCCTGCAAGCACCGGTAGTGGTGGCGGCTCTTATAACAGTGGCACGAATCAAAATAACACAGGTGGCACGAACAGCGGGAATGGCATGGTAATTATAACACCGCTGAATATAGTGCCGACTGTTACCTTAGTAGCAGGCTTACAGCCCGGTTCATCTTTCCCGGTAGGCACTACTACAGAAACCTATTTGATCGATGACGGTTTGGGCGATAGCCTATACTGTACCTTCAACATCACCGTACTGGATACGGCCACACCTACTTTAGCCTGCCCGGCGAACCTGGTGACCTGTAACAATGTGGTGACCGGTATAGCGCCAACGGTAACAGGTACAAATGCCTGCAGCATGGTGAGCTACACGCTGACCGGTGCTACCAGCGGCAGCGGAGCGAACGATGCCAGTGGCGTAACCTTCAACCAGGGTACTACCAATGTGAAATATGTGGTAACGAATGCCAATGGCAATGCGGACAGCTGCAACTTCAACGTAACGGTGAACTCGCCTACAGGCATACTTGCGGGCAACACGGTATCGCCGGAGAACACCAACTACTACGTGATCAACCCGGCAGACATACGCTATACCGACTGCGACCTGATCGCAACAATAGTACCATCTGGCGGTAACCCCGTGAACGGGAATACGAACTTCAAAGTGACCCTGGGCAATACCCCGCCGACCTTTAACGGTCAGCCCTATGTACAAAGGCACTTTGATATAGAACCATCGAACAACGCAGGCAGCGCGACAGCAACCATAACGCTGTATGCCTACCAGTATGAATTTGACAACTACAACAACGTAGCCGTGCCCATGGGCCTGCCCCCGCTACCCAGCGGCGGTGTGGATAATGGTAATGTGAGGATTACACAGTTCCACGGTGTAGGTACAGCCCCCGGCAACTACCCTGGTCCTGAAGAACTGATCACCCCGACGGTGAGCTGGAACGCAACCTACAACTACTGGGAAATGACATTCCCCGTTACGGGCTTCAGCGGTTTCTACATCCATACGGCCTACGGTCACCCGCTGGCCATAGGCATCAGCGATATCAGCGCAGTGAACAAAGGGACGAAGAACAGGGTGGACTGGAAGACAGCCACCGAAGACAGGGGCGATATGATGACACTGGAACGCAGTGCAGACGGTGCGAACTTCAACAGGATAGCCGATATAGCCACGCATGGCAAAGCCTCGGACTACACCTACTGGGATGAAACACCGGTACAGGGCGTTAACTATTACAGGGTGAAAGTAACAGCAGCCTCGGGCAACATTGCCTATACGAAGATCGTTACGGCTACAGTTAAGGCACAAACCGGCCAGCTGGCGATAACAGCCATACCAAACCCTGTTAAGGACAAGGTGACGGTGAGCATCTACGGCAGCAGCAGCGAGAGCGGCACAGTAGAAGTGATGGACCCGACCGGCAAGCGCCTGCTGCAGTACACTACGGAGGACAACAGCGCAGTGATAGATATGAGCGGCCTTGCCTCTGGTATCTACTTCATCCGCTATACGGACAATACCGGCTCTGTAAGTACGCGTATAGATAAACATTAAGGGAATAAATTGATGATAAGATCAAGGTACCGGCCTTATGCCGGTACCTTTTTTGTTATATTTGAGAATGAGCTTACTATATAGGTGTATGAATAAAATATTTCTTATGATTTCAATTAAATATTAAAAGTTTGTACATTAGATAAGATATATAAGGTTGGCATAGATCGGCCAGGAAAATTAAAAATGATTCGCATGAAAAAAATTTACCCCTTTACAAAGAGCTTTACAGGTTTATTGACCGCTGTGTTGTGTTTCCCCCTGCTGTTGTTAGTTGTGAGGTCGTCGGCGCAGGGTTTTACAGAAGACTTTGATGACATCAATACGCTTACTGCCAATGACTGGGTGATGATCAATCATAGTTCGCCTATAGGTAGTACTAACTGGTTCCAGGGAAATACCGTAGTATTCAATGCATACAATGGTGCAGATACTGCCTACGTCGCTGCGAATTTCAATAATACAGCAGGTACGGGGACGATCAGTAATTGGCTGATCATGCCGAATGTGACCCTGCATAACGGGGATAAGCTGACCTTCTTTACCCGTAAGGCGTCGCCTGATACCTATCCGGACAGGCTGGAACTAAGGCTGAGTACTAACGGGGCGAGCACAGATGTGGGTAGCCTTGCTACGGATGTAGGTGATTTTACTACCTTGATGTTGAGCGTTAACCCTACACTTGTTACCGGGGTGTACCCGATAACATGGACCCAATACACTGTTACAATCAGCGGGCTCAGCGGCCCAACATCGGGGAGGATGGCCTTTCGGTATTTTGTGACCAATGGGGGTCCCAGCGGGTCGAATTCGGATTATATAGGGATAGATAATGTGGTATTTACTTCCTGCTTTGCTGTTAGCGGTTGCCCGGGCGATATTACTGTGGCTGCGGGTGTAAATTCGTGTGACGCGGTAGTAAACTTTACGCCACCCGTGGGTGCATATACTTGTGTTGTGCCACAACCAGATACGGTTTTCTTTACCGGCCAGCTCGACACCGTAACGGTGCCGGTTCCCTGGGCCAACGTGCGGATAGAAGCAAGGGGTGCACAGGGAGGTAATAACCCTTCATCAGCACATACCGCCGGGCTTGGTGCTATTATGAAGGGTGATTTTACACTTACACCCGGTGCTCAATTAAAAATACTTGTTGGAGAGCAACACGATGGCGTTAACGGAGGTGGCGGAGGTTCATTTGTGACGGATATAAGCAACAACCCGCTAATAATAGCAGGCGGCGGCGCGGGAAGCGGGACTGGAGATTCTCCTTATAAGGACGGGAACATAACTACTGTAGGTGGTGCCGGAGCGAATGGTGGCGGACCAGGAGGTATCGCCGGTAATGGTGGTGGCGCAGCTGCTTCCGGTTATCAGTCCGGCGCTGGCGGGGGGCTGCTTACTAATGGTGCTAATGGGAATCTACAAGGAGGCTTTGCATTTGTAAACGGAGGTGCGGGCGCTAATGTAGGGTTTGGGATCGGCGGATTTGGTGGCGGCGGGAACGGATCTGGTATCTATACCGGCGGCGGCGGCGGTGGTTACTCGGGTGGCGGCTGTGGCAGTGATGCACAGGGTACCCCTACCATGGGCGGTGGTGGTGGCTCTTATAATGCGGGTACAAATCAAGATAATACTGGTGGGGCGAACACCGGAAATGGCATGGTGATCTTCACACCACTTCCGCAGCTTGCCATCACCTCAACTTTGACAGCCGGTCTTCCACCGGGATCTACGTTCCCCGTGGGTACTACTAATGAAACTTATATGATAACTGATGGCCTCGGTGATACCGCTTATTGCAACTTTACCGTAACGGTAACCAATAACCTGACGCCCACAGTTACCTGCCCGGGCGCTGTGACCTTCAATACAGGCACTTGCCAACCACAGGTGGTGAATGGCTTAGCGCCCACGCTTGGCGGCATCAATGGCTGCACTACGGTAAGCTATACGCTCAGCGGCGCCACCACGGGCAGCGGTGCTAACGATGCCAGCGGTAATACCTTCAACCTCGGTACTACCACTGTAAAATATGTTGCAACGAATATAAACGGCAATGCAGACTCCTGTACGTTCACTGTAACCGTGGCGGATACTTCAATGCCGACGGTGACATGTCCCGGTAATGTAAGCATGGATATTGCCAACTGTACGGAGGTCGTTAATAATATTGCGCCGACGCTTAGCGGTACCAATACCTGCAGTATTGTAAGCTACAGCTTAAGCGGTGTTACCACAGGCAGCGGGCTTAACGATGCCAGTGGCCTTACCTTCAACGAAGGCGTGACCACTGTACAGTATATTGTACTGAATGGCAATGGCAACGCGGATACCTGCAGCTTTACGGTAACCATCAATGATACCCTTGTGCCATCGATCAGTTGCCCGGGTAATGTGACCACCTGTACCCAGGCGGTGACACAGATAGCACCTGTGGTGACGGGCACCAATGCCTGCAGCAATGTGAGCTATACCATGACAGGTGCAACCACAGGCAGCGGTGTGAACGATGCCAGCGGCACTATCTTCAACGTGGGAACCACTTACGTGACCTACATAGTGACCAATGCCAATGGTTATGCAGATACCTGCTCCTTCTTCGTGAACGTCAACTCACCTACAGGCATACTGGCAGGCAACACGGTATCGCCGGAAGCGATCAATTATTATGTGCTTGTACCCGCAGACGTACGCTATACGGATTGCGACCTGATAGCCAGCATCGCACCATCGGGCGGCAACCCGACCGAAGATAGTGTTAACTTTAAAGTGAGTATAGACAATACCCCACCCAGCTACAACGGGCAGCCCTACGTAAAACGGCATTATGATATAGAGCCGCACGATGATGTGGCCAGTACCGCAACAATAACGCTATATGCTTATCAATATGAATTTGACGATTACAACAGCATAGCCGTACCGATGGGTTACCCGCCACTGCCCAGCGGTGGTGTGGACAATGGCAATGTGAGGATAACACAGTTCCACGGCGTAGGCACAGCCCCCGGCAACTACCCCGGCCCGGAAGTGCTGATCACCCCGACAGTGAACTGGAACACTACCTATAACTACTGGGAAATGACCTTCCCTGTGAATGGTTATAGCGGGTTCTACATCCACACGGGTGCTTACGGAGCACTGGCGATAGGTATCAGTGACATCAGCGCTGCGAATAAAGGCCTGCGCAACAGGATAGACTGGACAACAGCACATGAGGACAACGGCGCCATCATGAGCCTGGAACGCAGTGCGGACGGTGTGAACTTCAACAGGATAGCCGACATAGCCACACATGGTAAGCCGTCGGGTTATACCTATTGGGATGAAACACCGGTACAGGGCGTGAACTACTACAGGGTGAAAGTGACAGGAGCCTCGGGCGACATCAGCTATACCAAGATCGTGACCGCTACTGTTAAAGCAGCTACGGGCCAGCTGGCCATAACCGCTGTACCGAACCCTGTGAAGGATAAGGTAACGGTAAGCATCTACGGCAGCAGCAGCCAAAGCGGCATGGTAGAAGTGATGGACCCGACGGGCAAGCGCCTGCTGCAGTACACCACCGAGAACAACAGCGCTATTATAGATATGAGCGGCCTTGCCTCGGGTATCTACTTCATCCGGTACTCAGACAATACCGGCTCTGTGAGCACACGTATAGACAAGCAATAAGATCATATTATCATTATTAAATGCAACCGGTGCGGGTATAACCTGCGCCGGTTTTTTTATCGTGGCGGGAGCAGAAATATTCTATAGTTTTGGCAGCGCATGAGAAGAAGCAGGAAAAGGATATGGGCTATTGTATCAGTAGTGCTTGTACTCGTTGCAGGCTACCTCTGGTATATAAAGGACGACCTGCTGACACGGTATTATGCAATGCGGATAAATGAAGAGCTGAAAGTGCGAAGTGAAAAGAGGATCGACAACCCGTACAATATTCATGCTGAGGATTCGTGTGTTGCGTTGCTGCGCAGCGGAGACCTTGTGATGCGCACTGGTGCGGATGTGATCAGCTATATGCTGTGCCAGATGAACCAGGAACAAAAAAAATATTCGCACTGTGGGCTGGTGATGATAGAACATGGCTATCCATTTGTATATCATAGCATAGGGGGTGAAGACAACCCTAATGAAAAGCTGCGGCGCGACTCTGCAAATTTTTTCTTTTCACCTGCCAATAACCTTGGCTTCGGGATCGCCCGTTACGATGCCGATAGTACACACCTCAGTATGCTTGGTAAAGTAGTGCGAAGACTATATAAAGAAGGACATCGGTTCGACCTGAAGTTCGACCTGTCGACGGACGACCGGCTGTATTGCGCTGAATTTGTATATAAAGCAGTGGATGAAGCTATGGGCGATACTACTTATATCAGGCCGATAACAAGGAAGGGGTTCACCTTTGTAGGCGTGGATAATTTGTATTGCAACAGTCATGCGCGCGTGATTTGCCAAATAGAATATAAGTAATACCTTTGTCGCAATTAAAACAGATGCATTTATGAAAAAGCTTTTATCCTATGTTTCCATGGTACTGGCAGCGGCGGTGATCATGACAGGATGTTCAAAAAATTCGCCCAAGTCGGTGGCGACGACCTTCCTGAACAGTTATTATCACCTCGATTATGATGCTGCCAAGAAAGTTTCGACCGAAGAAACAAAAAACACCCTGGATATGATGAAGCAGTTGTCTGCTACCTTCTATCCTGATTCGATGAAGAAAGCTGCCAAGGATATCAAGGTGACGGTAAAGGATGTGAAAGAAGAAGGGGATAAAGCTACTGTTACTTATGTGACATCTGCGGTGCCAACCGACCAAACGCTGCACCTGAAAAAGGAAAAAGGCAAGTGGTTGGTAGAATGGACCAAGCAAGACCAGATGAACGGTTCAGAATCAGACTCAACCTCTGCCGAAGAAGAACCTGCAATGGGTGACTCAACTGCTGCACCGGAAGCTGAACAGCAACCTGCTGATACAAGCACCGCCAAATAGGGAAAATAATTTTGAAGATAATCAGGGGCTGCATCATATGCAGCCCCTTTCTTTTTATGCCACATTGCCGAAGAAAAGGTAACAAAGAGCGATGGAAGTGATGATACCTACAAGATCGGCAAGCAGCATAGAACCAACGGCATAGCGGGTATCGCGCACGGAAACAGCCCCAAAGTAAACCGCGATCACATAAAACGTGGTGTCGGACGAGCCCTGGAGAATACCGGATAGCCTGCCTGCAAAAGAATCGGGACCGAATGTTTTCATCGTATCCACCATCATGCCCCGTGCCCCGCTGCCGCTGAGTGGTTTTATCAGGGCGGTAGGCAGGCCATCTACAAAGCGGGTGTCTGCACCGATGGCAGCAAAGAGATGCCTTGCCCCGGCTATCACGGCATCGAATGTGCCGCTGCTGCGCAGCATGCTGATAGCTACCAGCATCCCTACTAAATAAGGAATAATGCGTACGGCTATCTCGAAGCCACCTTTTGCCCCTTCGACAAAAGCATCGAAGATGTTTATCTTTTTGTACAGGCCTCCCAATACAATAAGCAGGAAAATGAGCAGTATCAGGCCATTACTGAGCACGGCTGAGAACGACTGCACCGAAGCTGCATTCATGGAAGAAAGAAAAAGTACCAGCCCGGCAATGACCGCAGAAAGGCCACCTACCCAGAGCAGGATGACCGGCTGGAAGATGTTGATCTTTTGTTTGAAGGCTACGATGAGCATGGCGGCCATAGTGGCTGCGAAGGTGGCGATCATGCAGGGTATGAAGATATCGGTAGGGTTGGCTGCCTTCAGGGCAGAGCGCATGGCGATGATGCTCACCGGTATGAGGGTAAGCCCAGAGGCATGCAGGCAGAGAAACATGATCTGTGCATTGGATGCACGGTCTTTATCTGGGTTCAGGCTTTGCAGGCTCTCCATTGCCTTGAGGCCGAAGGGCGTGGCTGCATTATCGAGGCCCAGCAGGTTGGCGGAAAAGTTCATCATCATATGCCCCATGGCAGGATGGCCGGGGGGCAATTCAGGGAAAAGCTTTGAGAAGAATGGGCCTATGATCCTTGATAAGAGGTTGATGCCGCCAGCCTTCTCAGCAATGCTCATAAAACCCATAAAGAGCGCCATGATGCCAATTAGGCCGATACTGATGTTAACTGCAGTCTTGCAGGTCTCAATGATACCATCGGTCTTTTTTACCAGCCGGGATTGTATCGTGTTCCATGTATAGACCTGCACACCGGGATGTGCGGCAGCGGTTTCATTGATCCGTTCCTTGGTCGTTAGGAATACTGTAGCAGGATGTGCAGTATCTGCAGGGGTATAGCCATATTCTTTAAGCCGCTCCTGTAATGTAGCAGGTAGTGAAGCGTCCTGATCGTAGTATACTGTTTCGTAGGCATCGTCGGACTTGCCGGTGAGCATACGGCTGAATACCTCCCTATCGCCGGAAATACATTTATATCCTGCTATTGTGATAGCAATAATGATGAATGCCGCCCATATCCTGCTCAGTATCATATCCTGTACTATTGGTACCTGAAATTAAGTTTTCGCACTTAAAGTACATAAATAATACAGGTAAAAAGAAGCGGGACCCGATGAGGTGCCCCGCTATATAATGAATTGATGCCCAGTATAGACGAAAAGAAGTTTAAGTTGTTTGTTTGGTGATGTATTTCGGTACTTCAGGTGGCTGATAACGCTCCATTTGCTCCAGCAGATCTTCGATACTATGGCTGCTGAGCAGCATTGTACTGTAGCATTCGTTAAGGAAGCCCTCCTGTACCATTGTGTTTACCATCAGTTTCAGACCGTCGTAATAGCCATTGATGTTGAGCAGGCCAATGGGTTTTTCGTGCAGGCCAAGCTGCGCCCATGTAAGCACTTCGAACATCTCTTCCATAGTGCCAAAGCCGCCGGGTAATGTGATGACCGCATCGCAGAGTTCGTGCATTTTGATTTTTCGCTCATGCATCGTATTCACGCGTATCATCTGTGTGAGCCCTTCATGCGCAATTTCTTTTGTCTGCAGGAAATAGGGTATGACGCCTATTATCTCTCCGCCTTTATCAAGGACACCTTCTGCAATGGCGCCCATGATACCTACCCGCGCACCGCCGTATATGACACGGATACCACGTTCGGCAAGGAGGTTGCCCAACTCGTAAGCTGTATCGCGATAAGTGCTATCATAGCCTTCGGCCGAGCCGCAAAAAACAACAATGCTCTTCATGGAATGGTGTTTCTACCAAATATAATATAAAAGCAGCGGGATGCATATTATTTCCGGATGAATAGAAAGTATATGCAGACAAAGCAGTCTATAGTACTTCTACCTGGTTACGCAGCAGGTCTTCAAATTCATCTCTTTCCCTAATGAGGACCGCATGGCCGTCCATGAATAAAACTTCGGCAGGCTTGAGCCTTGAGTTAAAATTGCTGCTCATCTCGAAACCATACGCTCCGGCATTATGAAATGCGAGGTAATCCCCCTCGCGTACTTCGTTCAACACACGGTCCCATGCAAACGTGTCTGTTTCGCAAATATTTCCCACTACCGTATATATACGTTCGGCGCCATTTGGGTTCGAGAGATTGGATATCTTATGATAAGCATCGTAGAACATGGGCCTTATCAAATGATTGAAACCCGAATTGACCCCTACAAACACTGTAGCCGTAGTCTGCTTGATCACATTGGTCTTTACAATGAAATGGCCACATTCGCTTACGAGATATTTACCCGGTTCGAACCATATCTCGAGGTTGCGACCATACTCTTTTTCAAATTCTTTTATGGCCTCGGTCAGTTTCGTACCAAGCGTATATACGTCCGTTTCCGGCTCATCATCTTTATAAGGTACTTTGAAGCCGCTGCCCAGGTCGAGAAACTCCAACGAATCAAAGTGGCTGGCTGCTGAGAACATAACCTCGAGACTGCGCAGGAAGACGTTAACGTCTTTTATTTCGCTGCCGGTGTGCATGTGCAGGCCCTGTACATGCAGATTTGTCGTCTTCACGATGCGTTCGATATGGCGCATCTGGTGTATGGAGATACCGAACTTACTATCTATATGTCCTGTGGATATTTTATAATTGCCACCGGCCTCAATATGTGGGTTGATGCGTATGCATACCGGGTAACTATTACCAAAGGTATTGCCAAAGCGCTCGAGGATGGAAATGTTGTCGATATTGATGTTCACACCCAAAGACTGGGCTTCCGTGATCTCACCGAAATCAACACAGTTTGGTGTAAATAATATTTGCTTAGGATTGAACCCGGCCTTAAGGCCCAGTTTTACTTCGCTGATACTCACGCAGTCCAGGTCGGCCCCGAGCTTTCGTAAGTACTTGAGGATGTTGATATTGGTCAGCGCTTTGCAGGCATAGAAAAAGCGTGTAGGGTGCGCATTGAAGGCATCCGTAAGCTTGTTGTATTGCTGTGCTATTTTCTCAGCATGGTACACATATACCGGTGTGCCAAACTCATCTGCGATGGAGATAAGCTGCCGGTTGGTAATCGGTTCGTACATAGGAGCGCGAAATTAAAGAAGAGTTTTATTTGAAAAAAAATTAGTATCGCATGAATATTTTATTAACTTAGAGAAAGATATTATCTAATTTCTTTAACCTGGACCTCAAGAAATGCTCCCCCGGCACCACCTTAGAATAGCGATCGTCCTTTCACTGATACTTACCTGTAGTATTGGTGTGAGGGCTCAAGTAGCCAACTTTTCAGCCAACGTCACGAGCGGCTGCGCGCCATTGCTTGTGCAATTCAATAACCTCTCAACAGGGGCTACGACCTATTATTGGGATTTTGGTAACCTGGCCACGTCAACACAGGTGTCGCCATCCACCACTTACACTTCACCGGGTACCTATACTGTAACGCTTATAGCGTATAATGGCCCGAACTCAAATACCAAGACAGTTACTAATTATATTACTGTTTACGCACAGCCGGTGGTCAGCTTTACGGCCAATGATACTGCGGTATGCCCGGGAGTACCGGTGACCTTCACTAACACATCGAACCCCAATGCCCCTGGTAATGCGACCTATTACTGGGATTTTGGGGACGGTAATAATTCTACCTTACAAAACCCTACCCATGCGTATTCGATAGGAGGTTATTATAGTGTTACCCTAACGGTAACCAATGGACAGGGATGCGATGCTACATTAGTGATGGGGTCTTATATACATGTATTTTCGAAACCAAGCGCACAATTCACAGCACCCGTTACTACGTTTTGCAATCCACCGGGCAATGTAAGCTTCATCAATACATCAACAGGCACCCCGCCGTTAACCTATTTGTGGTTGTTTGGTGATAATACCACCAGTACGCTTGCCAACCCGCCGACGCATACCTATGGCTCAGGATCATTTACAGTTACACTGGTTGTCACGAACGCGAACGGTTGTTCGGACAGCCTTGTAAGGACGAACTATATTAATGTACAGTCGAACACGGGAAGCTTTACCGGTCCAGCAAGTGCCTGCCAGGGGGAATCGGTGACCTTTACCAATACCAGCCCACCGCCCATTACCAGCAGTATCTGGGATTTTGGTGATAATACCACCGGGGTGGGCAACCCGGTATCACATGTGTACAATTCACAGGGAACTTACCAGGTAAAACTTATAACCCAGGCAGCCTGTAACGATACCGTGTACCATAGTATCGTGATCAACCCGAAACCATTCATTGATTTCAATTATACCCCCTTGGATCCCTGCCCTGCTCCTGATACCATATTTTTCCATAACCTGACCGCCAATGGAGGTAATTATACCTGGTACTTCGGGGATGGTGATTCATCTAACCTTTCGGACCCATGGCATGTGTATCCCGGCTCCGGACCTTACAGTGTAACATTGACCTCGACAAATAATTTCGGCTGTTCTGCTTCACTCACCAAACCGAACTACATCTTCCTTACGCCATTTGCTGTATATGCTAATGCAGATCACCTGGGAGGATGTCCGCCTGATACCGTTAATTTTTACTATACCAGCAACTATCCGAATCCTATAGTGTCACAGGTTTGGGATTTCGGCGATAACACAAGCTCTACCCAGGCTACGCCAACGCATATCTATAATGATACCGGTGTGTACCATGTTACTGTGACAGTGACCTCTGCAAATGGCTGTACGCAGACCGGTACTATTGATATCCATGTAGGTGAGCATTCCGTACCCTCTTTTACTGCAATACCAACTGCAGCCTGTACGCATGAATCGATACAATTCCTCAATACATCGACGAATGCGGATGCCTATACCTGGTACTTCGGGGATGGCTTTACAAGTGTGGACAGTTCGCCTGTGCATCAATATCTATATGACGATACATTTACAGTCAAGCTGATCACTTTTAACAATGGGTGTCCCGATACTTTTATCAGGGAGAAGTATATATTGATCTATCCGTCAACAGCAAAATTTGATATTGTTTATAACTGCGATACACCAATGAAGGTGCAGCTGGTAAATAATTCGACTCCATTTACATCATTCGAGTGGTCGTTTGGTGATAATACTTTCTCGACTGTAGATACCAGTCCTGTGCACCAGTACGCGGCATTGGGATCTTATTATGCAAAGCTAGTGGTCTGGAACAGCACCCACGGGTGTAAAGATTCCCTTATCCAAACGGTAAAACTTATTGATCCAATCCCGAAATTTTATGCTGTTGACACCAGTTTGTGCCGTGGTGATATGGCGACTTTCTATGCAAATGTGGATGACCAGGGAGGGCCGCCGAGCAATATAGGTGACTATCGGTGGACGACAGATTCGGTGACATATAATAGCGGGGGGTATCCGTTCTACTATTACTCCTACCCGAATGCTGGTATCTACGATGTAACGCTGGCGATAACGGATGAGCATAGCTGTCCGCATTCATATACCCTCAGTCAATATATGCTGATAGCCCAGCCTGTGGTGGGGTTCTCAGCATTGCCTACGGATGGCTGTGCGCCGCTTACGGTACAGTTCACAGATACCAGTACGGATCAACCGGGAACATTTGATTCGCTTATGTTCTGGGATTTTGGTGTCGATACGCTTACTGCTACCGCTACTCCTATCAATTACACGTATACCAATGCCGGCAGCTACTATGTGAAGCTGGTGGTGACCGACAATGTGGGCTGTATGGACAGCCTGATCAAATTTGACTACATACAGGTGCACCATCCCACGGCCTCGTTCCTTGCGGTAAATACATTTCCTTGCATGTATGATACTGCAAGATTCATCAATACCTCCAGTGGTATTGCTCCGTTAAGTTATCAATGGGATTTTGGAGATAATACAACTTCCACACAAAGCGACCCTACACACATATATACTGATACCGGGGCTTATACTGTTACCCTTATCGTCACAGATTCGACCGGCTGCAGTGATACCCTTGTGCAAAATCAATACATACAAATAACAAGACCACATGCGCAATTTACGATGGATGACTCTGTTGCAGTATGTGCGCCTATGATCGTTAAGTTCACCAGTACGGCGATAAATGCAACTGATTACCGTTGGGATTTTGGTAATGCCAATACTTCAATATTGCCCAATCCTACAAATTCGTATGTAACCCCCGGGGAGTATACCGTAAGATTTATTGCATTGGATGAACACAGCTGCCCTGATACAACATATGGGCATGTAAAACTACTGGGTTACGACGGGGCCTTTACCTATAGCCCCCTGGACGGTTGTACGCCACTGACGATCAATTTTACTGCGAATGTTACTAATGTGGATACCCTGATCTGGGACTTTGGGGACGGCAATACTGTTGTTGGGGGTACCACAATATCACATGTATATCAATATCCGGGTACCTACCTGCCCATATTGATATTTGGAGACTCATCGGGCTGCCATAGTATCAGCCTTGGGTTGGATACCTTAAGACTCAATGGGCTGGTGACCGATTATGATTTTACACCAGACCCGGTGTGTGTATTTGATAAGGTGGCTTTCAGGGATACTTTTGCGGATATCATTTCTTACCGCTGGACCTTTGATAATGGGGATACCAGTGACCTGCCGGTACCTGAGCATGCATTCGATAGTATTGGTGAACATCCGGTGAGCTTGGTGGTCTTCAACAACACTGGGTGTAGCGATACTGTGAACAAAAATGTGACAGTAAATCCTTTGCCGCAGATCGTAGCTACTGGCGATACCGTAATTTGCGAACAGGACCAGGCGGAGCTGGAGGCTGCGGGCGGGGTGTCCTATACATGGATGCCTGCTGAAGATATGAGCTGCCCGGTTTGCTCGCTTACTTATGCAAAACCGCAACTATCCACCAATTACGTGGTTACCGGTACTGATGAATATGGCTGTATAAATACCGATACCGTCAGGGTGGAACTGAAGGAGTGTAATTGTATCGTGTCGGTGCCAACGGCATTCTCACCCAATGGAGACGGGAAGAACGACCGGTTTGAAGTACTGTGTACCGACATGGTGAAAATACATCTGGAGATATTCAACCGATGGGGCCAGCCGGTCTTTTACACAACGTATCCCAATCATAGCTGGGATGGCACCTATAAGGGAGCCATATGTGATGCGGGAACCTATTACTATTTTGTGAAAGTAAAATGTACCCGCGGCCAAGAAGTAATGAAGAAAGGAGATATTACATTGATACGGTAGGTGGCCGGTCTTAAAAAGCTGCCAGTTTATGAAATATCGGCACAAAACATAGAAATTTTTATTAACTTTATTTGCTTCCAGGATTAAGTACCCTCAAGTAAAGAACCGTTATGATAAACCTTTACCGGAAGATATTGATACTTCTTCTGTCGTTTGCATCCGTTACAGTAGCAAGTGCACAGCCTCATGCCAATTTTACGGGTAACCCGGTGAGCGGTTGCGCCCCGTTGGTAGTGAATTTTACAAACCTCTCAACCGGTGCCACATCTTACCATTGGGATTTTGGGAATTTCAACACCTCTGTGCTTTCCAATCCATCTACAACCTATACTCAGCCGGGTACTTATACTGTGACGCTGATAGCCTATAATGGGCCAAACTCAGACACAAAGACGATCACGAACTATATAACTGTTTATAGTAATCCGGTCGTTGACTTCAGCGCTAATATTTTGTCCGGTTGCCCAGGTCTGACAGTAAATTTCACCAATAACTCGAATCCGCAGGTGCCCGGGCCGGCGACTTATTACTGGGATTTCGGTGATGGTAATTTCTCCACACTGCAGTCGCCCAACCATACTTATCCTACGCCCGGATATTATAACGTGACACTAAGCGTTACCAATGCCCAGGGTTGTGTATCAACGCTTGTTAAGCCAACCTATATACATATTTTCACGCCACCGGTAGCACAATTTTCCGCCACCAACACCGTATATTGTAGTTTGCCCGCAACCGTGACATTTACCAACACTACGACCGGTGCTAACCCGATCACCTATCTCTGGGATTTCGGCGACAATACGACGAGTACTCTTGCGAATCCGCCCCCACATACCTATAATAACCTGGGCAGCTATACCGTAACGCTTACAGCAACAGATGCCAATGGCTGCGTTGGTACTTACAGCGCCCAAAACTACATTACCATACAGAACTATACGGGGAGTTTCTCCGGCCCTAGCGGCATATGTGCAGGAGATATGGCAACCTTCGTCAATACTACACCACCGCCTATCAGCAGCAGCAATTGGGATTTCGGTGACAATAGTACAGGCTCGGGCAATACGGTAAATCATGTTTACACTACCGCCGGCACTTACACCGTGCGGCTTATAACACAAAGCGGTGTTTGTTATGATACCATTTATCAGACCATTACCGTTCACCCCATACCCGTAATAGACTTTAATTTTACACCGGCAGCACCATGTCCACCTCCTGCAACTTTGCAGTTCAATAACCTTACCCAGTATGGCAACACTTATTTATGGGATTTTGGTGACAGCACTACCTCTACTGCCACTAACCCTGTGCATACTTACAATGCGCAGGGTCCATATGATGTAACGCTCATTGCGATCAGTCAATATGGCTGCACGGATACTGAGTACAGGCAGCAATATGTAGCCTTGCACCTGTTCAACCTATACGCCTATTCGGACGTGCCGGGAGGCTGTGCGCCTGTTACGATACATTTTTCGGATTCTGTGGATTATTACCAGCCTATTGTGTCCTACACTTGGGACTTCGGAGATAACACAATGTCAAACCAACAGAGTCCCTCACATACTTACACTAATGTAGGCGTGTACACGGTTGTACTAACAGCAGTGTCTGCAAATGGCTGCGTGGCTCATGATACGCTCCAGGTAGGTGCTGGTACCTTGCCGACCGCGAATTTTACTGCGGCCCCTACAACCATTTGTGTGAATCAAACAGTGCAGTTCACTAACTATTCCACAAACGCTACCAGCTATATATGGAATTTTGGAGATGGTACCGATACGAGTACTAATCCGAACCACCTGTACACAGTGGACGGTATCTTTACTGTGACGTTGATCGCATCGAACAATGGTTGCAATGATACAATGACCATCCCCAACCTGATAACGGTGCATCCGCCCACCTCGGGTATGGCATTATCCTACTCATGCGATACCCCAACCAAAGTGACCTTTGTCAATGCCTCGTCGGGTTACACATCTTTCCTCTGGGAGTTTGGAGATAATACAACAAATGCGGTTGACACCAACGCCGTGCATAATTATGCGGCATTAGGGGACTATAATGTTCAGATAGTGACATGGAACAGCGTGTGGGGTTGTGCGGACTCTACGCAATATATTGTTCACCTTACATTACCAGATGTGGACTTTACGGCACCTGATACAGCAATATGTAAGGGCGACACGGCCTGGTTCTCCGCAATCATCACCAATACGAATGGTAATCCTGTCGGTGATTATACGTGGATAATGGATAACCACATATTCGGGGATACGCTCCCAAATTTTCACTATGCCTTCCCCAATACCGGCTTGTATGATGTGACCCTGAGCGTGTTGGACATACACGGCTGCCCACGGTCGAAAACTAAAACGGATTATATACTCGTAGCCAAACCAGATGCCGGCTTTACAGCCCTGCCGCTGTATGGTTGTGTTCCCCTTACCGTTCTGTTTACCGATACCAGCACCAATACGCCGGGTGCATTTGATGTGACGAGGGAGTGGGACTTTGGTAATGGAACAGCAACGGTGAACACGGCAAGTACCAGTTGGACCTATTATAATCCCGGTACGTATAGCGTCAACCTGATCGTTACGGATAATGTGGGCTGTAAAGATACTTTGCTGAAGACCAATTACATAAAGGCCTACAAACCTAATGCAATATTTATTGCAAATAACGTGTTCCCGTGCATTGGTGATACGGTCAATTTTACCAATGCGTCCAACGGGGCAACGCCGGTGAGTTGTTTTTGGGATTTCGGTGATAATACCACCTCTACAACATTTAATCCTAAGCATGTGTACCAGCAGATAGGTAACTATGTAGTAACACTTATAGTGACCGATACGTTTGGCTGCAGTGATACTTCCCTGTTGAATTTTATCAGCGTGACGAAGCCGGACGCTTCGTTCACCATGAACGATTCAACTGCGGTATGCCCCCCATTACAGGTTTTGTTCACCAGCACATCGCAAAATGCGACATCGTATTTATGGGATTTCGGTAACAACAATACCTCGATAATACCCAACCCAGCTAATTTGTACACCTCTGAGGGTGACTACCTTGTGCGTCTTGTGGCCATTAACAGCCACGGCTGTAAGGATACGGCTTATGGCCATGTTAAGATGCTGGGTTATGCGGGAGCATTCACCTATGCACCATTATTAGGTTGTGCACCAATGCAGGTTAATTTTACTGCAAACGTTTCGAATGTGCCAAGCCTGACCTGGGATTATGCTGATGGTAATGTGAGCCCAGCCTCACCCGCTACCACATCATCGCATGTGTATACCGAGCCAGGGGCATACGTACCCAAGCTGATATTAAGTGATAGTACCGGTTGCCAGACGTCAAGCCAGGGCCTTGATACCATAAAGGTAGATGGCTTCAGGACGGGGTATACCTATCAGCCCAACCCTGCCTGCGAGAAAGCCACTACGCAGTTCGTAGATACCAGCTACAGTTATTTCTCAACGGTAACGAACTGGCATTGGACCTTTGATGATGGCCAAATGAGTTTTGTAAATAACCCAAGCCATTATTATGACTCGGCCGGAGTGTATGCCGTGCAGCTTATCGTGACGAACGGTAACGGCTGTAAGGATACCCTTGATAACACCATTACGATAAACCCGCTGCCTGTGATTATGGCATTGGGGGATACTGTGATATGCCTTGGTGACGCAGCACAGCTATCTGCGAATGGAGGGGTGTCTTACACCTGGGCACCTGCTGCCAACCTGAGCTGCGTAAGTTGTCAAAGTACGTCGGCATCACCCCAGGCAGCGACAGCATATGTAGTTACCGGTACAGATGCGAACGGCTGTAGTAATACCGATACTGCAAAGGTGAATATAAAGACCAAAACAACGGCAGTAGCAGGACAAGGCGGCGAGATATGCGATGCTAATAGCATAGTGCTTCATGCCTCAGGCGGAGACGTGTACACCTGGTCCCCACCAGAGCATTTGGATAACAGTCATATTTCGGACCCGACAGCTTCGCCGCATGCTACCACGCGTTATATGGTAGTGGTAAAGGAAGCCAGTTGCCAACCCGATAGCGATTATGTGACTGTTACAGTGCATCCTCGTCCGCATCTTTATGCCGGGGAAGACCGCTCTATAGTAGCAGGTAGCTCTACACAGCTTACTTTGGTTGGCTCTGATTTTGTGAGCTATGAATGGTCGTATGACCCCACACTAAGCTGCACGCAGTGCCCCACACCAACGGCTACGCCGATAACTACTACTACTTATACGGTTTCCGGTGTTTCGGATTGGGGATGCCATGACTCTGATAAGGTGACCATCACCGTATTGTGCGATCAAAGCCAGGCCTTTGTGCCCAATTCATTTACCCCGAATGGTGATGGAGAGAACGATGTCTTCTACCCGAGAGGTACAGGTATCGCTAAGATAAAATCGTTCAGGGTGTATGACCGCTGGGGTGAACTGGTTTTTGAACGCACAGGTATCAATATCAACGACGAGCAAAATGGCTGGGATGGCACATATAAGGGCGCTGCGCTGAGCCCTGATGTATATGTATATGTAATTGAGGTTATTTGCCAAACAGGTGAGCAACTCAATTTGAAAGGTGATATCACGATCATAAGATAAAGGGCTATGAAAAGGAGAAGTGTTCGCATAGGGGTGTTGATAGCCTGCATGTTTGCAGCCGGGAGACTTGGTGCACAGGATATTCATTTTTCGCAATTTTATGAAACCTCTGTGTTGAGAAACCCTGCATTACTGGGCATATTTTCAGACGATTATAAGGTGGGTGTAGTGTACAGGAACCAGTGGAATAGCATCAGCAAGCCCTACCAAACGGGTCTTGCCTCAGGAGAGCTAAGGATACCTATAGGAGGGGAAGTACATGACTTTGTAAGTGCCGGGCTGTTGGCTTTTTATGATAAGGCTGGCACTATTAACCTGCAAACATTGGGAGTATATCCCGCCATCAATTATAACAAATCGCTGCACGATGCCAATAACTCTTTTCTGTCCGTGGGCTTTACGGGAGGATATGTGCAGCGTAGCTATGACCCAACCAAGGCTACATTCAACAACCAGTACCAGAACGGAAGCTACAGTGCATCGAACCCGACAGGTGAAAACCTGCCGGAGCCTAAGATAAACCAGTGGGATGTAGGTGCGGGGATCAGTTTCAGCAGTACCGCCGGCGAGAGTAAGAACATAAGTTATTTCCTGGGACTTTCAGGCTACCATTTTACGAAGCCAAAGAGCTCGCTGTATAACAACGAATTGATAAGGCTGGAAATGAAGTGGAATGCCAATGCGGGGCTGAGCATGAAGCTCAAGGGTCCCTTCAGCGTACAGGTGCAGGCCAATTACCTGAAGCAAGGTACATATAGCGAGATAATGGCTGGCGGCTCGCTGGGCTGGAATATTATGCTGGATGAGAAAGAGAAGTTATTCTCGATAAATGTTGGTGGCTACTGCCGCTGGGGGGATGCACTTATCCCCCTTGTCAGGCTGGAGTACAAAGACCTGGCCGTAGGTGCAAGCTATGATATCAATGTATCGAAACTGAAAGCAGCCAGCAACGCCCGCGGCGGACTTGAATTAACACTTTTTAAGACGGGATTATTACACAAAAGCAATTTTGATAACAACAGGACCGACTGTCCTCAATTCTTTGATTGAACTTGTTGTTAGTGAGAATTTCTTCAAGCGGCTATATTCCAAATGGTGAATAAGCAAAATATACCTGGTTGTCGTACAAATGCGAATGAATATGCATTGTTCTTGTAGGAGTAATGTCAGATAACCATACCTTAATACACAACATTTTTTTGTTCTTTTAAAAGTTGGGGAGTACATTTACTTTGTGATCAAACAGCTTAAATTTTAATGCAAATCAGTATGTTTTTTGAATCTGGTGATTTGCAGATTGCTTAGCCTACACAGTATTCTTTTATTCAGCGGGATTTATTTTGTAATGAAAAATAAGGTAAGGCCATTAGTTTTTACCCATATACCAAAAGCTGCAGGCAATACGATCAATGTGCTGCTACAGCGGAACTATTTGTTCAAAACCGGCTATTTCTTTAATTCACTGAATGTGCGAATGATTGATCAGTTCATTGAACTACCGGAGCATGTGCGAAAGAAAATGATAGTGATAAAAGGACATCTCTATTACGGAGTACATAAGTACTGCCCTATGCCGGTGCACTACTTTACTATACTGCGGGAGCCGCTCAGCCGCACAATGGCCGAATATAATTATATATTCACAATACCCAGCCATCCTAATTTCAAAGAATTGCAGGAAAACCAATATAGTCTAAAGCAACTGCTCGATAATGGACTGATAAAGAATATGGACAACTGTCAAGTGCGGTTCTTGTGCGGCGTGAACGACATACCATTCGGAGCAGTCTCTGAAGAGCATCTAGAGATGGCCATCCACAATCTTGAGAACCGATACGAACAGGTTGGCATCATGGAGGCTTTTGAGGAGTCTGTATTACTGTTGGCACAACACTTTAACTGGTCAACGCCTTACTACAGTGTACAAAACATCAATAAGATCAAGCGAACAAGGCAAAGCGAACTGGACACGGAGACTCTCGAACTGTTTCAATACCGAAATCGCTATGATATATTGCTGTATGAACGAGGCAGGCAAATTCTGCAAAGAAGAATAGATCATCAAGGTAGCGGATTTCTTGAAAAAGTGGAAAACTTCAAGAAAAAGAACCGTCAGTTAAAATCGCTAATAGATTCGCAGACATTCTTTGTGCGATATGCCAATCAGGTCAAATTTTATCTTGGCTGGCAAAAAGGCATTTGATTACCTGGGATACTTTCCAGACTATTTTAGTATGTTTAAATATCATAAACATGATGAGTAAGTACAACTTGATTGAAAAAGGATGTGCATGAATGAGGCATGATAATACGACAATAATATTTACACATATACCCAAGACAGCAGGGTACACAATGCAGATGATATTGCACAGGCAATACTTGCTAAAAAGGGGGACAATTTTTGATTCCGGTAACATTAGCAAGATAGAATTGTTAAAGACATTGCCGGAAGACTTCAGGCGTAAGCTTGTTCTTGTAAAAGGACATCTTTACTATGGTGTACACAAATACATACCACAACCGGTAAGGTACTTTACTTTATTACGTAGCCCATTGGAGCGTACCATATCGCTTTATAACTACTTAATGGCAGAGCCGAATACCCGTTTTTACAAAGAACTTAATGAAAAACAATACACCCTTGACAAACTTTTTGAAAACGGGTACATATTAAATATTGATAATTGCCAGGTGCGTTTTCTATGTGGAGTTGACTTTATCCCCTTCGGAGAAGTTAATGAACAACATTTGGAAATGGCAATAAATAACCTCAGCAAGCATTACGATGCAGTCGGAATTTCTGAGTTTTTTGACGAATCGGTATTGCTTTTTGCAAAAAAATTTGGATGGAGAAAACCTTGGTATACCAGACATAATGAGGGGCGAGGGGGAGTAAAATTATCTGAGCTTAGTGAAAAAACACTAGCAAAGCTGAAATACTATAACCGCTATGACGAGATACTCTACAAAAAGGCATTGGAGCTTTTCCAAAAAGAAGTTGACATGGCTGGTGCAATATTCAGAGATGAAGTGATAGCTTTCAAAAAAGCAAACGAGTTACGACGGACCAAAACGGAACGGGAAATTTTGATGCTGATGTATCTACGAAAGTTGAGAATTTATGTCGGGTTGCAAAAGATGTAAGAATGGATAAGCTCAATGTGAATAAGGGTTCGGCAGTCTTGAAACGCTACGCATAATATTTTGAGAGCTTTGGCTGGCTAGTTCTTGAAAACAAAAGCCATAGCTGTAGACGAGATTGTGGAAAAACAAGAGCGGAAGAAGACTTTGTCTTGCATAGTTTCTCCGCTCTTGTTTTTTGTGGAACCGGCGGGATTCGAACCCGCGTCCAAACATATGCCCGATAAGCTTTCTACATGTTTATTCCGGAATTTGATTTCGGAAAGGGGCCAGAACCGGACGAACTTACCACTTTCCTACACTGCTTTAGTTTCACACTCCCTGCGCAGCAAAGGGAATGCTATCCTGATATTTTTTTGATTTAGGCGGCGGCGGCGGTTACAGGCATCCACACACGGCGGCCAAAATGGTTACTTAATTTAATTAAGCAGCCATGGCGTAAGAATAATCGCCATTTAAAGTTTGGGTATTCAGATTTACGTGCTAATTACACAACGCACGACATGCTTACACTTACCCTGCCCTATGCTGTCAAAACCAGTCGGCCCCGGTTTTTGTCAGCTGATCGGCTGTCAAAGAACTATCACAAAGTTACGAATAAGATGATTTACAAGCTGTTAAAAATGTACTGCCTTTACTGTGGCAATAATTTAAGCCCGTCGGCAATGATCTGCGCATGGTCGAAAGCGATCTCCGGCAGATGGTGAATGTTGAACCATTGGGCATCGGCAGCATCGTCGGCAGCCTGTACATGGCTATGCTTGTCATCGGTAAGTGCATACCATGCTATGGTAACAGTGCGCCCCCTCGGATCGCGCCCCGGGGCGCCGTAGGCACCTACCTGGCGTGTATCTTTTATTTTCAGGCCTGTTTCTTCCTCCAGTTCCCTCCTCATGGCGTGTTCCAGGTCCTCGTCATCCTCGACAAATCCGCCGGGTAGTGCCCACATGTCTTTAAACGGCTCATGTTTTCGTTGTACCAGCAGCACTTTCAATTGTTCGTCAATTACAGCAAATACTACCGCATCTACCGTAAGCCTGATGTGTTGTTTTACCATAGCAGGGAGTTTTTATAAATGTACACATAAAAAAACCGTCCCGCCATGCAATGGCGGGACGGTTGCTATTGATAAGCTTGTTATTTCTTAAATAGTCTAAAGATGTCCAGCCCGTTCGCATAGAGCATCAGGCCAAGGAGTAATACAAGGCCCACAGTGGTGGCACGTTCCATCACTTTTTCACTGACTTTGCGGCGGGTAATGATCTCGTATATAAGGAATATAACGTAACCGCCATCGAGCCCCGGTATAGGCAACAGGTTCATGAAAGCCAGTATGATGGATACGAATGCGGTAAGTGCGAGGAAATCGTGCCAGTCGAATACTGGAGAGAATAATTTGCCAAAGCTAACGATACCACCCAGGCTCTCTGATGCCTTTATTTCCTTTGAGGTAAATATCATTTTGAATTGTCTCCAGTAATTGCCAAACTGGTCGAAGGTATAGGAGAAGCCTTTACCAATGGCACCAAATACGCTATACTTTATTTTGTCGTACTTAAAAAAGGCTTCGGCAGACTTGGGTGAGAAGCCTAAGATCATTTCTTTGGGGACGGTGCCATTGAGCACTACCGTAGTATCGTGGCGTATCACGGTAAGGGCTATTGGTTTGCCAGCGGATGCTTTTTTAATATCCTCAAACTCATCGTAAAAGCGTATAGGCTGCCCATTGACAGCCACTATGCTGTCGTCGGCTTTCAGGCCCATCTTCTCTGCCTGGCTGGCCTTCGATACATCATATACAACTACCGGCATACGGGGCTGAATAAAGGCTGCTCTTTTGCTTTTGATGATCTTGCGTATAGTGCCCTCAGGTATGGGTATAGTTACCGGCTGTCCCTCTCTTTCTACCTGTACGGTCTTCGCCTCATTAAAGATCATTTCAGGTACTATTTTATTGAAACGGGCTACCTGCTTACCATCCACTGCCACTATCTTATCGCCATTGTGCAGGCCAATGCTTTGTGCCGTGCTGTCGGCCATGATGCCATACACTGCATTTTGCGTCGGCAGGTATTCCTCACCCCAGCCTGCAAACATTATGGCGTAGATAACCATGGCCACTATCACGTTCATGATGATACCCCCAAGCATGATGAAGAGGCGTTGCCAGGCTTTTTTGGAGCGGTATTCCCAAGGTTGCGGTGGCAGGGCCATCTGTTCTTTGTCCATGCTCTCGTCCACCATGCCTGATATCTTAACATAGCCACCGAGGGGGAACCAGCCTATTCCATATTCCGTATCACCCACCTTCTTTTTGAACAGGGAGAAGTTGAGCAATCCCGAAAAGGGGAAAAGAAAATCGAAGAAGAGATAAAACTTCTCTACCCTTGTCTTGAACACCCGGGCAAAAAAGAAGTGCCCGAATTCGTGCAGGAGTATAAGCAGGGACAGGGCAGCCAGTAATTGCAAAGCTTGTGTCAGGCCGCCGGATATTAGAAGAACTGTATTCAGTTGCATGTTTCTTTCTGATAAAATAAATTAGTGCGACAACTGGCTTTTCTTCACCAGTTCGGTAGCCCTTAGCCGGGCTTCCTTGTCCGATTGTTCATGGTCTTCCAGTGTCGGCTGCTCTATGAAGGCAATGCGCGACAGCACATTTTCTATCACATCGCTCATTTCCACAAAGCCGACCCTGTTCTGTAAAAAGGCATTTACCACTATTTCGTTAGCGGCATTCAGCACACAGGGTGCGTTGCCGCCGCGGAACATAGCGTCTTTGGCCAGTGCAAGATTACGGAAAGTTTTATAATCGGGCTGCTCAAAGCTCAATTTAGAAAATTCTTTGAAATCCAGCCGTTTAAAATCATTTTGTATCCTTTCGGGAAAGGCCAGGGCGTATTGGATGGGCAGCTTCATATCCGGCAGGCCCATTTGAGCTTTTACCGAGCTGTCGGTGAATTGTATCATCGAGTGAATGATAGACTGGGGATGTATCACTACATCTACCTGTTCATTGTCCAGGCCAAATAACCATTTGGCTTCTATCATTTCCAGTCCTTTATTCATCAGCGTGGCGCTGTCGATGGTTATCTTGGCACCCATGGTCCAGTTAGGGTGTTGCAGGGCATGCGATGCTTTTACATTTACCAGGAAGTTGGGTTTCTTTCCTAAGAAAGGGCCGCCGGATGCGGTAAGTATGATCTTTTCTACAGATGCAGGCATCTCGCCCACCAGGCATTGGAAGATCGCAGAATGCTCACTGTCAACGGGGATGATGGTAGCCCCGGTTTCCGACGCAAGCCGGGTAACTATATCGCCGGCCACTACCAGGGTTTCTTTATTGGCCAGGGCTATCCTTTTACCTGCTTTTACTGCAGCTATGGTGGAGTGCAGGCCGGCAAAGCCCACTATGGCGGTCACCACGATATCTACGCTGTCCCAGGCTGCTACATCGGCCAGGGCGGCTGCCCCGGCAAAGACCTTAACAGGCAGGCTGGCGAGAGCCTCCTTTACTTCAGTATACTTACTCTCATCGGTAACTACTACGGCATTGGGTTTAAATTGTTTTGCCTGTGTTATCAGCAGTTCAGTATTGCTGTGTGCGCTCAATACCTCCGCTTCAAAGAGACGGGGGTGTGCTGCAATTACTTCAAGTGCCTGGGTGCCTATAGAACCGGTTGAGCCTAATATCGCTACTCTCTTCTGCTGTGCCATCTGCTGCGTTTATTTATGGTGCCTGTACTTTACAGGACTGCAAAGGTATTAAAAATACCATGGGGGCATTGGAATAGGGACAGGTAATGTTTTTCTTAAGTTTTTGAAGCCCTGTTGTCAAAACTATGGGCTATATGCTTAAATTAGCCCAACTGTTTTCTTTTTGAGAAAATCTTAACAGGGATAATATGTTACAGGAGTCCACTTTACAGTTTTTACAAAAGCTTGCGAAAAATAACAATAAGGTATGGTTTGATAAGAACCGGGATGCCTACCAGGCCGCCAAGGCAGATTTTGAGGTTTTTGTGACCAAAATTCTTGAACAATTGGCAGGTATCGATCCTTTATTTGCAGAGCAGCGGGCAAAGGATTGCATCTTCAGGATATTTCGTGATGTGCGCTTCTCGAAAGATAAGTCGCCCTATAAGCCCAATTTCGGGGCTTACTTTAATAAGGGTGGGCGCAAGGCCCATGGGGCCGGGTATTATATCCACCTGGAGCCGGGTAAGACTTTTGTTGGCGGTGGTCTATGGATGCCCGAGGGGCCAATGCTGAAGGCTGTACGGCAGGAGATAGATTACAATTTCCCCGAGTTCAAGAAAATTGTGGGTAATGCAAAATTCAAAAAACTGTTCAGTAAAATAGAAGGGGAGCAGTTGAAGACAGTGCCCCAGGGATATACTGCCGATAACCCGGCCATAGATTACCTGAAGATGAAGAGCTATGTGGTAACCACTAAGATGGCAGACAAAGACATTACATCAAAGACCTTTGGGGCCAAGTGCATGAATGTATTTACAACGATGAATCCTTTAGTAGATTTTCTCAATAGGCCTTTGGAATAATTAGTTACGGAATACCAGGAACTCGAAAGGACGATCTGTGAAGATGTGCTTCCTTTTTCTGCCTGTTTTTTGCCTGTGCCGTGTAGTGTTATGATACACGTCCAGCGTTTCGGATGAGCTGAGCACCTGCTGCTCTGTATCTACCTTGCTAACGATAGACATCAGCTCATCTACCTTTTGCTCAAAGTCATCCTGCCAGCTCTGCGCCACTTTTGTAGTGACCAGTAGCTCGCGCGTCTGCTGTTTCATTGGGTTTTGTTTTTTGAGGTGGCCGATAATTTTAGCTACAGAAAATTAAACCAATTTTTTGCAAAAATGCAATATCATTTTTGCGCATATTTGGGTATGCCTTGTAAAACGGGATGTATTAATAAAAAGATAATTGAGGAAATGCCGGGTAAAGGAGAAAATCAGGAGAAAATCAATAAAACTTTGTCAGGTAAGGGTAGCGCAGTTGGTAAAGCTCCTTCACCTTGTGCAGTATGGTATCACGTAGCGCATCTATATTTTTTCGTTTGATGGCAGAGATGAATACACAAGAGCCGTCTGTTTCATGTTCCCATCGGGCTTTCAACTGGTTCAGCAATTCTTGCTTTACATTGTCTTCCAGCCATGGATCAAAAGTGCGCTCTTCATAAAGGTCCATCTTGTTAAAGATGGTGAGTATCGGTTTATCAAAAGCACCTATTTCCTGCAAGGTTTTATTCACAACGCCCATCTGGTCTTCATAAGCGGGGTGTGATATGTCTACCACATGCAGCAGGCAGTCGGCCTCGCGTACCTCGTCGAGGGTGCTTTTAAAGCTCTCTACAAGGTGGTGCGGCAGTTTACGGATAAAACCTACGGTATCGCTAAGCAGGAAAGGTGTTTGTTCATATACTATTTTGCGCGTGGTAGTATCCAGCGTGGCAAATAGTTTGTTTTCAGCAAATACCTCCGACTTGCTGAGCAAGGTCATTAGCGTACTCTTGCCTACGTTGGTGTAACCCACCAATGCCACGCGTATATAAGTGCCGCGTTCTTTACGTTGGGTAACGGCCTGTTTATCTATTTCTGCCAGCTTTTTGCGCAGCAGCGATATTTTGTCTTTTACGATACGGCGGTCGGTCTCTATTTCCGTTTCCCCCGGTCCCCTGGAGCCTATACCACCCCCCTGGCGTTCCAGGTGTTTCCACATGCCGCGCAGGCGCGGCAGTATGTATTGGTATTGGGCCAGCTCCACCTGCACCTTTGCCTGTGCGGTCTTGGCGCGGCGGGCAAAAATATCGAGTATCAGGTCGCTGCGGTCTATGGTCTTTACACCAAGTGCGTCATTGATATTGCCCAGTTGCGATCCCGTAAGTTCGTCGTCAAATATGACCAGGTTAATGCCTTTGCTTTGTATATATAGCCGTATCTCTTCCAGTTTGCCTTTGCCCACAAAGGTGCGGCTGTCCGGGTTGGGCAGCTTCTGGATGAACATCTTTTCTGTCTTAGCCCCGGCGGTCTCAGCCAGGAATGCCAGTTCGTCCAGGTATTCACGCACCTGCTCTTCGCTCTGTTGTTTATACACTAGGCCTACCAGCACGGCACGCTCTTCATTCTGTATTATTTGTTTGTTCTCTATCACGGGCTATTCTATACAAAAACCATCCCGGGGGATGGTTCGTGTGCAAAATTACGATTATTAAAATTATCCTTGTTCGAATGAGTTTTTATTCCTGTATGTGGTTGCTGTCAGAGTAACCTTTCCTGCTCCCGGAGCCACCTTTCCGGTATATCATCGTTACTGGCCGTCAGGTAATCGGCATAAGAGCAGGGTACGAATGATTGGTTGGGTAGTTTCATCCACCACCTGTTGGTTCGTTTACTTTTCAGAAAGACGGTATCGTTATCTGTGAACGTAACATGGAAGGTGATGAACTCATTGCCTTCCTCCAGCTTGGCCTCGCTTTTGCGCACCAGGTAGCCATCCACAAAGTACCAGGCCATCTGGGCGATCAGCTTGGCGGTCATATTATGTACATCGTTTGCAGCATCGTAGCCATAGATGCCAAGGGAGGTCATAGCATCGCTCATGCCCGCATAGCGTACCAGCATACAAGCTTCATCACCAGTAAAGCCATTGGGTGAGCCATTGATATTGACCGGCGCATCACTATAGCGCACGGCGCTAATGTCGAAACTGAAGAGATTGCTGGTCCTCAGCACGGGCTCCATATCTTCTATATGCTCACGTACCTTGCCCAGCCGGTAGAAGTCGAAACGCAGTTTATCAAGTGTCTCCAGCATTCTTGGGTGGGCATAGTAGCTCTGGAAACCTATATGACTATAATGCGCCACATAATTGGGCTGCGCAGTGAGCATATTCATCAGGTAGCTATGCTCGGTTATCTCTTCTGTTTCGTCTAGGTCTATCAGCATATCGGCCACCGAGGCAGTTATCATTTGTTCCGATTTCTTGAAGGCCTCGTACTGCTGGAGTGTAAGATCTTGGGAGCCACCCAACACGATCACTATTTTGCCTGCCTGGTTCAGTTCATAAAGTACGGTGCGGAGGGCGGCACGGGTATCGTCTATACTTGCGCCGCAATGAATATTGCCGGCGTCGGCTATCCTGACAGCAGCATGCCAGTGATATTGCCGGTACAGTTCTTCCCGGATGGTGTCGGGCCCGGAATTGCTGAACTTTGCCTCGCGGTTGCGACCACGCCATTCGCCACAGCCTACGATCACTATATCGGCCTCGTCCCAGTCGAAATTATCTTCGGTAAGGCATATGATATTTGCGCCCCACTGTAAAGGCCCGTAAGTGCCGGGCTCTTTGTCTTCAATAAAATGTCGTGAATCAAAAAAAGGTTTCAGATCCTTCATGTAATGGTATGATTGAGCCCGCTAAAAGTACACAATTGTTCAAAGCCCGCTAACTAATAACGTGTAAACCTTATTTTATTGTTTTAAGATAGTACCCCTTTTCCCGCTTCGTTTCCCGGCCCTGTTTCGTTAAAATATATCGTAATATCAGAAGGCTGTTCAAATCCTCATTGTTTTTTCTATTTTTGGGCATAATGGCAACCGGAAAAAAAGCGAAACCTTCTTATGTGAACGCGATCATTGGCGTGTCTCTTGTGCTATTTCTTTTAGGCACACTGGGCTGGCTGGTGCTGAACGGACGTGCACTTACCCGTGCATTCAAGGAGGATGTGGAAGTGGCAGTTGATTTTCACGACAATACCAAAGATGAGAATGTGCAGAAGATGAAAGACATTCTCGATAAACAGCCGTTTGTTCGCGAGTCCAGGATCATCACTAAAGAAGAGGCCCTGAAGATGCAAAGTGATATTGAAGGCCAGAACATCGGTGAGTTCCTTGGTTATAATCCCTTGTTCACTTCTATTGTACTGAAGCTGCATGCAGGTTATGTAAATAAGGACAGCCTGGAGAAAGTGAAGCAGTTCATTATGCAGAGTAATATAGTACGGGATGTTACTTATCCAAGGGTAGTTGTAGACCAGATGAACAGCAACTTCCGTAAGATAGGCATTGTATTAGGCGCTATTTCGCTCATATTGTTCATTGTGGTGGTAGTGCTGATAGACAATACCGTACGTTTAGCCATGTTCAGCAACCGTTTCCTGATCAAGACCATGCAAATGGTAGGGGCTACCCGTTGGTTCATATCACGCCCCTTCGACAGGCGTGCGGTCATCAATGGTCTAATCAGCGGTATCATTTCGGTAGCGGGTCTATGGGTGGTCATATCCTTTGCACAGAAGCAGATACCCGCGCTTATAGTGTTGAATGACAATGTGATGCTGGGGCTCCTGATGTTCCTGATGATCGTGATGGGCAT
This sequence comes from uncultured Flavipsychrobacter sp., assembly GCA_964481425.1. Lineage (GTDB taxonomy): Bacteria > Bacteroidota > Bacteroidia > Chitinophagales > Chitinophagaceae > MKUN01. Next base: position 48,315 of record CAYZTM010000008.1, read on the forward strand.
TCTTATCTCGGTGGTCAGCACGCACCGTTCTGTTGTAAAATATTTAAAAATGCGTGTGGATGACCTTTATTAAGGTCGTTTTCCCTAACTTTAACATACAATCCTTAAGAATATGTCTACAGCCACTAAAACAAAACCGCAAGCTGCACAAAATAAGAGCTCTGAAAGGGGAACTAAAATTGTGACTCATGAACAGCCATTAGGCAACCAGGACTTCCTGTTCGATCGCAGCAATTACATGTTCATGATAGCGGGCGTTGTGCTGATCATTATCGGCTTTATGCTGATGAGCGGCGGTAAAAGCCCCGACCCGCATAAGTTCAATTACGATGAAATATATAGCTTCCGCCGTATAACATTGGCGCCGATAGTTGCGTTGATCGGTTTTGCAGTTGAGGCATATGCCATCATGAAAAAACCTGCACAAAAAGCATAAAATATTATTTTTTAATAGGGAAGGGGGATACCAGGGTGGTATCCCTTTTCTTTTTTTGAAAAAAATATGTACCGGGAGATATGTCAGGCTGAAAATGATTATATTTAAGTATGAAATTTAGAACCATCGAATACCTGAAACGGAGGAAAGCCCAGAAGAAGATGCAACACCCAACAGATCTTAGATCTTTCCTCGAGGCAGAGCTGACGCTATGCCATAATACAGCTATCAGGAAACACATCAAAAAGACGATGGAAGACCTGGATAATTTTACTGCGCCGCAGCCGGCCCGGGAAGCTTAATGCGACATTTGATCGGGAAGGGATTCCCGGTTGGTAATGCTCAACGTAAGACTTGAAAAAGAGATCATTGTTTTTTGGCGGGGTATATGAGCTGAACTTTCCCCTGTTCATCACTTACGGCTATAGGTGTATTGTTCTTTATGCTATCCTCTATCACCTTATCGATACCCTTCTGGATACCTGCCATAATTATTTCCCTCAAACGGACATATTTCGCATCAAGCGCCATATAGTTTTATTTTTTCCCAGGTAGTGGCATCAAGTACGGTCATATCTTCCGGACCCGTGCCTTCCGCCACCATTACATGGCTGGCGTGCGAATTATCGGCCACTATCCAATAATCGCATATTGGGATGAACAAAGTTAGTAAATTTTTGATTCCCTTATAGTAACGACGTCTTATCACCTCAGGCGGTATATTATGTCCGCCCCGCGACACTCTCAACAGTACACGCTCCTGCGCCAGTTCCGGGCTGTCGAGCCAAAAGAACAGTAAGGTTATATTGTAACCCTTTGCCTTGCATCGTTTCACTGTATTGGTATAACTACGGGTGCTGAGTGTGGTCTCGAAGGCAAAGTTTTCGTCATCCTCTATCAATTCATCGATCCGCTGCAGCATGATGCGTCCTGCCTCTATGGCTACCCCTTCCGGGTTGAAGGGTGAGATACCTCGGGCTATCTCGTCAGCGTTCACATACTCCTTGCAATCCAGCATATCCGGCAGCAGGCTGTATGAAGCCGTGGTCTTACCGGCACCGTTGGGGCCTGCTATGATGTAGAGGGTGGGCATTAGCTGTAATTACCCTGTAAATGTACTTAAGAAAAGTACATGAGTTCATTGCTGTTTTTCCGTAAATCCTGCTGATATGCGTGAGAGCAGGTATAGTATAAAGAATGGCGCAGGGCTGCAAAAGAATATGCGTATGCCAAAGATGATATCGAGCGCATTGTGACTGAAGAAGTGGTATCGCCACTGTACCAAACCTACGACAGCTACGAAACCGATAGCAATCACATATGATGCTAACCATAGTTTCTTTATCCAGCGCATGGGGTGCTTAAACCAGCCCCAGTAGCCGGTTAGGGTGATGCCGCCAAGTAATACCAGGTGCATTACCCGTCTCTTCAGCGGGGCCATATGGTGGGCCTGTAAACCTTCGGTGAAGAACTGGTAGTCGAGCCAGCAGAGTACTACGATCAGTACGAACGACAGCCACATCCTAAGCTTGTATCGCTGCATGGCGGGCGGTGTTTTTACTGTATATGATCCATCCAATGAACACAGCAGCATACACGATCATTTTGAAGGCATAGTGGTGTGCAAAATCGGCAAAGTTATTATGGTTCATATATAGCACGGCGAGTGCTGTACAGCGTGCTATGTTCAGTATACAGACGATGATAGTGCCGGTAACAGCAAAGAGCAGCATCCGGCGGGGACGAGTTGGCAGGCAAAACAGGAAACCAATGTATAGTACGATCAGTTCAAGCCCGTTGCATTGATCGGCAATACCCAGCACACCGGTGTTATTAACCAGTATGTCCTGCCCTTCAGATTGTACATTGGGATAGAAAACAGACAGGGTTTTTACCGTCCCCCATTCCACGAATTGTGTAAGTTGCCTGTCGGGGATATCAATGGGTTTCAATACAAGGTTATATATAAGGAGCCATCCCGCAAAGAGGAGCAATGCCCTTACCAGGAAATTGCGCACTGCCGGAGGCAGCTCCTTATATATTCTCTTAACCCTGTATAACACTATGTAAAAATATTATTTTTCTGTTGTGTGGTTCTTTTTTACAGAACTAATGTACTTTTTTACACCGAGGCCGGCTCCGGCAACAAGCAGTATGCTCAGGCCTCCATCCAGGGGTGCTGTGGGAGGGGGTGGGCCATGCCACCAGGCCATTGCGAAAACAGGTGATAGTAGTGCACCAAGCAAGAAAACGAATTTCAGACTGTTTAATTGTTTCATGATTCTCTAGTTTTCAAGGATGTTCTAATGATCTCATTAAAACTGCTATCCTATATGTTCATTAGTGTGATTGTGATTGCAAACCTATACATAAATGCGGCAGTGGCAATGGCTTTGCATGTTAAACGCCGGTTAACGTCGGCAAGCCATTGATTTTCATTCATTTGTTACCGTAGCGTGCAGAATGCATAGTTTAACAATTTCATTTTATTAGCTGTTTTACGTATTGAAATTTATTTGTTTTTAATTGTATTACTTTTAGAAGCGTTTCTGAATTTTTTAACACCGTAACTTATGCCTGCTACGGCAAGAATACCCAAGCCACCGGTCAATGGTGCTTCAGGGGGTGGTGGCGGGCAAAGGTTCTGTGCCATGCTTAAGAAAGGAACTAATACCAATGCGGCGGCAAGCAGAGCTTTGAAATGTTGTTGTTTCATGATTTTGTTTTTTTACAGTAAAAAAGAGTGCCTGTTACAAGGCTATTGTTACAGCAAACCTATCTTTAAATGTTGCCCCTGCAATGCTTTTGCCTGTTAATCACCGGTTAATGCAAATACTGCATTGAGATACATTGGTTTAGTTAAGCGGCTTCATTCTGTCTTAACGAAAACCAGTAATTCAATACCGTGTTTTATGTATTTAAAATTTATTTGCTTTGGTGAATCCGGCTTTTTGCAGCCTTCCGGTTTTTTTTAATATCATAGCCTATACCTGCTGCAGCGAGGAGGCTTAAACCACCGTTCAATGGTGCCTCAGGAGGTGGGGGGACAGTAGGGTGCCTGTGCTATGCTTAAAAATGGTGCGAAAACCAATGCACTTGCAAGCAGTGCCTTGAGATGTTGACGTTTCATGCTTTTGCTTTTTATAGTTTAAAAATGAGATCACAAATTTTTAACTCTCTTACCAGATGTGGATAATACAATGCGGCAACCACATGGTTTACATGAATCACTTACCGTCTTCTCTCTTTGGGAACTTTATTGAAAGGCTCTGTATCCTCTATGCGGGTTTTAGGAATACAGTGCAAGCCTACTGTCCGGAGTTGTTAAACACAAAATATTTTTGAAGGTTCATATGGCTGAAAGTCAATACTGTATTGGTTTTTAGCTTATTGACCGAGAATAAAAGGTCATAATTTTTTTTCTTTGTTTTAATGGTCATTTTTTTGTGTAGCCTGCTTCATGACATTGCTTTTTTCATAGCTTTACAGGGTCTTGTAAACAGGTATAAAAAAGGGGTATTCATAAGGTGCTGGCTAATAGTTTTAATGCCGGTGCAGTAATTACAATGAACAAAGCAAACCTTATATCAGGCTTGAAAGCTTTGCTCCACCACAAGGAGTTACAAGGGGCCTCGTGTGCCCTTGTAGTAAAAGATGCAAAAGGCAATACCTTACTCAGTTATAATCCGGGTCTTTTTTTGGTACCTGCATCTACCATGAAGCTGATCGCTACATCAACCGCGCTGCACATGCTGGGGCCTGCGTACAGGTTTCGTACTCCTGTATCTTATACGGGTGCCGTAAATTCCGGTAGTGTGACGGGAGACCTGGTAATAGAAGGACGCGGTGATCCTACTGTTGGTTCGCACTACTTTGATGAGACAAGTCCGCTCGGGTGCTATAATAAAGTGATGCAAATGCTAAAGGCACAGGGTATAGTACAGGTGGAAGGCAACATTGTCATAGACAGCTCATGGTTCAATGATCCGCTTGCTTACCAGGACTGGACGGTTGAAGATTATCCATGGTACTATGGCGCGATACCGCAGGCCTTTAATTTTATTGACAATTCCATACCGATAAGGCAAAATGGGAGCAATGTTACTGTCACAAGTATTACAGGTGTAAGCGAAAGAATATTGCGAAAAGAGTTTGAGGTATTTCCCTTACCGGGTATTGACGAGATCAAGGCTACGGGCTGTCCCGCCAGCGAAAAAAAATCGGTTTATGTAAATCCCTCGCTTGCCCCATCCCATTATAAAGATGAAAAACTTTCGCTAGCTGATCCTGCCGGTGTATTTGCAGAGGGCTTGACTAACTATCTTGCGGCCAATGGTATAAAAATACTTGGTGGGAAGAAGGATGGTGCGGGCGAACGCCATGAATTGGGTGCCCTATCATCGCCAGCCCTCTATGATATTGTAAAGAATACTCACTTTGATAGCATCAATCTTTTTGCCGAATGCATTTATCTTACAGAGCAAAAGGCATTTGTGGAAAAGAGTGGTACTGCCAACGATTATTGGAAGGCCATCATAGGAGACAATGCATTCAGCGCTGCAGATGGCAGCGGACTATCGAGAAAGAATTGCGTTACAGCTGCATTTCTTGCCGACTTGCTGCTGTATATGATGCACGATGCTAAATCGGGTGATTTTGCAAAGACGCTGCCATTGCTGGGGCACGAGGGTACTGTGAAGCATTACTGCATGGGACTCAATTCGAGGAACCAGGTGCGGCTCAAGACAGGCAGTATGGGGCATGTGCGCTCATTTGCAGGCATTGTGGAGGGGAGTGAACCGCTTACATTTGCCATGATATTCAACAATTACCAGTGCAGCGAGGGTGAAATAAGAAGCCTTTGTGATAGAATGCTAAAAGAATTTGCCATGGCCTGATGGCCTTTTTGAATGGATAAATGATAAAGACAAAACAAATAGTGATAGATGGCCTGCTTTCTGCATACACCGAAGCAGGCGAAGGCAGCTCTGTATTGTTGCTGCATGGCTGGGGCTGCAGGGCCACCACCTTCAAGGATATACAGGAAGGCCTCTCACAGAACCATAAGGTCATTGCAGTCGACTTCCCGGGCTTTGGCGGCAGCGATGAGCCTGAAGAGGTGTGGGGAATTGAGGATTATGCCAACTGGACCGCGAAGCTGATTGCTAAGCTCGGCATAGCCGAGCCAGCTGTGATCGGCCATTCATTTGGATGCAGGGTGGCGCTCATCCTTAATTCAAAGGTTGCTATCAGTAAACTTGTTCTTACCGGCGGCGCCGGCCTCATCATGCAGGAGGATATAGAATTTCGTAAAAAGAACGAAGGGGTCAAAAAAGCGAAAGGGTTCTTACAGAAGATACTTCCAAAATCCGCTTTTGACTGGGCCAAAGAGAAGATGGTGGATATGATGGGTTCTGCAGATTATAAGAATGCCAGCCCCAAAATGCGGGAAGTGCTGAAAAGGATATTGCACGAAGACCTGAAAGATTATGCCCAGAAAGTACAGGTGCCTACCTTGCTCATCTGGGGGGAGAACGATACGGCTACCCCGGTCAGCATGGCAAGAGCCTTTAATGAGTATATCGGCAATTCGCGCCTTGAGATATTCCCCGGCACGGGCCATTATGCCTTTATTGACAAAAAAGAACAATTTTTAGACCTTGTGAACGATTTCCTGAAAGTATAATTATGCGGCTCGCCATACATCTGCTATCTTTTTTGTCCCTGTTCTTTTATGTCATCCTGCTTTTGAAGGAAGAACTGCATATGATGCAGCTCAACTCGTATTTCAATGAGCGGTACAGTAAGTGGCTAAAAGAAAACTTGCGTACCCGTTACGATAAGGTGAAGCTATTGGTATTGGCTACTATTGTTGCCTTTTACTTTTATGCCAGTATCATTACCATAGCAATTATAGCGGGAGCATCCATACTGGGTTGCATCGTGCTGCTGCGTAAAAAGGCAAAGAAGAAGCTTGATTTTACGCCCCGGGCTACGCGCTTATTCATTGTAGAGATATTACTGGTGGTTTTGGCGCTGCTTGCTGTGTACCTCCTGTTTTCGGTAAGGTATATCCCGGGTGTTTTGTTTGGGGCGGTAGCCTTTTCTTTTGTTATCATCATGCTGGCCAACATCCTGATCAGGCCTGTAGAGCAGGCTATTAACAGGGGTTATATCAATGATGCAAAAAGGATCATCGCTGCCCGGCCTGAACTGATCAAAGTGGGTATAACCGGCAGTTATGGGAAAACCAGCGTAAAGCATTTTCTGCATGCCATACTTTCTGAAAAATACAATGCATTGATGACCCCCGGCAGCTACAATACAACCCTGGGCGTAGTGCGTACCATACGTGAGTACCTGCAACCTACTCATGAGTTATTCATTATTGAAATGGGGGCAAAGAAAGTAGGGGATATCAAGGAGATATGTGATATCGTTCATCCCCGTTATGGCATAATTACTGCTATTGGTCCACAGCACCTGGAGACCTTCGGCTCGATAGATAATGTGCGAAAAGGCAAATTTGAGTTGGTACAAAGCCTGCCTGCGGACGGTATAGGCTTTATCAATGGCGACGACCTCGATGTCAATAACCTGCCTGCGCCGGTAAATGCCCCGGTTATCACATTTAGTGCGGGCGGCAATACCCGTTTTAAAGCGGCCAACGTGGCCTATAAAGACCTTGGCATGCATTTCGATGTGCTACGGGATGGTGAGAAGGTGCTTTCCTTACAAACCCGCCTGCTCGGTGAGCACAATGTGTCGAACCTGGTAGCCTGTTGTGCTGTGGCACTGGAATTGGGCGTGGAGACCTATCTCATTGAAAAAGCCGTAAAACAAATTGAGGCCGTGAACCACAGGCTCGAGGTGAGTCGCCTGGCCAACGGGGTTACTATAATAGACGATGCCTTCAATTCAAACCCTGTCGGCTCGCGTAAAGCAGTTGAAGCGCTAAAACGTTTCGAGGGCAACCAGAAAATCATCATTACGCCCGGTATGATAGAATTGGGCGAAAAGGAATATGACCTTAATTTCGAGTTTGGCCAGCACATAGCACGCAATTGCGATCTTGTTTTCCTGGTGGGGGCCAGCCGTACCAAACCCATACAGGAAGGTTTACGTTCTGTGAATTTTCCCGAGGAGAAATTATATGTTTGCAAAAATTTGCAGGAAGCCAATGACAAGGTGAAGAGCATCATGCAACCAGGCGATGTGGTGCTGTATGAAAACGATCTTCCTGATACTTTTAATGAGTAAAAAAATAACGCGATAAAATAAAATGAAAAAAGTAGGGGTATTTTTTGGCGGCCGTTCTGTAGAGCATGAGATATCGATCATATCTGCTATGCAGGTAATGAAAGCACTGGATAAGGCAAAATACGAAGTAGTACCGGTATATATTTCCAAGGAGGGTGTTTGGTACACAGGGCCCTGGCTCATGTATATCAACAACTTTAAGAATTATAAGAACCTGATGAAGAATGTCACAAAAGTGATACCCTCCATGAATGCCGGCGAAGGTACGCTTATGAGCTACCCTGATGGTTTCCTGAAATCGAGCAAAGTAGTAAGCAAGCTCGATGTGATATTGCCCGTATTTCATGGTAGTTATGGCGAGGACGGTTGTTTCCAGGGTATTTTTGAAGTGATGGGACTGCCTTATGCAGGTTGCGGTGTAGCTGCGTCAGCTATTACCATGAATAAATCTTTTACCAAGGAGATCTGCAAAGCGGTAAATATCCCGGTGATAGAGCATTATAAAATGGATAGTGATGCATGGTTTCGTGAAAAGAATACGCACCTGAATAATATTGAAGGCAAGTTCAGTTACCCGATCATTGTAAAGCCCGACGACCTGGGCTCCAGCATTGGCGTGAGCAAAGCGGGTAGCAGGCAGGAGCTGGAGAATGCTATTGACCTGGCAGCATCATTTACTAATAACATATTGGTAGAACCCTGCATCACTGCCATAAAAGAAGTGAATTGCTCGGTAGCAGAAATTGGCAACGAAGCGCAGGTGTCGGAATGTGAGGAGCCGGTGATCATTGGCAATGAGCTGCTTAGCTTCGATGAGAAATATATGAATGCTTCCGGTTCCAGTGAGGGTATGGCCGGCACAAAACGTAAGATACCTGCTGATATAACACCACAGCAAAAAAGCGACATACAGGGTTATGCCGCGAAAATATTTAAACACCTCAACTGTTCAGGTGTTTGCAGGATCGACTTTATTATCGACCAAAGCAACCAATCTGTTTATCTCAACGAAATAAACACCATACCCGGTTCACTGGCCTTCTATCTTTGGGAAGCCACGGACAAAAAGTTCGCTACACTCTTGTCAGAGCTCATCGAAACGGCCATTAAACGCTTTGCACGCAATGGTAAGCTTAAGAAGACCTTCAAATCGAACGTCCTCTTTAATATAGACGGGTCAAAGCTGTCAGGTAAGTTGGGTTAAACGATAATTTTTTAGGGATTTTCTTTCAAAGCCTCGCTCCGTGCGGGGCTTTGGTTATTTATGCGAATAAATTTTCCCAAGTCTCTAACACATCATATAAACCACTCGTCTGTATTAACGAACATTAAAAACCTGTGTTTATGAAAAAAATTACTTCACTGATTCTTTGCTGCCTCTTCGCTATGGCCTCGCGGGCTCAGACGGTCAGCTTTACGCTTACGCAGGCGCCATGTAATAATGATGGCACCCTCACTGCGAATTTTACCGGCCTTACTCCGCCTTTAACGGTCAACTGGCAGGTATATAACCAACCGACAATAACCCATACGGTAAATGTGTTGACCGATGATCTTGTCAACTATTCCGGCGCTTATGTGTCTGTGTATGTTACTGATGCTAACAATGCCACAGCCTACAACTATTACCAGGGTGCTCCGCCATTTACGTACACGGTGTCTACTACAGGTGCGATTTGCCCTGCATTAGGTACTGCCACTGCGACGGTTTCGGGTGGTCTCCCGCCATACACTTATCAATGGTATGATGTGCAAACCATGACTACTGTGGGCACAACGAACCCCATATCTTTACCTGCGGGCCAGTACGGTGTTACCATCACTGATGCCAACGGATGTGTTTGGGGCTCTTTGTATAACCAGGATTCTACAGCTATACAAAATACACCTTCTTTTAGCTATCCCATCACTACTACAGCTGCCAGTTGTACCAATGGTACTGCAACTGTGGGTGCCATTACCGGTGGTACACCCCCATACAGCTATCTATGGTCAAACGCTGCTACTACTGCATCTATCAATGGTCTCATCATGGGTAGTTACAATGTTACTGTGACCGATGCACAGGGTTGCAGTGTTACCAATTATGCCTATATCCAGCAGACCCCGCAGATAGGTGTTAACACTACTCCTACACCTGCTACCTGTACCCAAAATGATGGTGCTGCTATAGCCTTTGGATCGGGTGGTGTGCCTCCTTATACTTACCTCTGGTCTAATGGTGGTACTACCCAGTCTATCAGTAACCTTCTTTCGGGCTATTACAACGTTACACTTACTGATGCGAACGGGTGTATAGGCAATGGCGGGGCATACGTTAGCAGTTCTACACCTATTACTGCTACTTATGCTACTACACCAAGCTCTTGTACTGCAGCTACAGGCTCGGCTACGTTGACTATCAGCGGCGGTGTAGCTCCTTATACCATTACATGGAGCACCTTCCCGGCCCAGACCGGCGTGACTGCCAGTAACCTTAGCGCCGGTGTATATGCTTTTAATATAACTGATGCCAATGGCTGCGTGCGCGGCGGTACTGTTAATATTCCTCCGGTTGATGTGGTTACCCTGGCATTGTCCGGCAGTGACGCTACTTGTTTACAGTCTGATGGTACTGCCTCCGTTACGGCTTCAGGTGGTACACTCCCATACAGCTACCTTTGGACAAACGGCGGTACTACTGCAAGCATCACTAACCTGCCGTCCGGCACGTATGGCATTACAGTAACCGATGCCAATGGTTGCCATACAACAAAATACCGTAGTGTTGCGGCTAGTTCACCTGTAAGTGTTGGCCTCGCATCTACTCCCGCCTCATGCGTTTTTGCTACCGATGGCAGCATAAATGCTACCCCAGTAGGCGGTACACTTCCTTACACTTATATCTGGAACAATGGACCGACCACACAAAACAACACGAACATCGGTTCTGGTTATTATAATGTATATGTAACTGATGCTGTGGGTTGTACTGCCAGTGCTTTCAGCTATTTGGGCTACAATGCTGCCAATAATAGCTGTTATTGTACCATCACCGGTACGGTTTACGATGATGCCAATGGCAACTGCACACAGGATGCCGGCGAACAAGGCATACCTAATATCCAGGTACATTGCAGCAATATAGGCTATGCTTATACCGATGCTAATGGTGTTTATTCCTTCATCGTTCCTACCGGTTCTTATACTATTACCGAAACTGTTCAGAACTTTTATCCCCTATCTGTCTGCCAGACTAACGGCATACCGGTAAATGTTACAGCAGCAGCAAACTGTGTTAACACGGTTGATTTTGCTAACAGCATCAATCCCATACACGATATGCACATCAGTACATGGGATTATACCTTTGCAGTTCCGGGTAACACTTATCAGCAAAAGACGATCATTACCAACGATGGTACGGTATCTGAGAGTGGTCTCATAGCCGGTTATACCGCAGATGGACAAGTAGGTGGCGCTACTTTCTCACCCGGTGGTATATTCAATGCAGGTCCTCCTTACTATTATGACCTGCCTGCCGGTAATCTTACATTGGCACCCGGAGCCTCCCAGGATTTCTTTGTTGATTATACTGTACCGACTAACATTCCGCTCAGTACCAGCCTCGTGTTCAAGGATTCAACTGCGTACACTTCACCTATGAGCAACTGGCTCAATGACTATACGCCATGGAATAATGTGAACTACTTCACTACATATACTGTTGGTGCATACGATCCCAATTTCAAGGAAGTGAATCCTAAGGGTGTTGGTCCTACCGGTCTCATCACCTACAACGACTCTACTCTTGAGTACATGATACACTTCCAAAACATTGGTACTTATAAAGCACAGAATGTAGTGGTGATAGATACACTTGACCCGGACCTGGACTGGACAACTTTACACCCGGTTTACCAATCGCATCACTGCGTGGTTACCATTGATGAGCAGGGCGTGGCTAAGTTCACCTTCAATAATATAAACCTGCCTGCAGAAATGAACGATGCACAGGGTAGTAACGGTATGCTTACCTATACCATTAAAACAAAACATAACCTGCCCCTTGGTACACAGTTCACCAATAATGCATCCATCTACTTCGATTTCAATGCCCCGGTAGTTACGAATACGACCGTTAATACCCTCTACGATCCCACTGGTGTTAAACCTGTGTCCATGGGTAATGGCGGTTCATTCTTCGTGTATCCTAACCCTGCATCAGGTAGCTTCAGCGCCGTGATAACAGCTACTACCGATGCTGCCGCAACACTCAGCCTTACTGATATCAGCGGCAGGGTGTTAATGACGAAGAATATATCTGTTCAGCAGGGTACACATGCTGTAGCTACCGATGTTAATCAGCTGTCTTCAGGTATTTATTTCGTTAACCTGCATTATAATAACAAGATGCTGACCCAGAAACTGGTGATCATTAAATAGTTGCACCTTGATAAATTAATAAGGAGAGCCCAACATTTGGGCTCTCCTTATTTTTAATTGCCATGCTTATAAATAGTTATAAATTATATTCAATGGTGCGCTGTTCCCAAATTCTTTCTACCTCTTTATTGACATACACCAGATCGCAACCCAAATCATATGGCTATTATCTTCATGAATTGTGATGCATTGTTAGCTATTTATGAAAAATCATTTAAACATTTGCCGGAAGAGTTATTTATCCAATAAATTACTATCTTTGCAGTCCGAAAAAAAGTATAGGATATTTAAATTTTGATGCCAACATGTCTCATTTAACTGCTGAAAAGAAAGCAAACATCTTCAAGACCTTTGGTCAGAGCGAAAAGAACACAGGCTCTATCGAAGCTCAGATAGCTACGCTTACAGAGCGTATCAATCACATTTCAAACCACTTGAAAAGCAATAAAAAAGATTTCTCAAGCAACCGCGGGTTGATGCAAATGGTAGGCCGCCGCAAACGCCTCCTGCACTACCTTAGCAATACGAACCTTGAAGCTTACCGCGCACTGCTCGAAAAACTCGGCCTCCGCAAATAAGCTTTCCTCGCTATTCCCAGCTGAACGCAGTTGGGAATAGTTTTTTTTGAACATATTTTAATATTATTTTATGACTCCCAATCCCATTTCCGTGTCTTATAAACTGGACGACGGACGTGAAATATCCATAGAAACGGGCAAAATGGCCCGCCAGGCCGATGGCGCCGCTGTGGTACGCATGGGCAACTGTATGATACTGGCTACCGTTGTAGCCAACAAGGAACCTAAGCCGGGCCAATCTTTCTTTCCCCTTAGTGTAGACTACCAGGAAAAGTTTGCTTCTGCAGGCCGCATCCCCGGTTCCTTTTTCAAACGCGAAGCCCGTCTTAATGATTACGAGATCCTTACATCCCGTCTTATCGACCGCGCATTGCGCCCCCTTTTCCCAGATGATTATCTCTGCGAAGTACAGGTACTGGTTACCCTCATATCATCTGATGCAGAGATAATGCCGGATGCACTGGCTTGCCTTGCTGCTTCTGCAGCGCTTGCTGTGTCTGATGTTCCCATACAGGAGATCATTTCCGAAGTGCGCGTAGCACGTATCAATGGTGAATACATCATCAACCCTACCCGTACTCAACTTAAAGATGCTGATATCAATATTATAGTGGCTGCTACCGCCAAGAACATCATGATGGTGGAAGGTGAGGGTAAAGAGTGTGATGAGGCCAGCCTGCTGAAAGCGATCGAGGTAGGCCACGATGCTATAAAAAGGCAGGTGAAACTGCAGGAAGAACTGCGTGATAAGGTGGGTGTTAGCGGCAAACGTGAATACACCAAGCCTTATACTAACCCTGAACTGGAAGCTAAGATCGAGGCTTTTGGTAAAGACAAGATATACCAGGTAGCTAAAGGTGCTATGGCGAAACACGATCGCAGCGATGCCTTTAAAAAGATACGTGAAGAATTTGAAGCACAGCTTACCGAGGGCGAATTGAAGGAAGAGGATGCGCCGCTTATTGGCACATACTTCCACGACCTGGAAAAGAAGATCATCCGCAACATGATGCTGGATGAAAAGGTGCGCCTTGATGGCCGTGGCCTGGAAGATGTTCGTGTATTGACCATGGAAACAGATCTCCTGCCTTCTCCACACGGTTGTGCCCTCTTCACGCGTGGCGAAACACAATCGCTTACCACTTGTACCCTTGGTACTACCGAAGACGAGCTGTTGCTGGAAACTGCGCAGACCTCAGATTACCTCAAATTCATACTACACTACAATTTCCCGCCATTCTCTACCGGCGAGATAAAGATGATGCGTGGTCCCGGCCGTCGCGAAGTAGGTCATGGTAACCTGGCCATGCGCTCACTGAAGCAGATGATGCCTAAAGACGATTACCCTTATACGGTGCGCGTGGTATCCGATATATTGGAATCAAATGGCTCTTCATCAATGGCCACCGTTTGTGCGGGTTCACTCGCGCTGATGGATGCAGGTGTGCCTTTGCCCAAACACGTGAGTGGTGTGGCGATGGGGCTGATATCCGGCGAGAATGGTAAGTATGCTATCCTTACGGATATCCTTGGCGATGAAGATCACCTGGGTGATATGGACTTTAAGGTTACGGGTACGCGCGATGGTATCTGCGGTATCCAGATGGATATCAAAGTGGATGGCCTCAGCATGGATGTGATGATGCAGGCCCTTGAGCAGGCACGCCGTGGCCGCCTGCATATACTCGATGCTATGTACAATTGCATCAGTGCATATCGTCCCGAACTGAAACCACATGCACCACGTATAGAGCAACTGAACATCGACCGCGAATTCATAGGCGCTGTGATAGGCCCGGGTGGTAAAGTGATACAGGAGATACAGCGCGAAACAGGCACTACTATCAATATCGAAGAAGTTGGTGAAGAAGGCGTGATCAAAGTTTTTGCAGCCAATAAAGAAAATATCGATAAGGCTATGGCCTGGATAAAAGGCATAGTAGCTGTGCCCGAGATAGGCGCTGAATATGAAGGCACTGTTAAGAGTATCATGCCATTCGGTGCATTCATCGAGTTCCTGCCCGGTAAGCAAGGTTTGCTGCATATATCTGAAGTAAGCTGGAAGCGTCTTGATTCTCTCGATGGTGTGATGAAGGAAGGTGATAAGGTGAAGATCAAACTTATTGGTACCGATCCTAAGACCGGTAAGCTGCGCCTGAGCCGCAAAGTGCTGATGCCGAAACCAGAGGGTTATGTAGAGCCTGAAAAGCGTGAGCGTCCTGAACGTGGTGATCGTGGCGACCGTAGGGGTAATGACCGCGGTGATCGTCGTGGTGGTGACCACAAAGGTGGAGGCGACCGCCGTCATGGAGGTGACCGTCCTAAGCAGCACCATAACGAAAATAATGGTGAGCAGGCTAAGGAACAAGTACAGCCCCAGCAGGAGCAAAACAACGCAAATGACGATGCAGACCTCGCTCTGTAGACTGAATACATTTTGACCAGGTAAAATGCCCCGCTTTAGCGGGGCATTTTCATTTTCGGCTACTGTAAAAACATAGCAATTAATTAAAGTGTCTATAACGGCGGTCACCATTACGACCTCTCTTGTTTCCTAACTTTGCAGTATAAATCCCGGCATGAACAAGGAAAAGGTCAAAGAGATATTGAATGCCAAACTGCAGGCTGTAGAAAATGCGGCGGCTGCCGTAGCTCCCCGTTACAGTGAAACTTCAATACATGCATTCCGGGTAGCTGTAAAGAAGCTGAGGGCCTACCTGCGGCTGCTGGATACAGCGGATGATGAGCCTAAAATGCGCCTTACCAAAAAGTTTCACCACCTCTACGATATAGCCGGCAATATCCGCGATGCACAATTAAAACTGAAAAAGACCACTAAGGATAAGACGGCTGTTCCTTCTTATACAACGAGCCTGTCAGCTATCATATCTGCCGGCAAGCAGGACTGGGAAAAGCGTTACGATGAGAAGATACTTGATAAGCTGAGAAAGAAACTGGAGTCTAAAGGTATCCGCAAACTTCCCGCAAATACATTGGTGATCTTTTGTAAAGAACATATTCATGTGCTGGAGGAGACTGCTGATAATGCACCTGCGGATGACCGGATACATGAATGCCGCAAGAGTGTAAAGGATATACTTTACAATACGAAACTTGCGGAGAAATATTGGCCAAAGGCCTATGCAAAAGTAGCCGAGCTTCCCCTCACCAGCCTTGACCATCTTTCCGATCTGCTGGGTGATTATAATGATGAGCGTCAACTCCTCGACAGCCACCGCGAATTCCTATCGGTTTTGACCGATAAAAACGAAAGGGCCACGCTTAGGACCTTAAGCAATAAAGAAACAAAACAGAAAGAAGCGCACAGGCAGGTACTGCTTAAGGAACTAAAGCGCTTCATTACGGCAGCTTCCCTATAAGCTGTCGTCTCCTTCGGTCGCAGTATTATCTTCCGGCGCTGTTTCATTATGCTGCATGCGTTGCGCAAGTTTTTGTGCAGGTGTCAGCTCTTGCACCCAGGAGTTATCGTAAGGTTTGAAATAAGACGAGTTCAACACGGTTTCTGCTCCCTTTTTACCATCCATGTAATCGGCAAGTACTTTAAATGCCGCTTTGTTCTCTTTTTTCAGGATCAGCAGTACGGCATTGGCACCTGCCTTTACAGCTATTGGTACGCCTCCTCCAAGCTCGGCCCAGTGGCCGCTCAGCAGCAGGTTCTTAATGGGGGTCTGATAGTGGGCCACCTTACTTTGCATGTTTTCCCTGCCGGGTTTTGCGCCCATCATAGTTCCGTTCTTATTGCCGGTATAGCGCCAATGGGTAACAGGTGTGG
The DNA here is from genome assembly GCA_964481425.1 of uncultured Flavipsychrobacter sp. GTDB lineage: Bacteria > Bacteroidota > Bacteroidia > Chitinophagales > Chitinophagaceae > MKUN01. The sequence continues at coordinate 64,807 of CAYZTM010000008.1, forward strand.
CTACGTCATAGAAAAGTATATGCTCACGCAGTCCCGGAGCTATTCTTTCTTCCACGCGGCGTATCAGCACTTCGGCTATTTCATTTTTTAGCTTATTATAAGCCTCCCCTCGTATATAGTTGCCCTCTGCATCTGTATCCGTATGCCAGTGGTTGTTGAAGTCCATGAATGCCGGCATGAACAGTACCAGCGTCCCTTGTCCCTCCGGTGCGAGTGAAGGGTCCCGTAATGATGGGGGCAGTATCGAGATCTCACTTTTTTCAGGGTCGCCACCCAGGTGATCTTCGCGTGATACATTTTCACTTGACAGATGCACCAGCTCTTCACTGAAGCCCAGTGCTTCAGTAGGGCAGTCCAGTGCTATTGATACGGTGACTGATGAACTATATAGTTCGGCATTTTGCAGTTTACTCTTGAATTTGGCAGGTACCGCGTTTTCAGGCAGCATCTTCTCATATAGTGTTTCCACATCACAGGCGGCTATTACATAGCGGCTCTTAACCTCGTATTCCTTCCCGCGATGTGCAAAGCGTACGCCTTTGCTTACACCTTGCTCCAGTAGTATCTCTGTTACTTTGCATTTGAAGAAAATGTCATTGTCGTAGTAGGCAATGATGTGCGACAGCCATTCCGGTATTACCTGGCCGCCCCCTTTTGGTGGACTCTGGTAGTCGCCATAATAGGCCCAGCCTATAGGTACAAGGCAGGATAGTAGTTCCGTATCGGCAGAGAATATCTTATGCAGCCTTTCGTCTTTGAAGAACTTATTTAAACCCTTTTTAATGCCCGCATCACCCGTATAGCGAATAAAGGGAATGAACGGCATTGCGAATTTCAGCAGGTTAAGCTTATTCTTCATACGCTCCATCGGGGTCATGGTCTCTTCAGAGCGGAAGATGTGCCCGAAGTTGGCGAAGGAGCCACCTAATTTTTTGGCAGCTTTAAAAAAGCGTTCCAATCCTTCCCGTTCGTGGGGAAATTCTGAGATCAGTTGTTCTTTCAGTTCATCGGGTTTATCGGTCAGCAGGTAGTCGAAGCTTTCGCCCTTATAGCGGCGTATGCGTTTTTGAGGTACGGCATCGGGATGGTCGTTGCCAAGTATATCAAATATCTTCGCTGCCATGCCACCCGGCATGCATTGATTGAGCCAGTGTATTGCTGTATCGAAACGGAAATTTTTTCGGCGAAATCCTGCAAGGTAACCCCCTGCATGAGGCTCTTTTTCGAGCACGCAGACCGAATAGCCTGCTTTGCTGAGCAGTGCTGCGGCCGTAAGGCCACCAACGCCGGCACCTATGACCACGACGTCATATTCCGGTTTTAATGTCAGTTGTTGCATATAGGGGTATGGAGATCAAACCGTTCCTATGTAAAAATCCCCGCAGAGCTGCAAGTTACGCATACTAAGGGTCATTTCACCCCCTTCGCGATACGTATTTATTAAGTTTAGGAGCCCGTGTTGCCCTTCAGTTCTTCCCTGCGTAGCAGGTATTTGCCCAGTACGTCGAACTCGATGTTCACTATACTTCCCGCATCTATGCTGCTAAAGTTGGTGTGATCGTAAGTATAAGGTATGATAGTAACCATAAAAGATCCTTCGCTCACATTGAATACGGTCAGGCTGACTCCATTGATGCATACCGACCCTTTTTCTATCAGCAGAGCTGCGAACTGTATGGGAAAGCTAAAAGTATATAAGTGGCTGCCCTCCAGTTCTGTTTTTTCGGTACAGGTGGCCGTAGCATCCACATGGCCCTGGACAAAATGTCCGTCGAGCCGGTCACCCACTTTCAGCGAGCGTTCCAGGTTAACCTGCGTGCCCTCTGTCCAGTGGCCAAGGTTGGTCTTTTTGAGGGTTTCCTCCACTGCAGTTACCCGGTACTCATTACCGCGAATTTCTACTACCGTAAGACATACCCCGTTATGCGCCACCGACTGGTCTATTTTCAACTCCCCTGTGATCTTGCTTTCTACCCAAAAGTCTATATTGCTGCCATGCTGCAGCACTTTTTGCACGGTGCCTGTAGTTTCTATGATGCCTGTGAACATAAATGCACTATTGCTTTATGGCTGTGCCGCGGTGGAAATAAACGTTTTCGCTGTCGCTCACCACGGTAAAGTTTATCTGCAACAGTGTGCTGTCGGTCTTGCTTTGTATGATGGTGCCCGTTGCAGTGTCCTTGATGTCACATAAGGGTTGGCCGTTATCGATGGTCGTATCGAGCAAAGCGCGATAGTATCGGTCAGCAGTGAACCATAAAGTATCATTACTACCTCCGCAAAAGCCTGTTACGAACAGTTTGGTCTTATCCAGCGGGTACAGGTGGAGGGTTAGCGGGTTGGCATACAGGAAAGTGCCATCCTTGAAGTATACAGAATCATTATAGGAGTAGGCTGATGAGAATACCTCCGTAGGATAAAAGCAGGTGGTATTGTCCGGTGTGCCGGGGAAATCCCAGTTATAGTTCACAGCCTCCGGGTCATTGCAGTAGGGCCGGTCAAGCCGTGAGTCGCTGACAGGTGTATTAGTACTGCTTTTCTTACAGGCGAAAAGTAAACAAGAAAATATGATGAATAATGCTATTTGTCGCATGGTCTGGCTCTCGATGACAATAATACTATAACGTAAGGATACTTACCAAAATTATTCCGTTTAGTTTGTTGTTGTCGGAAAATTTGGCCGTGCAGGAAAATTTCATATCTTTGCCGTCCCAAAACAGTTAAAGGGGGTATATAATATGCTGATAATAGATTCAAAAGACTGCGAAAACATAGATAAGGCGCTTAAGAAGTACAAGAAAAAGTATGAGAAAGCCCGTATCCTGAACCAGCTTCGCGACCGCCAGTCGTTTACTAAGCCTTCCATCAGGCGCCGTACACAGGTGTTGAAAGCTGTTTATCGCCAGCAGATGGCCTCAGGCAAATTCGAAGAATAGCTTTTTAACAAAGCTATTGTAAAATAATACTTGTGCCTGCTATTGTAATTTAGTAAATTTACAATAGCAGGCATTTTCTATGTTTGAACAAAGGCTTACCGACTTTACACGATACCTGAAATTTGAGAAACGCTATTCTCAGCATACCCTAAAAGCATACGAAAAAGACTTACAACAATTTTTCACATACGTTTCCGGCCAATTCAATATCGACGATATTCCGCATATCGCCCTGTTCCACATTCGTAGTTGGCTGGCAAGCCTGAAAGACGATGGGCAGACCGCCCGGAGCATCAACCGTAAGATATCCAGCCTCAGTTCCTTTTACAAATACTTGCTGAAGCAGCAGTTAGTTGAAAAAAACCTCGTCCGCCAGGTGCATGCACTTAAATTGCCCGAGCACCTGCCTACCTTCCTCAAAGAGCCGGAGGTGGACAAGCTGCTGGAGGAGGTACAGTTTGAGGAGGGTTTCAAAGGCTTTACCGACCGCCTCATTTGCGACCTGCTCTACCAGGCCGGTATGCGCCGTGCCGAGTTGCAGCAATTGAAAGAGAAAGATGTAGAGTGGGGCCTGGGCCAGCTACGCATATTGGGCAAAGGCAATAAGGAGCGCCTGGTGCCGGTGAGCCCTATGTTGTTGGAAACTATCAGGGAATATATAGCAGAGAAAAAGAAATTAGGCCATGACCGCGATCATTTATTGGTACTGGAAACAGGCCGACCTTTATATGCAGGCTATATATACAGGATAGTGAACAAGTACCTCGCAGAGAACGGCATTACGACCCTCAAGAAGAAAAGTCCCCATATTTTGCGGCACACTTTTGCTACTCATTTATTGAACAACGGGGCCAATATACAGGCTATTAAGGAACTGTTGGGGCATAGTAGCCTGGCAGCCACGCAGGTATATACACACAACAATATTGATAAACTGAAAGAAATTCATAAAACGAACCACCCGAGAGGGTAGGACATTGTTAACCTAAAAAAGTACAATTATGAACGTGCAAATCCAATCCGTGCACTTTGATGCTGACAGCAAATTGATGGAACATGTAAGGACAAAAGTGGACAAGCTCAAGACCTTTCACGACCATATCATTGGCGTAGAGGTTTACCTGAAGCTCGATAACGTAGTGCACCAGATAAAGGATAAGGTTGCAGAGATAAAGGTGTATGTGCCCCGGCACTCCTTCTTCGTGAAGCACCAGAGCAAAACATTCGAAGAATCATTCGATACTGCATTCAATTCACTGGTTAACCAGGTGAAACGTCAGAAAGAAAAGCTTACGATGGCTTAAACCCATTTTATCTGATTTAAAGGTCCGGTCCCTCAAAGGCCGGCCCTTTTATTTTAAGCCCCTCCTGTTGCAGGCATAGCCCGAAAAGCTTAATTTGCAAAGAATACATCACTTTATATTGATAAAGGTTATGTCTAAAAAAGTACTCGCGGCTTTATCCGCCGCAACCATCTTATTCAGCTCCTGTACCAACAAAATGAGCTCAGATGATCCCCTGCCCGCAACGTCATACCCCAACGTTATCATGGGCAGTCAGAATCAATTGGTGTATGCTTTCGATCCTGTGAGTGGTAAGAAGCATTGGGAATATGCGCTGAATGCCAACTTAAAGTCATCACCGCTGCTGCATGCCGGCAGTCTGTACCTGCCTGCGCAGGACGGTTCCATCCATAAGGTCGATCCGCAGAGCGGTAAGCTGGTCAGTAAGATAACATTGGGTGGTACCTTATCAGCTACACCTCTTGCGGATGGCAGTAAAATGTATATCGTTGGCGATAATGGGATCCTTTATTGTATCAACCTTTCGGATAACTCAATTGATTGGCAATACAATACCAATATTCCGAACACTAACAGCTCATCACCCGCCATATCCGGCAACAATGTGGTATTCGGTGCAGCAGATGGTAAGGTTTACGCTGTGGATAAAGCAAGCGGTAGCCTGTCCTGGACCTATGATGCGGGTGCAGGGAATATCTTTTCTTCATCCCCTGTTGTTAGTGGCAGCCATATCTATATAGGCAACCATGATACTTATTTATACGCCCTCAATGCCGATGGCAGCCTGCAATGGAAGTACAAGACCGGTGATAAAATAGAAAGCTCTCCTATTGCCTATGCAGGTAATATTATTGTAGGCAGTGATGATTTTAAGCTGCATTGCGTGGATAGCGCCAGTGGCCTGGTACGCTGGACCTATACTACTAAGGAAAGGGTCATTTCATCACCTTATGCTTATGCGCAGGTAATTTATTTTGCCAGCTACGACGATAGCCTCTATGCTGTCCGCATCAACGACGGAGGGCGCAAATGGGCATTCCCCACGGGTGGCCTTATACGCTCTTCGCCCCTGGTTTACGATGGCCGCATCTATTTCGGTAGCTACGACAAGACCTTTTACGCACTTGATACAGCCGGTGGTAAGATCAGCTGGATACAGAATATGAATGGTGTCATGGACTGCTCCCCTGTCATTGACGACCTGAGTGGTGAAGGACACAACTCATCCATCAGCGGGATGCAGTAAAAGCACTTGATTTTAATATTGCAGGCCCTGTCATATGCGGGGCCTGCTTCATATTGATTAACATAAAATTTATAAGCGTCGGGCGAGGGCAGCTATTAGTTTGCTATCTTTATTTACCAAAATACCGCGCAGCAAATGCTGTATGCCATTGTAGATATCGAGACCACGGGTAGTTATGCCGCAGGCAATGGCATTACCGAGATCGCTATCGTGATACATGATGGTAAGAAAGTACTCAATTTTTACGAGACTCTCATCAACCCACAACAGCCGATACCCATATTCATACAGTCACTTACAGGCATCTCCAATGCTATGGTTGCCAATGCACCCTTGTTCGATGAGGTAGCGGCGCAGGTCTATGAATTGTTGCAGGATAAGATATTTGTGGCCCACAATGTCAATTTCGACTATTCATTCATACGGCATCACCTTTTGCAGCGCGGCTATGAGCTTGATCTTAAGAAGCTGTGTACGGTTCGGCTCTCACGCAAGATAATGCCGGGCCTTGCCGGCTATAGTCTCGGTAAGCTGTGCCACCAGCTCGATATCAATCTTGCTAATCACCACCGTGCCGGTGGTGATGCCCTGGCTACGGCAGAGTTGTTCCGCATGCTGATTGAGCAGGATAAGAATGATGTGATAGCCGGTATGCTCAAGGGTCGTAACCGCGAACAATACCTGCCTCCGCACCTACCTGTAGAACAACTAGACAATCTACCGCGGGTACCCGGTGTGTACTACTTCTACGACGTGAAAGGTAAAATAGTGTATGTAGGCAAGGCTAATAATATCTTTAAACGGGTAAAAAGCCATTTCTCCAATAACAAGCCTTCAAAGCAGAAACAGGATTTCCTGCGCGAGATACACCGTATCAGCTATAAAGAATGTGCTACGGAATTGATGGCGCATATCCTGGAGAGCACTGAGATACGCAGGCTTTGGCCCATCTTCAATCGCAGCCAGCGTGGCTATTTGCCGCGCTTCGGCCTCTTTGTTTATGAGGACAGGCAGGGCTTTAAGCGTTTTGCTATAGAGAAGAACAAGCAGTATTTCAAACCATTATACACTTTTAACTCACTGAATGAAGGTCATCGCTGGTTGCGCCAGCTTATTGACGAGTTTGGTCTTTGCTCCCGCCTATGCCATATGGCCAGCGTTTGTACTCATGATATACCTGCTGAAAGCTGTAAAGAAGGTTGTCCTGCACGTGCAGGAGTAGTGAGTTATAATAAGAAAGTGGTGAAGGCCATTCAGTGGATCGAGGATCATTTGCCCACCTTTGCGCTGGTTGACAAAGGTATGGACGATAACGAGGAGAGTTGCATATTGATAAAAGGTGGCAACTTTTATGGTATGGGCTATATCAGCGACCGCCGTAGTTTGAAAAATATAGACCTCTTACAGCAGCAGCTCGAGCCCCTGCAGGATAACGATTACATCCGCAATCTTGTATTCAAATACGCTGCAGAATTTCCGGAGAAGTGCGTGTCGTTTTAAATGATACTACTGTGCCAGCCAATACTTTCTTAGTAGCCATTCGGCAGTAGCAAACGCTAATAGCAGGAAGAAATACCATTTCCAGTCAACCAGTGGTACGGTGTCTGTATCCGTTTCTATTACGGGTTTTATGTTCTCGTTATGCACTATGCTGTCGTAGAGTGCGCCGATATTTTGTGCAGGTACAAGACTGCCCTTGTACTTTTTGGCGATGCCATACAGCAGGGGATAGTCTGCGCCGTTTTCCATTAGCTCGAGCGGTACGCTTTCTATCACGAAGCTGCCCGATGAGCTGTATTCTTTGCCATTGTAGGTACAATGTGCACTATAAGAGTAAGTTCCTCCCGCCCATATCCCTATGTTCAGGCGGTATGCGTTCCCTGATCGTTCAAAGGTGAATGCCTGTTTACGTCCGCTGCTGTCTGTTATCGTTAGCTGCACGTCCGGCGTGTTGACCTGTTCGTTATTGGCATTCAGCAGGTAGGCATTCAGTGTCACAGCCTCCTGGTCGCTCCATACATGCTTGGGCATGCTCACCTGGAAGGGCCGCTCATTGGCATTGGCCGACAGGAACGATATGGTTTGCCGGATACATTCATCGATCACATTGTGGTTGCCGAAGTTGCGGTACTCATACACACGCCAACGCCAAAGCCCCTCACCGGCCGTGAAGGCAACCGGCGGATTGCCCTGCTCTAAGAACCATAGTGGCGCACCATTACCCCCACGCTGACGGAAAAGGGCCATAGCATTGGGTGGCTCCTGTATGAAGCCTGCCGGTACGCTAAGAGGTGGCATCTTGTCAAACACCGCCTGCATGTTGGCAGGTAGTAAGAAGAGGTTGAAGCTGCTGTTATAAGCAGGCAAAACATCATGCGGGGGCGCTGCATTCAGTTCCAGCTTCCCCAATGATCTTATTTGCGATAATGCAGCCTCATTTGTTTTGTTGCTCAATATATACCATACCGGTTTATGCAGCTGTTGCAATTGCTTTATTACAGCTGTGTTTTGTGCAGGTAGCCCGTGCAGGATGATCACCTGGTACTTGTCCAGGTCGGCAGGCAGCAGGTCACCGTTGCTGGATGTCAGTTTGTAATTCTCCATCCCTGCCAGTGCTTCTTTGATAGCATTCACATCCGGGTTAGGTGCCACAGAGGCCAGTAGTATGTTTCGTTTCTCTTCGGTCACCTCTACGAAGATATCGCGCCGGTTGTTTGTGCTGTTTTGCTCTCCTTCGGCAACAGGGGCACTTATTGTATAGTGGTGCATCCCGGCTTTATCAGCCTTAATGGTAAATGATATGGACTTATCATACCGGTCATTTACAATATTTAGTGTTGCGCTACCAATAGTATTGCCGTTCTCGCTGAGCTGCACATTATTGTTGTACCCCTTGCATAGGCTGGCCACTATATCCGCTCTTATCTCGAACTGGCTGTTGAGCGATACGATATTGTTGGCATACAGCTGTGTGATGCGCAGGTCTTTTTGTACACTGCTGTCACCTATGGCAACTGAATAAATGGAATTATGCAGCGATAGTTGCTGTTGTAGTGGATTGACGCCCTGGTTGAAACGCCCGTCGCTGGCTAGTATAATTGCGCCCAGGTTTTGCATCCCGTAAAATTCCTCCGCCCGTGAGAGAGCGTTCGATATATCGGTTGCATTTTGATTATAGTGGAAAGCACTGTCTGTTTGTATATTCCCGCCAAATCCCCAGGTAACTACTTTATACTTGCCCGATAATTTATCAATGAGTGCCTGTGCATTTTTGTGATAGCTGTTTGAGTCTTTTCCCAATGCCACCCCTGCTGAGCGGGAGTTGTCCTGCATGAATAGAATAATGGGCTTTTCGGTTTCATTGCGGGTGATGGTCAGTGCCGGGGCCAGCAGGAGCAATAGCGCCAGTAGCACCACGATGCCCCGAAGCAGGGCCGTAAGCCAGGGCTGGGGTACGGCCCGCCTTGCATCAGCCCGGTAAACCCAGTAGCCGGCTGCAGCGGATAAGACAATAGCTATGGTCCAGAGCAGGAATTGCATTAAGACGGCAATCTAAATAAATTTTCAACAAGGGAATGATAATAAAGCTGTAAAAATGAAATATCGCGAATTACGATATGCACCGGCTTTACAGGTCTTTAGCTATCGGACTGGCTGCTATACTCTTGTTCTTTTTGCTTTCCATGTATGGAGTGTAGTATTCGGCATAGAACTGTTTCTTGGCATCGCGGTATTCGCTTACTCCGCCTATCATGCTCAGCAGTTTTATATAGCACCAGGCAAGGTCCAGTTGGTAGGGCATAAAGCCGCTCCTGGCACTCCTCGGGAACAGGTGGTGGTTATTATGCCACTCGCCGGCTACATAGCCCGGCCAGTATTGGTTGATCGACATATCATCCCAGTTGAAATCAGTGCCTTCTTTTCGTTTGTCTTTGCCTTTGCCATGGCCTTCAAAATTAAAGGTGCGCACACCTACTGCCCAGAAAAAAGCACTTGCAAATAAGGTAACCGCCAGGGCGTGACCACCCACCAGGTAAAAGACAAGGTACCAGAACGACCAGTTCAGCACCCAGTGCAGCAAGGTCCTGCCCGGGTTGGCTATAGAGCCCCATTTCAGGTATTGGGCATAGCTATTGGGTTTCACACCTGTATGTTCCACCAGCTTTACCACTTTTTCATAATCTTCTTCGCTAAGGTCTTTGGCTATGGGTTGATGATTCACATCGGCCAGGAAGCAATACAGGAAGCCCGCATTGGCATTATAGGGATCGCCTGGTTGGTCCGATTTCGCATGGTGCACCTGGTGCGATACGATATAGGTCTCCTCAGGTACTACCTTGATCACAAAGTTCTGGGTAAAGAAGCGCCAGAATTTATTACTGAATTTATAGGCCCTGTGTGTGCCATACCTGTGGTACCATATGGTGCCATGCGTGCCCATCAGTACCATGCTGTATAAAAAACCTATCCCTAATAACCACCAGTTAAAGTACTTGAACAGGAACAGGAAAAAGAAAGGCATTAGGCATAGTACCTGCCCCCAGCTGAAAAAAGACAACCAGCGTTTGCGGTCATTGAAAATATTTAGCCGCGTAAAGAATTCCCGCAGTATCTGCCTGTTCGTAGGCTTGATAAGCTTCCCTTCGTGGTCTTGCCATCCATAGGACGGCGGCTGCAGCACATGGTCTAAAAACGCCATTAAATGATTTTAATTATTATCTGAAAGTTAACAAGATACGATTAATGGGCGTATAAATTGTAGCAATAATACCGATGACCTAAAATTTGTTATTTGCATCAAATAATTATAGCATGGCAATGAATAACGCACTGGTAGCAGAACTGAAACATGAAGCCGCCAATACAAGAAAGATATTGGAGCGGGTACCTGTAGAACAATATGCCTGGAAACCGCACGAAAAGTCAATGGATTTAAAAAGAATAGCGGTACACCTTGCAGACTTACCGGTTTGGGTCAACAGGGTGTTGGAGATAGATGACCTGGACTTTGCCGCCCTGAAGTACGATCCCGCCCCGGTAAAAGACACTAAAGAGATAGTGGAGCTTTTTGATAAAAGGATAGCAGAAGCCGCAGAATTGCTGGCGAATGCCACTGATGAAAAGCTCCGTGAAAAATGGGTGCTGCGCCGTGGCGATCATATCATTGCAGAAATGCCCCGCGCCGTGGCGATACGCAATCTATATATGAACCACAGCATACATCATCGGGGTCAGCTTAGCGTTTACCTGCGCTTGCTCGATGTAGCCGTGCCCGGTATGTATGGCCCCAGTGCCGATGAGAAATAATATTGTTTAGGCTGATAAAACCCTTATCATTTCCAGCATATCGTTGCTGATGATGCTGTGTTCTTTTACCGCATCTTTAAAAGGAGTATAAGCAATTTCATTATTAACAACGCCCAGCATCAGCTGGGTCTTGTTTTCTATAAGGGCCATCACTGCCGCATGCCCCAGCCTGCTGGCCAGTATGCGGTCTGCACAACTGGGCGAGCCTCCCCTTTGTATATGGCCCAGCACGCAGGTTCGCGTATCCAGCATGGGAAATCTCTCCTGTATCCTTGCAAACACCTCTTTTGCCCCGCCAAAGTCGTCGCCCTCGGCCACTACAATTATGTGCACATTCTTTTTGCGGCGCTCGTCCTGGTCTATCCGGTTCAGTACTTCGTCTATATGGGTCACCTGTTCGGGTATCAGTATGTCTTCTGCTCCACAAGCTATGCCGCTGTGCAGTGCTATATACCCTGCATCCCGGCCCATAACCTCTATTACGAACAGGCGGTCATGTGCTTCGGCTGTATCCCTTATTTTATCTATAGCTTCTACTGCAGTATTCACTGCTGTGTCAAATCCTATGGTAAAGTCTGTACCCGCCAGGTCTTTGTCTATCGTTCCCGGCAAGCCCACAGCAGGTATCGTATATCGTTCAAAAAATTGCACGGCTCCCCGAAAGGTGCCGTCACCGCCTATCAGTACCAGTGCTTCTATATTGTGTTGTTGCAGTTGTTCATAGGCTTTCTGCATGCCGGCATCGGTATGGAATTCTTTGCTTCTCGCTGTTTTCAGTATGGTACCACCCCTTTGTATGATGTTGGCCACATCGGTAGTCTTCATTGGGTATATATCTCCTTCTATCATACCCTGGTAACCACGCCTGATGCCATAGACTTCTATACCATTATATATGGCCGTGCGCACCACAGCACGTATGGCTGCGTTCATGCCGGGGCTGTCGCCGCCCGATGTCATTACACCGATCTTTTTTAAAGTATTGCCCATTTTCGATACGGAAATTACAGAAACTGTACCATACTGGCAACGGACCATGGTTATCATTACTTTATGATAACCGTAGGTTAAGGCAAAAAAAAACAGGGCTATGAAAATAGCCCCGTCCTGGCACCTCCAGCTTTTTATGCCACCCTCACCGACTGTTCATCGGGAAGGCTCGAGGTGCGCATCACCGCATCTTGCTCATAAAAGGTCACTTTGCCGTTGCTCACATCATACATTGCAGGCACTATGCCTATCGCTCCGCTTTCGGCAAGGTCTTTTATGATAGTACTTTGCTCCATTATTTGTTGCACTGAATTTCTTACGTTCAGCTTGGCTACTTTGTTTACAAAATCAGGGTTGGTCCCTGTCCTGTTTTCCCTCGTGCTGCTCTCTTCCTGCACTGCCGGTTGTATCTTTTGCAGCAGCGTGGTCAGGTGTCCCATATGCACATTGTCGCAGGCACCTTTTATGGCACCGCAGCCGGTATGTCCTAGTACCAATACCAGTTTCACGCCTGCCACCGCTGTGGCATATTCCAGCGACCCCAGTATATGCTGGGTGATCACATTACCTGCTATACGTATGCTGAAAATGTCGCCCAACCCCTGGTCGAAAACCAGTTCTGATGAAGTGCGCGAGTCCATACAACTAAGTATGGCAGCAAAGGGCTGTTGTCCATCCTTTGTCTCATTTACCATCTGCAGCAGATCGTGGTTCATTTTCAGGTTATTCACAAAGCGGAAGTTCCCTTCCTTCAACAGCTCCAGTGCCATTGCAGGATTCAGATTTTCCGGTATTATATGATATCTTCTCTTTAAGTACATTGTTTTCGTGTTTTATAGTGAATGTTTCGATCCTGCCTCCCGCGATAGTTGCTGTAGCAGATCTTTATGCCCGCCCGATGTGCGCTGAGGCACTTCGTCCGTATGCATCAGGCTGTAAATGATCTCTTTTTCGGTCATTTTGCTGTACAGCCTGTACGAATCCTTGAATCCTACCAGCGACATCCTGATGTTCTTCTCCGGGGCCTTGTAGTCGTGGAACTCCTTTATGATATCCAGCACATCAAAGTCTATATACTCCGTCAGTGTGGCATCCACGATCAGGCTGGTATTCGCCGGTATATTCTCCAGGGTCTCCTTGATGCTTGCTTTGTTAAGGAACGATACTTCCTGTGCCAGCGTCAGTTTTACAAGATCACCATTACTATATGTATTCCTGATGAAATAGTAGGGGATGCGCATATTCTGGCGCAGTATGTAGAAGACGCTGATCACCAGCCCGATACCTACGCCCTTGAGCAGGTCAAGTGATACCACTGCAACCAGCGTGGCCATGAACGGTACGAATTGCGTCCAGCCGCCCTGCCACATATGTTTGAAGATAGAGGGCCTGCACAATTTATAACCTGTGAATATCAGTATCGCTGCCAGCGCTGCTTTGGGGATCATGTTCAGCACAAAGGGTATTGATGCGGCACATATTACCAGCAGTACGCCGTGTATGATGGTCGACATTTTGCTGCGTGCGCCCGCATTTATATTGGCCGATGTACGTACGATCACCGATGTCATAGGCAAGCCGCCCAGTAAACCACTTACGATATTGCCCACACCTTGTGCTTTCAGCTCGCGGTTTACAGGTGTATATCTTTTTTGACTATCCAGCTTATCGGCCGCTTCTATGCACAATAGTGTTTCTATCGATGCTACCACGGCTATTACTGCACCTGTTTCCCATACCTTGGGCATACTGAAGCCCTTAAGGTCGGGCAGGGTGAAATGTCCGAAGAATTCACCCAGTGAGCTGGCCACGGGCAGATTAACAAGATGTGTGTTGTCGAGATAAAGGGAGGGTGCTGTTGTTTTCAATATCATATTGATCACAATGCCCATTACTACGACAAGTAGCCCAGCGGGTAGTAATTGTATCTTCTTGAACCATTTGGTTTGCCATAGTACCAGTGTACCTATACCAAGCAGGGCAATGATGATTGCTGCAGGTTGCACGTGGTGCAACGAGGTAGATATGAAGTTGAATACGATACCGTCATCAGCATCTGCCATCCTTGCGCTGCTGTTTTTAGCATAACCTACGGCATCCGGCACTTGTTTGATGATGATAGTAAGGCCGATACCTGCCAGCATACCTTCTATTACACTAGAGGGAATGAAATTGGCTATGCCCCCAGCTTTTGCAAAGCCCAGGAGCAGTTGTATTACACCCGCAATGATCACCGAGCATAGAAAAATATCGAAGGCTTTCATTTCGCCTATCGCTACCAGTACAATTGCGGTCAGGCCTGCAGCAGGACCGGCAACGCTTACATGCGAGCCGCTTAGGAAACCTACTATGATACCGCCCACGATACCAGCTACCAGCCCCGAGAACAATGGGGCACCGGAGGCCTGAGCTATGCCAAGACATAGCGGCAGCGCAATGAGGAATACGATGATCCCCGCTACGAAGTCTTTTTTGTATATGTTTAAAAATGATTTTTGTTGCATGAATACCTTTTTTGATGAAAAATTTACGGAAACCGCCAGCCGGGACTAACGGCTTGAGTCCGTAATGGTTGAATACCGCCCTTTATTTGGGGGTAGTAACCGGTATTAGCAACGATTGGGTGGTGGGGTCAGTATATCTGCAGTATAACTGTCCGGCAGATGTTCGGATGTTTGCAGCAGCACTGTGATCTTCCTGCTGAGTGTCATTTCCTGTGCAATATGATAACCGGTTTGGCAGAAATGGAATACGTCGTCCTTTTTCTCTTTTACGATACCGCCGTCATCCTGGTTATGCACCTCTTCTGTGTTTTGGCATTTGCCCAATAGCTTGCCGATCTCCTTCACAGGTACTGCCTGCAGGAAGAAGATGAACAAACACAAATATGCAATAAGCCGTTTCACAGCTGCAAAATAACGATAAAGCCGTTTTATTACGAAAAATAATTACCAATAAAATGTTAAGGAAAGTCACAAAACCCATGACCACAGCGGCTTTTTACCATGTATATTTTTTTCTCACTACTTTTACGGTACATTGCACATCATGTCCCGATTATCCCGCTACCTCATTGTTTGCTTGTTTTTGTTACAGGGCACATATTCATATGCCCAGCAGCAGCCATGGCCATCCCCGGAGGTGGAGACCATGTACAACGATGCCCGCAATTATATGAGCAATGGCAACCTGGCACAGGCTATTGCCATTTTTCAGCAGGCTATACAGATAGCACCCGGTCAGTTGGTACTGCACCGCGAGTTGGGTCGGGCCTATTATCTTATGGGTAACTATGAAGAGGCAAAGAAGATACTGGAGCCAATCATAACAAGTGGCGATGCCGACGAACAGAGCTACCAGGCAATGGCGGCCTGCTTATCACTTTCCGGCGACAGGAAGAAGGCAAAGGCAATGCTGCAGAAAGGTATCGGGCGCTATCCTCATTCCGGCCTCTTATACCACGATATGGGTAAGATATATGAAGATGAGGACGAGACCGTTTATGCACTCGAGACCTGGCTGGATGGTATCGAGGCCGATCCTGCTTACCATGTTAACTATTATGAAGCTGCACGTACCTATATGAATACCAACAAGACCATCTGGGCCATACTCTATGGTGAGATATTCGTCAACATAGAGCGTCAAACCCCACGTGCGGAAGAAACAAAGCAAATGCTGATGGACGCCTACAAAAAGCTCTATACCGATATAGCTTCCGGGGAAGACATACCAAAATACAGGAGTGGCAGGAAAGGCAGCAATAGTAATACTACCACCGATTTTGAAGATGCCGTTCGCACCACCTATATGAAATTGGCCCCCGTAGTAAGCGATGGTATTACCGCTGAGAACCTGGCCATGCTCCGCACCCGTTTTTCTATTGATTGGTCCTATCATTACGCTGCACAGTTCCCTTTTACACTGTTTACGTATTATGATATTCTCCTCCGCAATGGCTATTTTGATATATATAACGAGTGGCTCTTTGGTAAAGCCGAAGGACCTCAGCTCTATAATTCATGGAACACATTTCATGAAGGGGATATGTCAAAATTCGAGACCTGGGCTGCCGATCACCCCATGCGTCCTGCAGATGGCGAGTTTTATAACGACAAGCAGGTAGATGGTATCTTCAACCGTAAAAAGAAATAAAAGACATTCTTTCTTAGCGACGTAATGCATTTGTGGTTAAACTGCTCACGTCTAAAAAGTTAAAATCTTACCTGCAATTCCGCATTGCCCCTAAATACACTACTTTTGCCGGTACTAACATTAATATCCTTTATTATTTATCATGATTCGTAACAGCAGGCTCACAGCCTTTGGAATATATACGTTAGCCCTTGTTTTATCCCTTACAACTGCTTTCCCCATGCGCTCTGTAGCCCAGCAAAGCGTCGATAAGATTCTGGCTGTCGTGGGTCGCAACCGCATCGTGCTGAAATCTGAGCTCGAACAGCAGTTCGTACAGGAGAAGCAGCAGAACCCTAACCTGGGCGATGATGCAAAATGCGCCTTATTGCAGCAGATGATCCTGCAGAAGCTCCTCGTAGAGCAGGCTGAAAGGGATAGCGTATATGTGACCGACGAAGAAGTAGATGGGCAGATGGATAATCGCATACGCTACTTCATACACGTATATGGTTCCAAGGAAAAACTTGAACAGGCGATTGGTAAAACCATTTACCAGCTTAAAGAAGACAAGCGAGATGAGATACGTGAATCTATGCTGGCCGATAAGGTTAGGAACAGCCTGATAGATAATGTTAAGATAACCCCCGGCGAAGTGCGTGCATTCTTCAACAAAATACCTGCAGATAGCCTCCCCTTTTTCCCTGCCACGATTGAAGTAGGGCAGATAGTGGTTGACCCGCCGATAAATCCGGAGTTAGACCAATATGCAAAGAACCGTGCCGAAGAGATCCGTAAAGAGATAGTATCAGGGAAAAAGACCTTTGAAACCGCCGCAACTTTTTACAGCGAAGATCCTGGTAGTAAAGATAACGGGGGTGACCTCGGTTTTGTAGGCCGCAGCGATATGGTTGCCGAGTTCTCAAACGCGGCCTTTAAGTTGCAGGAAGGCGAGATATCCCAGGTAGTAAAGACAAAGTTCGGTTATCACATTATCCAGATGGTAAAGCGCCAGGGCGACCAGGCACACCTGCGCCACATACTCATTCGCCCACAGGTCATCACCGCTGATATTCAGAAAGCACTCAATAAGCTCGATAGCATACGTGCCGACCTTATGGCTGGCAAGATCACCTTCCCCGAGGCGGTGGGCAAATACTCTACTGATGAGAATGCCAAACGAACCGGGGGCATGATCACAGACCCGAATACGGGTAGCTCACAGATCGAGATCGACAAGCTTGATCCTTCCACAGCGCTCATGATCGATAGCCTTAAGCCGGGCACTTATTCTCATCCTCAGGTCTTCAAGACCGAGACCGGCGAGCAAAGCTGCCGTATTGTGTACCTGAAGACACGTACCGAGCCACATAAAGCTAACTTACGGGAAGATTACAGTAAGATACAGGAAGTGGCACTTGCACAGAAGAAATCGGAAAGGCTGCAGCAATGGCTACAGGAGAAGCTCCCCACTTATTACATTAAAATTGACCCTGAGTACCGCTCCTGTAACGAATTCAAGGATTGGAAGTTGTCTACTGACAACAACGATAACTGATCTGTTGAGTAAGTGCTACTAATAGCGAAAAATATATTTATTTTCGTCCTTCACACAATGTATAGTTAAAGATGAATAAATACGTTAACCTGCTGCGGTCCTTTTTAGCCGGGGAAATAGTGATGGATGAGAAAATGCTCGGTCTTACCAGGGACAGAAGGGTAAAAGTACCCCCGGTTACTAACTATATTCGGATCAGCACACTTGATCTTGTTGCAGAAGAAATATATGCCAATAGCGTAAAAGGAAATGTTGCAGAAGTTGGGGTGTACAAGGGCCAGTTTGCCAAATACCTTAACAGGGTATTTCCAGATCGCAAGCTGTATTTGTTTGATACTTTCACCGGATTTGATGAAAAAGATGTGTCCGTCGAGGTTAATAATGAATACAGTTCGGGCAAGCAGGATTTTTCAGATACCAGTGTCGAAGCCGTTTTAGGCAAAATGGATAACAGGGAGAATTGCATCATAAAAAAGGGCTGGTTCCCGGAGTCGCTTGACGGGCTTGAAGATAATTTTTGTTTCGTCTCTCTCGATGCCGACCTTTATAAACCTATCTACGATGGTCTTGTATATTTTTATCCAAGGCTCAGCAAAGGTGGCTATATCTTCATCCACGACTATAATAATAAGAATTACGAAGGCTCCAAACAGGCCGTGCGCCAATACTGTCGAGAGAACAACATCGGCTACGTACCGATGTCAGATACCTGGGGCTCGGCGATTATAGTAAAGTAATACCTATTTTATGTCAGAGATAAAAGGCAATTACTTTTAAAAAAACATACCTATATTTACTTATTAATACTATAAATAATGAAAAAAATAGTCCCGATTCTAGCATTTATGCTTGTTTTTTTCAATGTTGATGCCCAGACAAATTATCCTAACGGCATACCAGGCTGTATAGCCCGCTGGAACTTTACGAATACTGGTCCCATCACCAGCCTTCCCGATGTTTCCGGTAATAATAATAACGGCGCAGCTTACAACCTAACGGCTATGGACGGTTTCAGGAACCTCAACACTAAAGCAATGAAGTTTAACGGTACCAGCAGTTATGCATTAGTGCCCTCTTCAGCAATGCTTAATCCCTCACAGATAACTATCATATCAGTTATACGCTTTCACGGTTTTTATTCAGGCTTGTGTACTTCATCACAAATCATAAGTAAAGGTTACCCTCATTTTATACAAGGCAATTGGGGAATAGGGGTAAGTGACAATATTTACGACGGCGGCAATTGCAATGCGTACGATCCGACCAAATTCCAACTAGTGTCCCAGTTTTATAATGGAAATACAGATAGCCCTCCCGGTAACTATGTTGATACAAACGTGTGGTATTTCATGGCCTGCAGTTATAGCGGCAATACCGTGAAATATTATATGACGGTTATGGACACAAGTGTTTATCAGAACGCACTCATGCCTATCAACACGGTGAACAATGTAAATACTCCAATAGGTACTAACTCCCAGGATGTTTCCATAGGTAAACACCTCAACCCAACTTATCCTTATTGGGTGAATGGCGATATGGATGAACTCACCTTGTTCAATCGTGTACTTTCCGACAGCGAAATACATGAAGTGTACACCTATCTATGGGGGCAGCTAACTGTTACTGCCCCGGATAGTGTGAGCAGCTGTGGCAATTTTACCGTTGATTACACTACTTACAATCCTGACATCTTCCAGGCGGGCAATGTATTTACAGCACAGCTTTCAGATGCAAATGGCAGTTTTGCTTCCCCCGTTAACATAGGTAATGTGACTGCGATTAGTTCAGGTTCAATAACCTGTAGCATACCGGTGGGTACACCAACGGGCTATGGTTATCGCATCAGGGTAGTGGCCAGCAATTCCAGCTTCACCTCACCCGATAATGGCAGCGATATACATATTTATACCCCCGCCTTTCTGCACCCACACCTCAGCCAAAGCGGTTTCACGCTCAGCCCACAGGTCAACTACAGCACCTACCAGTGGTATTGGAACGGAAATCCTATAAATGGAGCCACTAACCAAACTTACACAGTTACCCAAAACGGTAGCTACTTTGTGCAGATCACTGATGATAATGGTTGCATGGGCAATTCCGACACGGTCACCATAGCCAATGTGGGTGTACAAAATGTAAACATGGCTACCCCCGTCATCAGTGTTTATCCTAATCCGGCCAAAGACCTGCTGTACCTTGCATACAGCCATATTGCCAATGGGAGTATCGTCATTACCGACCTTGCGGGTAAGACGGTGATCAGTAAAACACTGGCGAATAACATTAACATTTCCGGTTTGGCGAAGGGGATATATCTCTATCGAATCAGTAATGGGGATAGGGTGCTCACACGCGGCAGATTCATCAAAGAATGATTTTCTTTTCATAGCTTAAGGAGGGGCGGCATTCACCGTCCCTTATTTTTACAGATTGTACTTAGCTGAACAGGAACTCAATATCTTCCCTTGTCAGGCGTTTGAGAATGGCATTATCATCGCTTACCAGTTCATTGGCAAGCGCGCGTTTACGCTCCTGTAATTGGAGCATCTTTTCTTCTATGGTCTCTTTGCAGATGAGGCGGTAGGCGAAGATATTCTTGGTTTGCCCGATACGGTGAGTACGGTCTATGGCCTGCTGTTCTACCGCAGGGTTCCACCATGGATCTACTATGTACACATAATCGGCAGCGGTAAGGTTGAGACCTATACCACCCGCCTTTAACGATATGAGGAACACGCGGCACTCATCGTTTTTCTGAAATTCCTGTATGGCCTTTTCCCTGTCGGTGGCAGATGTGCTGCCATCGAAATAAACGTAGGGTATCTTATGCTTCTCCAGGTCGCGGCGGATAAGGGCCAGCATGCCCAGAAATTGTGAGAACACCAATGCCTTGTGATTGCCCACATTCTCCGTCAATTCGCGTGTAAGTTCATCCATCTTGATGGAGTGATTGGGCATCTGCTGCTCTTCGTTGAGTATGGCTGGAGAATCGCATATCTGGCGCAACTTGGTGAGGCCCTGCAGTATGTGCATCTGTGAGCGTTCTATACCCTGCTCATCTATCATGCCCAGTATCTTGGAGCGATATATGTTGCGGTAGGCCTCGTATATCTTGCGCTGCTCATCGCCCATTTCGCAGTAGAGTATGGTCTCTGTTTTTTCCGGCAGGTCTTTGGCTACTTGCTCTTTTGTGCGACGCAACAGGAAAGGATATGTAAGCTTGCGCAATTGCTGCTTCACTTCATCCTCCTGAAATTTATCTATCGGGGTGGCGAATTCGTTCATGAAGAACTCCCTGCTACCCAGCATGCCGGGGTTCAGGAAATTCATCTGTGCATACAGGTCGAAGGTATTGTTCTGTACCGGTGTACCGCTCAGGGCCAATCTGTGTTTCGCATTAAGTAATAAAGAAGCCTTGGCCACCTGTGACTGCGGGTTCTTGATGGATTGCGATTCGTCCAAAACCACCAGGTCGAAATCCACATCCTTCAGCATTTTGATATCGCTGCGCATAGTACCATAGGTAGTGATGACAATATCATAGGCCTCAAAAGCCTTAGGGCTTACATTTCTCTTAGGCCCGTGATGTATAAAATAGGTAAGGCCGGGTGTAAATTTCTTTATCTCGTTCTCCCAGTTATAGACCAGAGTAGTTGGACATACCACCATGAACTTAGCACCCGGGTGCTCGCCCAGGTAATGCAGGAAGTAAGCCAGTGCCTGCACTGTTTTACCAAGGCCCATATCGTCAGCCAGTATGCCGCCCCAGCCCGCCTCTTTCAGGAACACTAACCACTGGAAGCCTGCTATTTGATAAGGGCGCAGGGTCGCCTTCAACTGCCGGGGAGGTTTTATGGTGCTAAAATCGCTAGATATAATATCGCTGAGCCTTTTTTTCTTTTCTTCCAGTTCCAGCAGCAGGGCGTCTTCATCTATTTCAGCAAGTAATTCATCAAGCACGCTGAAGTGGACTTTCTTCAGACGCAACTTGCCGCTTTTGCTTTCGCCCATCTTCACCAGCAAGCCGTACTTCTTGAACCAGTCTTCCGGCAGCAGGCCTATAGAGCCGTCGCCAAGCTTCACGAAGGTCTGCTTCTGGCTTATCGCCCGCTTGATATCCGACAACGTTATCACCTGGTCGCCGAAGGCTATCTCCACGGTAGCATCGAACCAGTCGATGCCACTGCTAACATGCACTTTAGTCTCCGGTCTATTGGTATTAATGCGCAGATTCTTTAACCCCTCGAAACCAAACATCTCCACATTCCATTCTTTCATTACATCCGTAAAGCGGAAGAACCAGTTATTATTGAGTACCGAAGCGCCCGGCATGTAAAAGAAATGGTGCTGCAGGTTGTGCTGCATATCGCTATGCAGGTTGCGCAGCAGGGCCGTGAATTCTTTCTCTGCATCTTCGTTACGCTTTACCACTTTTACTACACCATCCTGTGGCAGTATCACATCGCCAAAGTAGCCCCATTTCACTTCTGCCCCATTGTAAGCAAAAGCAGGTTCCATAACCAGCATCTGGTCGCGCTCCTTTAGATATAGCCGATAAGTTGGTTTTACCTTATTACTGTGCTGCACCAGTTCGTCCGCAAACTGTACCTGGAGTATTTTGCTCCATTTCATCAGTGTACCTTCGAGGAAGGCAGGCCATTCTGCTGCCGGTACACTCATGTTGCCATCGGGCAGCAGTTGTGCCGCTACCTGCATCTCGGCCATGCTGCCTATTGCATACAGGCGATACTCGTATAGCAACAGTGCATCGTTCAGCATCTTCACCTCGTCGTGAGGTAAGATACCCTCTTCTGTTTCCCAGGCCAGCGATACTGTATAGTCCTTGCCATCCCTGGTGACGCTCAACTGCGGATGGGCCGGCTTGTCCATGAACTCTATGGTCTGCAGCTTTGCCGAGGACAATTGCCCGGGACCGCTGTTCAGGAAACAGAGCCGGTAAGGCGCGTAACGCTGTAATAATTTATGGTATTTGGGCAGCAGGAATTCCCATAACTGTTCTTTAGTATCTTCCGATAACTGTTCTTTCAGTACATCTTCATAGCCATCTATAAGATCACCAAAAGGGAGATTCTTTTTCAGGTATTTTACGATCTCGGCCTGAGTGAACTTGCGGACGATGGGAATCAATTCCCGGTCGCCCTCACGGTATTTCAGGGGATCTATGAACTGCAATAGATCGGGGCGTTCAATGCCGTCAATAAAACGCTTCTCTTCATCATCGGTACTGCCTGCTACAAGGAAAATATCCACATACGGGAAATGTGCCGGGCTGCTGTCGATCACGATGCCCAGTCGTCTTTCTTCACGCTGCGTTTCTTTTACGATGGGCAGGGCTATTGTTGTACCTGCTGCCACAGGTTCGCTCATCACCTTTTCTGGTTGGGGTACATTTACTTTTTTAATGGTAGGGTCCAGTACACGAAGGAAGGGCTTGCCATTCTCGTAGCTGAAGGCGAATTTGCCTGTAAGATCATCGCTAAGGGAGTAGCCATAAAGGCGCAGCAGCTTGTTCTTCTGCTCATCCCAGTCGCGCATGGTCTGGAAATACTGTGCGCCTTCGGTACGCAATACCTGTATAAAAAGGGTGGCCTTGTGCACGCAAAGGGGATGTTCCTTCTCTTCACAGCTGCAGGAGGTATCGAAATAGCGCTCATCATTCTGCTTCAACACTACTTTGTAGGTGCGCTCGCCATCAGGCACCTCTGCCTCCAGTCTGTCACCCTTGCCCGCGGTGATGATGGCCCGCTGCTGCCTGGCCCATTCGGTGGCTTGCTCTATGATAGCCGGCGATGCAAAGACCCCCAGCATCTGCATATTCACCTGGCGCATACGCACGACGGTATGCTTCTGGTCATAAGCGATATCCGTATTCTCGAAAAAGCCGCTCTGCAGCAGATCATTGAGCTGGAACAGGGCAGCCACTTCGTGCCGGCATATCTCGCCGAGGTTATAGGGACACTGGCAGCGAACAGAAAGGCCTTTTGCCTGCAGGTATTTCGATACCGTTACCGTATAATAATTCTGGTACACGTCGTTGCGCACGCGGAAACGCACCTGCTCCAGCAGGTGATCTACATCGAGAAGTTGTACCCCGGAGGTGTAGAATATCTTCTTACCCCGGCGTATTACCTCCTCAGTACCATAGTTATATACGTGTCTTAACAGCGGCGGTAACGACATAGGTTATGAAAAAAGCAAGCTACAAAGGTAATGAAAAAAAGCGGTCCGGCTTTAGGTACACTGCTTTAAAATGGTATTTGTATTATGGTATTGTTAAGACCTCAGTCTTGTTAGACAGGTATCTTGCAGATTTTTTGTGACAGAAGTGAAAAACATTTTTGTTTTTTGTTGACACAAGTCAAAAGACCTACATCAATATGGGAACCGATTACCGGCTGGATCGGCTGAAAATATTTCTTATCTTGAAGATGTAAAAAATACTTTATGGATAGCTCACTGCAAAAGATACGTGAAGAACAGAGACAAACGTGGAATAAATTTTCTACTGGGTGGAAAAACCATGATGAATTTAATATGAGTTTCCTTAAGCCCATAGGGGAGGCGATCATCAGTTCGCTACAGCTAAAAGACACCGATACGGTGCTGGACATTGCAACTGGTACGGGTGAGCCAGGCCTTACGATCGCATCAATTGCAAAAAACGGAAAAGTCGTGGGCACAGACCTTGCTGAAGATATGCTGGTAATAGCCAATGAAAATGCGGAAAAAAGGGGGCTGAAAAATTATACTACACAGGTATGCGATGTCTGTGAGCTGCCGTTTGCTGACCATTCATTTGATGCCGTGAGCTGCAGGTTTGGCTTCATGTTCTTCCCTGATATGCTTATGGCTGCAAAAGAAATGGCACGTGTTCTGAAACCGGGCGGAAGACTTGCCACTTCGGTATGGGCCGGGGCAGAAAAAAATGGGTGGCTTACCGCAACAATGGATGCAATGCGCAGCAATATCGAATTACCGGTGCCAGTACCTGGCGCTCCCGGAATATTCAGGTGTGCAAAGCCAGGCCTTGTTACCGGGATTCTTCAGCAAGCGGGATTACATAACATATCAGAAAAAAATGTTGACGGAATAATAGATTATAGAAGTAATGAATTTTATTGGGCCAATATGACCGAGATAGTTGCGCCTGTAATGGTGGCTATGGCAAAAGCGGATGACCGGCTAAAAGAGAAGATACGCAATGATGTGTTTGCAATAATAGATCATGATTACCCCGGGGCGAATTTCACATATGGAACAATAATTATTTCCGGGAGCGTGGAGATGTAAGCAGGGAAAGACTCTATGGGGCGGCCTGCGTTTGCAAGCCATGTTACGGAAAACACCTGCGCCGATCGGGACTCTCTAAAGATTACAATATGTTTATTTATACCCCTATTAACTAATATCATCCCTGCTACCGCCCTAAATTGCCTACCTTTGCGCTTCTAAAAATTTACAGATATTATCATCTGTAAACTTTTAGCTTTTTACTTTTGAATTTTGAATGAGCATGATACCAACAAAGGTTGTTGAAGATGTGGTGATCAAATTCGCCGGCGATAGCGGTGATGGTATGCAGTTGACCGGAAGCCAGTTCACTAACAATACGGCGCTGATAGGTAATGACCTTTCCACCTTCCCGGATTTTCCGGCTGAGATACGTGCCCCGCAGGGCACTGTGCCCGGTGTGAGTGGTTACCAGCTACACTTCTCGAGCCACCGTATCTATACTCCCGGCGATAGTTGCGATGTGTTGGTGGCTATGAATGCAGCAGCCCTCAAAGTAAACCTGCCTGCACTGAAACCTGGGGGTATCATCATTGCCAATACCGATGGCTTCGACAGTAAGAATCTCAGGCTGGCCAATTATCCCGATGGTATCAATCCACTCGAGGATGGTAGCCTAAGTGGTTACGAGCTGCATAAGATAGATGTGACCAAGCTGACCCGCGAGGCACTGAAAGATATTACCATGGGCACTAAGGAGAAAGACCGCGCGAAGAATATGTTCGTACTTGGCTTTCTCTACTGGCTTTACAACCGCGACCTGCAAAGTACCATAAGCTTCCTGGAGGAGAAATTCGGTAAGCGAGCCGAGATACTGGAGAGCAACCGGAAGGCCCTGCAGGCAGGCTACAACTATGGCGATACTGTGGAGGCCTTCAGTAGCCGCTACAGGGTGGAGAAGGCTACGCTGCCCGCAGGCGAGTACCGTGGCATAACAGGAAATACGGCCCTTGCTTACGGGCTCATAGCGGCGGCGCAGGTATCGGGCCTGCCCCTGTTCCTGGGCACTTATCCCATCACGCCGGCATCGGACATACTGCACGAGTTGGCACGCTATAAGAATTTCAATATACGCACTTTCCAGGCCGAGGACGAGATAGCAGGTATAACGGCGGCCATAGGCGCTGCCTACGGTGGCAGCCTCGGTGTTACTACTACATCGGGCCCGGGTATGGCGCTGAAGACAGAGGCTATGGGCCTGGCAATGATGCTGGAGATACCTTTGCTGATAGTGGACATACAACGTGGCGGCCCCTCTACAGGTCTGCCTACCAAAACAGAGCAGAGCGACCTGCTGCAGGCATACTATGGCCGTAATGGCGAAAGCCCCATGCCCGTAGTAAGTGCATCGGGCCCGGCTGACTGTTTCGAAGCAGTGTATGAGGCGGTACGCATAGCCGTACAGCATATGACACCGGTGATCTTCCTTAGTGATGGTTATATAGCCAATGGAGCTGAGCCCTGGCGTTTCCCGCAGAGCAAGGACCTAAAGCCGATAACTGTGAAGTTCAAAAAAGAACTCGACGAGGATGAGGACACATTCATGCCCTACAAGCGCGATGAGAACCTGGTGCGCCCCTGGGCAGTGCCGGGCACTGCAGGGTTGGAACATCGTATAGGCGGACTGGAAAAGGAGGATGTAACAGGCAATGTATCGTATGATCCCGAGAACCACCAGCATATGGTTAAGACGCGCCAGGCCAAGGTGGACAAGATAGCCGACCATATACCCTTGCAAACACTGGACAGCGGTCCCGAAGACGGCGATGTGCTGGTGCTTGGCTGGGGCAGCACTTATGGCGCCATCAAGAGCGCATGTATGGAGCTGCAACGTGCTGGCAGAAGTGTTGCGCATGCACACCTTAGATACCTCAGGCCCTTCCCCCGTAACTTGGGCGATATGCTGAAACGCTATAAGCATGTGCTGATACCGGAGATCAACAATGGCCAGCTCATCAAGATCATTCGCGACCAATACTTCGTGGATGCTAAGGGCTACAATAAGATAAAAGGGGTGCCCATCACAAGAACGGAACTGGTAAAAGCGATATCAGAATTGGTGCCGGATGCTTAAGGAACTGTTGATTTAACGTTTTTGTATAGTCGAAAATCGTATCTTTATAAAATGATATTAATAATTGCGTTTGCCGTGGGTGTGTTGGCGTACTTCATAGTGCAGCAGAGGAACCGGAGGAAAGAGCAGCAGCCGGATAAGCTGGAGTTGCAGCGCAAGGCCTCATTGGACGATATCCTGAAGAATAATAAGGACAGGTACGTAGGCTGATCAGTTCAAGATTATAATTGCGCTATTGCGCGGGTATCAGATCTCACCGGATGAACATAAGGGCTCCCCGATTGTTACTGCAATATGCGGGAAATGGTTTCCATACACTGGCTGCGCCGCGATCTGCGGTTAGATGACAATGCGGCGCTATATTATGCGCTGCGCACCGGTGTGCCTGTGTTGCCCGTTTTTATCTTCGATACGGATATACTGGATGGGCTGGACAATAAGCAGGACAAAAGGGTGGCGTTCATTTACGATACTTTGGTCTCTGTTCACGGGCAATTAAAGAATACTGGTAGCGGCCTCAGGGTAATGCATGGACGCCCGGTGGATTGTTTTAAACAACTGGCAGATGAATATGATATAGCCGCTGTATATACTAATCATGATTATGAACCCTATGCAAACAAAAGAGATGAGGCAGTGGCCGACATGCTGCGGGAAAGGAGCATTGCTTTCCACAGTTATAAAGACCAGGTCATATTTGAGCAAGATGAGGTGATAAAAGATAATGGAGAACCCTATACTGTGTACACGCCCTACAGCAGGAAGTGGAAAGACAAGCTGAACAGTTTTTATCTGAAGCCCTACCCGACCGAAAAATACCAGGATAATTTTTTGAAGCAGGAGGCAGTGCCTATGTTATCGTTAAAGGACATAGGATTTGAATGGGTAGATTATGATATGCCACCCGCCAGGCTGGACAAGGATATCGCGAAACAGTACGAGGAAACGCGAAATTACCCCGCGATAGAAGGCACTACTAAACTGAGTGTGCACCTGCGTTTCGGGACAATAAGCCCCCGGAAGCTGGTTGCGGAAGCGAAGGAATTGAACCCTCAATTGCTGAACGAGCTGATATGGCGGGAGTTTTACCAGATGATATTATGGCATTTTCCGCAGGTGGTAACAGAATCTTTCCGTGAGGAATATGACCATATTGCTTGGCGGAACAATGAGCAGGAGTTTGAGCTATGGTGTAAAGGAGAGACGGGCTACCCGATAGTGGACGCGGGTATGCGCGAATTGAATGAGACTGGCTATATGCACAACAGGGTGCGCATGATCGTGGCCAGTTTTCTTACCAAAGACCTGCTGATAGACTGGCGTTGGGGTGAGGCCTATTTTGCCGGAAAGCTGATGGATTATGACCTTGCTGCGAACAATGGCAATTGGCAATGGGCTGCTGGCACAGGTTGCGATGCAGCGCCCTACTTTCGTGTGTTCAATCCGCAATTACAGGCAGAAAAATTTGATCCTGATGGCGCATATATAAAAAGATGGGTGCCGGAATACCAGTCGCTCAATTACGCGCAACCTATCGTGGATCATAAAGTTGCAAAGGATAGGTGTATCGCAGCCTACAAGAAAGCGCTGGCAATGAAAGGATAAACTACGCTGTCCGTAACGTACCTTAGTATATGGAGTGGCGTTGACGCTATTTATGAAAGATTGAAATGTTCCGTAGCCATTTTCTGTACCTCATTACCGATGGCCAGTGAGGCTGTTGCAGCAGGGGATGGGGCATTGAGTATATGCAATGAATTGCCACTGTGCTCTATTTTAAAATCATCTATCATTTCGCCCTCCGGTGCCAGCAGCATGGCGCGCACACCTGCGCGGCCGGGTACCAGGTCGTCCATCTCAAGACTGGGGATGAGGGCACGCAGTCGTTGCAGAAATAGGCGCTTGGAGAAAGCACGCCTGTATTCATCAAGGCCGAATTTCCAATGTTTAGCGAAGAACTTCCAGGTGCCGCCAAAGGAGAAGGCTTCAGTGGTGTCCCGCCAGGAGAAGTCGGCCTTGCCATAACCCTCGCGTTTGAAGACGAACACAGCATTGGGTCCGCATTCTGTACCGCCCTGTATCATGCGGGTAAAGTGCACACCGAGGAAGGGGAATTTGGGATTGGGTACAGGGTAGATAAGATTCTTTACTTTGTGCATCCCTTTTTCGCTCAAATCAAAATAATCGCCACGGAAGCCTACTATAGTGGTATCGCTTTTGGCCCCGTCCTTACGCGCTATGCGGTCCGATTGCAGGCCGGCGCAGGTAATGATATAGGTGGCGCGGAAAGTTCCTTTAGGGGTAATTACATCGGTATATTCCGTATGCTTTTCGAAAGCGGTGACCTCATGTTCGGTAAGCACTTCGCTGCCGGGAAATTTTAACTTGATGAGCTCCACATATTTGCGCGCCACATCGGCGTAGTCAACGATACCGGTGCAAGGCACCCATATACCGGATATGCCTGTACAGTAAGGCTCTATTTCCTTTATCTTGTCAGCATCTATAAGCTCAATGCCCTCAACGCCATTAGCAAGACCATTGTTGAAGACCTTGTTCATATGGGCCAGTTCCGATTCTTTGGTGGCCACGATCACCTTACCGCAGATATCGTGTTTTATGTTGTGCTCCTTAGCGAAAGCTACCAGCTCGCGGCGGCCATCCACGCAGTTCTTTGCTTTGTACGACCCCGGCTTATAATAGATACCCGAATGGATGACACCTGAGTTATGACCGGTCTGGTGTGCGGCTACTTCTTTTTCTTTTTCGAGAACGAGTATTTTTTTATCGGGGTATTTAAGATTGATCTTGTAGGCCGATGCCAGGCCCACTATACCACCCCCTACAATGATTATATCGTAATTATTAGTATCTGCCAAGGTGCAAGCGTTTGGACGGGCGCAAAGATACCCTGAAAAACGGAAGGATGGAAACGAGAGTGACGAGGCTTTATTGGGTAAGTATAACAAGATAAGTATTAACAATGTATGGGAAAGGTAAATGGCTTTACATTTGCAGCCTATGACAAATACGGCATTCGAACAAATAGCTCAGATCATTAAAAGCAGGAGGACCACAAAACCGGCATCACTGAATGGTAAACAGGTACCTGATGAACAAATAAACCAGTTGCTCGAGCTGGCTAACTGGGCCCCTACACATGGGCGCACGGAGCCATGGTATTTCTTTGTGTACACAGGCGAAGCGCGGAAGCAATTTGGCCAAACGCATGGTGACCTGTACTGGGAGCATACGCCCGAAGACCGCAGGAAGGAAGAAACACGCGAGAAACTGACACACAATGTAGATAACGCATCGCACATTATAGTGGCGGTGATGAAGCGTGGAGAGAACCCTAAAATACCTGCATTGGAAGAAATAGCTGCAGCATCGGCGGCAATAGAAAATATCTTATTGGGCGCAGAAGCACTGGGTATTGCTGTAATGTGGAATACCGGTGGTATGACACATCACCACGCGCTGAAGGAACATTTAGGCTTGGGACATGATGACCTGGTGATGGGCATATTCTATGTGGGCTATACGGATGAAGAGAAGCGTGAGGGCAAGCGGCATAAGGAGATCGGGGAGAAAGTGCAGTGGTTCCGGTAAATTGTTTGGCAACAGTATCATTTTCTTTTGGCCCGTTCGTATTGGACGGGCCATTTCATATCATAACCCAGTTCACGAGCAGCTCGTAGCGGGAAGTAAGGATCACGGAGCATCTCTCTTGCCATGAATATCATATCTGCTTTGCCGCTGGATATGATGGATTCGGCTTGGTCAGACTTAACAATGATGCCCACTGCACCGGTGAATATGCCCGAGCTACGACGTACCTCTTCGGAGAAGGGCACCTGGTAGCTGAGGCCTGCGGGTATCTTTACACCGGGTACCACGCCACCGGAAGAGCAATCGATAAGATCAACCCCTTTGTATTTCACTACATTGGCCAGCCGTACTGAGTCTTCAATGGTCCATCCCTCATCGGTCCAGTCGGTAGCAGAGATGCGGAGGAAGAGCGGAAGTTCCGCAGGCCATACGGACCGGATAGCAGCGATCACCTCCAGTAAAAACCGTATCCTGTTCTCAAAGGTTCCACCATACTCATCGGTGCGTTTATTGCTTAAAGGGGAAAGAAATTCATTAATGAGATAACCATGTGCCCCGTGTATCTCGATAATCTTGAAGCCTGCCTGTAAGGCGCGTTGCGTTGCTGCTTTAAAGTCGGCTACTATTTGCTGTATCTCCTGTGTGCCAAGTTCGTACGGTGTATCGCTGTCGCTGGAAAACGGTATGGGGCTGGGTGCAACTGTCTTCCAGCCGCCCTTATCTATGGGCACCGGTTCATCATTGTTCCAGGGTTCGGTCTTGCTGGCTTTGCGGCCTGCGTGGGCCAGTTGTATGCCTGCAACAGAACCGTTATCATGAATAAAACCTACGATCTTTTGGAGTATGGCTATGTGCTCATCTTTCCAGATACCGAGATCGTACGGTGATATGCGGCCTTCGGGCGATACAGCAGTTGCCTCTGTAAATATGAGTGCCGCACCACCAATGGCCCGGCTACCCAGGTGCACCAGGTGCCAGTCATTCGCAAATCCGTCGGTGGATGAATACTGACACATGGGTGATACCACCAGCCGGTTCTTAAAAGTAATATCCCTGATAGTTAGCGGTTGAAAAAGGTGTACCATGACCAGACTAAATTAAGATAAATTGCCGTTCCTGTTTTTTGTAAATTGCCCCTCGTATCTATAGCTTTGACGATCAATGAATGATACCATTTTTACAGACCCCCGCTTGCTCGAAGAGATCAACAGGTTCGCACGGCATAAGAGTGTGGAAAAAGATACCGTGCTGATGACGCCGGGCTCGGACATCGTTTTTGTACCGATAGTGACCAAGGGCGTATTGCGAATAGTTCGTGAGAACGACGAGGGCAGGGAGGTATTCCTGTACCACCTGTACCCGGGACAAACCTGTGCTATGGCCATCAACTGCTGCCAGGCAGGGAAGAAGAGCATGGTAAAGGCCATAGCCGAAGACGATACTGAAGTATTACAGGTACCGGTGAAGCTCGTAGAAGAATGGTTCAAATATCCCGAATGGAAGACCTATGTGAACAGCACATACAGCAACCGTTTCGCCGAGTTGATAGAAGTGATAGACCTCATTGCCTTCAGCAATATGGACGAACAGGTGCTGCATTACCTGCAGGAGCGTGCCCGCGCGGTGAATACCAAAGCCTTGTACATTACCCACCAGCAGATAGCCGATGAACTGCATACCCGCAGGGAGGTCATCAGCAGGCTACTGCGCACCATGGAAGAAAAAAAACTGGTGCGGCTGGGACGGAATACTATTGAGTTGTTATAAGCAGGGACGCCAACAATATGTAATATAAGTGAAGGTGGGGCGCATTCCGATACGGAACTGGGAATGTGAAGATCGCCTGCCCTTTAGGTGAAATCGGAAAACTTCGCCTAACTGTGGATCCAAGACTTGGCCTAACTGCGATGTTGATGGAGGCTATTTGATGAGTTCGAATCGTAGTATCAAGCCACTTATTTTATCAAGGTGATACTCTATACCGCTTCTTTGATAGGCATACAATTCTGTGCCTCTCAAATAGATCCCGGTAAAATCGCTGGAATGACCAGAGTGTCCCGGAACTATCACAGGAAAAGGTATTTGCCACAACAAGTTGCCATCGACATCATAACAGAATACATTTCTATTACCAATATGTTCATTGGGTTTTAGGAGAATGATAAATTTATCATCTATTGGCAATATCTTTTCAATCTCACCATTTATGCGTAACAGTACTTTAGTGTATTTGTTGAGAATTCGTTCTATAAGATTGCGTTTTTGATGTTTCAGCGACATTATATAGAATCTATTTTAGCACGGTTTCTAATGTTGTAATTGCTTTATCCGCAATGATGGGGCTCACATAAAGTGTCTTGTCAACTTTTTTATTTTTGATCTGTATGAAAGATTGCAGTCTCAGTCGGACACTAGTTCTATCTTGTAATATATCATTATGATACTTGCCTGAATAGTATAAATCTATCTCGCCGGCTGAAATATAAAACCAGCCAGTTTTTACTCTTCCATCAAAACAAACTCCAAGCGTTCTTCCACTTAGGAACCACAATATCACTGAAAGAAGCAGTAGCATAATCCTTATGTGTTCCCAAGGCGCAATAAATCTAAAGAGTATAAAAAATCCAAGGCATAAAGAACTGATAAAAAAGCTGGGTGGGCACAATGTCATAGTTGACTCAATGCTACCGCCAGCAAAAAAGTGAATGCCAATAGCAGGGTCATAAGCCAGTAAAGTTAAGACTGCCATGACAATGACAGAAGACCAATAAGATAGGTTTAAAATGGGTCTATTCATTTTATAAGGGTCTTGACCTGATTTTCGCTGCTACAATATAATTTTATTTATCGAAGTAATTCTCCAGTGATCTGAAGATTGTCTGCCATTGAGACGAAGTGGGCAGACTTCGCCAAATTGCGACAACTGAATGAGTAAAAACTTATTTGATAGCTATAGATATAGCTGATACCGATATTCTCAGTGCATAAGCTACTATGTGACTATTGTCACCAAACAGGGCTTTTCTGCGTTATATGTTTGCATCATAAAACCAAAACAAAGTTTTATGAAAAAGAACATAGGAACTACCGATCGCATCATCCGCATACTGGCGGCAATACTGATCATCGCGCTTTATGCCGCAGGCAGCATAAGCGGCACTATGGCCACCATACTGCTGGTTGTAGCAGCAATTTTTATCGCAACAAGTTTTATCAGCTTTTGCCCTTTGTACTACCCCTTTGGTATCAGTACCCGCAAAAAGGCAAATAAGTAAAAGATGATGAGGATCACCGTATCCCCTTTGTTTTTCAAATAAAAGAATTCAAAAATATTATACAATGAAAGTAGAACAGATCTATACAGGTTGCCTGGCACAAGGCGCCTACTACATCACTTCAAATGGTGAGGCAGCTATAGTGGACCCTCTGAGGGAGATACAGCCTTATCTTGATAAAGCTGCCAAAGACGGCGTGAAGATCAGGTACATCTTCGAAACACACTTCCATGCCGATTTCGTATCGGGCCACATCGACCTTGCCAAAGCTACGGGGGCGACTATAATATATGGACCTACGGCAAAGCCATCGTTCGATGCTTATATAGCCAGGGACGGCGAAGTGTTTCAACTGGGGGAGGTAAAAATAAAAGTGTTGCATACACCGGGGCATACGATGGAATCATCCTGCTTCCTGTTGCAGGATGAGATGGGGAAAGATAATGCGGTATTCACCGGCGACACCCTGTTCATTGGTGATGTAGGTCGTCCCGACCTGGCACAGAAGGCTGCTAATATGACGAGGGAAGAACTGGCTGGCCTGCTATATGAGTCATTGCGCAATAAGGTAATGACACTTGCCAGCGATGTGACCGTTTACCCGGCACATGGTGAAGGCTCGGCTTGTGGTAAGAACATGAGTAAGGAGACCGTTTCGACCATAGGCTTGCAGAAAGAATACAACTATGCCCTGCGCGCAGATATGACGAAAGATGAATTCATTAAAGAAGTGACCGATGGCTTGCTGCCACCTCCTGTTTACTTCCCGATGAACGTGAAGATGAACAAGGAAGGCTATGATAGTATAGATGATGTATTGAAGCGGGGCACGATGCCGATGTCGGTAAATGCTTTCGAAGCTGCGGCTAACGAGACCGGGGCGCTGATACTGGATACCCGTAACCCGGAGCATTTTGTACAGGCATTCATACCCAACAGTATCAATATAGGCATCGATGGCACCTTTGCTCCATGGGTAGGAGCGCTGATCCCCGACATCAAACAGACCATACTGCTGGTTACCGAGCCGGGCCGGGAAGAAGAGACCGTGATACGTTTGGCCCGCGTGGGTTACGACAATGTGATAGGCTACCTGGAGGGAGGTTTTGAAGCATGGCGTTCTATGGGTAAGGAAACCGACAGTATCAGTTCTATATCAGCATTCGAGTTTGCACATCGCCACGAGGCTCAGCCGGACATGGAAGTAATAGATGTACGCAGGCCTGGAGAATACAATGCCGGGCACCTGGCAAAGGCCAAGAACATTCCGCTGGATTACATCAATGACAATATGGCCTCGTTCCCTAAGGATAAAACCTTTTACCTGCACTGCGCAGGGGGGTACCGTTCAGTGATAGCCTCATCTATATTGAAGGCAAGGGGCTATGAACATATGGTAAATGTGGCTGGCGGGTACAGCGCCATTAAGGAATCTGCAATACCCGCAGAGCAATATACAACAGAAGTAAGCGTAAAATAGTGAAGACCCTGCTACAGAAATATAAATTGGAATTGACAGGCGCAGTAATAGGTGCGGTAGCCGGATGGTGTTACTGGTACTTTGTGGGATGTGCTTCCGGCACCTGCCCTATTACATCAAAACCGCTGAACAGCAGCCTGTATGGTGCACTGATGGGTGCAGTACTGTTCAGCATGTTCAGAAAAGAGAAAAAAGTAACAAAATAAATAACACATACAATGACAAGGATCGCAGAATTATTACGTACAGGAAATGCTACGATAATAGACGTAAGGACCCCCGGCGAATATTCCGGTGGACATGTGGCTGGCAGCATCAATATACCCTTGAATGAATTGCCGGGACGTATAGCAGAGCTGAAAGACAAGAAGAACATAGTGCTGTGCTGTGCCTCGGGCGCAAGGAGTGGCAGTGCTACCATGCTGCTGCAGCAATACGGCATTGAGTGCGCCAACGGCGGCTCCTGGCTGGACGTGAACTACCATTGCAATAACTAAAAACAAGATCACACAAAATGGAACAAACAACAGAACAAACGATCGTATCGATGCCCCGTATAGGCGATAAGGCCCCGGCATTCAAGGCGGTGACCACACAGGGCGATATCAACTTCCCTGCGGATTATTCAGGCAAGTGGGTGATACTTTTTAGCCATCCTGCCGATTTTACCCCGGTATGTACTTCGGAGTTCATGACTTTCGCTACGCTGGAGTCTGATTTTGAGGCCTTGAATTGCAAGCTCGTCGGCCTGTCGGTAGATGGCCTGTACAGCCATATAGCCTGGCTGCGCACCATAAAGGACAAAATAGAATACAAGGGCATGAAAAATGTGGAAGTGAACTTCCCGCTGATAGAAGACATCACAATGGATGTGGCCAAACGATACGGTATGATACAGCCGGGCGAAAGCAGCACCAAGGCTGTGAGAGCGGTATTCTTCATCGATCCCAAGGGTATCATAAGGGCGATCATTTACTACCCGTTGTCGCTGGGCAGAAACTTCGACGAGATCAAACGTGCCCTGGTGGCTATGCAGGCAGCTGATAAATTCAACATAGCTACACCTGCAGATTGGCGACCCGGCGACGACGTGATCGTGCCGACCGCAGGATCCTGTGGTACAGCTAAGGAACGTATGGAAGACCACACCGGCGGCATAAAATGCTACGATTGGTTCTTCTGCACCAAACCCATGCCCAAAGAATAATTGACCATTTAAAAAAGACAAATAGCATGTTACAATTTTTGAAGAACATTTTTGGCGGCGGCCCAAAGGCGGACCTAACCCAGCTGATAACGAACGGTGCAGTGATACTGGATGTGCGCACACCGCCTGAGTACGCATCAGGACATATAAAAGGCTCTTTGAACATACCCCTTAATGCTTTGCCGATGCAAATGTCGAAGCTGAAGAAAGACAAGCCCATTATCACCTGCTGCGCTTCCGGTATGAGGAGTGGCTCGGCAAAATCAATGCTTAAGGCCAATGGTTTTGCAGAGGTGCATAATGGGGGTAGTTGGTTCAACCTGAAAAAGTACGAAAGATGAATAGGCTGAAGGCAATGCTGATGAGCGAATGGGACCTGATGAGGGTAGTGAGGCTGGCGATAGGCATATGGCTGGGCATAGAGGCTGTGATGCAGATGGAAGTGTTTGCAGGCCTGGCCAGTGCCTTCTTCCTGTACCAGGCAGTAACTGGTACAGGCTGTTGCGGCGTTCAGGGTTGTTATACCCCTCCCCGCAGGCAGACCGGCCCAAACAAGGTACAAGACATAGAATACGAGGAAGTAAATTAAACGCATATGCAGAACAAAACATTTTCAGAGATAATAAAGGATAGCAAACCCGTGCTGGTAGATTTCTCTGCTGAGTGGTGTGGCCCTTGTAAAATGATGGCCCCCATACTTGCCGAGCTGAAACAGAGCATAGGTGATAAGGCGACCATTATAAAGGTGGATGTAGATAAAAATCCTCTTGCAGCCGGCGCCTACCATATATCCGGGGTACCTACACTTATATTGTTCAAAGAAGGCAATGTATTGTGGCGGCAGTCGGGCGTAGTGCCCGCGCATCACCTGAAGCAGGTAATAGAGCAACATACAAGCACAGTAAATACTAACTAAGATGAGCGTAACGCATGATTATGAAGTAGCGGTAAGCTGGAATGCAGACCGCAAAGGCACACTAAGTGCCGCAGGACTGGATAACCTGGAGGTGGCCACACCACCGCAGTTCCCAAAAGGAATGGAAGGTTTATGGTCTCCGGAGCACCTGTTCGTAGCTTCGGTGAACAGTTGTCTGATGACAACCTTCCTGGCCATAGCCGATAACTCAAAGCTGGAATTTGTAAATTTCGAATCGAATGCCAGCGGCAGGCTGGAGCTGGTGGATGGCAAGTATATGATGAGCGAGGTGATCCTTAGCCCTGTGCTGACCATTGCCAGTGAAGAGCAGAAGGAAAGGGCAGAAAGAGTATTGCAGAAATCTGAGCCTGCCTGCCTGATATCCAATTCCGTTAAGTCAAAGATCATTTTTAAGCCGGTAATAAAAGTTTTAAACACAGCAACCATATGAAGGCCATTTATTCAGCGCTGATATTTTCTTCATTCCTCTTCCTTGCAGCTTGCCAGGATGCCACTACTGCTGATGCGCAACATAGCGTCAACAAAGAACTGAAGGTGGAGGACTATGAGCAAAAACTCAACAACACACCTAATGCACAACTGGTGGACGTACGTACCCCGGGCGAATATGCCGAAGGTCATTTGAAGAACTCGGTGAACATGGATTATAATTCAGATGCCTTTGCCGGTAAAGTAGCGAAGCTGGACAAGAACAAGCCGGTATTTGTGTATTGCCTGTCGGGCGGACGCAGTAGCATGGCTGCTGAGCAAATGCATAATATGGGCTTTGCTGAAGTATATAACATGCGTGGCGGCATCATAAAATGGAATGCAGCAGGTAAACCGACAACTACAGACGGCACCGGGAGCAAAAAGGCCCCGGGCATGTCTGAGGCAGATCTCGATAAACTGGTGAAAGCGAAGGAA
Source organism: uncultured Flavipsychrobacter sp. (assembly GCA_964481425.1). Lineage (GTDB taxonomy): Bacteria > Bacteroidota > Bacteroidia > Chitinophagales > Chitinophagaceae > MKUN01. The sequence goes on from CAYZTM010000008.1 coordinate 103,087, forward strand.
TATGTGCTGGTAGATTATAATGCCCCCTGGTGCGCACCCTGTAAGAAGATGGCCCCTTACCTTGGGTCCTTGGCTGAGCGCAAAAAGGATAAGCTCGATCTGCAATCTATCGATGCTGATGATAACAAGGAATTGCTAAAAGCAAAGGGCATCGATGGCATCCCCTACCTGGAGCTATACCACAATGGTAAGATGGTATGGAAACATGAAGGCTACATTGATGAAGAGACATTATTGAAAGAAACTAAACTGTAAGCAAAATGGCTGTAAATACCATCCTGATACTGATAATGATAGGCCTGGTGGCCGGTGTGCTGGGAGGCATGATAGGCCTTGGCGGGGGCATCATACTCATACCCGCAATGGTAATGTTCCTTGCCATGGACCAACGTATGGCGCAGGGCACCACTGTTGCGGTCATGCTGCCACCCATTGGCCTGTTGGCTGCATATAACTATTATAAGGCAGGCTATGTAAATATCAAGTATGCACTAATCATTGCTGCGGCCTTTATGATAGGCGGTTACGTGGGCTCTAAGTTTGCCCTTAATATTCCACAGGCAGCTATGCGTAAGATTTTCTCTGCATTGCTGTTGTTGATAGCCGCCAAGATGTTTTTCCAGAAGTAGGCCCATCATCTCGACAACTTCTTCTTGTGGATACCCAATTGTCTTAAAAATACAAAATACCCCCAAAGAGGCAGTACATCAATCGATGTTCAGCAGGGCTACATCGAAGACCAATATTGAGTTGGGTGGTATCAATGCGCCGCGTCCGCTCGGGCCATAGGCCAGCCCCGAAGGCAGGTATAGGGTGGCTTTGCATCCTTTGTTAAGTAAAGCAATGCCTTCTTCCCAACCCTGGATAACTGCTCCTGTACCAAGTGTGAAGGTCAGCAATGATCGACCGGGTACGGGATTACCTTGTTCATCCACATTGCTGTCAAATTTTTTCCCATCAAGGAAATGGCCGTAGTAGTTGAGCCCCACCTGGTCGCCGGGTTTGGCATTGACTCCGCTGCCTTTCTTATGTATAACATAGTAAAGGCCCGAAGCTGTTCTTTTGGCCTTGATATGGTTCTTCGCAAAATAATCTTTCAATATGGTCTCATCCTTGGCGGCCTGGTCTTGTGCCGAGGCGGTGAAAACGAACGCCGTGAGCAAAAAAAGAGCGCCGAATATTTTCCTGATCATAGATCCTTTCTTTTTTGTGAAAATAACTAAATATTCATTTCATCCGTTGCCTTTATAAAAATCGGTACTTAATGGATATAAGTATATTTAATAAATATTTTCGTATTTTCACAAAGCCTGTATTAAATAGTACTCCATGAATAAAGCTTTACTTACTGTCATCCTTAGTGTAGTTTGTGGTATTGCATGCATTTGTGTACCGGTCAACGCCTTCGCACAATTACCGGACTGCGCCAGTGGCATAGTTTACTATGTAGATGGTAGTCATATTTATAATTACGATCCACTGCAACCGATGGGTCCCGGTAATCCTGTTCAGAATACGATCACTCCGCCTGCAGCGGGAGCCTCAGCCCTTGCTATTAATGATAATATAAATGGCCCCGGCCCGTCACCAACATTTTATGTGGTAAGCCAGGGGAACTATTTCTATTATGACGGCACAGGTTGGGTAAATACGGGGCATTCTGCAGGTGCTATCAACCCGGGTGGTGCAGGGCCCTTTATCTACAGTCTTGAAGGTGGCTCAGGTCAAGTATATAAGTATGATGGCACCGGAAATGCCACACTGCTCATTACCATCACCGGCTTCAACGGAGGCGGCCCATACGATCTTGTAGGTGGTTGTAATGGTCATTTCTTTGCGCTCAAGACCACCATGCCCGAACAGTGGATGCATGAATATGACGAGAATGGTAACCTCGTGAACTCATGGACACTTACCAACGCACCAAATGCAGGTGCAGGCGGTGGCTTTTCTATAATAGGCGACAAAGTATATTACACCAATAACGGCCCCATTAATATAGGTACCATTAACGGTAACAACATTGATGTAGTGCAGACAGCCAATACATTGAACCCTTCTCCTGCCGATTTTGGCACCTGCCCATCATACGTAGGTGGGATATATGCCAGCATCGATACGGGTTACTATTGCGATAGCGCTGTGGATGTACCGGTAAGCGTGGACGGAAACGGCCCCTTCACATGGACGGTGATCAACGGCCCGGCAGTGATAACAGGCAGCGGTCAGTCGGTAACGGTAAGCACCAATGCTTTTGCCCAGGTAACTGTGACTGGGACAGGCGGTGGTTGCGGTTCGGGTACCGATACGGTTACCTTCGTTATACCCACCGCAAACCCTGATGCCGGCCTGCCCGATACCATGTATGCAGGTTGCTTGGATACCCTGCATGGCTCACTGGTCGATACTACTGCAGGCATACCCTATACTATCGCCTGGTCACCGGCAGCCACTGTCGTTGCAGGTATCAATACGCTCGACCCGGTGATAGATCCCACAGTGCCTACCACTTATACCATGACCGTGAGCACAGATGCGAACCATGGCGGCTGCACTTGGAGTGATACCGTACATGAGCAGGTCTTGCAATCCTCGAGTATACAGGCCAGTATCGATACCGCTTATTACTGCGGTAGCGGCCCCGGTGTACAGGTAACAGCCAGTGGAACGCCACCTTTTACATGGACAGTGCTTAGTGGTCCGGCAGTTATTACCGGTTCAGGTGCTACGGTTACACTCACTGCTACTGCTACATCACGTATCAGGGTAAGTAATCCGAATCTATGCGGTAACAACAGTGACACAGTTACTCTTATTGTACCTACCGGCAATCTTGATGCGGGGCTTCCTGATACAATATTTACAGGCTGTGGCACCACTACCGATACATTGAATGCCGGTTTCACCAATACGCTGCCCTGGCTGACGTACAACATCAGCTGGACGCCTGCTAACTGGGTACAAAACGGTATCGGCACACTTCAGCCTATCGTAAACCCGCCGTCGAACACAACTTTCTACATTAATGTGGCCACCGATGCCAATCACGGTAGCTGTAGCTGGCGCGATTCGGTGGACATAGCCGTTGTTCCGGTGCCGGTACATGCAGCTTTCAACAGCGAGTTCAGGTATGGCTGCGATGGCGATTCAGTGATATTGAGCAGCCAGTCGACCGGTTATACCAACCTTGCATGGAACTTTGGAGATACTACCGCTTCTTCAAACGATCCGGACCTCGTACATATCTTCCAGCACCAGGGTACGCATCTCGTGAAGCTGGTGATCACTAACGGGCATTGCGCAGACTCCGTTACACAGTCGTTCTCTAGCCATCATATCGTTACTGCCGGTTTTGACTATACCATAAATCTCGACAGCGTATGCCAGGGCGCACCTATCGAATTGGTTAATAATTCAACTGCGGTGAATGACAGCAACCGCGCACCTACTTATACCTGGATATTTGGCGACGGGGATACCTCAAGCGAAATCAACCCGGTGCACCTCTTTGTCAATGCGGGCTTCTATAATGTGGCCCTTGTGGCAACAGACCTGGTGCCCTGTCATGATACGGCATATAAAACAATTGAGATAGATTCGCTGGTGTATAACAGTAAAGTGTACGTGCGCGATACCAATATTTGCGATGGCGAAACACTCAACTTCAGTGCAGATTTTGAGACCTATACCCTGAAGGCTGTACACTGGGATCTTGGTGATGGCTGGCTGACAGATAACGTGAACATAGTGAACCATAGCTATGATGTTCCCGGTGACTACACGATGACCTTTATAGCAGACTACCGTGTATGTCCGGATGACACAGTAACAAAACATATACATGTGCATGAATACCCGATGCTGTACCTTGGTCCTGACACCTCGATGTGTCCTAATGCCCAACCACTGGTGCTCGCCGATAGGGTAAATGCTGCCGATGCCGCTGCGAGCTGGCTCTGGAACACCGGGGCTAAGACTTCATACATCACGGTTATGCAACCCGGTACTTATTATGCCACCGTGACCAAAAACGGTTGCAGCACTGCGGATACCGTGGAAGTGCGCAAAGATTGCTACCTGGATATACCGAATAGTTTTACGCCCAACGGCGATGGTATCAACGATTATTTCTTCCCGCGCAATATGCTCTCTGATGGTCTTACCTCTTTCAGTATGCAGGTATTCAACCGCTGGGGACAGCTGATATTTGAGACGAAGCAAACCGATGGACGGGGTTGGGACGGTAAATTCAACGATGTGCCACAACCCCAGGGCGTGTTCGTGTACATTATTGAAGCGAGCTTTGCTGACGGCAGGACGGAAAAGTACCAGGGTAATGTGACCTTGCTGCGATAAGAAGGTAATGTATCGGACTTTCTTTAGGCTATGCTTACAGCTTGCTTACCCTTGTGGTTAAAGTTCCTGCATCATCGCTGTACCTGATAAAGTATATACCCGCGGCAAAGCTGCTCATGTCTATCAGGGATGTACCGGCGTCTGCAGGTATCTGTAGCAGGGTCTTTCCTGTTGGGTCGGTCACTGTAAGGCTACCGGTTCCCCTGACTGCGCCGCTTACATTTACAGTAAGTTGGTTCAGCACAGGATTAGGGCTGGCAGATAGTGTGAGCGCCCCGCTTGTGTTGACTGTTGCGCTTACTACTTTGGAGTAGGTGACATTGCCCGATGTTTCCCTAAGTTGTAGCCTGTAATAGTTAATGCCTTGCTCGGGCTGTTCATCCCAATATGTGTAGTTAGATGCTTTTCCATTCGCTGCTATTTCAGTTATAGCCTTGAAGCTGCGCCCGTCAAAGCTGCGTTGCAGTATCATCTGGCCTCCCGGCGTTTCAGATGCTGTGCTCCAGTCTATACGGTTGCGGGGTCCCCGGTTCATTGCTTCGATATTGCTGATCTTAATGGCAAGAGGATTGCCATTAGCGCAATATGTTCCATACTCCATCAAGTTGTTCAGGCCCCAGCCGCTGTGTTTGCCGTTGAGATAGATACCGCTATCAATGTAATTGCAGCTCATGCCGGGGCTATCGGGATCGTTAATGACGCCGAGGTAGCCGGAAACCACATTTTGCGCCACATATATCTTGCGGTCAGGCGCCAGTTTAAGGCTATACAGGCTCTTGCTGGCCGAGGTAAATATATTTACCCTGGAGTTATTAATAGTTGCTGAGTCGTTGGAGGAAATATCATATTGGATCAGTTTGCCGTCTACACCGGGAGGGGAGACCCACTCGCTGGCGTACAGCATTTTGCTACTGGACGAAAACGATAATCCATACAGGCCACTCGAGCTCCCCATGCCATTATAGGCGCCGGGTTCGGGTAAGGTAATAAGGTTGCTAAGCTGGCCGGTGGCATTATCAAAATCATATAGCTCTATATCCGGGTGAAAGAGGGTAACCATAGCCAGTTTGGAGCCATCAGGCGAAGCTTTTATTTCCCCTATGGGGTCTAAGTTGGATGGATCTGAAACTACTTTTCCGATAGAAGAAACAACCGGGCTTGTATCTATGCCGGCTGAGGTCACCAGGAATGCGAGGAATTTGTTGGAGTTATATTCATGACCAACGATCCATATGTCGGTACCGTTGGCATGTTTTATCGCAGTGAGTTTTTCGGTTACGGGGGAGGGGTAGAGCACACTGTCTTTGAAAGCAATGCCGCCCAGGCCGCCGTTGAGGCTCATGTCCACGGCATGAAACCGGTAACCCTCGCCTGAAAAAGCCTGTACCTCAGATGTAATGATGTAATAAAGGGAATCCGAGCCGGGTTGCTCTATCACCAATACTTGCGTAATAGTACTGCCATTGTCCACGAAATGTGAATTAGGAATGGTGTCGCCATTCCGGTCCCAGGCCCTGTCCGAATTGGTGCAGAATAAAACCTGTCCTGTGGTCTTATCCGAAATTGTTGTTACGCCCTCAAAGCCATCTATTTTCCCGTCGGTTAGTACCGCAGGCCCACAGTTATTAAAATCAAGCCCTGCGCCATCATTGCCAAAATACCACACATTAGCCTGCTTTTGTGCTACCGCACTGAATGAAAGAAATAGAAGAGCAATTGTCAGAAAGCGCATAATTAAGTGTTTTTATATATCGTCATTAAATGGTTCTGCTTGCCTACAGCTTGCTTAACCTTGTGGTTAAAGTTCCTGCATCATCGCTGTACCTGATAAAGTATATACCGGCGGCAAAGCTGCTCATGTCTATCAGGGATGTACCGGCGTCTGCAGGTACCTGTAGCAGGGTCTTTCCTGTTGGGTCGGTCACTGTTAGGGTACCGGTTCCCCTGACTGCGCCGGTTACATTTACGGTAAGTTGGTTCAGCACAGGATTAGGGCTGGCGGATAGCGTGAGCGCCCCGCTTGTGTTGACTGTTGCGCTTACTACTTTGGAGTAGGTGCTATTGCCCGATGTTTCCCTAAGTTGTAGCCTGTAATAGTTAATGCCTTGCTCCGGCTGTTCATCCCAATATGTGTAGTTAGATGCTTTTCCATTCGCTGCTATTTCAGTTATGGCTTTGAAGCTGCGCCCGTCAAAGCTGCGTTGCAGTATCATCTGGTCGCCCGGCGTTTCAGATGCTGTGCTCCAGTCTATACGGTTGCGGGGTCCCCTGTTGATGGCTGCTATATTGATGAGCTTAATGGCAAGCGGGCCATTACAGTTGCTAACTGTATTGCCGTAGTTATATCCTGCAATAAAGCCCGGCAAGGTGTAGCATGTGCTGCTGAGGTTTACAGCGTCAACGGACACATTGCAGCCATTGCCGCTTATATCAGGATCATTGATGACACTGAGTGTATTCTGGTTAGAGCTGATGTATATCTTGCCATCCGGCCCCAGTTGCAGGCCTATTGCAAGGCAGTTGACCAGCCTGAACCTTGATGCAGCTACTGCGGCAGAATCGTGAACGGAAATATCAAACTGCAAGAGCATATTGGTCGAATCGTGCGAGGTGCAATAAAGCATCTGTGAGTTCGGCGAGAACTCCACGCCGTATGAGCCGCCGCTTACTGTGCTTAGGTCGATCTTTATCGGGTCGCTCACTACGCCGGTAGTATCATTGAAATGGAACAGCTCAAGAATAGAAGGCGTCTGGTTACCGATCACAAGCGCCAGTTTTTTGCCATCCGGTGAAAATTTCATTTGCCCCAGTGCAGTGGCCGGGTAACGAACATTTAAGAGGTCGAGCCCCTCCACGGTCCCCACATGGCTCACTACACCGGCTCCAAGGCCGGTAACATCTATCTTATAAGCATGAAATTCGTCTGTGTACATCCTGTGTGCCATCAGCCAATAGCCACTGTCGGCGCTGCGCACAGCAGCCAATTTTTCGGCCACGGTATCCAGTAGCTGGATGTTTTTCTCTCCGCTGACTACTGCCCCGTTCCCGCCGTTCTGGCATAGGTCCACTACGCTGTAGCGCAGGCCATTGGCGAGGGAGTAGAAATCATCAGTGGTGAAAACGTAAAAAAGGTTGGTATTGGCCGGATCGGGCACAATAAGGGATGCCTGGGTAGATGAGGCGCCCCCCATCAGGTTATCCCCGTTTTGCATCAGGTTGCCGTTTTTATCCCATAGGGCAAGGCCGTCGCAGGAGAACAAAAAATTGCCTGCACTGTCCGATATGGATGAAGTGCCCTCCTGTGCTATCCAGGCCGGGGCATAAAATCCTGTCATCCCGTTATTGAGCGATACAGGTGAACCCGATGAGAAGTCGAGGCCGCATTCCTGCCCGAAATACCAAATATTGCCTTGCTTTTGTGCTGCTGCGCTAAATGAGAGCGCGAGGAGTGTAATGGTGAGGATTCGCATAGATATTTGTTTTGCCATTATTGTATAAAGAGACGTAAAAAGAAGGCCGATTGTTTGGAGTTTGCCCGGTATATTGTGGTGCCCGGGGAGCGACCAGCTATCACATGAAGGGAATAAACTTAGGCCGTGTTTTATTACAACGTGCAACTTGGTTATGGAGGTTCTCATTATCATAGAATAAAATATTTTTAAGTGGTTGCTAATCTATCAGCCCTAGTTGTATGGCTTTCTTTACAAGTGCAGCCACATTTTTAACATCAAGTTTCATCATTATGTTCAGCCTGTGATTGTCTACCGTGCGTTTGCTGATGCACAGTTTATCCGCTATCTGCTGGCTGGTCAGGTCTATGCCTATCAACTGCAGCACTTCTTTTTCCCGTTTGGAAAGGATAGGATCGGCGGAGAGTTGCTTCCTTGCCTGGAGCGTATCCTGTATTACCTTATCCTTAAGAGAACGCTCTATGTATTGCCCCCCGTTGTTTACGGTCCGTATGGCGTCGAGCAGTGTTTCTTCCCTGCTTGTCTTCAATATGTAGCCATTCACACCATTGCGCAACATATTCCTGATGTAATATATATTGTCGAGGTTGGTAAGCGCAAGCAGTTTTACCTGGGGATATAGCTCATTGATGATACCGGCAAGCTCATCGCCTGTTTGTCCCGGCATATGAATGTCGAGGAGCAGCACATCGGGCAGTGAAAGGGCAATACCGTTCAATAATTCCCTGCCATTGGCATAGCAGTCAACGACCTCCATGTCTGTGCAATTACTAAGTAAATAGCGCAGGCCGTTAACTACAAGCGGATGATCATCGGCTATGGCTATCCTAATTTTCATGGGCCATTGTTTTAGGGGCCATTGCCAGGTTAAATTCAATAAAGACCGAGGTGCCTTTTAAGGGCTCCGATTCAATAGTGCAGTGTCCATGCAGGACAGATACTCTTGTATGCATGTTATGTAGGCCTATGCCATTTGTGGCTTCATCTTTAGCAAAGCCAACGCCATTATCCTCCACTGTAAGAGAAAGTATATTGTCATTTACTGTAAGCTGTACCAATGCGTGTGTTGCGTGGGCATGTGCCACAATGTTTTTGAGTAATTCCTGTATGATCCTGTATACGTTCAGCTTAAAATCCTGGTTGAGTTGATCGAAATCGCCATAATACTGAAAATCGATCTGCAACTTACTTCCGTCCTGCACGGACCTGCAGTATGAGGAAACGGCTTCCGGTAATGACTGCATCAGCAAGACCGAAGGCATGAGGTTGTGCGAAGCCTTCCTTATCTCATCGCCCATTTCATCCAGCATGTTCATGCCTTCCCGGTAGGCCCTTGTCATTACTATAGTTTGATTGTCGTGCCGCATGGCCATGAACCGTAGCATAGCAGCGCTAAGCATGCCCCCAATACCATCGTGCAGCTCACGCGCCAGGCGCTCGCGTTCCTTTTCCTCTCCCTGCACCACCCCTCTTAGTATGCTTATGGTATTTTCGCGCTGCAACGCTTTGATCTGTTCAGCCTGGAGATGTTTTTTATTTTGGCTTTTTATATAGCGCAGCAAAAGAAGTAATGAAACCAGGATTATTGATGCAATGATAGATGCAATGAGCAAGTTTTTTTGTTGCAGCTTGTTTTCCTGTTTTGCTATGAGCAATTGATTTTGCGCCAGCTCTTTATCTTTTTCGGCGGTCTGGTATTTAATCTCCATCCGGTTAATGGCGTTTGTCTCGGAACTCATTATAGAGTCTCTTAACACGGCCACGGAATCCATATAATCCATAGCCTTCCGGTATTGGCCGGTGGCTTTATATACTTCTACCAGTTTAGTGTACGCTTCGATATAATTGTAACGGGTATTAACTGATTTCGTTTCCTTTAGCGCTGCTACAAGGATGGCCTCGGCATCTTTATATTTATGCAGGTGCAGTAAAGCGTCGCCTAAGATGTAGGAGGCATCACGCGCTATTTCAGGAAAGTTTCTTTTAGATATGCTAATTGCCGTTTGCAGATATGGAACGGCCTGTTTGTATGCACCGGCTGCTACCATGCTGGCACCCATGCCACTATTGCCCATCGCTACCAGGTCGGGCAGGTTCTGCTGACTGGCCAGGGCCATAACGCGTGTAAAATACTGTTTGGCACTGTCGGGCTGATGTGTATCGATATAGTAAGCTCCTTTGTTAATATACACCCCGGTCAATTGGTAATCGTAGTGCCCCGCTATACTAATCCGTTCTGCCTCGTTATAGAATGCCATCGCCTTTTGCGGTTGACCCAATAGCTTGTAGAGATAGCCAAGGCTTATGTTGATATTAGCTGCGGTAATACTGGGGCCCGGCACTTTTTTGATCTCATCAAGTGCTTTATAAAAATAAGCAGCGGCTTTTGTATAATCTCCCTGGCTTTCAAATATATCCCCAAGGTTATTATAACACCAGGCAAAGGCATCTTTCCGCCTGGCTTTAGGAGCCCAGCCGAGGGCTTGCTGAAGTATAGCCTGCGCTTGTTGATAGTCGTCTTTTTCACGGTATAATACCGACATCTGCATTAGCGCGTTGTAAGCTCCATCCGGGTAATTGATATCTATACTTTGCTGTAATAATTTCTTATAGAGCAAGATCGCGCTATCGGGATCCTGAAGATCTTCGGCCACCTTTATTTGATGATTAACAAAAGCGGTGTCAATTGAAATTGTGTTCCCTAACTCTTGTGAGCGCGCACTAATGGGCTGATCTAAAAAAATGGTCAGCACGGCGCCAGTGACAATGCCGGTGTAGCACTTTTGCCGTATTCCTGAAAAAAAGAATTTACAGTTTCCCATTTCTATAAAATTACGACAATAACCACTGGTAAAATAGGTATTAATACCTATTTTAAGAATAGGTAATTCTGCTGTGTTGTCGCGGTGCATATCGCATTATTTCAATCGCCGGGTCAGCATCCCGGGAATTGAAAAATGACGAATGCTCTTTAATGTTTATTACGATCGTAACTCCGTAGTATTTCTCACTCATCCTCGTTTGCAACGAGGATGTCGCGGTAAAGCGTTTGCAACGCTAATATAATATTACCCCCCTCTGGCGATAGGATGTTGCAGTTGAATTTTCATTACATTTATATAACTATATTAGAAGAACAATAGCTCTTTTACATTAGCTTGGTAATTTTTTGGTGCAGTGCCGGCATACACAGTACCATTTTTTAAAATAGTCACCTATGAAAAATTTTCCCGTGACGCAGAGTGTCATACTTCTCATTTTTATTTTCTCGTTTTCTTGCAAGAAAACGGAACTGATAGAAAAGTGCACGGACAGATAATTGATACTATAGCAAATGCTCCAATAGCCAACACTCCATTTGTGTTATATGTTATTAATGATAGAATATTGAAACCCACAGAATATATTCCATTTACATTTACAACAGACGATAACGGGAGTTTTAAGGTAATTTGCCATAGCAATGGGAATGGTGATTTTGAAATAACCTGGCCAGATAATACCCAGGCTGGTTTTTATGGAGGAAATTTGTACGACAAAATGGACGTAGATGTGGGTACTTTAAAAACAACCAGACCGTGATTTAAAAGAAGTATGATGAAAGAACGTTTTCATACATTTTTTATAGCTCACTCGTCCTCGTTTTTTATCCGCCCCAGCCCTCTCTATCCAGGCTCCTGTATTGTATCGCCTCTGCCAGGTGCTCGGGGCGTATATCATCGCTGGCTGCAAGGTCGGCAATGGTGCGGCTTACTTTCAGGATGCGGTCGTAAGCGCGGGCACTCAGGTTCAGTTTGTCCATAGCGGTCTTCAGCAGGTTCTGGCCCACGTTGTTGATCACACATATCTCTTTTAGTAACTTACTGCTCATCTGTGCATTGCTGTAGATGCCCGCATGCCCTTCAAAACGCTGGCTTTGTATCTCGCGTGCCTTTATCACGCGCTCGCGCACGCTAGTGCTGGGCTCCGATGATTTTTGTGCCGATAGCTCGCTGAAGGCCACGGGTGTTACCTCCACGTGCAGGTCTATGCGGTCCAGCAGGGGGCCGCTTATCTTATTGAGGTAGCGCTGCACCATCACAGGCGAACAGGTACATTCCTTTTCCGGGTGATTGAAGTAGCCGCAGGGGCAGGGGTTCATAGAGGCAATAAGCATAAAGCTGGCCGGGAAGTCGATGCTCACCTTAGCCCGCGATATGGTAACGCGTCTTTCTTCCATGGGCTGGCGCATCACTTCGAGCACCGTGCGCTTGAACTCCGGCAACTCGTCGAGGAAGAGTACACCATTATGCGCCAGCGATATTTCGCCGGGCTGTGGCACACCGCCGCCGCCCACCAGGGCAGCATCGCTCACCGTATGGTGTGGTGAGCGGAAAGGCCGCTGCGCTATAAGCGATGTATTCACAGGCAGCTTGCCCGCAACGGAGTGTATCTTGGTTGTCTCCAGTGCTTCATGCAGGGAGAGCGGGGGCAGTATGGTGGGCAGGCGCTTGGCCAGCATGGTCTTGCCTGCGCCGGGCGGGCCTATCATGATGGCGTTATGGCCACCCGCAGCTGCTATTTCCAATGCGCGTTTCACATTCTCCTGCCCCTTTACATCATTAAAGTCTATATCGAAATGGTTCTGTGCATCAAAAAATTCATCGCGTGTATTCACTTTGATGGGCTCTATACAACCCGTTCCGTTGAAGAAACCGATCACTTCGCTGATATGCTCAATACCATAAACGTCTATGTTATTGACAAGGCCTGCCTCGCGTGCATTCTGTTTGGGTAAAAGAATGCCCTTGAATTTCTCGGCACGGGCCTGTATGGCTATCGGCAGCGCGCCTTTTATGGGTTGCAGGGTGCCACCGAGCGATAACTCACCCATGATGATATAATCTTTCAGTTCTTCATGGGGTAGTTGTCCTGTGGCGGCCATCATCCCGATGGCTATGGGCAGGTCGTATGCACTTCCTGCTTTCTTGATATCAGCCGGGGCCATGTTCACCAATATCTTGGTGCGGGGCCGGTCGTAGCCTATGTTCTTCATGGCGCTGAGGATGCGCTCTATGCTTTCCTTCACCGCATTATCGGGTAGTCCTACGATGAAATAAGAAGTTTGCCCGCCGGGCGTATCCACTTCTATGGTAATTGTGATAGCGTCTACACCATATACCGCACTTCCGAAAACCTTGACCAGCATAATACATCCTGTTTTACAAATTCCATTCTAAAATACCTTAAAATCACCTGATGCAAAATTAATATGATGGATAAGCGCTATCCAAACGAAGATATCCACATTTTTACGCTCCCTGGATTTAGCTGGCGCAGGTAAAGAGCAGGCTGAGCAGAACAGGGTACAATATATACCTGGTTATGGCTTTGGTAAAGCTGTCGCTTATTGATGCAGCTCATCGAGTATGCCGTCGTAGAAGAAGCCGGACAACCTGTGTTTGCGGGCTTTGCGCACCTTTATACGATGTACAAGCAGGCCGGTGCCTCCTCCAAGGCAGGCCAGTGCAACTAAGCCTGATAACAGCAACAGCCAGTTATTTGCTTCTCCCTCTAGTAAAATAGTTGTCATGATCGTGGTTTGGTATGTGCAAAATTATCGAGAATATATGGGCCGTATGATTATAAGAAGATATTTAACATAATGTTCTCATAGCTGCAATTCCCAGTAGCCGGTGTCTATCCATTTACCAAACTTGTGGCCTACTTCGGTAAAGGTGCCCACATACTTAAAACCCAGTGACTCGTGCAGTTTCACGCTGGCCTCGTTAGGCAGTGAGGCGCCGCCTATGGCAACATGTATGCCCTGTGCTTTCAGGAGTTCAAGCAGCCTGGTATACAACTGCCTGCCGATACCCAGGCCAATATACCCTTGCCCTACATAGATAGAGGTTTCCACGCTGTGGCGGTAGGCGGCCCTTGTTTTCCACTGGCTGGCATAAGCATAGCCTGCTACTGCACCCTTATCTTCAAACACCAGCCATGGATAGCGGGCTGTAATAGTATCCAGCCTTTGCTGCATTTCTGCCGGGCTTACGGGTTCTTCTTCAAAGGTCACCACGGTATGCAATACGTGGTGGTTGTAGATCTCGCAGATAGCGGGCACATCGGCCGCTGTAGCATGTCGTATCATTAGCTGTTCGTATAAAAAATAAGGGCTGCTTCTCAGCAGCCCGTAAATAAATATCGGTACTTCCGGCTGCTATTTTTCCAGGGCATGTTGTACCATGCTCAGTAATTGATGTGGTGTCTGGTAGCCCATTTCATACATCAGCACTTTGCCGTTCTCATCTATCAGTATCAGCGTAGGGTAGCCCTGTAGCTGGAACCTGTTGGCCAGTTTTACGCCCTCATCCACTTCGCCGTCGAAGGAGGTATTGATGAAGTGCTCGTTGAAATAATCTCCTACTTTTTTGTTGGTAAAGGTTTTGCGTTTCAGCATTTTGCAGGGGCCGCACCATGAGGCATAGATATCCAGGAAGATAGGTTTATGCTCAGCCTTTGCCTTCTGCACCGCTTCATTCCAGCTACCATGAAAGAATTGTATGCCTTCATCGCTGTCGCTGTTCGCAAATACCCTCGCTGCCACAAAGGCCACTATGGCCAGCACCGGCACTATGATCAATAATTTCTTCATACCCGCAATTTACAGTATTTATTGGCCATTTCTGTTATTTGTCAGGCATTTTCACATTACTTTACTTTTTTCAGCATAGCTATTATCACATTTGCACATTACCCTATTTGCACATTTTAAAGCTTACCTTTGCAGCCTTCAAAATACCACACATGAGCGAAGAAAGGTCACTCAATTTCCTGGAAGAGATCATAGAAAAGGATATTGCCGAAGGCAAGAATGATGGACGCATACATACCCGTTTCCCGCCGGAGCCTAATGGCTACCTGCACATAGGGCATGCCTCGTCCATATGCCTCAATTTCGGGCTGGCTAAAAAATATAACGGCCAGTGCAACTTGCGCTTCGACGATACCAACCCTGTAACAGAAGAGACCGAATATGTTGAGAGCATCAAATACGATATCAACTGGCTGGGCTTTCAGTGGAGCAATGAGTTTTTTGCTTCCGATTATTTTGAGCAGTTGTACCGGTTCGCGGTAACACTGATAACGAAAGGCCTTGCCTATGTGGATGACTATAGCGCCGATGAGATAGCAGCGACCAAAGGCTCCACTACCGAGCCGGGTAAGAACAGTCCTTATCGCGACCGTAGCATTGAGGAGAACCTGCAACTGTTCGAAGAGATGAGGGCCGGCAAGTATAAAGACGGAGAGAAGACGCTACGTGCTAAAATAGATATGGCGCATCCCAACCTGCTACTGCGCGATCCCATAAGGTACCGCATCAAGCATGCGCATCATCACCGCACCGGTGATAAATGGTGCATCTACCCCATGTACGATTTTGCACATGGACAGAGCGATAGCATAGAGCACATTACACACTCCATTTGCACGCTCGAATTCATACATCACCGCCCGCTTTACGATTGGTTCATCGAGAAGCTGGAAATATTCCCTTCGCACCAGTATGAGTTTGCACGCCGCAATCTTTCCTATACGGTAATGAGCAAGCGCAAGCTGCTGCAACTGGTGAATGAAGGCCATGTTACAGGTTGGGACGATCCGCGTATGCCTACTATCAGCGGTATGCGTCGCAGGGGCTATACCGCAAAAGCCATCCGCGAGTTTTGCGATACCATAGGTGTGGCAAAGCGTGAGAATATGGTGGACCTCGGACTGTTGGAATTCTGCGTGCGCGAAGATCTGAATAAAACAGCCAACCGTGTGATGGCTGTACTGGACCCGGTAAAACTGGTGATCACCAATTACCCCGATGGGCAGGAAGATATTTTTGAAACGATCAATAACCCTGAAGATGAAAGTGCCGGCACACGCTCGCTGCCCTTCGGCAAAGAGCTGTGGATAGAGCGCGAGGACTTTATGGAGGAGCCCCCGAAAAAATTCTTCCGTCTTGCCCCCGGCCAGATGGTGCGCCTCAAAAGTGCTTATATCGTGAAATGCGAGGGCTTTAATAAGGATGATGCAGGCAATATAACCGAAGTGCATTGCACCTACCTGCCCGAAAGCAAAAGCGGGAATGATACGAGTGGTATTAGCGTTAAAGGTACCATACACTGGGTGAGCGTGGCCCATGCAAAGACTGCTGAGGTACGCCTTTACGATCGCCTTTTCAAGGTAGAAGACCCGTCGGGTGAAGAGGGCGATTTCAAAAGTTATATCAATCCCGGTTCAAAGGTGGTATTGCCCGAGGTTTATATAGAGCCGGCACTGGCTGCTGC
This sequence comes from uncultured Flavipsychrobacter sp., assembly GCA_964481425.1. Taxonomy (GTDB): domain Bacteria; phylum Bacteroidota; class Bacteroidia; order Chitinophagales; family Chitinophagaceae; genus MKUN01. The sequence continues at coordinate 119,234 of CAYZTM010000008.1, forward strand.
CAAAGAAGGAGAGCACTACCAGTTCATGCGCAAAGGATATTTCTGTGTTGATAAAGACAGTACATCAGAAAAGCTCGTCTTCAATCGGGCGGTAACCTTAAAAGATACCTGGGCCAAAGAGGCGAAGAAGGGATAATGTGCAAATATGATAATATGCAAATGTGCAAATTGAGGAATATATAACCACTCAATTTGCACATTTTCACATCTGCACATTATCACATTACCCGGCCGCTACCATGCTGATCTCTACCCGCACACCCTTTGGCAGGCCTGCTACCTGTACGGTCTCTCTCGCGGGATAGTTGTCGCTGAAGTACATAGCATATACTTCATTCACTTCTGCAAAGTCGCCCATGTCCATAAGGAAGATGGAGGTTTTGACCACTTTGCTAAAGTCCATACCCGCTGCTTGCAGCACTGCTTGCAGGTTTTCCATCACCTGTTGCGCTTCGGCTTTTATACTGCTCTGCACCAGTTGTCCCGTTGTTGGGTCCAGCGCTATCTGGCCAGATATAAAAAGCATATTGCCCGCCTGCACGGCCTGGTTATAGGGGCCTATCGGTGCAGGGGCATTATCTGTACGTATGATCTTCTTTTCCATGCTGCAAATGTAATATGCTCCTTACATTTGCACACTATTCATGGTCCATATATTACACATAGATACCTCGGGCGATACCGGTTTGGTAGCCCTTGCTGCGGATGGAACAGTATTGCATACGCGTAAGAACACCGATACACGCAACCATGCTGCCACCATCAACATAATGATTGATGAGCTGATGCACGATGCAGGTATCACCCTTAAAGATATTGATGCAGTTGCAGTATGTGCGGGGCCGGGTTCCTATACCGGTTTGCGCATTGGCATGGCCACTGCAAAGGCCCTCTGTTATGTGCTGGATAAGCCTTTGATAGCTGCTAATAAGCTCGATCTGCTGGCTTTTGAGCAATATCATGAACATTTGTCGGCATATGACTTTTACGTTGCCGTATTAATGGCCCGCGATAAAGAATATTTCATTTGCTCGCATAACGATAAATTCGATACCGTTGTAGCGCCGGCCCATGTAATGGAAGAGCAACTCCCTGTACTGGAAACATGGAAAGGAAGGCTGCGTGTAGCAGGTAATGTGAATGAAAATATGCTTAGAGCATTGATAGGCAATGATATAGAAATGGTAAATGCCGACATTGTGGATGAAAAAAGCTGGGCCATATACGCTTTTCAGCAGTACAACTGTAATGAAACTGTCAATTTATCAACAGCCGAACCATTTTATTTAAAACAAGTCTTTACTCATAAATCCAATAGAATCAATTAGTTATACAGCCTACACATAAAAATTTATCCCCACTTTAATTTTTTTTTAACAAACATTACAATTTTTTTCTTGTTTCATATGTGCAGTTTATGTATGTTTGCAAACTAATACGTAAGGTATCCACCGAAACGTTAGTAGTAAGTAATTTTTATTATTTAACCTCCGTAAAATTCAAAAAGTAAATGGAAACGACTATGTCAGCTAACACGCTGGTTATTCGCAAAGATGAAGGTTCAAACGAACAGATCAAGTTGGATTACATGGCAGTGAAAAGTGCAGCAATGACCCTGAGGGCGATCAATCACAAATTGCGTCAGCAGATCATAAAATTGCTGGAAGAGAACAAACGTATGAACGTTACTGACATCTACGTGAAGCTGCGTTTAGAGCAGTCTGTGGCCTCTCAGCATCTCGCAATCCTGCGTCGTGCAAACATCGTGATCACAGAACGTGATGGTAAATTCATTCACTATGCACTGAATCATTCCCGTATTGCAGCAGTGGCCAAGTTCGTGAACGAACTGGTTAACTCTGATGAAGCTTAATTTAAGCTCATAAAAGACGGATTACCCAACAACAATATTAAAGCCCCGCATTGCGGGGCTTTAATATTTTAGTGTCTCGTCCTGATAAAAGTTGACCAACTAAAACAAATAATATGGTCAACGAAA
>CAYZTM010000009.1:0-111872 GCA_964481425.1 uncultured Flavipsychrobacter sp.
TGAACGCATCTGTTTGTGTGGTAGTCCCGTCGTTCCAGAGATAAAAGGTATAGCCAGACGGACCGTTCACATCCACACTGGCTATATTGTCAAAGCACAATGTTGTATCTCCGCCGTACATGCTCACCGAGTCCTGAGGTATGGTGGTGGCGGTGAAGTGTACCGTATCTATCAGCATATTGCAGCCATTGAGTGCCGTAACCCATTTGGTGCTTGTGCTGAAGAAGGTATCGCCCTGCCCTATATGCCCATCGCTCCAGGTGTAGGAACTGTAGCCGCCTGGGGCGGTAACAGGTATGGGTGAATAGGCTACGCAGTGGCTGGTGTCGGTCACCATCTTCGTGGTGTCCCGCCAGTCATGTACATGGAAGGTATCCACTACCATCGTGCAGCCGGTCTGTGCCTGCACCCATTTGGTACCGGGCTGGCTCATCGTGTCTTGTTGCGTGGTCATGCCATCACTCCAGAGGTAGGTGTTGTACGCCGGTGGTGCTGAGAGAATGGGGATATTATTATTGAAACACGCGTAAGTGTCTGTTTTTATAGTGGTCGTATCTATATGCGATGCAAAAACTTGAAAGGTATCGATTAGAGTATCACAGTTCATGATCCCTATTACCCATTTTTTACCGGACATAGCGAATGTATCGAAAGCATTTGTACTACCATCACTCCATACATACCAGTCCCAGTTCTGTCCGCAATAGGCTGTATAGGGAATAAGTCCCAAGCACACGACCGTATCAATAGTACTGATTATCTTCACAGATCGGGTTGGGATGATTGGCTCTCCAAAAATACCTGTCTGATCTATGCCGGAAGTAATTATTCCCGGGTTGTAATTGCAAGCTACACCGGGTAGATCAGGTTCTTCAATGACGTCCAGTTGATAGTTTGACGGTGTATTAGCTCTTAGCAAGTACATTTTATTGTCAGGGCCGTTCCGCATGTCTCCATAACCCGTTGTATTGGAATTTATAGTGGCCCTTGAATTTTTTACGGCTGCGACATTGGGCATTAAAGATATGTCGTATTGATACAAGCTGTAGCTTGAAAAATTACCTCCTGAAACATATAACTTACTGCCGTCTGGCGAAAAGCAAACGAAGTCCATAACGGCGCCAGGAATACTATCTATTATATAGGACATCGTTACCTGCCCCGTAGTAGTATTGAAATTATGCAGCTCAATAGTTTGGCTATGAAATGAGGCATTTACCAAGGCCAAGTACTCCCCAGAGGGAGAAGCCCTCATGGTCCCACTAGTATATTTGTTAGTACCATAATAAAACCCTCCGGTGGAGGAGATCACCGTTCCTACGCCCCCTGCATCCAGCTTCACCGCTTTAAAAACTGGCGAATCACGTTCGTGCGTAACTATCCATGAATAGCAACTATTTACCTTTATAGCTGTCATCTTCTCACCCATCTCAACAGAATCTATATAAACATTTTTTTGTGCAGCAAGTACATCCCCCTGCCCGGCATTTAATGTCATGTCAACTACTGAATAACGCCATTGAACATTCGGAACATCTTCCCAGGCTCCCAGTGTGAACACGTAGTAACGATTGGCATTGCTATAAGACTGAACAGAAATTACACCCTGCAGCGATGATACATTGCCTAATAGACCTGTACCATTGGGCATTATATTATTATTGCTACCCCATATGGTTGTCGGGTTGGCGTAAAACAATAAACCACCTCCAGAATCTGAACCGCTTGTGCACCCTTCCATTGCATTTAGACTATTGGAAAATAATACCGGACTACCATTATTAAAATCTAAACCCTTACCAGCACCAAAACACCACACATTATTCTCCCCCTGCCCGTAGGCTGCAGGTGATAGCAGCAAAAAGTAACTAATAATGAAAATGAGTACAGGTTTCATTATATAAAAATAGTTTAAGGTCGCCGTCCGGCAAATACGCGTAACCAAATCCAGCCAACACATATCTGTAATCAAAGCGCATTGCCAGGGCTCAGGGTTTTACTATCTGCTTCAGCTATATTTTCGAAAATTTCTTTACTACATCATTATTCACTTTAACATAGTAAAGGCCAGCCGCTAAGCGGCCCAGGTCGATCTTTACAATCTTTACATCATACGCACCACTGAACACCTTCCTGCCAAAAACATCATAGATCAACACACTATTTACAGGCTCCCGGCTGGTAATAGTTACTTGCCCGCTTCCGGGATTAGGGAATATCCTGACATCCGAACTCACTTTTGCTACCGTAGTTTCCAGCGGGAAGCAGGCAATATCCTCTACTGTGTTTGTCATCACTACGGCATTATCATCAAAGAATATCCCTGCATGGTTATCAATGGTAGCGCCGTTCTGCAAACCGGTTACTGTGTTCACCTTGAACACTATGGTGCCTGTGCATTCATCATGATGGCTGCTGTCCAATAAATTGATGTTCGGGAATTCGAACTTGTAAATGTTGTGGTAGGTATCGTCGTACCATTTTGCTACGGTCATGAAATGAGTACTTGATACCAGGCTCAGCGACCGCACATCAAGATTGTCGGGCAAGGTATCCATTATATAAATATTATGCGCAGTATCATTGCCCACGTTCTCAAACTGTATCGTGTAGGTGAGTGTGCTGGCTATGTTCAGCGGTATGCACCCTTCCGGCTTCACTACCATTCCATTCGGGTCCAGAGGTGCTTTCACAGTATCGGTATCTATAATGATGTTGTCATAAGTATTAAGGTCGCCGGCACTTGGATCAATGTAACATTTCGTTATCACGGTATCGCCAGCCATCAGGGGGCCGTTCGGTGCGTTAAGGGTCATATGTATGTTCATGGCCGAATTGCTGTATGATAAGGAGCCTAGGTTCCAGGTAACACTATTGCCCGACACGCTGCTGGGTGCAGGAGAGGCGCTGCCAAAAACATATTTGGGACTTATATCGACCCTAAGCGTGGCAGCTTGCGGTGAGCAATATTGATTGCTCACGTTCAGGCACAATACCTGCGCGTTTATATCCGTGGCAGTGCTGAGTTTTACACCCAGGTCGAAGGACGCAGACGGGGTGCAGGTAAAGCCTACATATTTCGTGGGATTGATACCGCTAATCAATGTATCGTTCAATACACCGCTTGCGGGGCAACTTACGTAGATACTGCCCCCGGATGAAACTACTTTGAATGAATACACATCACCCGCATTACCCCTTGCATGATAATACAACACACCTGTAGCGGCAACAGTATCGATAGGTACACCGTTGGAATCTATGGCTACAGTAAGCGGCAGGTCATTATATATTTCGTTCACTTCTTTCGTGCAGTTATTGTTATCATCCAGGTAAAATTTTACGGGCAGTATTTTCCCGGTGCCCAGCGAATCGCCAAACATGGCGACCTCCGCAGGCGATAATACCCTGTTGTAAAACCTGATCTCATCAACTGCGGCATTAAGCCAGTAGGGATGGCCATTTTGCGCCCAGCCAAAGGTCATATTATTGGTAGTATTCGTAAAGGTGGAGGGATTGTAAAAGGTATTCATCAATACGCCATTTACATATATTCTCGTACTGTCACCATCATAGGTGAGTACTACGCTATACCATGTATTCAACTGGATAGTAGGTGTATAGTACCACTCCACCTGTGGCGTATTACCGGTTGTATGGCCTGTCCACCCTGCGAACACCTCATGATCGGGTGAGTATACTGCATCACTATTATCATATGCATTATCAAACATTTCAAGCTGGTACGAAAAATCAGAATTCTGGTCAACGCCCCTCCATATGATCGCATTTCCCTGGCAAATGCCCGAATAAAACCCTGTTGGTTTTATCAATGCACAGAACGAATGTATTTGGGTATTCATCAGGCTATCATAAGGCACATCTATATAGCTCGAGGTACCATTGAACTGATATGCTGTGTTAGGCGTTCCGTTTATGCCCGAGGTTGAGGTTATATTATGTGCAATGCCATTCATGCCATGTCCGCTCACGTCATTGGCATTACCGTCAAAGGTCCACCGGCCTATTAGTCCGTTTGCCCCCTGCGCGAAGCCTTGTAAAGCCCAAAGGAGCACAATGGGCAGTAGGTGTATTACCTTCTTCATAGGTGAAATATTTTATACAAGTTACGAAGCAATTCAAACTTTAGCAATTTTTTACAACTAAATTACCCCTAAGATCTGCGTTACTTTTGTCTTGGCAAGGGTACCATAAAAATTATTTTTGCCTATTCCCTACCTGTATAAGAACTTTGCATCACTACTACCCCGCTGCTACCGGGAAGAGCCGCCGGCAACCCCGCGCAAAGACCCGGCGTACTATTTACATATAGAAAAAAAAGACAAACAGGCAATGACCGGAACTTTCTCCCTACTGCATAAAAGGAAGTCAAGTAACAGTAGGAAATAACTATTTTTCATCTACATAGCTCCGATAAAGTATTTCAGCCCCAGATGCGCCTCCCAACAGGAAATAACGTGGCACCTGAAAAAAGGAAATAACGAATCGTCTTAACTACCCTACAACTAATTGACTTGTCAACTAACTTTATACTATGATAAAAATGGCTACATTGCTCTTTTTACTTAACTCATATATGTATGCGCTTGCCCAGCAACCGCATGTAAAGTGGTACTATGATATACATGACGTCTCCTTCGGGCAAACTGCCGCTAAAGATGTAGATGGTGATGGTAAGCTGGAGCTCGTGTTCAGCACCTATTGGAATGATAGCACGGTGTACTGTCTCAATGCCGAGGATGGCAGCCTTAAGTGGAAGCACAAACTGCCCGGACCGGCAGGTGGCTGCAACGATGCCGCCCCCCTCATCTTCGATCCTTTTGGCGATGGTAATTATAAGGTAGTAGTGCCCGGCTCCTGTATGGATACCACCTTCTGCCTCGATGCCGACAGTGGTTATGTGCAGTGGAAAACCATAACAGGCGGCGGCGATTCGCCACCCACCTGCGCCGATATAGACCACGATGGCAATTTAGAAGTGCTGCATGGCACCTTCGATGGGCATGTAGCCTGCCTTGACGGTAAAACAGGCACACTCAAATGGAAAGCCTTAGTGGATACCAATGCTGCCATAGAGACTGCAGCTGCCATATTGGACGCCCAACACAACAATACACTCGATTTCGTGGCCGCTACCTGGGATTTTACCAACGACAGCAACCGTATATCCTGCTTCCGCGGTAGCGACCACTCACTGCTCTGGAGCAGTTACCTGCCCAGGAACCTGCTTTACCATGGCACGGCCTTTGGCGATATAGACCACGATGGGCGGTATGAGCTCACAATAGGTGATTATGATGGCTATGTTTACTGCCTCAATGCTGAAGATGGCAGCCTTGTATGGAAGGACACCGCTTATGTATATGTAGGCGCTCCCACTACCCTTGCCGATCTTGACAATGACGGCTACCTCGATATCATCTATTGCGATGGTGCTAAAGTGGTGGCTCGAAAGCACGACAAGTCTCCCCTATGGACTTACAATATTGCGGGCCAGGGCTCATTCCGTGGCGTAGCTGTTGCCGATGTCAATAACGATAATTACCTGGATGTGACCTTCGCCACCGGCGATGGACAGGTGATATCGCTCAAAGGGCAGGATGGCAGCCTCATCCGGTCTGTGGATATGAACACTATCTACCAGGATACCTTCGAGATAGACAATGCCCCCATTATTGCCGACTTCGATGGCGACGACACCCTCGATCTGTTCATTGTAGGTGGCAAAACACGTTATCCCAATACGGCCATAGACTACGGGCGTGCATACTGCCTATCATGGGGTAAAGGAAAGGGCCCTGACTGGACCATGTTCCGGCATGATGATCGACGCAGCGCATGCGTCTGCGACAGCCAGGGCCTGCCTCTGCCACCACTTAGTGCCAGTGATGTCAAGATGGTAGAAGCGGGTGATATGGTACTATCGCCCAACCCGAATACAGGCAGCTTCCAGCTCAGCTTCTCGCTCAACCAACAGGCAGAGGTAACCATATCAGTAACGGACATGGAGGGGCGAAGGGTGCTGCCTGATCTAAAAAAGGTCTGTAATAAGGGAGGCAACACAGAATATTTTACCCCCGGCCTTACCAATAATTTACAGGCCGGCATCTATCTTATTCAGTTAAAAACAATTGATTATCAAATAACTAGAAAGCTGTTGATCAGCAAATGATCGCGACGCCACATTAAATTACAGGCATGCATATCCTATAGATATAGTCTATATCGTCAGGAAGTATTAGGTTTGCCTAAAAATAAACTATCCTTTATATGACCATCACCCAGCTTGAATATGTAGTAGCAGTGGCCACTTACAAAAGCTTTGTATCGGCTGCTGAGAAGTGCTTTGTGACCCAGCCCACGCTCAGTATGCAGATACAAAAGCTGGAGGATGAACTGGGGGTCAAACTGTTCGATCGCAATAAACACCCGATAGCCATCACTGCTATGGGTGAGGCCATAGTGGAGCAGGCACGTATCGTACTCGCCGAATGCGATAAGATAAACGAACTGATACAGCTGCAGCAAAACAATCTTGCGGGCAGGTTCCGCTTTGCCGTGATACCTACGGTAGCTCCGTATATATTACCCGGTCTGCTCGAGAATTACTCGGCCAAGTATCCTGACGTAAAGCTGGACGTGAAAGAACTGGAAACACACCAGATCATCACAGCCCTGCGCAACAATGAGATAGATGCTGCATTGCTTAGCACCCCGCTTGAAGAATCAGACATTAAGGAGTATCCATTATTCTACGAGCCGTTTGTAGCCTATTTTTCAGAAGGCGAAAAGGCTTTGAAGAAAAGGCTTATCTCGCCTACGGACATTGAGCTCGACAGGATATGGCTGCTGAATGAAGGGCATTGCATGCGCAACCAGGTGATCAACCTATGCAGCGACCAGGTACAACGCCTGCAAACCGAGCGGGCCTACCGCTACGAATCGAGCAACGTGGAGACCCTGCGCAAGATGGTAGACAAGAATAAAGGCTTCACCATACTCCCCGAACTGGCCACTATAGAGTTTACGGAAGACCAGATGGAGCGTATCCGCTACTTCGAGGACCCCGAACCCGTGCGTGAGATCAGCCTCGCCACCAGCGGGCACTTTGTGCGCCTTACACTGCTGCAAAGCCTCATGGACGAGATACTGCAACTGGTGCCGGAAAAAATGAGGGTACAGAAGAAGAACAGGAAAGTGCTGCGCATACAAAGCGCTAAACTGTAGCTACCAGTATCCGGTTGACGCCATTCTTCAACACCTTGTGTACAGGAAATACAACACTGAAATTGCTCATAAAATCATCCCATTGTTTCGGGTGGTTGATGATGTAGTTTAGTACCACATTACCCCCGGGTACTGTGCCATCCCTGCATTGCTGCAGAAAGGGAGTACGGGTAACAAATTCAGGCACATTCCTGCCCGTAAATATATCCACGACCACAAGGTCGTACTGCTGTTTGTTATTCTGCATAAAGACCCGGGCATCCTCACAAACGGGTAGTATCATATGGTCTGCAGAGTTACCGAGCTTTTCCAGGGCCCATTGCAGTATCAACTGATCATTATCTACCAATGTGAACGTAGGATGGTAGCCCAGCCTGTGCATTACAGATACGGCGCTGCCCAGGCCGGCGCCCAATACCAGTATATTGTTGACATCGGGCAGTTTGGCTGCCAGTTCTTTATATGCCAGCACCAGTGGCCTGTACCTATGCCCATCGGAATACAAAGCATCCAAGGTAGCCAATTGCCACCTGTTGCGGTATAAAAAAAGCTCCAGTACCGGATTTTCTGTACTGGAGCCTTTTCGTACCCTTACGGGATAAAAGAAACTAAATAAGATGCTTAAAAAGAGGTAAACCTTCCGCATAAGCCCATAATGTTTTACATATGCTAATGGTCATGCCGGCGCATTCTGCGCTTGCGAAATAGTGGTACCTTATTCTCGTTGCCGTTGATGAGACGGCCTATGTTTTTATGATGTGTGAGTACAACCAAACAAGCAGTCGCTATAGCGAACAGCCTATAGCTAACTTCAGGCTCGTGGAAGATAAATAAGATAAGCAGCGGGAATGCGATGCTGGCACTTATTGAGCTCAGGGATACATAACGGGTAAGGAACAGCATGAGCAGGAACACGCCTACCAGGCTCACTGCAGCTAATGGCTGAATACCCAATATCATCCCGAATAAGGTAGCTATGCCCTTACCGCCCCTGAACTCAGCCCATATAGGAAATATGTGGCCCAGCACAGCCGCAAGACCCAGGAAGATCTGCAGGTTGACAAAGGGTTCGCTGGTCCATGGATATGGGGAGAAAAGCGATAGCTTAACGGCAATAAAGCCCTTTAGCATATCAATCAGCATTACTGCCGAGCCGGCCTTTGAGCCCAATATCCTGAATGTATTGGTAGCACCGGCATTACCGCTGCCATGTTCCCTTATATCAATACCATATACCCTCTTGCTGACCCAAACCGCGGTAGGAATAGAACCAATTAAGTATGCTAACACTATTAAAACGGCAATCGTCATCCTTATTTCTTAATTGCAGAGCAACAAATTTATATTTTCCACCCGGTAAATCCTAATAATAAAATAACCTATTTATTGCCCGATTTTTCTTACAAAAATTCCATAACATTCTCACTAAATCATAATTAATCAACATAATAAATATCACTTTTGAAACAATAACACGATCCAATTGTTCATTTCATCCATATGAAGGAAATTCAAACCAGTTGAATTTGCAGCTGCCACAATTATGCCCTTATCTTCTTTCAATAGTCCGCTCATGAGTATATAGCCACCACTATTAAGATGCGCGCTAAGCGAGCCCATGTAAGAAAGCAGGATGTTACGGTTAATGTTAGCGAGCACAACATCAAAGCAACCATCTACATCCTCCAAAGAGCCCTGGCTGACCGCTACACGCTTGCATAAGTTCCTTTCAATATTTTCCAGGGCATTACGGTACGACCATTCGTCGTTATCTATAGCTATGATATTGCCTGCTCCCAGCTTTTCGGCCAGTATTGCGAGGATACCAGTGCCCGTGCCAAAATCCAGGACGGTCTTATCTGCAAATTCTAAATGCTGCATTTGCATCATCATAAGCATAGTAGTGGCATGATGACCGGTACCGAATGACATCTGCGGTGTTATCACTACCTCGTATGGGGTAGTTACCACCATATCATGAAAATGGGCCCTGACGGTACAAAAATCAGGCACTATAACAGGTTGAAAACTCTCCTCCCATTGTGCATTCCAGTTCTGCTCCTCTATGGTATTGACACTATATGAAAGAGCATATTCTGACAATATTCCGGCAACTATCTGCTCCTCGAAGTTTGCTTCCGTTATATAGGCGCTCAAACCTGTCTCCATTTCCTCAAAGCCCTCATATCCAATATCACTAAGACGGGCAAGCAATATATCTCTAAGTACCGAATCGGTAAGCTGAATAGAAAGCTGTATGTGTCGCATGCTATAAAATAAAAGAGGTTGCACCATATAGTACAACCTCTTCAATACAAATATTATCGTTTATGGATTATTGTCACCTTTGTTAACCCTGTAACCCGGCTTGCTCATTTCAGTTTCCTGGTCATTAGGATCACCCTCGTTCATATCATTTTCATCGACTTGCAGGTTCTTCGACTGCTCATCCATAGTACCCGGCTTAGCACTGTTGAACAAGATGCGACGTGAAGGCACATCTGTAACGATGCGGAATTCAGTACGACGGTTCAACTGGCGTCCTTCGGGATTATCCTTCCTGCCGATCTTGTTGGGGGCCACGGGCATTTTATCGCCAAAGCCTTTAGCTACCAAACGCTGATCTTCAATACCATGCTGCACCAGATAATCTACTACCGATTGGGCACGGCGCTTAGAAAGCTCTTCATTGTATTTGTTAGAACCTTTAGAGTCGGTATAAGAATAAATTTCGACGCTCAAAGAAGGATTGTCCTTCATGAAGTTCACCAATGAATCGAGAGAAGCCATTGACTCAGGACGTAAAGTAGCTTTGTCAAAATCATAGAACACATTGGTAACAGAGAAGTCGATAACAATGCTGTCCATATAGATGGTAACATATACTGTATCGTCCGGGTCGGTACGTTTTACATCCATTGTATTGATAGTAGCACGGGTAGAAGAATATCCCTGCTTATCACCTGTGATCACATAATTATTACCGCGTGCAATATTGAAAGAGAAATCGCCGTCAGTAGAATTATACGTCTTCATATCGCTATTCTGGTTCACCATCTTTACAACAGCGTCAGACAACTTCTCACCTGATTTCCTGTCAACTACCTTACCAATAACCATCAGCTTAGGCTCGTATTGAATACGCCAGATATCATCGCAACAAGTTGGGTTTTTAAGCGCTATGGCACCAACACGATTTGACACTACGTATGCATCAGGTTTACCCAAAGGATCCTTTATATAATATAACTCGTCCGCACTTGTATTGATGGGGTAACCAAGATTCTGCACGTTAGTATAACGAGAAGGACCACCATCAGCGGAGAAGATATCAAAACCACCGAAACCCCTCCAACCATTTGATGCAAAGTAAAGCTTACCTACACGGCTGTCGTAGTATGGAGTAATTTCATCATATTCAGTATTGACTTGCTTACCGGCATTTTGCGGACGACGATAAGTGCCACGTCGTGTATCATAAACGGAATACCATATATCATAACCACCACGACTTTGCAGCTTACGGTTAGAAGAGAAGAACAATATCTCTTTCTTACCGATCTTACATATCCAGGGCTGACTATTTGAAGGCCCGTCATTTATACCTTCACCTAAGGTTTCGGGTTTGCTCCATTCTTTACCTTTAAATTCAGAAACGTATATCTTACAGTTCACCGAGTTAGAATCGCCTTCACCACACTTTGTGAAATAGAAGCGATCGCCACCGGGACTAAAACAACCATTGCCTACGTGTACATTATCCTGGTTGAATTTACCATCCATGAATTTCATAGGCCATTCAAAAGAATCTACCTGCGAAACATGGCCTTGTTTATGAGCCACCATGAAACGAGACATATACTCACCACGAGCTCTTGGATTAGCATCTATAACTTCGTTCTGGCGCATTGAAGAGAACAGCAGCGCCGTATCACCCAAGGGGTAAGGTGCAGATTCAGTATAAGCACTATTTACATTCGGACCAGCGTTGATAATGGTTTGCGGCTGAGGATCTTTCATTGAAGTCATAGCCATAGTACAGCCATCTATCTGAACCTTAGCATATTTCTTAAGCTTCTTGTATGTCTTAGGATTTTCAGCAATGAAGTGGTTGAACGTAGCTATTGCTTTTTCATACTCACCTGCCTGCTTTTCCATAAGCGCCTCCCTGAACAATGCTTCAGGATAAAGCTTGGATGCCAATGCATAAGCTTCTGCATAGTAGTGTGCCGCAGGCTCATAGTCCCTTGTCATCTCGTAGCAAGTAGCCAGCATAAGTGTGAGGTACGGATTACGTTCCTGCTCCTGCTTTAATTGCTGATAATAATCTATGGCATTGAAATAACTACCCTGACGATACAGGTTATCTGCCCAACGAAGCTTCTTGTCATAAGACAATCCTGAAACGGGGTCGTTAGCCTTGTTTCTATACCTTTCCATTCTATGCGACTGGGCATTTGCGTCATATTGCAGTGTAACGATAACCGTAGCCAATATAAGAAGCAGCCAATTTTTTCTCATGTTCGTGAGCGTTGTTAATGGGTATAAAAGTATAAATTGGTCATAAAAAAAGAAAGGGCTTTAAAAAAATTTTTTGCCCTTTCCTGTTAATATCTTAAAAACGAGCGCAAGGATACACTAATCGGTGAGCGAAATCCAGCGGATTGGGCGCTATATAACGGAGGGATATCTCAAAACCGCCTTTGCCGTTAGATGCATCTTTTAATGTAGACATATTATAATCATAGCTAACACCAAACTTAAACCCTTTGAATTCTACCCCTACGGTAGCCATTGCAGCATCGCCATTGCGATACCAGCCACCCAGGAATATTGAGGTTGCATAGCTATGTACATCGGGAGTACCTACGATATAGTTGAATTCATTACCTGCGATCAACTCGCTGGCTGAAGCCTGCATTTGGTACAGAGCTGCGGGCCTGAGGCTAAAACGGTCGCTCAGGTACGCTATGATGCCTAACTGGCCTGTATAGCGCATGGCCAGGCCAACATCGCTGTTTGTCTTCTTGGTTATAGCATCTTTCGGCTGATTCAGGTTATTGGCACCTACACCCAATACATAGCCAAAGCGGCTGCTGGGGCTGTGTGAGAAGCTAAGGCCTGCATTAACAGTAAAGTATTTTACTTTATTATTAAGGTATGGATATTCAGCAGATGTACCCGGCTGGAAAGAACCATTCAGGAATTCATCACCGAAATAAAGTTTAGAAAGATCGATGCTTTTTTCGGTATAACCACCCTGAGCACCTACAGATATTTGCGCCTTTTCGCCCATGAACTTATGGTAAGCAACGGACAACAAACCTGAAAAGTTGGTCAGGTTACCATCACCGGCCCTGTCATTATATAGCTGAAGGCCCCCTGCCAGGTAGTCATCATGAGAAATATCATAAACGATCGGCATATCGAACGAAGCAGCATAAGTAACGAAAGGAATCGTTACACTCTTCCATTGGTTACGATAAACTGCCGCTGCGCGGAACTGGCCATCAAAACCACCCGTAAATGAAGGATTAACGATAAGGGGTGATGCCTCGAATTGCGTAAAGTGAATATCCTGGGCTTGCACAGATGATGTGCCAAGACCTAACGCTAACACTGCTGCGAGGCTTATGCGGGTTGCTATATTTTTACTGATCATGATATGCTTACCTTATGTGGTTATTACCTGATTAATGTTACGTTTCCTTGTTTTACAAACTTAAGCCCTGTACTGGTATATGCTTCAACCTCGTAAACATATACGCCGAAGGGCTGGGGTTCACCTTTATACTTTCCGTCCCACCCCTGATTGATGTCAGTGGTCTCAAAAACCATGTTCCCCCAGCGGTTGAAAATACGGAAACTTTTCAAAGTTGCAATGCCTCTCTTTACAATTTTTAATTCTGAATTTGGCCCCGAGCCCGGAACAAAGGCATTTGGTATGTCAAGAACCGATTCCGGATTAACTATTACTTTAATGGAATCAGTTGCCGGGCAACCCCACTCAGTTGTAGCTTTTACCACATATTTAGTGGTCACTTCGGGCATAGAAACCGGGTTAGCTATACTATCCGTACTCAAACCTGTAGGCGGGAACCAGTGATAATACATCACATTACCCTGGGGGTTCATCTGGTAGCTCTCTCCGGGGTACAGTACCACAGAGTCAGGCAGATCGATCACTGCATCTGAATGCACAAAGAACTTAACATCCAAAGTATCGTGACAGCCATGAACATCTGTCACCAGTACTTCATAGCGTGTATCCCTGAAAGGGAATACCAGCGGGTTAGCCGCCATTGTATCGCTGATCATGTCGGTATTAGCCGGTGACCAGTTATAGAACACACCACCTGTGGCATGCAGGTAAACGGAATCCCGCGGACATATATTAGTATCTACATCGGGGCTAAGCGAAGCAAAGTTGCCCGGGAATACTGTAATATAAGTTGAGTCAGAGCCTTTACAACCTATAGGTGTGGTAACCGTGAGGATGTAGTTATCGCTGCTATCGCCGGTAAATACAATATTTGGCGAGGCGGGACTATCGAGACCGATCGTAGGTGTCCATGCATATGTGTAATCCGGGTATGGCGGATCGACAGTAGCGTTGATCCTGATACTCTGCCACTGGCACATCTGGGCAGAATCCGGAATGTTCACTATCGGGTTAGGCTGAACTTCTACATTGAACGAATGTATCATGTCCGGGCAGCCGGGATAAGTAGCCGTGATCGTATATGATATCGTTGTGTCCGGAGTCATCACGGGGTTGATGATAAACGGATTAGATACATAAGTAGACGGTGTCCATTGATAAGTAAAATTAGGATCACCTGTTGCCCTCACCTGTATCACACCTCCTACGCAAACAGTAGTATCGGGGTTTGAAAGTGTGAAGTCATTCGGCAATTCATGTATCGTAATCGTATCACTACGAGCGCAGCCTACGGCACCGGGATCGGCGATCACTACATAGGTAACATCGTTCTGCACGGTAGGTGTACTTACCGGGTTCTGTATCGTTGCATTATTAAGGTACGTGGTTGGTGTCCAGTTATATGTATAGGTCTGGTTGACCGGCGTGGTGACCGCATTCAATTGAACGGGTACCCCGACACAAGTCGTAACATCAGGCCCTAAATTAATGGTAGGCGGATACTTGACATCGATGGTAACGTTACCCTGCATTGAAGGACAACCCGAACCCGGGAGATCGGCCGTGAGCGAATAAGTAGTTGTGGTAGTAGGTGTTGCCGTTGGCGTAAGGGTATCGGGATTATTGAGTCCCGTGCTGGGGGTCCAATGGAAATGCAAAATGCTATCGCCTTCTGCCACGATGTTCACAGAATTTCCGATACATATAGGTGTATCGGGCGTGATCACATGTACATACAATGAGTCGTATATAGTGATCTCAGCGCTATCAGATATCTGGTTACCGTTGCAGAGGTAAGGAGAAAGGATGTAAAGCTTTACTGTCTTGGGGCCTGTAGGCGGAATAACAGGTAATGCATTTATGTATAAGGTATCCGTCAGGCTATCCGCAGGTATCACGGCACTATCGGCTATGGTCACATAATCATAACCGTTAATAGCGGTGCCACCAATCTGGTAATGCACCACTTTGGGAACCGCAGTAGCCACAGGTCTTGTGAACACAAACTTGCCGGGTGCACAACCCCGAACTACATACGGGAGGCCACCGGGACCGAATGTAGCAATGGAAGTAGTGCCCGACGTAAGGCTACCTGCTTCGAGCCATACGCCAGAGTCAAGAGCGCCATCGCTGGCATCGGCAATTGCGAGCTTAAGGTGGTAAGTATCACAAGGAGTAACGGCAGAAATAGCTTTAAATACCTCTGTGAATCCCCAATAGCTTATATAAATCCCGTTACTGTTATTTACATAATACTGCGAAAAAGGGGAGCCCGGTCCCATTGCCTGGCAGGTACCAATACCATTCAAGGGGTTATTAATGGTCGGATCAGTAGTGCTATTTACCGTTACGGGTATGTTAGTACCCGGCACCAAAGCTATATTGACTGGCGTAGGTATATCAGGACCGGAAATAAAGAATGCAAAAGCATCATTGAATTGAGAGCAGGAATAACTTTGGTACTCTACCGACCCAAATACATAATTGAATTTGACTGTATCGCCGGAAGGCACAAAATCAAACTCAAGTACACATGCATCATGGGTGGGCTGCCCGGCAAGGGTAGTAAGATCCGGATCGCCGGGATAATTCAGCGAAAAACTTGGCGCACCCACAGGACCTACAGTAGCTGCGGCATGACCCGAGGTTAAAACAATGCCGCTATCTATCCCCAAATTGCTTACTCCATTAAAAAGGCCATTGGCCAACTGATGACAGTTCAAAGTCGGGTTTAATACAACGACGCCAGCACCCGTAAGTTTAGCGGCCAAAGAATCAGCCGTTTGGTCTGGTGTCACGGCATAGTTCTGTGCTAACGTTATACTAAAATCTGCGAAGAGTGATATGAGTACAAATATGTAACGAATTTTTTTCATCTTTTATTAGATTTCATGGGTTTTACATATAGACGGTATCAAAACGAAAAAAGTTTGTGAAATTTTTCGCTTAGGAATTACCAAAAATACAGTTTTTGCAAATGTTTTTCAACAGTTTTTTAAACAAATACAATTCTATCCCTATGTTCCAGTTAAACTTTTGTTCTACATGTTTCATGAAAAATTATTAAATTTATTCTATCATTTCACTATCATTAAATATAAATACAATGAAACAGCTATCATTATTTTTATTAATACTCGTCTACCTGACAGTACCTAAGCCAGCGGCATCATTTACTATCCATAATAACGCATCATGCTCCCTAAACGTTTTTGTTGTTTGTTTCTCCAGTATAACTTGTGCTGTTCAGAGTACACCCTGTGCTTCATACACAGTTGCAGCAAACAGCAGTCTATTTGTCCCGCTATGTGATTGTGATTCTTTTAGAAGAGGATTTATCATATGTTGTCCACCAGCGCCCCCTCCAAACACAGCCTGTACGAAAATTTGCGAAGCAAACGTCCAGCTCTGTCCTAATTTTCCATGTACTGGAACGCTTAAATGCTGCAATACCACTCTTAATATCTACTGGGACGTCGGAGGCGATGATATGTACATTGATCCATAAAAAATCACATGGCTATTTTTAAGTTACAATGCAGTCCGGAGCATACGCATACTGGACTTTTGTTTTTTAAACAAAGCGGCTACTTTATTAATATTGTACCTTTGCACATCGTTTGCCTGATATGGCCAGTAATAAGAAAAATAAAAATATAAAGAGCAGTAAAAATGGTGATGCCGGCAAAACGACAACCGGCGAACAGGAAAAGAGCCGGCAAATCAGGCTTGGCGCAGGCATAACCATATTATTGCTAGGCGTTTATACCTGCTTTTCCATCATCAGCTACTGTTTCACCTGGCGGAGCGACCAGGATAAACTATTCGGCAACAATAGCTTGTCGCATTTCCTCTTTAATGATAAGAGCCCGGTGGCCAACTGGGGCGGGCGCATGGGCGCTGCCTTGTCGCACATCCTGGTGTACCGTGGTGCGGGTATAGCGGCATTGGTCATTGGCCTGGCAATAACTGCGCTGGGCGCTTACCTGGTATATGGCAAACGGGCTGCCCCACTGCTGCGTTATATGCGCTGGGCATCCATACTACTGTTACTGGCCGCACCAACACTGGCCTTTATAATGCCAAATGCTGCTTTCCCTTATGGAGGCGCTTTAGGCAACGCAACGGTAAGCTATCTTAATGGCATTGTAGGCAGTGCAGGCACCGGCATGATCCTGGTCGCAGCTACCTGTTTCTTCCTGTTCGTGGTGCTGGCACTGGATATAAGGCCGCTATTGCGACGCATGGGGAAGGCTGCAAAGAGTGCAGGAGCCGCAATGGCTGCTGCCCGGCAAAACAATGAAAGTGAAGATGCCGTAGAAGAAACGAATGATGCCGTAGAAGAAAATATAGCTGCGCCGATAAGTATAAAGAAGGAGGAACAGCCTGTGAAAGAATGGAATATGACCCTATCGGAAAAAGCGCCACAGAGAACAGTGAACGACCTGTATACCGGCAATGAATACAAGCAGACAGAAACGGAAACACTGGTAGAGGAAGCGACCGAGGAAGATGAGCAGGAAGAAATAATACCTGAACAAGAGGAAGAAAACATAGTGAGCGCCCCGGATGAGGAACTATCCTTCGAAGTGATCAAGCAGGAAGACGAACCTATACTGAAACATGGCGCCCACATAAGCATAGAAGACCATGAACCCTATGCCCCGGAACTGGACCTGCCCAGCTACAAATTCCCCAGGCTCGACCTGCTGGAGGACCGTGCACAGGAAGCCATATCGCTGGACAAGGAAGAACTGGAAAAGAACAAGAACCAGATCATACAAACGCTGCGTAGCTTTGGTATAGAGATACAGCGGATAAGCGCCACAGTAGGGCCTACGGTGACACTATACGAAATAGTACCGGCGGAGGGTGTGCGCATCTCCAAGATACGCAACCTGGAAGATGATATAGCGCTCAACCTGGCCGCGCTGGGCATACGTATCATAGCACCCATACCGGGGCGTGGTACCATAGGTATAGAAGTACCCAATGCCAACAAGCAGATAGTGGCCATGCGCAGCCTGCTGGCCAGCGAGAAATTTGCCAACTCGAAAATGAGCCTGCCCATAGCCCTGGGTAAAAAGATAGACAACGAGAACTATATAGTGGACCTTGCCACTATGCCCCACCTGCTGATGGCGGGGGCAACGGGCCAGGGTAAATCGGTAGGTATCAATGCTATATTGGTATCGCTCTTGTACAAGAAGCACCCCTCGCAACTTAAGTTCGTAATGGTGGACCCTAAGAAGGTAGAGCTTTCCATATACCGGACCATTGAGAAACATTTCCTGGCCAAGCTGCCTAATGAAGAAGAAGCCATCATTACCGATACCAAAAAGGTGATCTATACGCTCAATGCACTTTGCATAGAGATGGATAACCGCTATGAACTGCTGAAAGAGGCCGGGGCAAGGAACATCAAAGAATACAACGAGAAATTCATTAACCGGAAGCTGAACCCGGAACGCGGACATAAATACCTGCCCTTCATCGTGCTGGTAATAGATGAATTTGCAGACCTGATCATGACCGCAGGTAAGGAAGTGGAAATGCCGATAGCCCGCCTGGCGCAGCTGGCCCGCGCCATAGGTATACACCTGATCATTGCCACGCAGCGCCCGTCGGTAAATGTGATAACCGGCACGATAAAAGCTAACTTCCCGGCGCGCATTGCCTTTAAAGTATCCGCAAAGGTGGACTCACGTACCATACTGGATGCGGGAGGCGCCGAACAACTGATAGGCCGCGGCGATATGCTGGTATCGCATGGCAGCGAACTACTGCGCTTACAGTGTGCATTTGTGGATACGCCTGAAGTGGAGAATGTAGTAGAATTCATAGGCAAGCAGCGTGGTTATCCCTCAGCGTTCGAGCTGCCGGAATATGAAGGGGAGGACAGTGATGGCACCGACAAAGTACTGGACCTTACGAACCGTGATAAATTATTTGAGGACTGCGCCCGCACCGTGGTACAGACACAATCGGGGTCAACATCTATGCTGCAGCGCCGTTATAACCTGGGTTATAACAGGGCGGGCCGCATTATGGACCAACTGGAAGCTGCCGGCATAGTGGGCCCGGCAATAGGCAGCAAGCCAAGGGAAGTATATTTTAAGACCGAGGCCGAATTGGAACAGTTTTTGAATTCAATAGGATAACAGACAGGAAAAGCTAATTATTAAACAATTAATTCATCCAAGTAAAAAGAAATGAAAAAATTACTGAGTGTAAGTTTATTGATGTTGTGGTGTGCCCTACAGCCTGCACAAGCGCAGGATGCAAAGGCTAAATCTATACTGGAAGCAGTAAGTAAAAAGATAAACGGCCTGAAATCGCTTAAGGCAAACTTCGCCTTCCATTTAAGCAGCTCTAATGGAAAAGTAAAAGACACCAAAAAGGGCACTTTTGCCATGAAGGGCCAGAAATACCACGTGAACATAGCCGGGCAGGAAATAATATGCGATACCAAAACTGTATGGACCTATATGAAAGAGGCCAACGAGGTGCAGGTAAGCAACTTCAACCCTGACGAGCAATCTATATCACCTACCAAACTGCTTACTAATTTTTATGACAAGGAGTACACGTATAAATATATCGGTACAAGAAAAGTAGCAGGGAAAAATTGCGAAATAATAGAACTCACCCCGGTGAACAAAGGCAAGCAGCTAAGCAAACTGGAACTGGCTATCGACAAGGCCAACAACACGATAACAGGCGGTAATATCTGGGAAAAGAACGGTAACAACTACCAATACGAGATCAGCAATTTTACCCAAAACCCGCCCCTTGCTGACAGTTATTTCACTTTCGACACAAAGGCACACCCCGGTGTTGAAGTGGTGGACCTTAGATAGTATAGAATACATACTCCTACCTCTTATAAAGCCCGTATTGCAAAATGCAATATGGGCTTTAACATTCTAACGTCATAATCTCTTTTTACGTCAGAATAAATGTCACATAGCACATCAAAAATAACATTGCAAAAACAACTCGTATGAAAAATTTTCTATTAAGCTTATCCTGCCTGGGGATATTATCCCTTTCTTCTCCCGTTTTTGGTCAAAATCATATCTGGCGGGGACTTTCTGTCATTGATTCCACGACCTTTACTTTTGAAGCCACCGACAGTCTTACTCATTATTTTCTTTCACCTGCAATAGTGTCAATTGATACTATTGGTGCACAACTTTGGCAAATAGGAACTACAGTAAAACCATTTTTTGCTTTGGGCGATACCTCAAGGTCTATAATGACCGATACCATGAACTCTTACCCTGTAAATGCCAATGATTGGTTCACCCTTAGCATACCGCATTATGAACTTAACCCGATCGTATACTTCAAACATAAGTTCCAGACCACGGCTGGGCGCGATGGCGGTATAGTTGAATTCTCTTTTGACGGAGGTACTGATTGGCAAAATGTACTCGGAGATTGCAATGCTGATAGCTTTGTAGGCGGGGAAGGTATCCATACAGATAATTTTTACGGCAAGAACGACACCCTGGCCAATGGCGAACAGGCATTTAGCGGTACCAGTAATGGCTGGCAGGTGTCAGGTGTCCAATTTTTCGCCGGATTCCCGGTAAAACCCAAAAACACAAGTAGCTGCACACCCAATGATACTATACTTTTAAGATTCAGGTTTGTAAGTGATTCTGTTGCCGATACGCTTGACGGGTGGATAATAAGCGAGGTTACGGTTGTGCAAGATTTTTATGGTAGCAAGGTGAATGAGATAACTAAATCGGAACTTAAAGTATTCCCTAACCCTGTCAACAACTCTATCATAAATTTCCCGGAATTACCAAACGAACAAAAACGACAGATCTATATCTACAATGCTGTTGGCAAATTGATAATGGAACGCCCGTACCAGCATCGAATAGACCTACGTAACAACGCAGCTGGGCTGTACTTTTACAGGGTAAGTGGTAACGATGAAAACTATAAGGGGCAAATAATGATAGAATAGAGAACAGGGGGAATGTCATTTTGCCTTCCCCTGCTGCTCCAGCATACTCATTTCCTTGGCTTTTGCTAGGAACTCTGAAGCGAAGATGAAATCGTTGAGGATCTTGTCGTTGCTGAAAATGATCTCGCGGTTGGAACCTTCCCACTGCTTCTTGCCCTTGTACATGTACACAATATGATCGCCACTCTCCATAACGGTATTCATATCGTGCGTATTGATAATGGTGGTAATGTTGTACTCCACGGTTATCTCCTTCACCAGCTTGTCTATAAGCAGTGAGGTCTGGGGATCGAGACCTGAATTGGGCTCATCGCAGAAGAGGTATTTGGGATTAAGGACTATGGCACGGGCAAGGGCCACACGTTTTTTCATCCCACCGCTTATCTCAGCCGGGAATTTTTTATGAGCTTCCTTGAGGTTTACCCTGTCCAGCACCTCATCGGCCCTGCGTCTTTTTTCACGGCGGGTCATGTGTGTGAACATATCAAGCGGAAACATTACATTCTGCTCAACCGTCTTACTGTCGAATAATGCACCGCCCTGGAAGAGCATGCCTATCTGCTTGCGTATCTCCTTAAGGTCAGCGTCATCCATTTTGGTTATGTCCCGGCCCTCATACAAAACCTCGCCTGTATCTACCGGCAGCAGACCTATCATTATTTTCATCAGCACGGTCTTGCCACTACCGCTGGAGCCAATAATGAGATTGGTCTTACCTTCCCTCATGCTCGCCGAAACATCATCTATCACTACCTTATCACCAAAGCTTTTCCTGATATTCTTTATTTCGATCATCTAAAATGGATTGCACATCAAAAATCGCAACAATTTTCGATAACATGAAGATAATAAAAACTATACCCGGATAAGCAGAAGGGCTATAATATAGCCCTCAGGCTCATCCTCCCTGTATGTATCACATTTGCAGTGCCGGCTTTCCGGCCCTCATATTCCAGGGATATTTCTATGCCTTTGGTCACTTTACGCTCCCAACTCATACCCCACAAAAAATTATCGCCCTTCTGCAAAGCGTCGAGCATGGTAAAAGTGACCGGCGCTGTGGCCAGGCCATTATAATAGATATTAGAATACGTGCCCCTGAGTTGTACAACACCTGTACTGGTCTTACTGAGCCTCAGCTCGATATTGGCACTTTCTATTTTAGCATGCTCCCCGCCATATTGCGGGCTGTTATCACGCTCCTCATGTTTGTATGAGGTAGTAACCCTTAGCGCCGAACGGTACAGCCAGGTAAGGGAAGGCTCTGCAGACCAGTTATCAATATGATAACTCCTGCCATCGCTCAAGGCAGACAAATAAGAGCGGTAGCCCTCCTTGCCCGACATAATGATCATCCAGGCCCGGCTAATGTTCCAGCGCACACGGCCAAGATGTTGCTTACCAGCACTTGATTCTACGCCATAGTTCAGCAGTTGCTTACCGGTATTGGACAGGTAATTGTAATCAAGACCCCATTTGGAACTATTGCGATTGAAGTAAAAAGTATTGTTGAACGAGTTATTGGTAATAATGATGGATGCATCATCCACTGCATTGACGAAAGGGTCATATGCTTTAAGCCCCTGCGAGGCAAGCAGGCGATTACCGATCTGCAGTGAAAGCTGATCTGACAAACGGGATACAAATTGCTGCCATTTCTTTTTGTCCCCTTTCCAGAAAAAGGATGGGTCTATGGTTAGGGATTGGTTGAAATTTACATAGTTCACTTTTACATACTCATTGGTAGGGGTGTAGACACGGATGAATTTTTTCTGATCGGGATAGAGCGCCACTTCAAATTCATTAGTTTGCTGTACACCGTCCCCATTGTAATCTATCCAGTTATATACACCCTGGCCTGCAGGTACCTCAACATAGGTATAAGAACGTTTCTGTTCCTGCCCTGAACCAAGTTCATACAGAGTAGTTCCTGTCAAAACACCCTTCAATATACTGCCAGTATATTCAAAACGGCCCAGGAGGCTCTCCTCCGGCTTTTGTGTATTGAAGCTGCTGTCATCAATATGCAGTTTGCGATAGGTGCCGGTGAAATTGATGTTGTGATTTTGCCATTTGGCTATCCCTATCCTGAGGTCAATATTATCACTATGGCTTTGTTGCCTGAACTCATTGTTCCGCGGCAAATTATCACGGCGGCGGGAATAGTTTAGCGTCCATGTAAAGGGCTGCTTATCTGTGGTCTTCAGGTAAAAGGAAGTGATATCAAAGGCAAATGCTGCCGGCGTCAGCGTATCGCCTGTCGCACTGTGTATGGCATTATTTTCCGCCTCGTAACGGCCACCAAGTGTGGTGTTCAACAGGGGGCGGACCTTATACTCTGCATATACTGCAGGACGAAAGAATACCGAGCGCCAGGCGGTATCTGAAGCATTCACTACATTCATAACAAAGCCTGCATGTGCTGCTTTACCCGTGTAATCGTACGACACTATGTTGCGGTAACCGGTATAGACCACACCACGCTTATACAAAGTAAAATCATAAGCCGCTTTGCCCAGCTTTTCGTTCAGCAACTGCGTACCGAGATCCAACAAATGTTCATCCGGTTTATCGCCGGCCTGCGGTACATTCCAGTCCCTGCCGAACTCTACATTACGGTAGGGTGCAATAGCTTTGAACCTGTTCTGCACATATTCATAAGACAGTTTGTTCTGCAGGCTCCACTTGCTTTTCCCGGCACTATCGCGGCTACCAAACGGGCGTGATTCCATGTAGCTAAGCCTTGCGGCTGTGCCCAGGTGTGTATTATTATCAGCAGTGGAAAAAAGATTGGGGTCGGTATTGCTCAGTCCCACTTCCAGCTTCAGGGTCTTTAGCGAGTCTATGTTATAAGTGGTGCCTAATGTAAATACCTGCTGCATTTTGGGGGCTATAAGCAACTGCACCGGTGCATAATTACCGCTATGCATTCCGTTCACCGGAGCTACCCAGCTATATACCCTACCATTGGCATTTGTATTCAGCAATACGTAATCGCCCTTCCCTTCACCCACAAAAGAAAAAGACAGGCTGTACTTCGCGCTATCGGGGCTGGTGGAATAGACAAAAACCGAGTCATAGTGTATACTGGCAACCGTGCTGTCAATGAGCTTGTAGAGTATCTTATTGGCTGCAAAAGTGTCTGTTGCTATGTTGGGGTAAAAAGCGTTCTGTACCGAATCGCCTATGCCTGAGAGAAAGCGCTTTTGTGTACCGTCCAGGGTTTGCAGGTATGGCTGGTTCTTCGCGTCCTGGTTGCTGTAGGCGTCCAGTCGTATATCCCATTTCTTATTTAGCTGTACCTCATCATAAGCATAGATAAGTGAGTTGAGGTAATTACGGTCCTGGTACTCGAATTCCACCTGTATACGGGAATCTTTGGTGATCATCCGGCGGGGCATGAAGCGCAATTCCGCTGTATTATAATCTATCACATAATCAGCATTCTCCCCCCGTTCCATCAATACGTTGTTGATGTACACCCGCTCGGTGCCTGCCAGTACAATGAAGAACTGCTCGCCATTGTTACCCGTAAGCTTATACGGACCCTGGTTGCCCTCATCTCCTTCAAATATATTCCGCGCAAATTGTCCCTTGGCAATGGAGCCGCTCAGGCCTGTCTTGTTCACAGAATGAGGCCCGAGCCTGAATTCATCCCTGTAATAAACACCTTGTACCCGCTTGTAGAAATTCAGGAAATAGCCGGGTGGTCTTTCAAGAGCGTAATCGCCAAGGGTAAGCTCGTGTTTATCCTTTTGCAGGTGTATGAATACCTGGTCAAATTCCTGTAAACGCTGGGTGTTGCCATCGGGCTGAAAGGGGACGGTATTATCGGTTATCGCTGCGTCCAGTTTGACGCTGTCCAATACGTAACCACTCATCTGCATATTGAACTGCGAGTTGAGCGATACGTCCTGGTTATTGCCCAGCGATATGCTCCGGCCATAACTGCCCTTATAGTCCAGTTGATTGAAATCGACGAAACCCCGACCACTAATAGCATCATCATCATGATGATAAATAGGGAAAACATAGTTGGAATCCACCAGTTTGCGGTCCTTATGACTATACACTTTGGAAAGGGCTATACCCAGTGTACGATAAGTAACCTGTACCGAATCAACAGCCGGCTTCTGTTTCCAGGTCAGGTAACCCTGTTCAGCAAAAAGAGTAAAATTGCTATCCGGTACATTGGCTATGCGTACAGAGCCAGGCTCAACAGACAGCGTATCGAGCCGGGTAGTATCTGCTACAGCAAGTTTCTTTTGATGCAAACCCCGGGTAAAGGCTGCCTGCCTGCTCTGCGCCCATAGGCAGGCAGGTATGAAGAAAATAATAAAACACCCTAAAAGCCTTGACAATAGCCGCTGCAATCCCTGTGTTTTAGGGAAATGTACTTATTTTTTACTGATTAGCCGTAGCGAAGCTTACACCTGGAATACCCCTGTCTTGAATTCCTTCATCTCAGGGTTATGATTAGCCGCATTCAGCCCCTCAGATATCACACGCCTTGTCTCCAGCGGATCGATGATCTCGTCCACCCACAGGCGGGCAGCTGCGTAATAAGCTGAGGTCTGACTGTTATAACGGTCTGTTATCTCTTTAAGCATTGCCTTTTCCTTTTCAGGATCTATCTCCTGCCCCTTCGATTTCAGCCCTGCAACCTGTATCTGCAATAATGTTTTTGCGGCTTGCTCACCGCCCATTACGGCTATCTTAGCATTAGGCCATGCATAAATGAAGCGGGGATCATAGGCCTTACCGCACATTGCATAATTACCTGCGCCATATGAATTACCTATAACGATTGTTATTTTAGGAACTACCGAGTTAGCCACCGCATTCACCAGCTTTGCGCCATCTTTAATGATACCTGCATGCTCGCTGCGGCTGCCCACCATAAAACCGGTAACATCCTGCAAAAAAACGAGTGGTATCTTCTTCTGGTTGCAATTCTGTATAAAACGGGCGGCTTTATCGGCACTATCGTTGTAGATCACACCTCCTATCTGCACTTCTTTCTTGCCACTTTTTACCATCTTGCGCTGATTGGCCACTATACCCACAGCCCAGCCGTCTATACGGGCGTAACCACATACTATTGTCTTGCCGTAATCTTCCTTGAACTGGTCGAACTCTGAATTATCCACCAAGCGTTCTATAACATCTACCACATCATAGGGTTTGCTGTTATCTACAGATACCAGTCCATATATATCTTTTGGATCCTTGGCCGGCTCAGCCGGTTTGATACGGTCAAAACCTGCATGAGCCTGTTCCCCCACCTTATCTATGATACGACGCACCTGGTCAAGGCACTCCTGCTCAGTGTCAAATTTATAATCAGCTATACCACTTATCTCGGTATGTGTTTTGGCGCCCCCCAATGTCTGTATATCTACATCTTCACCAATGGCGGCCTTCACCAGGTAGGGCCCCGCAAGAAATATGGAACCATTTCCTTCTACCATCAGGGTCTCATCGCTCATTATCGGCAGGTAGGCACCGCCGGCAACGCAGCTACCCATTACTGCAGCTATCTGGCTTATGCCCATAGCACTCATTTGCGCATTGTTGCGGAATATGCGCCCGAAATGCTCCTTATCAGGGAATATCTCATCCTGCATGGGCAGGAACACACCCGCACTATCCACTATATATACTACGGGCAGATGGTTCTCCATGGCTATTTCCTGCAAGCGCAGGTTCTTCTTGCCTGTGATCGGAAACCATGCCCCGGCCTTTACCGTATTGTCATTGGCTACTATTACACACTGGCGGCCATGTATATAACCAAGCCCCGCAACCGTGCCCCCCGCCGGGCATCCGCCATATTCCGGGTACATTTCATACCCGGCAAATGCTCCTATTTCAGTAAAAACGCTTTCTTTGTCAATAAGGTAATCGATACGCTCCCTTGGGCTCATTTTCCCCTTCTCTTTCGCTTTATCCATTGCCTTTTTGCCTCCACCCAGGCTCACTTGTGCATGGCGCTGCCTCAACTGGCTTACTGCCATCCGCATGGCATCTTCATTTTTATTGAATTCAAGATCCATTCTATTATCCATTTCTGACAAAAATAGGGGGATATTTCCTTTAATACCAAAAACTGTCACAGGCTTGTAAAAAGTACCTCCTGTTACTATATGGCAGGTTATACTACAATAACATATTTTTTCAGATGAAGAATATATCTCAAATTTGCTATGAGTTACGCACAGATGCAGTAAAGAATGAAACGCACATCGCTTACGGCTATTATTTTTTTAAGTAGTTTTTTTTGTTCGGTCAACACCTTTGCCAATCATGTTTTTGGAGGCGAATTGCTGTACAAATACGTTTCAGGCAATACTTATGCGTTAACTCTTACCCTCTATGGCGATTGTGGCACAGCCAATCCTACAGCCTTCCAGGACCTGTACATTTCTACTCCCGAAATATTAGTGTACCACGGCAATTACCTTGACTCGTTCCATGTAACTTTACAACCTGATTCCAATATTGGCATAGAAGTTTCACCTGTATGCCCGTCCCAATTGAATAACACCACTTGCAATGGAGGACTATTACCGGGAGTGAGAAAATTCGTGTACACCGGTACGGCGACTCTCAACATACCGGCCAATAACTGGCACTTCCTCTTCTCCGGCGTCCTTGGCAGCAACTCCGGTGCAGGCCGAAGCTCGAATATTACCAATGTGATCGGCGCCAATGGAACCTACGTGTATATAGAGGCTACACTAAACAACCTGCAAGGACCCAACTCCTCCCCCGAATATACCACGATACCTACTCCCTTTTACACTGTCAATGTCCCACAACAATACAACCAGGGCGCAGTGGACCCTGATGGTGATTCTCTGTCATTTCAATTGGTCCCTGCGCTTAATAATGGCAATCCCGTTACTTATGTCAGCAATCCGCAACTGATCCTATCCGGTGCGTACCCGATCGTGACCGACAGCGGGCAGTTCTATTTCAACCCGATAAACGGGCAAATGACATTCACCCCCTCTATAGTGCAAGATGCGCTGGTAGTAAGCCAGGTAACTGAATATAAAAATGGTATTGTAGTAGGCACCAGTAAGCGCGAAATGACTTTTGTAGTACTGGATAACCTGAGTACAGATTTTGTTCAAAATACCAATGCGGTAAATATAGCAGGGGGCAATAATAGCCAGGACAACGTGATCAATCTATGTGTTGGCTCTGCGTCCATATCATTTGATATCAATCCTATTGACACAGCAGGCAACGTAATCACTGTTACTCATACACCATTGCCTGCCGGGGCGTCACTGACCATTCAAAATAATAATACCGCCGCCCCAGACATACACTTTAACTGGAATACAGCCCCGGTACCGGCAGGCGTTTACAACTTCT
The DNA here is from genome assembly GCA_964481425.1 of uncultured Flavipsychrobacter sp. GTDB lineage: Bacteria > Bacteroidota > Bacteroidia > Chitinophagales > Chitinophagaceae > MKUN01. Next base: position 28,281 of record CAYZTM010000009.1, read on the forward strand.
TCGTTAGTTATAAGAACAATGCCTGCCCGCTGTCCACCACTCAAACGATCGCCTATACCCTCAATATTGTGAACCCTTACGAACTTGTATCAGAGACCCAAACGGCTACACACTGCTATTATAATGCTGACGTCACCCTTATTATTAAGAATGGTATTTTACCTGCAACCGTAACAGTGGCAAATGCTACCGGTTTCCCTCACACAGTCACTACCACTACAGATACAATGACCCTATCATTGCCTGCAGGCAACTATACCGGTACTATATCTGCCGAGGGCATCCCAGCTTGCTCAGCCCCATTCAGTTTCACTGTGGTTGATAGTGGCGCCTATCCATTCACTCCCAATATTTCAGATGTACAAGACTATTGCGTTACAGATTCCGCCACTGCTATAATTGCTTACCCGGATAGTAATACTACGATACAGTGGTTTACCGCCAACGGCGATAGCCTGTCATCAGCACCAGTGCCCCCAACTGACAGTGCGGGTACCTATACATGGTATGTAACTGAGTGGTCGGGTGCCTGCAGTTCTGAAAAAGAAACAGTAACCGTGCATGTGTATGACAAACCGCCTATAGAAATATTATCAGAACAAGGCACTGTATGCATCGGGGAAACCATATACCTGGAAGCTACCGGAGGTCAAAACTACGACTGGCAACCGTGGGACAAAATACTTACCGATAACGAGGGGAAGCCGTACATACGTGTGTTCGAACCTGAGGAGTTCACATTATATGCCCGCTCTGTGAATGGCTGTAAGGATTCCATCAAGCTACGCTACACCAATGTAGAACCCTGCTGCCAGTTCAGCTACCCCAATGCTTTTACCCCTAATGGCGATGGCAAGAACGATGAATTCCGCGCGCTGGTCATTGGAAACATGAAATTCTACGAACTGAGCATTTACGACCGATGGGGGAAACGTTTGTTCTGGAATAATAATCCCAATACCGGATGGGACGGCACTTTTCGGGGGCGTCCCTGCAATGCCGACGTTTATTTTTATAGAGTACATGCCATCTGCTATACCGGGCGTGAAGAGGATGTCAGCGGTCCGCTGGAATTGTTACGTTAATGCCCTAAGGAAATTCATTCCTATTCCCATTTGAATATACGCGAGGCAACCGCATAGATAACGATACCCCATATGAGCAGTATCAGCAAATCGATGCGCACGTCCCATATGCCTGCCCCTTCAAAGGCTATCTTGCGCAAGGCATCATTCAGGTAAGACAAAGGCAGTAACCGGCACAGGGGTTGCAGCCACTTAGGGAAATTATCTATCGGGAAAAAAGTTCCTGCCAGCAGGAATTGGGGTAAGGTAATGATATTGGACAGTGGCGGAATTGCCGATTCATTTTTGGCGATACTGCTTATGATGAAACCAAAACCCATAAATACCATCATGGCTATGCCACATACAAAAAGCATCTCGAAAAAGGTAAGCCATCCGTGGATAAGTGTGTAATCAAAAGCGTAGTGGCCCAGCGTTATAATGATGATGGCGCCCATCATCTGGAAGATCATACGCGCTATACCTTCGCTCACCACGATCACCTCGCGACGCACAGGTGTGGCAAAAAAGCGCTTCAATACCAGGGTTTGCCGCATATTAAAAAAGACGAAGGCGGTGCCAAACACACCGGATGCCAGTAGCGAGAAGCCCAGCTGTCCCGGCAATATGAAGTCGATCATTTTATAATCACGTACCTGCTCTATATGCACATCAATATCCGCCAGCTTATCGATACGTGCCTGCAATTCGGGGTCCATACGCTCCATGATACCTTTCAATATCGATTGAAGCTGGTTCACTTTGTCCTCTTGCCCCGAGGTACTGTTTAGCCGGATCTTGTATTGCGGAGTGCTGCCTTCAGGTTGCGGCTGTATATCTATCGTTGCTGCAATATCACCCTCTGCGAGATCTTTCATAATGCCTGCGCTGTCCTTGCCGGTAGTCCATTTTATCACCGGTATCTTGTGCAGTATGCCGTATACCATGTTAGTAGTGTCGCTACCAGGTGCCGCAGCTACTTTTATGCTATACCCCCTGCCATTACCCAAAAAGCCAAATACGAGTATGAATATCAGCGGGAAAGCTATGCTGAATACTATGGCAGAAGGACTTTTGAAAATAGCCTGCAGACTGGCTTTTATCAGCGCCCGCATAGCACGGGCATTACTATATTTGGACATTGTGCGGTTTTACTGCGCAAAGATATAGATAAGTGCCAAGGGATTGTCACAAATCTGTACCATTTGACTGCATATTAATTTAGAAGCCATAAGACTACCAGGCTGACATAATTTTAACAATAGGCCCCCGGTTGTCGTACCAATGAAATAAGTAACTTACATACCCTTACTCAAGAGAACTCATAATGCGATACAGGCTTTTGATCATCACCGTCAGCTTTTTATTGGCAGCAGGCACATCATGCTTTGCCAGTAAAATATTTATACCTATGGACGCCGAAACACAAACCCAACACCTCAAAGCATACGGCATTGCTTATGCCGCCCTCGTGGAAGGTATAAAGGTAGATTGGCTGCTCAATTACAAGGGCGGCAGCTTTGGCATGGACCAAGGCGGCGACCTGGAAAAGCTATGCAAACTGCGGGGTGTCAATTATGAGATAATGAGCGATGCACAATACCTTGGCGTGCTGGATAAAATATCCGATCCCGATTTCAATGGCGACATCATAAAACTGGAAAAAGCCCCGAAGATCGCAGTATATACACCTCCTAATAAGAGACCCTGGGACGATGCTGTGACGATGGTACTCACTTATGCCGAAATACCTTACGACAAAGTTTACGATGACGAAGTGCTGGACGGGAAACTGCCTGAATATGACTGGCTGCACCTCCATCACGAAGACTTCACCGGGCAGTATGGCAAGTTCTGGGCACAGTACCGCAACACATCCTGGTTCCAGGAAGATGTGAAAACAGCGGAAGATATGGCCGCAAAACATGGGTTTAAAAAAGTATCACAGCTCAAGCTGGCGGTGGTGAAAAAGATTCGGGACTTCGTAGCGGGCGGTGGTTATCTTTTTGCAATGTGCTCCGCTACAGACACCTATGACATTGCTCTTGCAGCTCAGAATACCGACATCTGCGATGTACCTTTTGATGGCGACCCCATAGCGCCGGATGCACAGCAGAAACTTGATTTTACACAATGCTTTGCTTTCAAAGATTTCAATATCAGCATTAATCCTTACGAATACGAGTACTCTGACATTGACAATACCAACTACCGTAAGGTACCGATGGACATGGATTATTTCACGCTGTTTACATTCTCTGCAAAATTTGACCCCGTGCCTGCCATGCTCTGCCAGGACCAAACAACTACTATCAAAGGCTTTATGGGTCAGACCACTGCCTTCCGCAAAGACAAGTTGAAAACAAGCGTACTGGTGATGGGCGAAAACAAAGCCGCAAATGAGGCCCGTTACATTCATGGCGAATTCGGCAAAGGCACATGGACCTTCTATGGAGGTCACGATCCCGAAGATTACCAGCACGTGATCGGTGACCCACCCACTGATCTGAGCCTGCACCCTACATCGCCCGGTTACCGGCTGATACTGAATAATGTGCTTTTCCCGGCTGCTAAGAAAAAACCGAGAAAAACTTAAGTTCTTCTCCCAATCGGTATCTTCACCGCATGAATGTTGTTAGCAACCTGGTATATGATGTTGGCCTGCACGATGGCACTGATACCGAGTATTACTTACACAAAGGGTATAATGTAATTGCAATAGATGCCAACCCCAACCTGATCAAAAAAGCAGAGAAAAAATATGAAGACCATATACAACGGGGCAAACTGGTGTTGCTAAATGTAGCAATATCTGATGTGGAGACTGAGTTGGCTTTTAGTATTAGTGCCGAAGACCAGTTCAGTTCACTGAACGAAGAAGCTGCCAAAAGGGGGAGCGGTATCAGAAAGAAAGTAATCGTCAGTTCAAAAAAATTGTCTTCACTCTTCCGGGAGTATGGCATACCGATGTATTGTAAAATAGACATTGAAGGGTATGATGCCATCGCGCTGCAAACACTGGATGCCACTCAAGGTCTGCCACAATATATTTCTGTAGAGACTGAGATGGTCCCTTTCAACGGATCGATCGAAGAAAAGGACATATTCTTTAACCTTAACCGCCTGCAACAACTTGGTTATACTAAGTTCAAATTTGTGAACCAGGATACACTTACCCCGCTCGAACCCTGCAAAAAGTTTTTTTTACCTACAAAGCCCCTAAACTATTCGCTTCCGGCAAAAGCGAGCAGGTTTTTGAAACGTAAGCTTGGCTTTGCTAAACTCCCGGCTTACCAGCAGCATTTAAAAGATATACATGGCTATACGTTCGTGAATGGATCCTCCGGCCCCTTTGGCGAAAGTATAGAGGGCGATTGGTACGATTACGATACCGCCAAACAAATGCTATTGCAGCATCGCAATGATTATCATGCACTGGAAACTGCTACCTACTTCGGCTTTTGGTGCGACTGGCATGCTAAACTTGGCTAAAAAAACAGGGCTTTATTTTAAAGCCCTGTAATCCCGATTCACTATTGACCTATTTAAGTGTATACCTGATACCGCCATAAATATTCCTCCCCATAATGGGTCCCCATATCATCGAAGCATCAAAGTCTTTTGCATAAGGATCTGCAGCGCTTATGATAGGATCCGGTTGCATATAATTGCTTAGGTTTTCTGCCCCTGCATATACATCAATGCCGCTTTTGAATGACTTAGTTATTTGTGCATTCATCAACCAAAATGCCGGCGAGTAATAACCTGCGGAACTGTATGACGCGGGAACCCGTTTAGGCCCTGTCCACTGTACGGTATAGTTGAATTTCCAGTTGTTTTTGGTTTCATAGGCCAGGTTCGCAAAAGCCCTGTGAGCCGGCAATAATGGTTTTTGTTTCAGCACACCGGCATAGCTTACCCTGACATCATACCACCTGTATGCCAACCTTATATCCAGGTTATGGATCAGTTCATAATCCAATTGCGCCTGCAGGCTATGTGCATAAGACGAGCCTTCCAGGTTGTAAAAAGATACCTGGCCCGGCATCTCTACGTCCGCAACAACCTGGTTTTGAAAATGTGTATAGTAATAATCTATACCAAAGCTGCCATCGCGGTAGTCGAGCATGAATTTTTGAGTAAGGTTTAGTCCCATGTTCCATGCTACTTCGGGCTTCAGGTCATAATTGTTTCCAGCAACCGGTATATGGAAAATTCGGTTACTTGCCATGTAACCCATGTTTTCTGCCAGTATATTTGCTGTACGTTGTGCCCTGCCGATAGATGCACGTATAGCAGTCTTACTAAATGGTGCGTAGCGGATATGCAGCCTCGGGGTAAGGAAAGCACCATATAGATTGTCATAATCTCCACGCAAGCCGGCAACCACATTGAATTTATCCAGGTAGTTATATGTGTACTCTGCAAAAGCACCCGGTACTATCTCTGTACGCCTTAAGCGTAATGTTTCGAACTGCTCGTTATAGTCGTCAAGCACCGAACTTAAGCCTGCCTTTATTACATGGTTTGTATTGTCTATTATGGACTGGAAGATAAGGTTGGCATACAAACTCTTTTGTGTAGCATTATATGCCCTTAACCCATACAGGGCGTCCTGGTCATGATAAATACCCGACAATTGCAAACCCACACTGGTTGCCGGCTTATCCGGGAATATCTTACCTATTTTGGCCCAGCCCTCAGCGCGTCGCGTGTTAAGTTCAAAACCCCATGGCTTACTTGCCACCTGTTCAGCACCTTTGCTGTAATTCCATTGTCCGCCTGTGTTGGTATTATATACACCTTTTACCCCCGCCTGTAATTCAAGCCCCTTTGGCCCATGATAGAACCAACGGTTGAGTAGCAGGTATTGCTTATTCAAGGGGCGGTCCAGGAAGCCATCACCATTCTGGTCGGTCTTCAGCCACTGTGAGCTTACATTGGCAAACAGGTTAGATGATAATTTTTTATTGAACTCCTTACGGCCATAGAAATTAGCCTCACTGCGTCCCTGGGCATTTTGATACACATTCAACAAAAGTTTTTCATCATTAAACGGTTTAAGCAGTTCAACATTTATCTGCCCTGCCACACTTTCGTAACCATTCACTACACTTCCGGTACCCTTGCTCAACTGCATACTCTCTATCCATATACCGGGCGTGTAGGTAAGCCCGGTGATGGCAGCCAACCCGCGCACATCGGGTATATTCTCCCGTGTGATCAATGTGTACGGGCCTGCCAGGCCCAACATCTGTACCTGCTTATAGCCGGTGACAGCATCGGTAAACGCCACATCTACCGATGGCGTTGTTTCAAAACTTTCACTCAGGTTACAGCAGGCTGCCCTTAAAAGCTCGCCCTTGCCAATCTCTTCCATTTTCATAGGCTTCATCAGGCCCACCCTGGTAGTGTTCATGTGTTGTTTTATTACAACCTCGTTCAGTTTGCGGGGCGCTTTTAATACCACATTTATGTGGCTATCCTGTGCCCTTAACAGAACAGTATCGGGGTCATAGCCTATATACGATACCACTACCTTATCAGTGCTATCCGGAATGGTAAGTTTAAAAATGCCATCAGCAGATGTCTGTGTTCCCATACCGGTTCCCGGCACCGCTACAGTCGCGCCCGGCAATACCTGTCTTTCGTTCTTTCCTGTCTTTTCATAGACCGTACCCGTCAGGCTCCGGTCTTTCGGTTGAGCTATTGCGGTCATGCAAAGAAGCATAGCCCCACCGCTAAATAGCAGTTTTATTTTATACTTCATAGCCGATAAAGTTTTTAGTGTTTACCAATGGTTTCGTCCTTGTACCTGCAGCATGAGGGTAGTTTGTCATAGTCTGCATCCGTAACCTTTACCAATTCCGATTCATGACCGGCTTTAGCTACATGTTGCAGTATGGTCTCCGCATTAGTTACAGAAGGCTTGTAGATAAGGGTCAGCTCATGTGTTTCCTTATCCCATTCAGCACGCTTAACGCCCTTGATGTAAGCTGCATTCTCTATGCGCTTTTTACATTGTCCGCAATTGCCGGAAACTTTATAATGCTCTGTAACAATGTCCTTTTTTTGCTGAGCGAAAAGAGAAAAAGAAGAAAATATTATTGTTAGAAAAACGATAAAACGTTTCATAAAAAATCACTTATTTAGGTTAAAAAATAAAAACGATACAAATTCCCGCTATTGCGGGCAGCACCTGTTAACCATAATAAGTGAAACGGGAGTGAAGCTTGTATAGAGGAATATTTTGCCAGTTACCCGGCGGTGCGTTTGCCCTATGTTGCGTAGCGATAACCGATAAGGCAGGTATGCCGGCCTCCTGTATATCAAATTGCGGCAACAGGGCCGGTAAAGCGTCGGGGGACTGTAAATTTAATTTGTAGGCTGAAACACTATTTTGATCTTGCTGCACTTTGGCCACCACCACTTTGTCCTTGCAGCACTTCATTGGTTTCTTTGACTCCCTGGGGCAGCCGTCTTTTTCGCAACCACCGCATGCAGTCGCCTTCAGGAATACATTCCACGACACTAGCTTGCTGCCGCAGTAATGCGTATTTATAGCCACACCCGACATTGCGAGCAGGTAAAAAAACATCAATGGTATGGCAAGGAACCGCTTCATTATTCAAGGCAAAGATAAGTACTTATTGGTTTAAGCCTTTACAGGATAATGGCACAAGCTTATATTATTCTGTTCTATTGTTTTAATACCTTAGCCACTATGGGGGCCAGTTTCCCGACCCACAAAGCATATTCCCTTCCGGATGGATGCAGTCCATCGGAAGCAAGGAATGCTTCCTTTTTCCCATTTTCCCTGGTGGTATCGGTAATGTACAGGTAGTGGCATTTGTGGGCTTCCGTTATTTCCTTGCAGGCAGCATTGTAGCCATCTATTTCATGTGCTACCTGTTGCCTGTCCCGCCCCTCAGCGAAGGGAGTCGCACCCCAATCCGGTATAGACAACACAAAAACATTTTGTGTATGGCCATTCGCAAAAACTATTGCTTGATCAAGTAATTGTGCATACTCCTCACGATAATTCTCTATGCTCCTGCCACGGTACTGGTTATTGACGCCGATAAGCAAGGTGACAAATGAGAAGGTTTCATGAATATTATGTGCCCTTATAGCCGCAACCAGTTCATCTGTCGTCCAGCCGGTTTGTGCAATGATGACGGGAGCTGCAACTTCTATCTTCTGCTCCGCCAGTAGTTTCACCAGTTGGTACGGGAAATTTTCCTGCATAGGCACTTGTTCGCCTATGGTATAAGAGTCGCCCAGCGCAAGGTATGTGTACATCAGGGAAGTATTCGTTCGGATCAGTTAATAAAGACAGTTTTCACATTCACAAACTCACGTATGCCAAATATACTCAATTCCCTTCCATAGCCGCTCTCTTTAACACCACCGAAAGGCAAGCGGGGATCTGAATGGACGAAAGCATTCACGAAACAATTACCTGCCTGCAATTCTTTTGCAGCTATTTGCTCAGCCCTGGCCCTGTTCTTTGAAAAGATACCGGCTCCTAGGCCATAGATACTATCATTGGCTATCCTGATGGCATCTTTCTCATCCTTTGCATCTATTATCGCTGCCACGGGGCCAAATAATTCCTCATCATAAGCAGGCATGCCTTTCTTTACATTGGTCAATACGGTCGGGGGATAAAAGGCTCCCGGCCCTTCAGGTATATAGCCGCCACAAAGCAGTTTCGCTCCCATCGCAATACTTTTCTGTACCTGCTCATGCAGGGTATCACGCAAGTCCACACGGGCCAGTGGGCCTATTTTATTGCTCCTGTCCATCGGATCGCCAAAAGTAGCAGCCTTCATCAGCGCTACCATTTGTTGTTCAAATTCTTTACGTATGGCCTTAACTGCAACAAATCTTTTGGCAGCCACGCAGCTTTGTCCACTGTTCACCAACCTGCCGTTCACACTTATCTGCACTGCATTCGTCATATCCGCATCTTCAAGAACGATGTAGGCATCACTGCCCCCAAGCTCCAGTACCTGTTTTTTGATATGTGAGGCTGCCACCGAGGCTACAGCCTTACCGGCAGCAGTACTGCCCGTCAGGGTAACCGCACTTATCACAGGCTCAGCGATAAGATCCTTCATCTGTGATGAGGGTAATAGTAAAGTCTTGAATAATCCTTTTGGCGCACCTGCTTTTTTCACAACTGATTCTATTGCCAATGCACAGCCGCTCACATTAGAGGCATGCTTCAATATCATGGTATTACCCGCCATGATAGCCGGCCCCATAGCGCGAAACACCTGCCAGTATGGAAAGTTCCATGGCATGATGGCCAGCACCACTCCCAGGGGCTGAAAGGAAACATAGCTTTTGCGGGCATCGGTCTCCACCTTTTCATCAGCAAGGAATTTGAGTCCTTCCTTAGCATAGAACTCAAAGGTACGTGCGCACTTTTCCACCTCATCAAGGCTCTGCTGTATGGGCTTGCCCATTTCAGCGGTAGCCAGCTCCGCCAGCTTTTGCTTCTCCTTTCGCAGTTGTGCAGCGATCTTCTTCAATACCGCGCCCCGCTCCTTTAGGGTGAATAGCCGCCATTCATTATATGTTTTATGCGCCTGTTGCAGCGCTTTTTTCACTTTCGTTTCGTCATGTATTTCGTATGTAGCTAATAACGAACCTGTTGCAGGATTAACGGACTCTATAACATTTGCCATGGCTATCGGTATTTTTATTCAAAATTAAATAAGACCGTGGCTACAAAACCTTTATTATTTTTGATGCCCCTATAAGTTTGTGTTAAATAAAAAAGAAGCCTGTTTAAAAAACTGAAAATAAGAACATGACAGTTGATAAAATAAAATTTGGTACAGATGGCTGGCGTGCCATCATAGCCCAGGATTTCACAGTATATAATGTGGCCCGCGTATCACAAGGCCTTGCCGACTGGCTGCTGAAACGGGGTGCTGAACCCAAAGTGGTAGTAGGTCATGATTGCCGTTTTGGTGGCGAACTGTTCTGCGAGACGGTCACCAAAGTTTTGTGTAGCAACGGCATCAAGGTATTCCTGGCAAAAGGCTTTGTCAGCACACCTATGATATCGTTCGGTGTACTGGAATTAAAAGCACAACAGGGCGTTGTCATCACGGCATCGCATAATCCTCCTTCATATAATGGATATAAACTGAAAGGTGCACATGGCGGGCCTTCCAACCCTGACGATATTGCAGCCGTAGAGGCACTGATACCCGAAGAAGTGAATATTCCTAGTGAATCCCTGGCGCATTGGGAAAGCAAAGGGCTTGTGGAATATGTGAACCTGGAAGATATGTATGTGGACTACCTGCACACAAAATTTGATTTCAAGGCACTGACCGGGTCCCCATTCAAGATGGTCTATGATGCCATGTACGGTGCAGGGCAGAATGTCATCCGCAGGGCCCTCCCCGGCGCAGTATTACTGCATTGCGAAGAGAACCCCGGCTTTAAAGGCCAGGCGCCCGAGCCGCTGGATAAGAATTTACAGGAACTGGCAAAGACCATCAGGACCACACCCGAATTAAAGATAGGCCTCGCTACGGACGGTGATGCCGATCGCATAGGCTTGTATGACGAAGACGGAAATTTCGTGGATGCACACCATATCATCCTGCTCCTTGTTCACTACCTGCACAAGTACAAAGGCATGAACGGGAAAGTTGCCATAGCCTTCTCCACTACCGACCGCGTAAAGAAAATGTGCGAAGCTTACGGTCTGCCGGTTGAAGTGACGCCTATTGGCTTCAAATACATCAGCGAAATAATGACACGCGAAGATGTGTTGGTTGGCGGCGAGGAAAGCGGGGGCATAGCCGTTAAAGGCCACATTCCCGAACGCGACGGCATTTATGACGGCCTGGTGCTTTATGAATATATGAGTAAGAGCGGCAAAACGCTGAAGGAGTTGTGCCAGGAAGTATATGATGTGGTAGGTACTTTTTTCTATGAGCGTAACGACATGCATATAGACAATGACAAAAAGAACGCTATAATTAAAAAGGCCCAGGAAGACGGCTACCCTGCCTTCGGTAAATATACCTTCAACAGGCGCGAGACCATCGATGGGGTTAAATATCATCTTGACAATGGTGGCTGGATGATGCTTCGGGCATCAGGCACAGAGCCCCTGCTGCGTATCTATGCCGAGGGCAATAGCAAAGAAGAGACCCACGATATACTGGAGGAAGTAAAGAAGACCATCCTTTAAAACGGAATAGAAATAAGAAAACATAAAAAAAGCAGGGCAGAAGCCCCGCTTACTCTTTGTATGATTGCAAACTATTGCATTGATTTGGCATCCTTCAGGAACTGCTCCAGGCCCAGGTCGGTGAGCGGATGTTTGAGCAGGCCCAGGATGGAACTAAGCGGGCAGGTGCATATGTCTGCCCCCGCTTCGGCACAGCGAACAATATGTAAGGGGTTGCGGATAGAGGCTGCAAGCACTTCGGTCATAAAACCTTGTGCATTGTAGATATTCACTATCTGCTCTATAAGTTGTACCCCGTCCCAGTTGCTGTCGTCTATACGGCCTATGAAGGGCGATACGAAGCTTGCCCCGGCTTTAGCAGCCAGTATGGCTTGTCCAGCAGAGAACACCAGCGTACAGTTGGTACGGATACCATTATCCGTGAACCACTTGATCGCCTTCACGCCATCTTTTATCATAGGCACCTTCACTACTATGTTCTCGTGTATGGCAGCCAGTTTTTTACCTTCTTCTACGATCCCTTCGAAAGTAGTGCCCAATACCTCCGCACTCACAGGGCCATCCACTATCTCGCAAATGGTCTTGTAATGCTGCATCACGGCATCGTGGCCTTTGATACCTTCCTTAGCCATCAGCGACGGATTAGTGGTCACCCCATCCAGGATACCAAGATCGTGGGCCTCCTTTATCTGGTCGAGATTAGCTGTATCTATAAAAAATTTCATATAGCTTGTATTTCGGCTGCAAGTTAGTCAAAACATAAAGTGCAGAAAGCTATAAATGATCAATTGGGGATAAATGGTGGATATGTTACGCACAATGCATCGAAGCACGGTCAGGGCACAATTTTTACTCCTTAAAAAAGAAAAACATATATGCTGCACACCATATCGGTAATATCCATAGTAACAGGACTTATATCCTCACTCATAATACTTATTCACTTATTAAGCGGGCATCCACAGAAAATGATGGTCATGAATTTTGTATGGGTGATCAGTGGGCTATATGGAGGTCCATTAGCACTCCTGGCCTATTTTACGGTCGGTAAGAGAGGCATGCAACATAGTGGCCATATGCACGATCATGCTAAAACCTCGAAGATAAGCTGGCAAAGCGTAATGGTAAGCACCCTGCATTGTGGCAGCGGCTGTACTATGGGCGATATACTTGCCGAATCACTGCTCCTGCTATTCCCTTTTACTCTATTTGGCAGCAAGCTTGCGGGGGCCTGGACGCTCGATTACCTCTTCGCATTTGCTATGGGCATCCTATTTCAGTACTACTCCATAAAACCTATGAAAAACCTGGCCCCAAAAGCAGCCCTGCTGGCCGCGGTGAAAGCCGATACCTTATCGCTCACAACATGGCAGGTAGGTATGTATGGGGGCATGGCAATAGCGACCTTTCTCATTTTCAAGCATCATCTTGAAGCTTCCACAGCTTTGTTTTGGTTCGTTATGCAATTGGCAATGTTGTTGGGCTTTCTTACTGCCTACCCGGCAAATGTATGGCTGCTTAAAAAAGGGATAAAAGAGCCTATGTAGGCTACCCGACCGGGCATAAAAAAACTGGCAAGTTACTCACATCGCGCCGCTACAACCGAACACCCTTGCTGCATTCCTGCCCTGGGGGATTCATCGGGAGCTGGCCGTATAAGACTTGCCAGGGCTGCAAAGGTAATAAGATTTTGACTGTTTATCAGCTTATTTTCTGAAAATTACTTCCCTTTATCTCAAAACTTCAGGCAAACTTCACGGTATATTAAATTGCAGATAATTTATTTAAACTCTATATTTGCTAGTAAAATGAATCGCATATGAGCCTTCGTATATCTTCCTTATGCTTTATCGTCCTAACGTTTTCTGCAGTTTTTTCTGCAAAGGCACAGATAATCACTTCCATTGCCGGCAATGGCACAGCGGGCTACACCGGCGACGGAGGCCAGGCCACCCTCGCCGAAATAAATAACATAGGTCTTACGATGGATCCATCAGGGAATATTTACCTGGCAGAATATCAGCACCACTGTGTGCGTAAGATAGACGTAAATGGAATCATCACCACATTCGCAGGCACAGGCGTTTCGGGTTTTTCAGGCGACGGTGGCGCCGCGACCGCTGCACAACTGATGGGACCAGCAGGAGTGTATGCCGATAACTCAGGTAATATCTATATCGCAGACCAGGATAACCAGCGCGTGCGCATGGTCAATACTTCCGGTATCATCAGTACCATAGCAGGCACAGGTGTTGGCGGCTACAGCGGCGACGGCGGGCTTGCTACTGCAGCACAGTTTTGGGCGCCAACGGGCATAGCAAAAGACGCCAGTGGCAATATTTATATAGCTGACTTCGGTGCACGCGTAGTACGCAAAATAAATACCTCAGGCATCATTTCTACATTTGCAGGTACGGGCGTATCAGGTAACTCCGGGGATGGCGGGCCAGCAACCAGCGCCGAAATGACATTCCCCTACTGGATCGCCTTCGACGCATCCGACAACCTCTTCATTTCCGATGTGCAAGCCAATTGCGTCAGGAAAGTAAACACTTCCGGCATCATCAGCACAGTAGCAGGCACCGGCGTATCCGGGTTTAGCGGAGATGGCGGGCCGGCAACTGCAGCTCAGTTATACAACAATGGCGGAATCGCGATCAATACGAATGGCGACATGTACATCTGTGACCAGTTCAATAACAGGGTCAGGAAAGTGGATGCTTCGGGTATGATCACTACTATAGCCGGTACAGGCAATGCAGGCTTTGCGGGCAACAACGGCCCGGCAGTGCTGGCCGAAGTGGATATACCTACCGGCATAGTATTGAGGTCGGGATACATCTATTTTACAGATGAGGGCAATTCCCGTATCAGGAAGATATGTATCAGCGGGCCTCCGGCAGTTTCCGCAATTACAGGCGATACAAGCGTATGTATTGCAGATACGATACAGCTTTCCTGCGCTACAGCCGGTGGCACCTGGAGCAGCACCAACAATAATGCAATTGTACTGGCATCTGGTAAAGTGAGCGGCCTGACTGCGGGAACAGATACAATAAAATACACGTTCACCAACGACTGCGGTACAGATTCTGTCAGCTATGTGATAACGATACTTACGACCCAGGAATGTGAGAATCTTGGCATCAATAATAGCACAGCATCAACAACGGGAATCTCGCTGTACCCTAATCCGACAAGCACAAAAGAATTATTTGTAAGGGTTTCCTACGTTCATAACGAAGAAGCTGAGGTGATCATAAACAATGTGCTCGGCAGTAGGGTTAGCGAATTGCATATCCCGACAAATACCGCGACTCAAATAAAGTTAGACAATAGCGGCATATACTTCGTACAGGTAAAACTTGGGAACACCTGGTACCGGCAGAAAGTAGTGGTAGAATGATCTGGTTATGCCTTAGCCGGTTCTTTTACCTTAGGTTGTGTATCGTTTCCGGAGCCTTCAATAAATAGGGTTTGTGTAGGGTATGCAAACTCTATACTCTCTTTTTCAAAGGCCTCTACCATGTCTATATAGATACTCTCCTGCTTATTCATGTATACATTATAGTCAGGATCCAAAACATAATAAACAAACTCGAAATCAAGACTAAAATCACCAAAGTTGCAAAAATTGCCCCTGTCAAAGCGAAGGCCTTCAGTACTATTGATGATATCTTTTACGATACCGGGTATCTTTTTTAACTGTTCGGCTGTTGTCTGGTAAATGACCCCGATCTTGAAAACGATGCGGCGTTCTTCCATACGTTTATAGTTATGCACTCTTGAGTTGGTCAGGTAGGTGTTGGAGCAGATCAGTTGCTCACCGCTTAGGGTACGTATGCGCGTGGTCTTTACCCCTATGTATTCTATTACACCTGCATTACTCTCTACTACTATGAAGTCACCTATTTCGAAGGGCCTGTCGAAGAAAATGACAAAGTAGCTGAACAGGTCGCCCAACACGGCCTGTGCCGCCAATGCAATGGCGATACCACCAATGCCGAGGCCGGTGATAAGGGTAGTTATGTTATAACCCAGGTTATCGAAAAGGAACAAGATACCGATAGCCCAGACCACTACATTGATAATGATCATAAGGCCCTTGGCCTGCTTCTCTTTTGTTTCACTGTTCTCCTGCCTTTTAATGAAGGCGTATATCATTTGCTGCACTAATGCCGAAATGATACGCAACATATAGTAGGTAGTCACAAACAGGATGGCTACTCGTATCACATGTTCCACTTTCGTGGTCAGGGTCAGGGTATTTACAGCCAGGTACACACTGCCTATATAGAGGAGGGGCAGTACCCACTTGGCCACCACATCCAGCAGAAAATCATCTAATTGGGTTTCTGTCTTTGCCGCCCATTTTTTCAGGTATTGGAGCAGCACACGTTTGAAAATTCTCGCCGCAATAAAACAAACGATCAATGTACCAAGGGCCCATAACCAGCTTTTGCCGGTATTGCCCCAGTACACTTCTGTCAAGAATTCATTCATATCTATTCTGTATTTTCCTGTCTATACTTTCTTAGTTCAGCGCTACAGCTTTGGCAAGTAACGCTTCTTCAGCTACCGGAGCTTCTATCTTCTTATCTATATACTTCGAATTCATCAACCGCAAAACACCCATATAATCCGCACGGAACTCGATCGTACTCCCGACCTTATGATCCTGCGTGTTCCTGTCAAGGTCCAACACCAGCATATCGGAGCTTGCACCGGCTATTTTAATATTCTCATCCACGGGTTGCAGGTGGCTTGCTTCCACATCCAGCAAACCGAGGTCCACAATAGCCCGGAACGACCTTTCCGGCACACCGGTATGATCAAACTCGACCGCCTCACCGGCAAGGTTGTAACCCATATCGCCCGAGGGGGCATTAGGTTTTTCATACAACTCTATGATCTCGGCATACACTTTAAATACATCCTGGTGCATACCACTGAGCGGCCCTGTACTGTACACATCTGTTCCCAGGAAGAGGGTCTCCCCTACCCTGAAATGATTGATATCTTCCGGTAGTTCACACCTGTCAATGAGCGGTATCGTTACCGAAGCACCGCCCGATACATAGGGCAGCGAGCAGCCAAATTCCTGTTCAATCATTTCTTTATACTTACACAACTGCATCAGTTTATCCTTATCCGGCAATACACCGTACATGCACGTAAGATTCGTGCCAATACCCACCACCTCTATGTTAGGTAATTGAAAAACTTTTGTGCAGAAGTTCATGATATTGCTCTTCAGCACACCTTCCCGGCGTTCGCCCAGTTCCATCATGATGATGACCTTATGCACTTTATTCATTTCCACTGCCGCTGCCGACAAGCGTTTCATGGTGGCATAAGATGTGTTGAGGCTAATGTCTGCATACTCCACCACTTTCTTCGCAATGCGTGATGAAGGCGGCTTGATGAATATGGTCTTCACATCAGGTGCTATTGCCCTGATAGCCTTGAGGTTGGTGATACGTGAATCACACACCTGCTTCACGCCAAGGCTAAGCAATGCCTCCAGGTATTTTGTATTACCGCAAAGCAGCTTGGTCACAACCGCCCAATCTATGTTGTTGTCGGTAAAGAGTTTATCCAGGTGTTGGTAATTCTCTTCCAGCTTTTCAGTATTCAGTGTGATATATGCCATATTATTTGGTTGGTTTTAGCAGCCTCATCTCCAGGTATTTATTGGTGAAGCCATATTTCTTATAAAGGTTTATCGCAGGGTTATCGGGTTCTACATGCAGCGCTATATCGCCATCTGCCAGCTCTATGATCACATCCATTACTTTATTGGCGATTCCTTTGCCGCGCTGGTCTTTATGAGTAGCTATGTACACCAGTATATTGCCCGGTATATATCCGTCCATTCCCGTCCTGTTCACTACCGCTGCAGCAGCAATATCATCGCTGCCGTTATGCGCAGTTACCACGAAGCCACCGGGCGTGGCCTGCTCCTGCAATGCGTAGCTGATAGCCTTTGCTATATCTTCCTGTTTATCGCCATATTGTTCCAGGTGTTCGAACAGGAAGCCTGTAACTGCATTTTTCTCTTCTTCCTTCGGCTTGTTGGCCTGGTTGTAAATTTTGGTTTTTATCATAAATAGTTTTTGTTCCCTTGAGGGAAGGTCAAAAAATCGGCATCACCAGCTACTGCTGTAAAGCTTACATTTTTAATAAACGGCGGTGAAGCCCGGGAAGGGACTAAAAGCCCTGAAAATCAGAAACACTACAAATGCCGATAAGAAACGTTGGCATAAAATAGCGGAGTGTTTCAATTATTAACGATGCAAAAATACGAAAAGGGCACTGCTATGCCAAATGAACATGATACTTAAGCATAAGTGACACATTAACAGAACATCACAACATGTTCCCCATTTTCTGTTATACTAATTGATGACCTCCCATGGCCACCTTTAAGGCATACTCATCCATATGTGCCCGGGGCTTGATACTCAGTACAGGTACCAGCGAATTATTGATGATGCGCTGCACATAGCCAGGTACAAAAAATTGCTTCAGGCCCCTTTTCAAAGTACCTGTAATGACCACGAGATCAATATCTCTTTTGCTGCCCGTGTTCAATACTTCCTCTGCAATGTTCTTACCGAAGTATAATTTTCGGTCAACAGCCACCTTTTCCTGCACCATATAGGCCGATGTATCGTCAACCATTTGTTTTACAGTGCCTACCTGCCCGCCCTGGTCCTGCTTCAGCAGGCCCATCACCAGCACGCTGGCCTTGTTCTTCTTTATTATGG
The DNA here is from genome assembly GCA_964481425.1 of uncultured Flavipsychrobacter sp. Classification (GTDB taxonomy): domain Bacteria; phylum Bacteroidota; class Bacteroidia; order Chitinophagales; family Chitinophagaceae; genus MKUN01. The sequence continues at coordinate 46,340 of CAYZTM010000009.1, forward strand.
GCATCACAGCTTTGTATTTACTCAGCGCATTGATCACCGGTCTTACCGGGAAGAGTATCTTGCTGAATTGCAGCGACCTCCTGCCGGAGGGCACAGTAAGCACAGGTACACTGCTGTTGCGGAGTATCGCCATTACATTGCCATTGCCTCGTGCATTATTCCTGTTCTTACCGGCAGTACCTGCCACTATAAGGTCACAGTCCAGCTTTTCTGCTTTGGTGCATACTATATAAGGCATAAAACCTGACTCAGAATATTGGCTGCATTCGATGCCATGCTCGCGTGCGATAGAAGAGGCCATCTGCCGGAGTTCGTCCTCGCGCGACAATTTCATTTCTGTAGCCATATCTGTAGCGGGTACCTGCATACCGGCCATGGACACCAGCAGCTCAGTTTCGGCTACTTGCAGCAAATGAAGTTTTGCGCCATGCCGTTTACACATGGCTATTGCTGTTTGCAGGGCATTATCCGATGTTTCTGTAAAGTCTATAGGCACTAAAATATTCCTTATCTCTTTCTGCATATGTATTAATAAGTTTAGGGGTGAATGATAACATACGGCTATGTGATGATGCAATGATGAATAACCGTCGATAGAGAGAATATACGAAAAATTTCGGGAACAGCCAAATCAGATCGGGAGATTTAACGCTTATCGGCATGGTCATCAATGTTTTATATGGAGAACCTTTACAAGAAGAACATTAAGCGCAGAAGGGGAGAATATTTTATTTCCGGAATGGAATGATAACACTCTAAAGAAAAAATGAGAAAGGGAGGGTTTCGCTCTCGCTTACCGCTCCCTTTCTCATTTAAGTGCCCAGGACTGGATTCGAACCAGCACACCCTTGCAGGCGCTGCGACCTGAACACAGTGCGTCTACCAATTTCGCCACCTGGGCATTCAGGGAGTGCAAATGTGAGACTTTTTTTTGAAAAGGCAAAACAAAAGATAAAATAAGCTTAGTGCTTGCCAGCCTTACGTTTCAGCACCCCGCCGGCTGCTTCCTTTATGGTATTGGTGAATATGAATGCTTTGGAGTCTACCTCGTGAACTAGGTGGGTAAGCTTACGTACTTCGAGGCGGGTAATAACGGTAAAAATGATGTCGCAATCGTGGCTTACATCAAAACTATCCTTCATAAAGCCCCTCTTCCCTTTATAGACAGTGATACCCCTGCCCAGTTTCATTACCAGCTGCCTTTTTATCTCATCACTCTTGCCCGAGATGATAGTGACACCTGTGTATTCTTCCAGGCCTTCCACCACATAGTCAAGCGTGCGTGAGGCAGCATAATAGGTAAGCATAGAGTACAAAGCCGTTTCGAGGCCAAAATGCAAAGCTGCAATAAGGAAGATGATCACATTAAGGCCCAGTATGATCTCACTTACCGAGAAGCTGCTGCGCTTCAGCGTGTATAATGCGAGCACCTCTATACCATCCAGCGCACAGCCCCCACGCATGGTAAGCCCTGCACCTAAGCCAAGAAAAAAGCCGCCAAATAGCGAAACCAGCAGTTTGTCTGATGTGATAACGGGGTAATGTATGAAAGCAAAGCAAAGTGCAAGACCTATAACAGCCGCCAGCGACCGGTATGCGAAACGCCGGTTCACCTGGTAGCCCCCCATGATAAGCAGGGGGATATTAGCGAGCACTAATGTATAAGAAAGGTTGAAGTGTGCCAGTTCATGTATCAGCAGGGATATGCCTGTAACACCTCCGTCAAGAAAATTATTGGGTACGAGAAAACTTTTAAGCGCGAAACCGCTGGAGAGAATGCCTAAAATTGTAAAGATGATGTCCTGTAATGCTCCGGGGATATTTATCTTACTTTTCATGTCACGGTGCCTGGAGCTTCGACCTTACCAGTTCAAGGTTTTGCTCTTTTTTTGCTTTCCTGAGCTTTTGCGCAGTGGCGGTAAAATAGTGATGTTTTTCCATAAAATCTATCTGCAGCCGGTTCCACTTATCTTCATCCATGAAGCTGTACACATTCAGCTCTGCATAGAGTGTATCGCCTATCTTGAAAAAATCATCACGGCCCAGGTAATCCAGGTCAGCATCGCATATTATCTCTTCCAGTAAATTATGTGGTGTTTGCGGGATCTTGGTAGCCATTATCATCCCGCTTATTTTCTTTATCTGCTCTTCTGAATAACCATAGCTCGGTAAAAATTCAGCAGCTATATCGCATGAAATACGCTCATGTTCTTTTTGTTGTATCAGGAATCCGGAATCATGAAAAAGTGCCGCGGTAAGCAAAAGCTTTTTATCCTCACCTTTTATGCGTTCAGCATCAGCCAGCATATCGGCAGCCTGGTAAACATCCTTGATATGCGCGATGCTATGATACGATAAGTACTCAGGAAGTCCCTTCCTGAGTTTTTTCATAATAAAATCACTTGCTGCTTTAAATTGCATCCGGGGCAAATTAAGTAAACGATAGAAAATATTACATAAAATTAATCCATAGGAATAAAAAATGCAACGTTACGCCCTTTATATTATCATAAGGCTGCATCCCCTGAGCATAGCCCTGTCCATTCGCCCCAATACTTCAAATTTACCATTATCTGCGATATTACCAAGGTCTTCTGTAGCGATAAAGGCGCAGGAATGTACATTAGCAAGGTCTATAATATTAATGCCACCACTCCCATAAGTGTTCACATCCAGGGGGTCATTGATATCCCTTATAAGCACTTTCATAGTATCTATAGGCTCAAAAAGACCATTCTCACGTGCATAAGCCTGTGACAGCAATTCCGTCATACCATACTCTGAATGAATATTTACCAGGCCCAGGCCCTTCTTCAGCCTCTCATGCACCTCGGCGCGGGTAAGTTCTTCCCTGCGTCCTTTCATACCGCCGGTCTCCATCACGATAGTATGTTGTAGACGTTGGGGATATTTTTCAGCAAAGTCGAGCAAAGCAAATGTGACCCCCAAGAGTAATACTGCTTGCCCTTTATCCTCAAGCTCCTGCAGCATGTCCGAAAGTTTATCCTGCTCGTTCAGATAAAAACCGCTCTCAGGCTGTCCGCTTTCCTGCATAAGCACAGAGGCCATATGCACGAGCGAGGAATTACCACGCTCCAGGTAGGAGGGCAAGAGTGCGAGTACCACATATTGCTGCGGCTCACCATAAAATTTACGGAAGCCCTGTAATAGTGCTTCCCGGTACAGAGCTGCATCATGCACATAATGTTTGGAAGTATCGGCCCCTGTGGTGCCGCTACTCTCAAAGGTCAGCGCAGCATCCTGCCATTGCCCACTAGCCACTCTATGCGTTTTAAAAAAAGAAATAGGCAGGAAAGGGATATTTTCTATGGAATCAACAGTATCCGGCACTACATGCAAGGCATCGGTGAAGGCCCTGTAAAGTTCATTATTATGATACTGGTACCGAAACAGGTCGAGGGCAATATTATCAAATCCTGCAGCGTTAATATTATGCAGTAAATTACTATTTATTGGCTCTTTAATCTGACCCACTTTCGTTAACTTTGGTAATATGAAACGCTGTACTTTCCTGTTCCTGGCCTTACTTGCTGCCTTCAGTTCATGCAAGAATAATAATAACATGTCCAACATACCGTCCATTTCACTGATCAGTATGACCCCGGACAGCATAAAGCAAGGTGCAAGCGAAGATACTGTATATATCAAATTCGGCATTCAGGATGGCGATGCCGACCTGGGGCATGACGTTTCCTCGACCGATAAGGACATCTATATCAGGGATAACCATACCGATAGCTTCACTGGTTATAACTTCCCGGAGATAGCGCAAGGCATCCTCGACCCCTCCAAAGGCATCACGGGTGCCTGCACCTTCAAGATGCTGGGGGCGCTCATCTATGTAAGGCAGGATTCCATACATCTCCTGAACGGCGATACCGTTAGCTATGAGCTATACATCAAAGACAAAGCGGGTAATAACAGTAACCACATTACAACTCCCAATTTGTACATCAGGCCTTAATGCCATTCACTGCTCCCTGCTCCGGGTTGGGCAGGTCAGCATTTTGCGTTTTTTCCACTACCTCGCGGATAATATTATCAAGGCCTGTAGAGGCAAACTTGATGCCTTCCAGTATCTCCTGGTTCATCGGGTCAGCAGGGTCTGTATAATTAAATAACTGGGCCAATCCTAATATACTGGCCACCGGCCCGCGTACCTTGTGCGATTGCAGCCAGGCTATCTCTTTCAGCACTTCGTTCTGCGCTTCTATCTTCAGCATTTTCTTTTTCTCATCGGTTATATCGCGCAGGTACACCGTAAGCCCCACCCTGGCGGGTTGTACATTTATAAAGAGCCATTTCTCGAACTCCGGATAATATTCCTCGAAAGACACCGCCTCACCCATGACCATGGCCTTCTGCTGCGCCTTATAAAATTCCTTATCCTCGAAGCCGGGGAACACATCCCAAAGGTCATGACCGATGATCTCGCCACGCTTCATGTCCAGTATCCGTTCAAACTCCTTATTGATATAGGTCAGGTGCCAATCGGCATCTACCGCATAGAACCCCTCTGCTATACTCTCCAATATGGCCGACATCTCTTTTACATTATCGCGCAGTTTATTTTCCACAGCCCTTAGTTGAGTAACGTCCAGCGTGATACCTGTTATCACCCTGTCGCCGCTCCTTTTATCCTTCTTCATTACCGCGCGGGTAACCAGCGTTTTCAGCGAGCCATCCCTATGGTAGATGCGATACTCCATCGATATTTTACTTACCACCGGCAACAAGCTAAGCGTCTCAGCCACTTTTTTCCGGTCATCGGGATGGACGATATTGGTCAGTATATTCTTGTCATTGATGATCTCTCCCGGCGTATAGCCATATACCTGGAAACAGGCATCGTTGATGTAAAGCACACTAAAATCTGCCGCTTCACAAGACCAGATCACCTCCTCTGTAGCCGACAGCACACTATCGAACTGTTCATTTTGTTGCCTGATGACCTCATTAAGTTCTTCATTCTTTTGCTCCATCAACACTTTATTGTTGATGTCGAAAGCAAGCATTACCCCTGCCTTCCGGCCTTCAAAACTGGTATTGTGTATATATACCTGAGCATAAAAGCGCTGGCCATCTTTTTTTATCAACCGCCGCCTGCCGCTATTATAAAAGCTGTTAATTGCCGGGAGCTTTACGGTCTCCATCTGTGTATAAGCATCATCAGGGGCTCTTATACCCGATATATCCATCTTCAGGAACTCCTCCCGTGTATAGCCATATGTATCCATTGCCGCAGCATTAACGGCAAGGAATTTCAAGGTAGCGCTATCATATATGAACATGGGGATCGGGCTGTCCTCGAACAGCTTCAGGTAGTCGGTACGCGCATTATCGAGTGTATTATAGAAATGCTTGCGGGCAATGGCACATTGCAGGCTGTCCTGTAACGCTCGGCTATCATACACACCCTTAACAAGATAATCTTCGGCGCCTTCCTGCAGCAGGCCAAGTGCAGTTTTAACATTGCGGGCACGTGTCAGTAGAATGACGGGCACCCGAATGAATATCTTTTGCAACTGCCTGAAAGTACTTACCGGGCTGGGCTCTATAAGAGAAAGATTAATGAATATAACCTCGAGCATTTCGTCCGGTACGGACAAAATATCACTTATAGAATTAAACTTCAGGATCTCATTTCCCGAGTAGCCAATGTCCAGTAACTGCTGACTCAGGAGGCCAAAATCATCATTGTTATCTTCTACTATTAATATCTTTTTCCTTGGCTTGTTGAGCATATTGAGTCATTACCTCTCCCTCCCTCAAAATGCAACGTGATAGATGTGGGCTCAAAGTTAAATAAAAGTTAAAAGCCAGTTAGTTATAAAGCCAGCTTAACCAAGCTTTAACTATAAGCAGCTCCCACAGTACCTGATCGGAACATTTTATCCCGAAATAAGTGAAACGGCTTGAAGTCATAAGATTAAGTCACATTTATTTTTATAATACTATGGCTTGTCTATGAATTATTTTGATTATACCTTTGCACTAATTCCATTATAGAGGAAACGCAAGCCTGTATCTTAAGGCTCCCGGAATTATAAACAAAACGCTTTTATCTACCCTTAAAAATTAAACGCACCATTATGGTGTGTATTGTTGTGCGCAATAGCCCCATGCTCATTGCAGGGGAATAGTGCATAAAAAAACTGGATCATCATAAAACACCATACATGCAGGCACAGCCACGGGCACAAAGCGTTACCGGGAAACAAAATTCCAAACGTGAGGATTTTGATATAAAAAAAGTATTGGCAAAAGTATTGGGCAACTGGCTGTTGTATGCTGTGTGCCTGGTGATCGCATTTGCATTGGCCTACCTATACCTGCGCTACAGCACACCGGTATATAAAATACATGCTTCGGTACTCATAAAAGACGATAAAAAAACCGGCGATCTCGATAATACGGAGCTACTACAGGACCTGGGCCTTACATCCAGCGGAAAGAATGTAGACAATGAGGCCGAGATATTCAAAAGCCGTACCCTGATGCTGGATGTGGTAAAAGACCTGCAGCTAAATGTGGGCTACTTCGTTACCGGGAATGTAAAGACAGATGAATCTTTCCACAATCGCCCTTTCAACATGCGCTTCATCCCCTTATTTGAAGACTCCATTAAAAACAAATCATACAAATACCAGGTCAAACTCTCAGGTACCACCGGCTTCGAGATAAGCAATGAGCAGATAGATAAAAAAGGTCATTGGGGCGACACACTTATACTGGCACCCGGGCGGGTAATAATGGAACGCACTTATTTTCCGTTCCTTAAAGGAATAGACGAATATACTGTTAGCATTACCAGCTACAAGAACGCCGTAAAAAAATACATGAGCGCTCTGAGCGTACAGATCGCCAACAAACAGGCAAGCATCATAGACCTTACACTGGATGAAAAGACCCCTGAGAAGGGAGAAGCGATAGTTAATAAACTGATAAAAGTGTATATGCAGGCCAGTGTGGACGACAAGAACCAGATAGCCGATAGTACCATAGGCTTCATTGACGCCAGGTTACAACTGGTGGGCCAGGAGCTTACCGATATAGAAAAAGAGATACAAAACTTCAAACAGGCTAACACATTTACCGACCTCTCCGAACAATCAAAAGTATTGCTGAACAGCAACGAAGATGTATTCAACGAATTATCGAAACAGGAAGTGCAGCTCAATATCATTTCATCGCTGGAGCAGTACCTGAAAGACAACGGGAACAGTCGCAGGATAGTACCCGCTTCCCTTACCATTCAGAATGACATATTGAACACTCTTATTGACAAATACAATACCCTGCAACTGGAAAGGCAACGTATGCTGGTGAGTAATACCGAGGATAATCCGGTAGTGAAGAATTTCGACCAGCAATTAGACAATATTAAGGCCGACCTGATGGAAAGCATGGCCTCCGTAAAGCGCAGCATGGAGGTAAGCGTTTCTTCCATGCGTCAGCAGGCCGGTGCCGTGAACGATAAACTGCGCCAGTTACCTCCTAAAGAGCGTATTTATCTTGAGTATTCACGTCAGCAGAATATTAAGCAAGAGCTATACCTCTTCCTGCTTAAAAAACGTGAAGAAACCGCCATTTCCAAATCATCTACACTTGCCAATGCACGCATCATAGATGCCGGAGCGGCTGATGAGGACCCCTTCAAGCCCAAAAAGTCCTCTGTCTTGATGGTGTCTTTGCTGTTGGGCCTGCTGGTACCATCAGCCTTTCTTTACCTGAAAGAGATATTAAGCCATAAGATCACCAGCAAAACAGACATTACCAGCGCTACCAGCCTGCCTATAATAGCCGAGATCGGCCATTTTGATGGCGACAACTCCGTAGCTGTGAGCATGAACTCTACCTCACCATTATCGGAACAGTTCAGGGCACTGCGTACTAACCTGCAGTTTACCATGACAGCAGAAAATGGCAAGACGGTACTCCTTACATCCAGCATGAGTGGAGAGGGTAAATCCTTCGTGGCCATCAATCTCGCCATAACCCTGGCTTTATCCGGTAAGAAAGTGGTATTGATGGAGCTGGATCTGCGAAAGCCGAAAATATCCAAACACCTTGGCCTCGACAACCGTTATGGATTCAGCAACTTCATCATCAAGCAGGCGGAGTACAGCCAGGTATTGCTGCCATCCGGGCTGGAGGATAGTATGTATGTGATACCATCCGGCCCTATACCCCCTAACCCTGCTGAACTATTGATGATGCCGCGTGTGGAGCAATTATTCACACAACTGAAAAAGGATTTTGACTATATCATTATAGATAGTGCACCTGTCGGCCTTGTGACCGACGCGCAGTTATTGGCAAAATATGCCGATACATCGCTTTATGTGATACGCCAGGGCTATACCCTGAAACCCCAGTTACAAATACCGGAAAGCATAGCTAATGAAGATAAGATGCAGCACCTGCACCTTGTAGTGAATGATGTGAAGCTGAACTACGGTTATGGTTACGGATACGGTTATGGATACGGTTATGGATATGGGTATGGCGGCTACGGCAATGAAGAAAAGAAAACCAGCAGGTGGAAAAGGATTTTCTTTAAGAAATAAGGACCATTGTTTTTTATACCGGTATAAAATTGTTGTGCATCGTAAAATCAGGAAGTGAGTAAACACAGGTCATTAAAAACAAATTTTCTCTTCGCGCTGGCGGGCAATATGGTCTACATGGTTTGCCAATACTTTATCCTTATGCTTTTCACAAAGAATTACAGCAGCGGGATAGTGGGGGGATACCTTTTTTCCATAGCATTTGTAGCGCCCATAGTTATATCGGCCGATATGCAGTTGCGCAGTTTCTACGTTACAGAGAAATCCGCATCCCTGGGCTTTCATGAGTACCAGGGTTTTCGCATCATGTCCAATTCCCTGGCCCTCGTTGTCGTTGCCATCATGGGGTATATACTTCAACAGCAGTTGTTCCTTACGATAATGCTTATCGGGGGCATAAAAATAATAGAGAACCAGGTGGATATGTACTATGCCTCTGTGCAGCGCATCGAACGCATGGACTACATTGCAGTCTCCAAGATGGTGCGTGGCCTTACCACACTTACTATGGTATTTATCTGTATTAAGGCAGGCTTCACCGTTGATACTATCTTACTCCTCTGGCTATCTTTATGGATCACCTTCCTGGTATTCGACGCCAACCTCTCCCTGAAGATCAGCCACCTGGCGAAGCGTACCGGCAAGTTCTTCGATGTCAAATCAATGATCGCTATCTTGAAAGTATGCATACCAGCGCTTATACTCCTGGTCGTTTTCCAGTACTACTCTAATTTCCCTAACTATGTAGTTAAAGGCAAACTCGGGCTTTCTGCATTGGCCATATTCGGTTCCATAATCTATTTCCGCTCCATAGGGGCACAGGTTATTAACCCAATGGGCGCGGTCATTGCACCCCGGCTATCAGACTATTGGCGTACTGAACGCTATGCCGATTTCAACCACCTGCTTGGTCGTACCACTTTTCTTGCTTTTTTATTGGGGCTTGCCGGCATACTGGTGGCGCTGCCGTTTGGTAAGCAGATACTGCAACTGGTATATACCAAAGAATATGCGCAACACAGTATGCTGCTGGTACTCGTCATGGTATATTGCATGGCCACCTACCTGTATGTGTTCCTGGGTACAGCACTTACCTGCCTGCGGGTGCATTGGATCAAAGTCCCGATACACATCATTGCCTTCGCGGTATTGGCAGCGCTTACCTATTGGCAATACGCCTCGCTTACACTGACGAAGATCGTCATCAATATGATCATTGCGGAATCATTGACATTCCTGTTATATACACTTTCATTTATCGTATTGTACAACAAAATAAAGGACAATGGGTTTGCTGCAAAGGGCATATTTAAAAATATTGGCTAGGGTCTCTCCTCGTACCTTTTACAAAAAGGTAGGCGTGCATGTCGGCAAGGGCACGCGCATCATGGGTTCGCTGTATAGGATATTCAGCGAAGAGGCCTATCTCATCAGCATAGGTGAAGATTGCCTCCTATCCAGCGAAGTGACCTTACTGACCCACGACGGATCGGTAGATGTGATCAGGAATGAATTTCCCCGGGCCGACAGGATAAAACCTGTCACCATTGGTAACAACGTTTTTATCGGGTATCGTACCATTGTGATGCCGGGAGTGACCATTGGCAGCAATGTGGTGATAGGAGCAGGATCAGTAGTGAATAAAGATGTACCCTCAAATACGGTATATGCCGGGGTACCTGCAAAGTTTATTAAGACAATTGAGGAATATAAAGAATCGATAATACCGCAACTGACCGAGTTAAAACATCTCAGTTATAAAGAAAAAAGAGAAGCCCTGCTGAAACATTTCGGAAAGCAGAATTGATGTCTTATAGTAACCGGATATTGATAGCCATACTCACCATGGCAGCATGTATAGCGCTGTTCCTGTATGCGCCCGCCGCGCGCAGCTCAGGCTATTCGGCATACGTATGCCTGCTATCCGGGCTTTGCCTCTACCTCAACATCCGGTATTCGGTGCGGGGCTTATGGTCTGCCAGTTCTATATTCATCGTCATTTTCTGGTGCTTTCACTTCGGTGTTATCTTGTCCAATGCTGCCGGGTTGAATATAGCTTCAGCTACCGGCAACGATATATTCTGGCGTTGGATCGATAGTCCCTATTATACCAATGCCGAGGGTCTGGCGCTCCTGGGTATTGCTGCCTTTACATTCATCACGCTCCTAAGGTCCAACAAGTATCCCGAAGAAGAAGAGGAAGATATCACAGAGCATCTTTCGGAATCCCCTTACTACCGCCCGCTTACAGTACTCGGTTATGCACTCTTATTAGGTGGTATCAGTGGCTGGTTCTATATCATGCTGAGCATGGGCGGTGTTAGTGCTTTATTTGCAGGCTATGCATTCTACCTGCGCTTTATCGAGAACTATCCGCTCATCTCCACTATATACTGGGCCATTGGTGTGGGCCTAGCAATGCTCGGGGTAATTAACGACTGGAAAAAGATACGTCCCGGCATTCTCATATTCGTAGGCTGGAGTCTCATCGCATTCGTAATGGGGCTGAGGGGTGAGGTACTCTACCCCGCATCTGCCTTCCTCGTTACCTATTCGCGTCAAACCAGGCTGCCACAGAGCCCGTGGTTGCTGGTCATACCCGTCATATTACTCTCACTCATCTCTTTTGTGCGGGTATACAGGGTAGACGAACAGGTAAACTCAGAAAGTTTTAACCCTATTTATGGGCTGCTTGAGTTGGGTGGCTCGCTGCAAACGGTCGTCATAGCCGAGGATTGGGTACACAACGGTACCGATCATTTCCACTATGGAGAAACCATCTGGGCCCCTTTCGACAGGCTGCTCGATAGGGTCATCCTGGCCAACCGGGCCGACGGCGGTAAAGACATGCGGCTAATGAATGTGGCCATGAGTGAACGCAATGGGCCCTATGGCTTTTCGCCTATCGCAGAGGGTTACATCAATATGGGTGCAACAGGTGTGGTCATACTGATGATGCTATTATCAATCCTGCTCAACTATTTCGACACAAGGCCTGTAGGTATTTTAACCGACCCGCTTACAGGTGGTATCACTTTTATTTTATTCACCTTCGTCAGGAACTCGTTCTCCCACATACCGGGACAAACCTTATTACTGGCAACGATCATCATGTTAACATATGGAATATTCAGAAAACGGTAAGAAGAGGGTGCTGCATATATTCGGCATACTTAACAGGGGCGGGGCTGAAACCCGCACACTCGCCTTTATGCGGCGCAATAAGGATGCCCCGGTCATTTTCGATTTTATAGTGCTTACCGGCGCCCGGGGCATCCTTGATGACGAATTCAGGCAGGTGATCAAAGGTGAGATTAACTATATACGTCTCGACCGTTCTTTCTTTTTCAAATACATTCGTTTACTCCGGAAGAATAAATACTATGCGATACACTCACATGTATTATTGGTCTCAGCACTTTTCCTGATGATAGCGCGCTTTGCAGGTGTACCTGTTCGCATCGCTCACCTAAGAAGCACCGGCAGTGGTGTGAAAACAACATTTAGAAAACTGAGAGATGTACTGCTCAGGAGTATGATGCTACGTTTTGCAACTAACATTGTAACAGTATCTGAAAGTGTGGCAAAAGCGATCTTTAAAGAAAATTATGCACGTTATTCAAAAATAAAGGTCATCTACAACGGCTTTGCCCTCATCGAGAACAAATCAGTAAAAAGTAACAGAAAAGTTAAAATTGGACATATTGGTCGCTTCGACCCCTCTAAGAACCACATGTTCCTGTCTGAGATATATGATATGGTCTGCACCGAAGACCCTGATGTCACCTGCTCCATGACCGGCAAACTAGATAACAATATCTATCCTGTAGTTGCCACTTCACTAAAAAAGTGGACTGATCCGGGCAGGGTGATCATTCAAAGCGAGAACAGTAACATACCCGGTGAGCTCAGCACCTATGACATCCTCATTTCCACCAGCCTGTGGGAAGGCTTACCCGGCGCTATTATTGAGGCGCTCTCGGCCGGTGTGCCCGTGTTGGCAAGCGGTATAGAACCCAATAAGGAAGTAGCATCAAAGCTCGAAGGCATTACAATAGTGGATGGATGGGATAAGAACGAGTGGAAGAAACAAGTTTTAACACTTATTAACAAAGTGCGGAATTCGGATAAGCAGGACACTGTAAAGCAGCTACAGGCCTCGTTTTTAGCCAGTCCGTTCTATTATAAAAACACTGATAACGAATTGTTAAAAATCTATAAGGTATAAGAGAGTATATAGTATAAGCAGAAATAAAAAACAAATTTTACAGTGTATTACCATCCCCGGGTAATTTACTGTTGACATATAGAGAGAGCCATGAACACCAAAACAGTAAATATCATTCTTGAGTTCAGGTTTTACAAAGATGAGCAAGGTGTCATATACACCGATGCTTCTTTCGACTACCTGTTCTGGCAAAGGTACCTGATGGTATTTGACGAGGTGCGTATTATTGCCCGTGCAAAACCGGTCACACAGTCTGATATTGCTGATAATTGGAAAAAGGTGACGGGCCCTAAAGTATCTTTTACGGCCATTCCTTACTATCATGGTGTATCCGACCTCGTAAAGAACATGCCTTCAGTGGTAAAAGAGATCAAAAAGATCATAGCGGCAGATAATAATCCCTACATATTGCGCATGCCCTCTATAATAGGCGTGCTTTTTTTTGCAAGCAGCCGCAATATGCAGCATAGGGCTTATGGCATCGAGATGGTGGGTGATCCTGAAGAAGTGTTCGCATCACTGCCTGTTTTGTACAAACCGCTTGGTGGTATGTTCGTAAGGAGAACTCGTTCTATTATTCGCCGCGCCAAAGCGGCAGCTTATGTGGAGCGCGCCATATTACCTAAGAAATATCCTGTAGCCATAGGCGTAAAGCCCTACTTCTTCTCCAGTATCAACTTGCCGGAACATAGCATATTATCAGGTACTAAGAAGAAAAAAGACAACAAAACATTACATATCATATCCATCGGCATACTCGACCAGATGTACAAGGGTCCGGATATATTGCTCCGGGCACTGGCCATTTGCAAAGAGCAAGGCTTCCCTTTTCAAATGGTATGGATTGGCGGCGGCCTGAATCTCGAAAAAGTAAAGCAAATGGCCGGAGAGCTCGGCATTGGTAATGTCGTGAGCTTCCTGGGCACCATTACTGAACGGGACAGGATAGAGCAGGAAATGGACAATTCAGACCTGTTTGTCCTTGCATCAAGGACCGAAGGCCTGCCCCGTGCTATGATCGAGGCTATGGCCCGTGGCCTTGCCTGCATCGGCTCAAGAGTGGGAGGCATACCCGAATTGTTGGATAAGGAATACCTTTTTGAAAAAGAAAATTACAGGCAACTGGCAGAGATGATCATGAAAGTAGGTAGGGATGAACAAAAGCTTGCCACAATGTCGGCACAGAATATAGAAACTGCTAAAAGATATACGAATAGCAGGCTCGACAAAGAGCGTGCAGGGTTTTACTCAACCGTTTTAAACGCAAGTGCATGAAAGTACTGCACCTTATAAAAACAGGCGTGGGCGCCACATGGGCATACCGGCAAATAAAAGTGCTAGCAGCACAGGGTGTTGAAGTGGCTGTATGCCTGCCCGAAGGCAAAATGGCAGATAAATATACTGCTGACGGTATAGAGGTGTATAATTTCAATTTTTCGCTGGCGCCACACAAACTCTTATCATCATTCCGTGCCTTTAGAAAAATATTGAAGCAATGCAGGCCTGACATCGTTCATAGCCATTTTCTCATAACCACATTGTTTGCCCGGTTGTACAGGAAGTGTTACAAAATGGATATCCCTTTTGTCTTCCAGGTACCGGGACCATTACATCTCGAGCACTACCTCTTCAGAAATGCAGACCTGATGACCCGCAACAGGAACGACTACTGGATAGCCTCCTGCAAATGGACGCAGGACAAATACATACTGAGTGGTATTGCACACCATAAAGTATTCTTATCCTACTATGGCACCGACCTGTCTTTCATCCAAATGATGCCCAAAGGCAAACTTAGGAGCATATTAGGTTTTAAAGAAGAGGATTTCATTGTTGCCATGGTAGCCTACATGTACAAACCTAAAAAGTACATCGGCCAAAAGAATGGCATTAAGGGACATGAGGATTTTTTTATAGCCATGTCAAAATGCATAGAACAGGACAGCAGCATAAAGGTGGTTATAATAGGCGGCGCATGGGATGGGGCGATAGACTATGAATTAAAGCTCATGGAAATGGGCAAAAAATATTGTGGGGATAATATCTATTTCCTCGGTTCCCGAAACGATGTGCCGGAATTATATCCCGACATAGATGTTGTGGTGCACCCCTCTTACAGCGAGAACCTGGGCGGAGCAGCTGAATCATTGCTGCTGGAAGTGCCTACCGTAGCCAGCAATGTTGGAGGTTTACCGGATATAGTGATACCCGGCGTAACCGGCTATCTCGTAAGCCCCGGCTCACCAAGGCAAATTGCCGAAAGCGTTATGGATGCCCGCAATAATTATGCAGAAGCTAAAGCAATGGCCGTACGGGGCAGGAGGATGCTCCTGGATGTGCTGGACGTAAATAATACAGGTAAAGAAGTATATAAGATATACAATAGCATACTTAACAATAAACAGTTCGATCATGTACCCGTTCTTCAAAAAACTGTTTGACATATTGATGGCATTGATACTGCTCGTAGTATTATCTCCACTGTTGATAGTGGTGAGCATATATCTTATTGCTGCACAAAAGGGATTTAATATAATTTTTAAGCAAAGAAGGGTTGGGATGGGCAATAAACCATTCAATGTCTACAAGTTCAAGACCATGCTCGATACCCGTGATGCTGAGGGAAAGCTATTACCCGATGAGCAACGGCTTACAAAGACAGGCATCCTTCTGAGGAAATATTCCCTTGATGAACTACCCCAGCTATTCAATATCCTGAACGGTACCATGAGCTTTATAGGTCCCCGCCCCTTGCTGGTAGATTATCTTCCTTTATATTCCTACAAACAGTTGCGCAGGCACGAAGTATTGCCGGGCATATCTGGCTGGGCGCAGGTGAATGGCCGTAATGCAATAAGCTGGGAGCAGAAATTCGATTATGACGTATGGTATGTGGACCATATGAGCTTTGCACTCGACCTGAAAATATTCTTACTAACCATTAAAAAGGTATTGCGTTCTGAAGGTATTAGCTCTGCTACTGCTGCAACTATGGAACGTTTTACCGGCAGTAATTAAAAACGATAGCTTATGAAAAAGATCGCCGTATTTGGGGCAGGTGGTTTCGGGCGCGAAGTGAAAATGCTGGTTGACCAGCTGAACGCTTCATCGAAGACCTATGAATTCATAGGCTTTTTCGACGATGGGGTAGCGATTGGCACAACAGTAAACGGTTTTCCTGTCCTCGGTGGCAGGGAGGAACTGAATACCTGGGCCGAACCTCTTTGTGTAGCTTTTGCGGTTGGCAATCCCGCCACCAAGAAGAAGATCATCGACAGCATCACCAACAACAACATCTCCTACCCTACCCTGATACATCCGAATGTATTGGTAGGCGCAGACGATGTCAGCATAGGTGAAGGTTGCATTATCTGCGCAGGCTGCATCATCACCATCAACATCAGTATTGGCAACTTCGTTATACTTAACCTTGGCTGCACCGTTGGACACGATACGGTTATAGAAGACTACGCCTCTTTTATGCCTTCAGTGAACATATCAGGTGAAGTAAGGATAAAGGAGGGCGTATATGCGGGTACCGGGGCCAAGATCATCAACCAGTTAGAGATAGGCCGTTATACCATTGTAGGTGCAGGGGCGGTAGTTTCCAAAACACTGCCCGATGAATGTACCGCAGTGGGTATACCCGCCAAAGCAATAAAATTTCATAACCAGGTAATTGAAAAAAACGAAAACTGAGCAATTATGTATCAAAAGATATGGTTATCCTCACCCCACATGGGTGGCACAGAACAGAAATACGTACAGGAAGCTTTCGACAGTAACTGGGTAGCTCCTCTCGGTCCCAATGTGAATGGTTTGGAACAAGACATAGCCGGCTACCTCGCCGAAGACGTACATGTAGCTGCCTTGAGCTCCGGTACTTCTGCACTGCACCTTGGATTGGTGCTTTTGGGAGTGCAGCCCGGTGACGAAGTAATTTGCCAGAGTTTTACATTCTCGGCATCGGCCAACCCCATAAAATACCTGGGAGCAACACCCGTGTTCGTAGATAGCGAAGACGAGACATGGAATATGTCTCCCCGCTTTCTTGAGCAGGCTATCATGGATCGTGTGGCCAAAGGCAAAAAGCCCAAAGCCATCATACCGGTTCACCTATATGGCATGCCGGCCAAGATGGACGAGATAATGGCCATCGCCAACCGCTATGATATACCGGTATTGGAAGATGCCGCAGAAGCTCTCGGTTCATCATTACATGGCAAGATGTGTGGCACCTTTGGCAGGATGGCCGCACTGTCCTTCAATGGCAATAAGATAATCACAACCTCCGGCGGCGGCGCACTGGTATCGCACGATAAAGAACTGGTGAACAAAGCACGCTTCCTTTCTACCCAGGCGCGTGATGAAGCGCCACATTACCAGCACTCGCAGGTAGGCTACAACTACCGCATGAGCAACATATGTGCCGGCATAGGCCGTGGACAGATGGAGGTACTGGATACACGCATAGCACAACGCAGGCGCATCTACAGCTGGTACACAGAGGCACTGGCAGGGATACCCGGGGTAAGTTTTGTACACGAACCGGAAGGCTATTTCAGTAACCGCTGGCTTACCACCATTCTCGTCGACCCTAAACAAGCTCACATCAGCCGCGAAACACTACGCCTTGCGTTCGAAGCAAAGAACATCGAATCGCGTCCTCTGTGGAAGCCGATGCACATGCAGCCGGTATTCGAAGGCACCCCCTTCTACGGCGACGGCACCTCAGAGCGCCTGTTCGAGCAAGGGCTTTGCCTGCCCTCCGGCTCAAACCTGACCGATACCGACCTTGCACGTATAAAAGCAGTAATTCAGGATTGCACCTATTTCCAGGATAAGGTGCTGAAAAAAGAACACGTTGTTATTTGATAATTGATATAACCAAGAGCACTAGATAAGATAAGTAAGAAGAGTAAATAAAAAGAAGATAGTTAGTATAAGAGGTAACAGGTAATCACGCTTTACACAACCCTGTTGCATGTTTAAAAACAGAATTCTTTAACAAAAACTTTTTCTTATGAGCAAAAAGATCTTTACACTCATGTTGCTGGTATTTACCGCAGCACAAAGCTTCGCCGGACCAAACAAAAACAACAAGTGGTATGAGAGCGAAGACAAAACACCCAAGACATACCTGCGTGCAAGCATAGCCTATGCCATGCCACTGATGCGCCAAAATTTGATCTTCACCGGTATACCCAGCCAGCATGGTGTTACCTACGATGGCACCTACACACAGCCCCAAAGAGCGTCTTACATGGCCGGCATACAGGCAAGGCTCGCCGTTGGCCATATGTTCAACGACTATGTAGGCATGGAGCTTGGGATACAAACCACTGCTGCCGCAGCGACCTACAAACTGGATATTGCCGGCTCGCTCACCACCCGGTTTGGGCAGAGGGTACAGGCTAATACCAATACATCAATGCCTACCATCATCACCCCGGCTGTAGTGATACAAAACACATACGACCGTGTAGATGCCTTCGCCAAATTCGGGCTGGCCGTGCCTATTGTAGGTAATATCACCACCAAAGCGGAGACCCGCGGCAACCCGACCGAAGATGACAATGTATATGAAAGCGAAGCCGTTACCAAACCTGCTTTCTTCATCGGCCTGTATGGCGGCCTCGGCGGTACCGTTCACATCAATGAGACCATAAAGCTGTTCGGTGAGCTGGATGTTACGGCGCTGTCGATGTATGCAAAGGAAACTACAATAACAAAGTACACGATCAATGGTGAGGACAGGCTGAACACTATACCTGAAGAGCAAAGAAAGATCACCTACAATACACGTGATGCCGCCGGTAACGCAATACCTAAATATGTGATACCGTACAGCACATTCGGTTTCGTGGGTGGCGTATCCATCAAGTTATAAGAGGACAGATAATAAAATGGTGTTTGAAATGCCCCGTATTTTGCGGGGCATTTTTATTGATCATCTTTTGCATTAAGTATGGTAATTTTTGGTGAACGGGATATACCACCGGGATTGATACCGGGCTTACCTTCAGGTACAGGTATACCGAGGTCTGCATAATACTTTACCCAAACAGGAAAGAACTTTTGCGAGCCTGGTTGTTTGAAGGTCATAGGTTCAAGACGGAAGAAGGGCTTGTTATGGTTCGCTTTTTTAAAGGCATCATACATCAACTCGGAGCAGTAATATTTGTGGTTATCATAAAGGAAGGCATCATCGTAGGGTATGCCCAATGAGCTGAGACAGTAGCTGACAGCCGCAGGTACCAACTTTTGATAGCGCTCCTGTACTCTTGCTGCATACAGTTTATGCTTTGAGCGCTTCTTAAAGTCATCAAGGGTTACCAGCCTTACGCCACTGCCCATGGCTTCTATAATATAGGTAGTATCATTCCTTAAGTAGACCAAGCCGATATGGGAGAACTTATGGCCATCAAAGCCCTGTGTCACAGCTTCGATGGCGTCGCAGAGGGGGCCACAGTCGAGGTTTTGGAACAGGAGATCACCGGTGCGGAGCTGCACTTTCTCCAGAGGCTGCGCATAGGCAAATGTGCCAAAGAGGCAAAAAGCAAAAACAAGTACCCGGAATCTCTTAAACTTCTTCATACCGGGTACAAAATTAAAAAACGTAGCTGCCTTCCGGCAGCCACGCATGAAAAAAACCAAATTTACTCCCCAACTATTTTGCAACTATTATTTTTTGTACCACTTTATCCTGGTCGCAAACCAACTGCATGGTGTACACGCCCGAGGGCAATGTGGTGAGATCAATTGAATATTGTATGCTCGGCTGCATATAGTCCATCGTTTTTACTACGCTGCCTTTTGCATCGCATATAGTGCCGGTGATGTTGTTGGCACTTCCCGGGTCGAAGTAGATAAAGGCGTAATCTTTTACCGGGTTAGGGTACAGTTCGAATTTAATATGCTTCTTCACTTCGTTGACAGCAGTAGGACCATTGTAAACAGTGGTAGATTCTGTGATGGTATTGTGACCACTGTTTGGACCGGTATTCCCAGTCTGCACAGTACCATAATAGTGTGTACCAATAGTATATGGGAATACGGGAGTACGGCTCTCATCTATAGTAACAAAATAAGCATAAGTACCCTGCGGATATTCAGGCGTTATACAATAACGACCATTGTTGGAATCAAGGTCGCCGCTACCTTGTACGAACTCATAATCCTCAATAAATGCCCCTATGGGATAAGTAGCATTTATAGCCGGGCCGGGCTGCGATGCCGTTGACCCATCGGGCAAAGTGGTTCTGTCGGCCATGGTGCGCTTTTGCCATGACGATGCCATTCTTTTGATGGGGCCAGTACCATTGGTATTTGTATAAGCATATGCACCATATACGGGATAGCCATCGAAGGCGTAGCCTATAATGGGCGAGTGATGCGTGCTATCCATATCATCATACAGGCAGGTAGGGCTCACATGATGGTGATATTCCCCGTTTTGCTGCGGATGGCCCAGGCAGCTATCAAAGCCACTCCCTTCAAAGAAATAAGCATTACGGTTCCACACGCCCTGGTTATTGTAGGTCTGCGCGTCCGAGGAATTGAAAATGCTGACACCATTCGTCCATACACCAATATGGCCAAGCCCAACGGTTACCGGGGTACCCGTATTGGGCTGTGGATTGCGTGTGATCTTAAACACGAAATTCTGATTCTGTGCTACATTGGGGTTACCGATCCAGGGACCAATATCGTAGCCGGGAATACAGGTGCAGCTTACATACACATTGTTCGTAGAGTACTGTATGGTCTGGCAATTAGAGGGTATGTTGTTGTAGCCGGTGGCATTATTGGTATTTCTTATCCATGAGGTAATCTCCGGGCCTACCTGTGCCTGAACGGAGAGAGATAAGAGCAATACACCAATAGCTAATGTCAGTTTTTTCATATTGTTCGTTTGTTCAAATATTTAGACGGCTATTCTATTCCTTTCCTTCGCAAGTTTTTTGGACAATTTGCGCCAAAATGCGAATAATTTTTATTTCTCACTTTTTTATTGATAATGAATGAGTTAGGTGCAAAAAATATCACAAAAATTTCTCAAAAAATTCCCATTTCTTTCTCACTTTTATCTCAACCCCGCCCTCTTGTTGTTCTTTCATTTTCCTTTTTTGAGCCGCTTTTTTTTGTAAAAACGAACGGCAACCCGGCAAGATACAATATTGGGGGTGGGGGTTCCAAATATTTCTTTTATGATACCCTAGCAGGATAGTATTTGATTGCGAATGACATCCGTGGATGAAGGCGGGGTGTGGGGAGCGGGTGTCAATGTGGCATTGTCATACTCCGACCTGGCTCATTAGGATAATAATATTTCTCAGCTTCGGTACCCTGATGCCGATGAGTCCTCTTGAGGAGCGAGACTCATCGGGTGAAGTGATTTCTTTTCAGCGCGAACGACATCCCCCTAAATCCCCCTTCGGCCATTCTGAGGCATCCGCACAAGGGGGAAATAAAGGAACATTTATCAGCTTCAGTGCCCTGATGCCGACGAGTCCTCTGGAAAAGAGAGACTCACCGGGTAAAGTAAAAGTGCTTCGTTTTATTTGTAGATTTAAGTTGGGGAAACTGAAAACCGTAAGATGTTGAAGCTCTATGAGGCAGGATTATTCCATTGGGTAATACATATGTGGAGTTTAATTTTACTTGGAAAGATGTTGATTTTAACTCTCAAATTCACAAATAATGAGACATTTTTATTTTCTGTTTATGGTAATAATAACCGGATGTATTTTTTCAACTGATGAAATAAAATATATAAAAATTAACAACTACTACTTGGAAAATACTGGTGAAATAAGAACTCTCTGTATGCGTGAGGATAATTCGAAAACAGAGAAAGTGATAATTGAAAATGTTGACAGTATCGGTTATGACAATATGTATATCTATGGATTTGGGAATGGTCAATATTTTATAGTTGATCAAAAAAGCAAGAGCACACGATGGTTCGACAACAAGAGTACTTTGCAGGCCAGCTTGAATTTAAAAAATGCTCTCATGCAAGAAGCTAAGAAATTACTTGATGATGAAAGCCGCAAATGAATATTTAAGTAGCATAGTGTTAAGGTCAGTATTTTTTCTGTTACTTATCAATAATTTATATTCCTGTAACAGCGATGACAATATACGGCGAGAAATGGTTGGGGAATATCGATTGTCAGAATGTGAAAAAGAAAATGGTCCTTGTATAGATTCTCCCGTCCTTATATTGAAGGCCGACAAAAAATTTTCTTTAAATATTAGCAATCGGCGGTTAATTGGTACATGGGATGT
This sequence comes from uncultured Flavipsychrobacter sp., assembly GCA_964481425.1. Classification (GTDB taxonomy): domain Bacteria; phylum Bacteroidota; class Bacteroidia; order Chitinophagales; family Chitinophagaceae; genus MKUN01. The sequence continues at coordinate 68,453 of CAYZTM010000009.1, forward strand.
GGTTGAAGGTCAAGACGATCCTTACATATATTTAAATATGCCGGACTCTAACATATATGAACAAGGGATTGTATATGGTAAAAAATACAATGAGGTAATCTTACTAAATCCTAGCTTTTTTATGGGCAAGGATTATTTAAAGCTAGGATTTATTAGAACTGGCTCTACCATCTCAAATAACTAATTGGAATGAATAGTTTGAGGCGTATGAAAGTCTTGCATTTTTATCTTAATATAGATGACGACTTTTCAACCTCTTGTTTCCTGCATTATGCCCACTGCCAACAGGCAGCGCTTCATTCCTACGGCTATAAGTTTGTTCCTGCGGCAGGATTACCCGGAGAAAGAGCTAGTGATAATAGATGATGGCGAGCATTCTGTAGTAGACCAGGAAGCCCCATTCGGCTATTCTGAGGCATCCGCACAAGGGGGAAATAAAGGAACATTTCTCAGCTTCAGTGACCTGATGCCGATGAGTCCTCTTGAGGAAAGAGACTTATTGGGGGAAGTAAAAGTACTTCGTTTTATTTGTAGATTTAAGTTGGGGAAACTGAAACCCATGAGGTGTTGAAGCTCTATGTGGCTGAAGGAAGGAGAATGCCGGTTGCAAACCGGACGAATTGCTAAGACACGAGTTTGCTATACCCTGGCTGGGCTACAAACATGCGCCAGACGGATGGATCGAGAGCCTTCCAAGAAGAAGAAAAAAATAATAAAATGCAAAATGATTAGAGTAATAGTTCTCTTCCTCTTCATTGAAAATATGCTATTTGCGTTGCCCTTATCAGCAAAGGTCGATGAGAAATACCTGCTTCAAGCCAAGGTATTGATATTAGCTGACGAAATTAAGCGATATAATATAAACCCAGATAGAGAGTATATACAAAGGTTTCTAGATTATAAGATTGTATGGGACACCACAAAATTTACGACTAAAGATTTTCTTGCAAATAACAGCAGGAACACATTGATAACATTTATAAACATTTATGCAGTGCCCGATACATCGAAAGGTTATTATTGTATGAAGCCTGGAGATAAACAGTGGCGATTCCATGTCGTATTTTTCATGAATGAACAGGCCGAGAAAGCTAATTACATATACCGGTTGTGTATTTTTGGCGACAGAATATATAAACTACATGGGTTTAGTGATAATGATACGAAGGCTATTTTTTGGTACTTATATACCACCTACAAAGCAAATCATCATAAAACATCGTTCAATTGGTTTTGCAAAAACATTGACAATCTCATCAAAACAGAGAATTGGGATCTTGGAGAATTATGTAATAAGGAATTGCATTAAGAATAACAATCTCTAAAAATCCCCCTTCGGCCATTCTGAGGCATCCGCACAAGAGGGAAATAAAAGTGTGTGACAGGATATCAAAAGTCAGCCATAAGGGGCAGGGTGCGGAACGCATCAATGACTTTAATCATCAAATAAGTTGACCACGGTCAGCTTATTAGTTTTTGATAGCATCTAAAATTGTCCCTGAATTAAAAGATGCTTTCAGATGCCTTTTTATCATAGCCTTGGGACGATACCTGATAAACGCCATATAGTATTCCGCCAGCCCGGCGGCAAGCTGTACCAGGAAGAACTGGTAGGCACACAGGGCTTTGGGGGCTTATCATCGCTGGTATATCACCTGCACGCCCCTACGGCAGTGAAACAAAAAGGCAAGCCTTACTCAGTAGCCCCCAAAGTGGCCATGGACAACAGCCTGAATGCCATGAGCTTTATGGGTTTTGACATAAAGCCTGAGGACGACTATTTAAAAAGCCGCAAAACACTCTTTGTGAATGCGGCTATGCAGGTGGGCCTAGCTGCGCCAACCAAGGGCAACGATTATTTCTTCAAGAATGCTGATGCCGATGAAATGATCTTCATACACAAAGGCAGTGGCACGCTGCATACCATGTTCGGTAAGCTACCCTTTAAATACGGAGACTATATTATCATCCCCCGCGGTACGGTATATAAGATACAATTCGACAATAGCGATAACCGGCTATTGTTCCTCGAATCGCACGACCCTATATTCACGCCGAGGAGATACCGGAACGATTTCGGGCAGCTACTGGAGCATTCGCCCTTTTGCGAAAGGGATATTAAAAGACCGGTAGAGCTGGAAACCCATGATGAGCAGGGTGAGTTTGATGTACTCATCAAAAAGAAGGGCCACATCTTCCCCTATACTTATTTATATCATCCCTTTGATGTGGCAGGCTGGGATGGTTATCATTATCCTTATACCTTTTCCATCTTCAACTTCGAACCGATAACGGGGCGTGTACATATGCCGCCCCCCATACATCAAACCTTCGAGACCCGGAATTTCGTAGTATGCTCTTTCGTGCCGCGGCTATACGATTACCACCCGCAGGCCATACCTGCACCATATCACCACAGCAATATAGACTCTGACGAGATATTGTATTACGTGGACGGTGACTTCATGAGCCGTAACAACATACAGAAAGGACAACTGACCTTGCACCCCGGCGGTATACCACATGGCCCGCACCCCGGAGCTATAGAGCGCAGCGTAGGCCAAAAAGAAACCAAAGAACTGGCGGTAATGATAGACCCCTTTGCCCCGATGATGATAACTGAAGAAGCACTAAAAATAGAAGTGCCGGACTATTATAAATCGTGGCTAGGAGGAGAATAGGAGCTTGAAAGGATAGTATCAATGTAAACACAAAACAATTTCAATATGGATACTGCAGATCTGAAAAAAGTTGAGAATTACAACTACGGTATCGAAAAGATATTCGATAAGGCGCAGGACTTCCTGCCCATAAACGGCACCGACTATGTGGAGCTGTATGTAGGGAATGCCAAGCAGGCAGCCCATTATTATAAAACAGCATTCGGATTCCAGTCGCTGGCCTATGCAGGACTGGAAACGGGCGTGCGGGACCGGGCATCGTATGTATTACAGCAGGATAAGATCAGGCTGGTGCTTACTACCCCCTTTGACCCGGATAGTGATATATCGGACCACATCAGGCAGCACGGCGATGGTGTGAAGGTAATAGCCCTGTGGGTGGACGATGCACGCAAAGCCTTTGAAGAAACCGTAAGTCGTGGTGCAGAGGTATATTTTGAGCCACAGGTGGAAGCGGATGAATATGGAGAAGTGGTGCGCGCCGGCATACACACCTATGGTGAAACGGTACACATCTTCGTGGAACGTAAAAACTATAAGGGTATATTCCTGCCGGGTTATGAGAAATGGGAATCGGAGTATAACCCGGGCTCAACCAGCCTTAAATACATAGACCATATGGTAGGCAATGTGGAACTGGGCACGATGAATATATGGTCGGACTTCTACGCTAATGTAATGGGCTTCGCCAACCTGATCACCTTTGACGATAAGGATATATCGACCCAGTATACCGCACTGATGAGCAAGGTAATGACCAATGGCAACGGGCGCATCAAATTCCCCATTAACGAGCCCGCACAAGGACTGAAGAAATCGCAGGTGGAGGAATACCTGGATTTCTACAAAGGACCGGGCTGCCAGCACATAGCCGTAGCCACCGACGATATTGTATTTACCATCAGCGAAATGCGCAAACGTGGCGTAGAGTTCCTGCATGTGCCGGGTACATATTACGATACCGTGAGCGCACGCGTGGGCGATATAGCCGAAGACCTTGCCATATTGAAGAGCCTTGGCATCATGGTGGACCGGGACGAAGAAGGCTACCTGTTACAGATATTCACCAAGCCTGTAGAGGACCGCCCTACCCTGTTCTTCGAGATCATACAACGTAAAGGAGCAAGGTCCTTTGGCAAGGGTAATTTCCAGGCCTTGTTCGAATCGATAGAAGCAGAGCAGGAACGGAGGGGAACGCTCTAAACCAAAAAAGATATTTATATGGACGCGATACAGGAAGTAGAAAATCAACTGAACGAGCTGCTCTTACAAAAATTTGAAGAGCGCGTTCAATCCGGTGATGCGGTAGAACCGAAGGACTGGATGCCGGAAGGTTACCGGAAGCACCTTGTACGGCAGATATCGCAGCATGCCCACTCTGAAGTGATCGGTATGCAGCCGGAGGGCAACTGGATAACGCGTGCTCCCAGCCTGAGGGCAAAGCAAATACTGCTGGCTAAGATACAGGATGAGGGAGGGCATGGCCTGTACCTATACAGCGCTGCCGAAACGCTGGGCATCAGCCGGGATGAGATGATAGCGCAACTGCATAGTGGCAAAGCGAAATACTCCAACATATTCAACTACCCAGCGCTTACCTGGGCAGATATAGGCGCGATAGGCTGGCTGGTGGACGGCGCCGCCATAGTGAACCAGGTGTCGCTGCAACGCACCTCCTACGGCCCATACAGCCGCGCGATGGTACGAATATGCAAAGAAGAGAGCTTTCACCAAAGGCAGGGCTACGAGATAATGGCACACATGATGCGCGGTACGGCGGAGCAGCGCGAGATGGCACAGGATGCGATGAACCGCTGGTGGTGGCCCTCACTGATGATGTTTGGCCCACACGACAGCGAATCACCACATGCAGGTGATGCCTTCCGCTGGAAGATAAAACGACATAGCAATGATGAGTTACGGCAGAAGTTCATTGACAAAACGGTGCAGCAGGCCGAGGTGATCGGGCTTACAATACCCGACCCTAACCTGAAATGGAATGAGGACAGCGGCCATTATGATCATGGTGAGATCAACTGGGCGGAATTCCGTAGTGTAATAAATGGCAACGGCCCCTGCAACAAACAGCGTATGGACCACCACAAACAGGTGCATGAAGATGGGGCCTGGGTGCGCCGTGCAGCACAGGCCTACTATGATAAAAGAGCGAACAAAAATTAATTCATTCAAAACATTGGTTATGACGCCAGATACACAGTTAGGCACATGGGAAGTGTTCATGCAAAGCAAGCCCGGAGCCAATTATATACACCAGGGCAGCATACATGCCGCCGACAAAGAAATGGCGCTGCAAAATGCCCGGGATACCTATTCGCGCCGTAGTGAGGGCACCAGTATATGGGTAGTGCCGACGGAGGCCATAACCGCATCGAGGCCGGACGATAAAGAAATGCTCTTTGACCCGGCCAATGATAAGATATACCGGCTGGCCACATTCTATACCATCCCGGAAGGGGCTAAAAATATCTAAGATGAACAGGGAAACCGCTTTATATAATTATGCCCTGCGCCTTGGCGATAATGCGCTGGTGCTATCATACCGCCTGTCGGAATGGTGCAGCAGGGCGCCTATGATAGAAGAAGACCTGGCGCTAACCAATTTTGCACTGGACATGATAGGCCGCGCGCAGGCCTTGCTGAAATATGCAGGCGAAGTAGAAGGCAAGGGGAGAACGGATGACGACCTGGCCTACCGTAGGCCGGAAAGACAATTCTACAATAACCTGATAACCGAGCTGCCCAATGGCGACTTTGCCCATACTATGGCGCGGCAGCTATTCATCTCGGTGTTCGAGAGCTACCTGTTCGAAGACCTGCAGCAAAGTAAAGATGAGACCATAGCTGCCATAGCCGCCAAAACGCTGAAGGAGGTGAAATATCACCGCAGGCACGCAGAAGACTGGGTGAAACGACTGGGCGACGGCACAGAAGAAAGCTACCAGCGGATGCAAAATGCAGTGAACGCACTATGGATGTACACGGGAGAACTGTTCGAGACAGATGAGGTGGAAGAGGAACTAATAACAGCTGGTATCGCTGCTGACCCTAAGGCAATAAGATCACGATGGTACGGCCATATAGAAAATGTACTGAAAGAAGCTACCCTGCTCATGCCCGGTGACGGCTATATGCAAAGCGGGAGCAAAAGAGGTGTGCATACCGAATACCTGGGACATATACTATCTGAAATGCAATACCTGCAACGCGCTTACCCGGACGCCACATGGTAGGACAAGAGCAACATACGAAAGAAGAGATACTGGGATACCTGGAGGGTATAGCGGATCCGGAGATACCTGTCCTCACCATACAGGAGATAGGTATGCTACGCGATGTGCTTATCACTGAAAAAGGCTACGAGATCATACTGACACCAACCTATACCGGATGCCCGGCAATGGGCATCATAGAAGAAGATATAGAACGATTGCTGGCTGAAAAAGGAGTAAGCCCCGTGTCCGTAAAACTTGTTTATGCCCCGGCATGGACGACAGACTGGATGAGTGATACAGCCAAAGAAAAAATGCGTCAATACGGTATAGCTCCGCCGGAACACTCATCCTGCAACCAGATATTCTCTTTAAGCAGCTCTGTTAAGTGCCCTAAATGCGGGTCGGACAATACAGACCTGATCAGCCGCTTCGGGGCAACAGCCTGCAAAGCATTATACAAATGCAATAACTGCAAAGAGCCTTTCGAATATTTTAAATGCCACTGAACTATGCAGCAGCAGTCGTTTTCAAAGTAAGCAGGTATAGTGCGGCTATCACTGTTGCCGCAGCTATGATCATAAATGTATAGCCCGCCCCCAGTTGCATCCAGAGCAGGCCGGTAAGGCTACTGGCCAGGAGGGTACAGATGCTTTGGAATGCGGTATATGTGCCAATGGCGGTAGCTGTATCTTGCCTATCGGATATATTTGATATCCATGCCTTGGCAATGCCCTCTGTAGCTGCCGCGTAAATACCATACAACAAGAAGAGTGCGAAAAAACCATAAAGGGAATGACTAAAGCCCATACCCGCATATACTATCGCAAATACCAGCAAGCCGGAAATAAAAATACTCTTGAGCCCTATGCGGTCGGCCAAAAGGCCCAATGGGAATGCAGCCGCGGCATAGATAATATTGTAAAAGATGTAGGCCCCAATAGTACCTGTATCGCTAATACCTGTGTCCTTAATTTTCAACAGCAGGAATACATCTGAGCTATTGAACAGGGCAAAAAACAGCAGGCCTACCAGCAGACTGCGGTATTGCTGAGGAGCTGCTTTCCAATAATGGATAAAATCGAGGAAACGGGTCTTGCTTATATTTTGTTTCGGCTTAACATTTTTGTCCTTCACCAGGAAAGTGAAGGCTATAGCGACGACACCGGGAATAAAGGCCAGCAAGAACAGGCTTTTGTAATGACCGGGCCTGTAATACAGGAATACCAATGCCGCGAGGGGCCCCAGTACCGCACCAAGAGTATCCATGGCCCTATGAAAACCGAACACGGCACCTTTGGTTTGCGGTGTAGCCTCGTCAGACAACATTGCATCGCGAGCACCTGTCCTTATACCCTTACCAATGCGGTCCATGCTACGGGCCGAGAATATCCACAGGGGAAAGGTGAGCACAGCCATCATGGGTTTTGATATAGCGCTAAGCGCATAACCCAATCGTACATAAGGCACACGACGGCCCCTGTTATCGGATAATTTACCGAAGTAGCCCTTGCTTAAACCGGCTATGGCCTCTGCCATCCCTTCGAGCAGGCCGATCAATACCACTGAGAAATGGATACTTTCCAGGTAAACCGGCATGATGGGATATAACATTTCGCTGGCCACATCTGTGAACAGGCTCACCAGCGAGAGTACCAATATGGTACGGGTAATGGCTTTCATGTTAAGCCAAAAATAACACAATATGAGGGTGAATCACATTATCTTGCAGTGCATAAAAATCATTCTAAGAAATGACTGCAAGGCCTCTGCTTACTATCCTGCTCACACTGCTGCTACCCACTCTTGCGAATGCACAAGGCGGGTGTACAGACCCCTATGCCAGTAACTATGATCCTAATGCTACGTTCAATGACGGCTCGTGCGTGTACCCGGTGACCCATGACACCATGCAACTGCGCGCACAGCTACCGGTAGCCATTACTGAAAGTTCAGGACTTGCCTGGGACAACGGCAAACTGTGGACGCATAATGATAGCGGCAACCCCTCCACTTTCTTCAGCATTGATACCAGCGACGGGCATATATTGCAAACCGTGTATGTAGACAACCACAGCAACGTGGACTGGGAAGACATCACCACAGACAATGATTATATCTACATAGGCGACTTTGGCAATAATAATGGCAACCGGACCAACCTGAAGGTACTACGCATCAGCAAAGCAGACATCGGCAATGATACTGCGGTGCATGTGAATGCGGATGTGATCGCATTCTCCTACAACGACCAAACCAACTTTACCGCCAACCAATTGAACAATTACGATTGTGAGTCTATCATCTCCATTGGCGACTCGCTTTATATATTTACCAAAGACCGCCTGGACCAACAAACAAGGGTTTACAAAATGCCTAAGGTACCGGGCACTTACAGCCTCAGCCCATATACCAGCTATAATGTTGGTGGCCTGCTTACTGCAGCCAGCTATAATGCCGCCACGCACGAGATCGTACTGCTGGGTTATACCCTGCTCAAGACCAACTCGTTCCTTTGGTTCCTCAATGACTACAACGGGGATATGTTCTTTTCCGGCAATAAACGCCGTATAGAAATAGGCGATAACAGCGAATGGCAAACCGAGGGTATAGAGTTCATGGGGCCCAACCGTTTCTTTATCTCAAATGAAACTGCTACGGTAAATGCATCACTTTTCATCGGGGAGAAAAACTGGTTGTCAAGCCTGTCTGTAAAAAATAAAACCCTTGGAAAAGATAATATAAAAGTATTCCCAAACCCCTCAGACGACACTTTTACCATTACCGGGATCGAAGGCAAAACTGCTTACCGTCTTAGCACAGCAAATGGCAGAATAATAAAAACAGGTATCATAGATAAAGCCAACAATTCTATATCCCTGGACAAAGTTCCCACGGGTGTATACCTGCTGGAACTGAATAATGGCAGTGGCGGAAAAACTACGATCAATATCAGTAAAAAATAGTACGACAGCTACCCTATTGGGATTTCCCTTCCATATTCCTTAATCTTTAGGCTCCCATAGTTCTATCTTGTTGCCATCGGCATCCATGATATGGATAAATTTTCCGAAATCGTAAGTAACTATATCGTCCAATATGGTTACGCCATTCTCTTTGAGCCTGCTTATCAGCCCTTCAAGGTCCTGAACGCGGTAGTTGATCATAAACTCCTTTTTAGACGGCGCGAAGTAATCACTTCCTTTCTTAAAGGGGTTCCACTGGAGTGAGCCTACCTGTTCGGGATTATTGACATCCCTGAATTCAAAGCTGGCGGAGCCCCAGTCATTGATCCGGAACCCAAGATTTTTAGCATACCAGTCTCTTGTTGCCTGGGGATCGTCTGAAAAAAAGAATATCCCCCCTATCCCGGTCACTTTGGGTGTGTTATCGCCAGAAGTTGTGTTGCCTGTTGGGTCTTTTTGTTCTTCCATATTTAGTTTTTTGCTGTTTTTCTTTTTAAAATTAAGGAACTGATGACTGCTACGATGAGGCCAACGGGCAAAATTTCCATATAGGTCATCATTGCATTGAAGAAAGGGTTCTTATACATCTTCGAAAAATTGGCCATTTTTTCCGTTTCCTTAGCTATTTCCGCAGGACTTGCTCCGCTTGCTTTCAGTTCGTCGAGCATATGTGCGGAATATTTTTCCATGAAGTCGGGCATAAAAAAGGTATAAGTGATCAGCCAGGAGATGACATACATGGTAGATGCTATCAGAACGATCATAAGACCTATCCGAAACGCTTTACCAAAACTGATAATACCATCATTGTATTTATTGCGGTAATTGCGAATACCTACAAACACAAGCGAAAAAGCTATGAGCATAGAAGCATAACCAATGAGCATGCTCGTGTTATACTCCACGTTGCCTTCGCAATGGCTCAGGTAATTGATGCTAAAAAGCATTAATGCGGAAACGATAATACCGGATATTAGTCCGTGGATAAGAATATTTTTTGTCATAGTATTATTTTTTGTTGGCGCAAATGTGGCTATAAGGCACAAATTTCCGGTCATACTTTCGGCCATTTTTCTGCCATTCCAGTAATTTTCGTACTAAAGTATAGGTTTTAAGGGATGATATTCAAGCTTTTAGCTTTTTCAACGGCCTGCATTCGTCTTTTCACATCCAACTTTTCAAAAATGTTTTGATTATGTGTTTTGACGGTACTTAAAGAAACAAAAAGTTTCGCAGCGATCTCCTGGTTGCTGTGTCCCTTTGCCAACAGGGCCAATATTTCCATTTCCCGCTTGCTGAGCTCTAACCGGGCCACGAGGGATGTGTCCGGTATAAAATTTTCGTTCCTGTGTATATACACCTCTTTTTCCACCACCACGGTTTGGATCCTGGGTTTTGAGAGTTTCAAGGCAAGCCATATACCTAAAACCGTAAATATGATGGCAATGAAGCCTATGTATATTTCAAAAGAATGGTCAAATATTATGAAACGCAGTTCCAACCATCTGAGTAAGAACAGTAGAAAAGCCAAGCTGGCACTATAGATCATAGTCGCTTTGTGCCTTAACCATAGTTTTTTTATATCTATCAAGGTGTGCATGCTCCTATTTTGCATCAAGCTGGTTCAAGGACAAATGTAATAAATTGGAAGGCATGAAGAAATGCCACATGTGTAGGGGCATAAAAAAAGCTCCCGTTAGGGAGCCTGGCGGAGAGAGAGGGATTCGAACCCCCGGACCTTTTACAGTCAACGGTTTTCAAGACCGCCGCGTTCGACCACTCTGCCAAACCCTCTTGTTGTCCACTTGGAATTATTGTTGTTGTCCTAATGTTGGCCGCCTAAGTGCGGGTTAAAAATCATTTACTTCATTTACTGTTGTCATTCCAGCCTGCTAAACAATGAAACGACGGCTGTATTCATGGTCAACGATTGCCCAATAACACACCTGCCCCACCAGTAACAATCCTGCCATGACAAAACTACCTCATTGGTATCTATCATGTATCTTGCTATCCAATAGGGCACGGCATACCATTCATAAACAGTACGCTCCTTGCCAACATCACACTCCAAGCGTTCAACATCCTTTTGGATAGCTGTATTTCGCCTGTGGTGTAGTTGGTCAAGTATAGCAGCCTTCCTATCCATAAGCTGGCTGTGTGTACCTATGAATGTGCCTGTTGATAGCTTGACAGTGTGTAGATGTAGATTGTATAAACTATTAACCATCTCCATGTGCTTATCTGCATACAGCAGACCATCTACAAGTGCTGTCTGTGGCAGGTTGAAATACCTGCATACAAATTCTTCTATGCTGGCATGTGCCATTTGCTGTTTGTTTAAGGTGAACAATGTTACCTTAACCTGGGGCACCCAAGTATGGGCTGCGCCTATCAGGTGGTTTATTCTTACGTGAGGTTCGCTGTCATTCGAAAGTTTTATCAGTACACCTTTACAGGTAGTCCCGACTTTTCTGTCGAATAACATCATCCATAGTGATTAAAAGTGGTCGGCTAACGTGTTAAATAGCTAACCAACCACAATTAATCAACAGTTCATTTTCGTTTTCAGGGGTCTTTGAGATTTGGGAGAGGCAAGACCTTCTCAAAAGAAATCAGCGTTGCCATGAGCATCGTGCACATACTCATAGCCCAGGTAGCTGATAACAAAATACAGCACAACTCTCCTGCCATGTAACTGCTAATACGCCCGATATGCCTAACCATACCATGCCTTGTAGGTGGGTGCTTTGTAGCAGTTAGAAACTGGCAACAATGGTGAAATGAGTGTGGGCGTAGATACCTGTGTTGGTGATAAACAGCAGTTGATCGTCAGGTGTAGAGGCGACCTCATCCACGTACAAGGAAACGCCTTTTTGCAGGCTCATATAGTCGTCCCTGCAGATTACCCTAAACGGTGTGTACAACTGTCGTATTCGCCCCATAGTGTTTATTATGAGGATGCTGTTACAATCCCCATAGCTGACTGTGTAGGATTGTTCCATAGGGCTTAGCTTAAGTACCAACAATCGGCTTTACCCTGCACCGCTTGCATGATACTCTTGGTAACGGTGTAAGCGTTTGCGCTCCTGTCAAGGAACAGGTCTATGTACGAACTTTTGTTAGCCCCTGTAAGAAGGTTATAAAGCCGCCATAGGTTGATACTGCCATCATCATTACAGCGGAAACTCAGGTCGCTGTAATAGTCTTTACAGATGTTGTTTATCTGTGCATCACCAAACCCGAACTCAGGTATGAGCAACTTAGCACCGTCCGACATGTGGCGATACATACGCGCCCTGCCGATAAGCTGTGCAAACTGCCGTTCCGTAAGGCTGTACTGTTGGAACTCCTGTAGCTGTTGCGCCATCTGTACAGCGTTAAACTCTGTAAGCAATGAAAGGATAGAGTTGTAGAGTACGTCAAGATTGTGCACCTTCAGGTCGCTTAGGTAGCCGTCTGTGTGTACGCACAGGTTGCAGCACACGAGGTTGCGGAAACCTATAAAGACCTTGAAACGCTGCGCACTGCTCTTGCTTATCAGGCTGTCAAGGTTATAGGCTTTGACACCACCCACGGTAAGATTAAGGCGATTGCCCTCAATCTCGTTGGTTATAGAGGGTATCTCCACACAGAATGCCATCCGTTCATAATACAGGGTCTTTTCGCTGTCAAGAAGGGCATTTGCAGGCTTATTACGAGCCTCTGGGGTTCTGCCCTTGATAGGGTGGCTTAGCCTGATAGCAGGCTTTAAAATGGTCTCGCCTGCGAACACATGGCTTATAGCCTGCATAGTGGCATCTATGAACTCCCCGTGTGCAATAACTGGCTCATTCTCCTTGATGAACACAGGTATGATATGCCTGTTGTTTATCTCGTCCAGAGTACCGCCTACTGTGTTAGCCTCAATGAAGGGCTTAGACGAGGATATCACCTCGATGTTGTCAACGACCTGGGTAAGGGCTTCGCCCACTGCCACAGGTTCTGTAATGGTTTGTACTTCCATTTTACTGATGGTTTGATTGGTGAACAATGTTGTTAAGCTGGTTCTTTCGTGCTGTAAACTCGTGTACAAGTACCTGTTGATACTGTGGATGGGCATAGTAGAGGCTGTTCAGGTCTTGAACGCTTGGGGCTGTCCTGACACGTTGTAGCATCACCTCATAGGTAACAGGTGGTGGCGCATCTACGCCCGTGTTACACCATTCAGCAATAGCCCTGCCTGTGTCTGCCGATGGTATAAATTCAGGCTTACTACCGAATAGCTCTGTTCTATCCTTAGATGCCTTTGCCCTGTGCTGCATGTCCATCTCGAACACGAGTGTAAATTCGTATTCAAGGTTATCCCTCTGCACTCCCTTCATTCCAACCTTTTCAGGGACTTGCTTACCGTTCTTTTCTGATAGCACATATTCCTGCTTGCTGCGGATAGTGCAGATAAAATGGGCATTGCTTTGGAGTATTTTGTTGACAAAGGCATCATGGCGTGGTAGAACCTTAGCCCAATTCGTGAACGAGTTGCCTGCAAGAGAGCTATGGTAGTCAATGATGAAGTCCCATTCGTGGCTGGTGCTGTCAATAATGATTACTTCCATGCCAGCATCAAGGCAGATGTTGATGCCCTCACAGTAACGTTCAGGGCTGTAGGGCGGTTCCAATGATAGGGTTTTGAATGTGCCCAAGTGGGCGTATAGGTCTGCACTGTTATTCTCTGTATCAATAACAGCAATCTTGTTCCAGTTGCCACACAGACCATAGGCAATAAGTAAGGCGGACATGGTTTTGCCGCCACCGCTGGCTGATTGAATACCCAGCTTGATTTTAGCCTTCTTACGGCTGGCTTGTTGTAGTTGCATTGTATTTGTTTTTGGGTGAAGAAATGCGTAGTGGATTGTGTGTACAGGCGGATTGATGTACATTAGCCTACATGGACATAAGCGAATTACTCTTATTTGCTGACAACACTTTTTGGGATAGCATCAACGAACGCCACCAACAAAAAGGCGGTGTCTATAAAATCATAGCTGTTGCTGATGGCAAGCGTGTACCTATCAATAGGTTTCTTGGCACGGACAGTGAAGGCGTACTGTACATCGGAAAGGCTACCTCATTTTTGGATAGGGTTTTAGACCTAAAGAAGTCCTTGTCACCTTCGTACAATAGCGGTGCTCACATCTGCGGGAGAAGGTATAAGAGTCTGCCCAAGATTGCCGAACACTATCCATTTGAAACGCTGCACGTTGACCTGTTGCCATCTGATACACCAGAGTTGTTAGAAGCGCAACTGTTGGATAGCTATAGGAACAACTTCGGTGAAGTGCCACCATTGAATGCCATATAGACAGAGCAAAAAGAGGTAAGGGCAGCATATACCACCCTTACCATAGCTTAGTTCAGCTTTGCAGGCTGCTCTGTTAGCACCTCTGTTTCGGCCGCTATTGGCTTCGACAGGTCTGTTCCCTTTGACCTTACGGCAACCATGCGCTTGCCTCCTTCTGGCTGATAATCCCACCTGTAGCCAAGTTTCAGAACCTCGCCCGTTTCAGGCATGGTGTATTCGTAGGCTTCACATGGCACACGCTCTATCGTCCCTGCCATCTGCCTGCCAACCATACGTGCTGCGGTGGCTTCATCGAAGGTGCTGCTGATAGTACACCTGCGTACTGTGGCATAGAACCTGCCGCTATTCTGCGACTGCACCATTTCAATATCCCCTTCAAGGTCTAAGGAGATGTAGTGTTTCTTGTCGCCTTCTTTCTGCTGCCGAAGGCTGTAACCTGTTACTGTAACCATTTTTAAGTGCTTTTGAAGTGATGAATAAACGAACTGTGGGGCGACAAGGGGGGCATACCCCCAACCCAGAATTAAGGACGGGCTGAAAGAAGGGGGTGGTCAACCTTCGTATATGCACATGGGGGGTACTCATTGAAACGGGGCTTCCAATTTTGGGGTGGGAAATTTCGATGTAGCTTTTTCGTGCTGGTAGTCTTTCACCAACATAAACGGGCAGAATAATGCTACAATATACAGGGGCGGAATTGAGGCTGTTTAAGCCATCCTGTAGCAGCTATCAACAAATGGTGCAGGAAACAGCCCAAATAACGCTATATATATTATATGGGTGCGCTACAAATAGCTTGACGTGTGAGGGCACAAAAGGGGCTATTTGAGCACTCCTAATCTCACGTGAGCACGAGCGTCTTTCGTTCGACAAAAAAGTCAAACAACCCATATGGATGCTCTCGACTTTTCTTTCGAGTGGTTACAGCAATCTTACTTCAAGAAGGTCGGGTGATATAGTGCGCTCAACGCTGCCCTCTATCAAATAATACTCGTCCTTTAGCTTGTTGTGCATACGCTTCTTCATCGTCACGTTGGTAAAGCACTTCTCAAACTCCTTGTAGATGATTGCTTTTTTCGCTGCCATATCGGGTATGTCTGCCACTGATGGCATGAAGGGGAAAACCCTATCCTTTAATAGCCTGTCAGCGCCATTGAGTGCTGCAATAACGGTTTCACATTCTGCAATAAAGCTGTCCTGTAGCTGTGTATGTGCATCCCTGTGTATAAGGTTCTCCGACTTGCTGTTTTGTACGGCTTGCTTCGTCATGAAGGTAATAAAGCCTTTACGTAGCTGGTCGAGTTTATGGAACTGTAAGACACGGTCATTCTCTATGTCCTCAATGTCCACACTGCCTGCAAGCCCAGCGCAGGAAAGTATGTAGTCCTCTTTAGTCAGCCCTGTAACCTTGCCTTTAGTAGCCATTGTTACATAGGCATCTATTAGGCTCTGGACGTATTGCGGGGTGTTCTTTATAGCACCTGCATTGAGTTGTCTGTGGTTGGCAATGAACTGCACCTTTTCACTTACCCCAGGTTCTCCATCTGCACCAGAGCTAACGGTATCTAATGACCTTAGCAATAGCTCAACTGCGGCTGGCAGGTCGAGTTTTGCCGCTTGGGTTACTGTTTCATCGGTCAACATAGTTCCGAACGTTGTCTTTGCGGTGTCTTTTGTCAACTGCACACTCCTCCTGCGAATAGAGGTATAGGTTATTTCAGTGAGTGTAGCATTGCAGAACTGTCCATAGATTGCGCCCCAAAGGACATAAGCGTTTAGTTCCTTACCATAGGAATAATGGTTAGCCAGCAACTTCTTTTGGCTGTCCTCTACAAGGTAGTTGCTGAACGATGGGTAGCTGGAACCTAACTGTAGATTGCCTTGTGTCTGAATGTCGTTCAGTGCCGCTATCTGTTCGCTTACACGGTTTTTCAACCGATTGTATGTGGTCTGTAGTTCAGTATAGAAGCTGTTTTGGCGTATGTATTCCTCTGTATCTGTGTTGTCGGTTATATCCTCTGGCAGATAAGGCAGGCTGTTTTCCCTGTTGATAATCGTTGAGGGCTTTAGCATGAGGACATGCACATGCCCAATACGCCTTATCCTCGCCATTGACTGAATAATTGAAGGTAGCCCATCGCTGAAAATGCCATACTTAGGGTCGTTGCCGCCAAGACAAGGGAGTATGCAGATGAACACTGAATCTGACTGCTCTATATCAACGCCTGTCTTAAATGCTGTGCCTAAATTGTTCCTGTTCTGTATAAACTCATTGTCGTTATCACTTGTAATCAGATTAGGGTTGAGTAGCTTGACGGCATTTATCAAGTCGGTATTATCAGGGCTATTTGCGGCATCCAGCAACCCGTTTGCCATGCTCTTATGCCCTGTAAGTATGTTGATCTGTTTGTCCTTATTGTCATCTATGATTTTGCGTACCACATAGTCAAGCGGCATCAGGTTTTGTCCACTGTATGCCCTCTCAAATAGGTGCAGGTGCAATGACACAGGCTGGTCTATTTTAAGTCTTGGGGTCTCATAAACTGTAATGTTGCCGCCTGTTAGCGCTCCAATATGTTGGACAGCAGGAATTGCCGCAGGTGTGAAGGTAGCACTGCTAACATAAGCCTTATGCACCACACCCTTCCACCTCATCAGGTTAGGCACAAACTCGTCAGTGAAGTTATGAATTGACTCGTGTATCTCATCAAAGAACATCACAACCTTCTTTTCAACTCTATCCTCGTCATAGCAGCTATTCAGAACACCACGTAGAAATTCCTGCTTGATTTTTAGCTGGTCGTATGCCTCTCCCCCAGGGTTCTGCAACAGGCAGTTTATAGTCATTACATGAATGCTATGGTCAACATGCGGCATGAAATTGAAGTGATACCCAGGTTGCTTTGCCGCTTCCATTGTTTGCCCTAAGTGCTCATAGTTGAATGCTTCTAATCCGCGCTTGGTTAGGTTTGCCCAATCTTTCTCAACAAGTTTCTTAAAAGGACTTAGCACTAATACTATGTAACCTTCCTTTGCATACTTTGCTATCAGGTCGTAGCATGCACGAGTTTTGCCCTTACCCACCTGAATATTGAACACCACCGTTTCAGTTTTGGAATGGTCAATGTTGCCCATGTGGTTGTTCACATCAAGGAACTCGTTGCTCCTTAACGGTATCTGGTTCATATCTACGGTGAACCCATTAGCCTGCAATACATCAGTTGGGATTTTGAAGTAGTCTATCTCTTGTTCAGCCAATTGGAAATCCAACTGGCTTGTTGTATAGGAAATATTGCTCATGTTTCTTGTTTCTGGACGACAAAGGTACGAATATGACGTCCACTGTTCGAAAGAAAAGTCGGAGATACCTATGAAGCTATGGTGACTTTTTTATCGAATGGTTTTGAAGAATGTCTACAAAGCACCATACTTGGATATTGAGAAATTATGGTGCAGGTAGATTCATCTTCATTCATTATGATGTCTTTTTCTACTCCTGAAAATATTCTTTAAAAAATTACCAGTTTTATTTACTGCATCCGCTTGATCTACCAATATGTCCATTAACGATGCATCAGGATGTTGAATGTCTTCCATTTTTACACCGTGTTCCAATTGCTTGGGATAGAGCAATATAAAACTAATATTGTTAAAGTGTTTCGACAAATAATAATGCATTTTATCCAATACTGAGTTATGAGAAATATGCCCTCTACGAGATGAAATCACCACAAATAAATCGTCAGCCCTAAGTATCCCTGTGAAAATAAGAAATTCGTCCCAAATACTAAAAGTATTAAATGTAACATTTATCAGGAGGGGAACTGCCTGATTAATCTGTCGAAGTTTAATAATGGTTTCGTCGCTTGCATAAATAATAATGGGCATGTCAGTTGCTTTGGCGATAGTCATTATCTTTCTATACCAATGTAAAAAGCCTGGTTCCATTTCAGCAGATTGAGTAACTACCACTACAATACGATTTAGGGTATTCAAAGGTTGAACTGGATTGTAAAAGTAAATTGTCTCAGAAATTGCAGTAAGCACGTTGTCTTCAATGGCTCCAAAAAACTCTTTCCTGTTATTGTTTCGATGAACGCCTATTAAAACATCCGATATGTTATGTTCTTTTATTGAATAAATAATGCCATTGCTAATATTAATATCATAGCGGTTAACTGGGATAATTTTGTTTTCCGTTGCTGCTGCATGCATCAATGCTTTGTTCATCATTTTGCCACTTGCTGCAATAGGTTTTCCGTCACCACCGTCATCGCTCACAATATTCAATGCATATACAGGTATTCTACTTTTTTGATGCTTCAATAATAATCCCATATCGACAAGGTCTGTAACAGTATCTGGGTGCTCAATAAATATGAGTAGCTTTTCAGTAGGTTCACTATTTTCCGTTTCGGATGTTTTCGCTTCTTCATCCAATGCGGCGATATTTCGGGCGGCTCTTTCCACAACGAATGAGCCCAGAGTACAACTAAAAAGAATAAGTAAAATTGTTCCGTTGAGTACATCTTCATCAAGCAATCTAATCGGCTCTCCCGAAGCACTTTGTCCAATAATGATATTGTAACCTACAAGAATAATAGCAAGTGTAGCAGCAGCATGGGACGTGCTAAGACCAAATATTATTCTCCCTTCATCTTTGGTAAGTTTGAAGACATATTTTGTTATCATTGCGGCTCCGTATTTTGTTGCAATAGCAACTGTGATGATTACTCCTGCAACTTTAAGCGCACCCAATCCTTTTACCAATACGGTAACATCAACAAGCATTCCCACTCCAATAAGGAAAAAAGGTATAAACAAGGCGTTTCCTACAAAGTCTATTCTGTTCATCAAAGGCGAGAAGTGAGGTATGAACCTGTTGAGCACCAATCCAGCAAAGAACGCGCCAATAATTGGCTCAAGGCCTGCCGTCTCAGCAAGAAATGCTGCAAGGAATACAATAGCAAGCACAAAAATATATTGTGAAACATTATCGCTAAATCGCTTGAAAAACCATCGGGCAATAATTGGGAAGATGAAAAATACAATGGATACAAAAACTACTGTCGAACTACCGAACCTAACCCAATAGCTTGTGGAAATGTCTCCCTTTGCCATACCTGCAATTGCAGCAAGGATCAGCAGAGCTAAAATGTCAGTTATCATGGTGCTCCCTACGGTCAGCGTAACCGCCTTGTTTCGTGCTACTCCATACTTGCTGGCTATCGGATATGCTATTAAGGTATGAGTTGAAAACATACTGGCAAGGAGTATTGACGACATTATGCCATATCCAAGAACATAGTAGCTCGCCAATGCACCCACAGTTAGCGGTAAGGAAAATGTCATTAATCCCAAAAAAGCAACCTTGCCTCTGTTTTTTTTAAATTCGTTGAGGTCAATTTCTAATCCAGCAAGAAACATGATATAAAGTAGGCCTACCGTTCCAAATAGAATAATGCTGCTATCACGCCTAAGAAGATTAAGCCCATGTGGGCCGATGACAACCCCCGCTATAATGAGCCCTATCAAATGAGGTATTTTGATTTTGTTGAGCAAGATCGGGGCAAAAAGAATGATGAATAATACAAGTGAAAAAATTATCACTGGATTACTCAATGGTAGGTTAAGACTAATTTCACTCTTCAATATTATCATATTTAATTTTATCTAAGTGATATTCTTCAATGCATGCACATATAGATTTTCCAGCCCCAAGTTGCAATAATAATGTTTAGTCATTTAGCGAATATATAAAAATAAGTTAAACCGAATGGGAGGGCATTAAATACTCATGCCAAAGTAAGTAAGGACAGCAAGATTTAAAGTTTGAGCTTGGTGTGGTTTGCATGCCACTTACTTTTCATTTCTCCTTATTGGAGTAGGCGCAATATTGTTCGAAAGAAAAGTCGATTAGACCTACAAGGTTGTGTAGAGTTTTTTATCGAGTTTTTCTGCGATTTTTCGAAGCTGTTTGAGTTAGCGTATAAAAAAAAGCCAGCCTGAGAACAGACCAGCCCCTATAAACCCTATCACCATGAAAACCTTATAAAGATAGCTTACAGATTTGAAATATCAAAGCCTACTCATCGTTCATCATCATACATCAACGCCTGTAAGTCTCGCTTTCGCAATGAGCGCCTCTATTAACTCTATGGTCATTACATCCTTAAAGGTGTTGAGCCAAATGGATGCGTTTATCAGTACTTCAGTTCTGTTCCGCTTAAACATACTCTCCAATTCAGCAGGTGTCAGTTTGGGGTACTCAATAGGGTTCAACACTTCATCAGGTGTAGGGTTATAGTTATCTGGAAAGTCCTCATCTGCACCGTAAAGGCTAAAAGCCTGTTCCCATGCTAAGCTATCGAGGGTATGGATAAGCTGGTGTATGTCGAGCGGTATCATTTTGTTTAGGTCAGGGTTCTGATAGTCGCTTAGCTCAACATGCCCAATATCTAAGCCATCATAGTAGCCTATAAACGGCTGCCAAATCCCCACCTTCCACATTGCCCTTAGCTCATCCGTCCACTCCAAATTCTGGTTAAAGGATAGCCCTATAGACGGCTTGCATATCTGCTCTGTGTCCTGTATGTAGATGGGATAATATGCCTCGCCCATGATTAGGTGAGGCATGTATTTCTTCACTTGTTCGGTGGTAAACGGATAGTGCAGGGAGATATACCTTATGGCGAAGTCAAGGTTACTGGCAAAGAAGTCGTAGAATGGATTGCTGTTCATGTTGTGCCGAGATGAGGTAGCTAAAAGTACGTGTCTTGTAAGTAGCGGTCAATGGTATTTGCACCTTCCATCAGATAAGGATACATCTCCATGTACTTCCCCAGGTCATGGCTTACGCCGACCTCCTTACTAAGAGGTTTAATGAACAGTAGATACGTGATGATGCCCCCATAGTAAGTAGAGCCTTCCTCAAATATCTTGTCCAGTTCTGCCGTGTACAGTTTCAAGCGGTTCTCCAAGAACTTCACTGTTCCTTCCTTATCCAGTTTCAGGTAGCCATCCCGTGCAATGTGAATTAGCAACTCTCCATAGAGTGGTGATAAAACGGGCTGCACATCCTCCAAGCTGTCATAGGCAAGCCTTTTGCATACTGCGGTGAATAGTATGTTACACTCGATTTGCGAACTCATGTTTGACTTCATTGAGGTATGGCTCATGACCGTGGTAGTGCAGCCATTTATCACCTTGTATATCTCCCTCTGTGGTTGATATGGTCGCAAATGATTAAAGAAGTCTTTCAATGCACCCATAGTAGTTAGCGTATATTGGTAATCTTGAAACTGTTTAGAACTTGTGCATACAGCGGCTTCCACAGGGCTTCATCCTTCTGCCTGTATGACAAAATGAGCTGGTGCATCCTATCATTGTTATGGAAGGTGTACATGACTACATAGACGGGTGGATTACTGCCTACCTGACGTACATATGAAGTCTTAAGAGCCTTGCAGCCGTTAACCATTTCTACGGTAGTGCCATTCCATGCAAGTAGTTTATCTGCACCCCTGTAATCGCCTTCGTTGGCTTTTCTGAACTGCTCATTGACCTGCTGTAGCTCTGTAGGCGACACATTCCATGTGTTCATTTTCAGGTACGCACCAGCCTTCTTTACGAAGGTGTTGATAATGACCTGTGCATAGGTTGTAGATGCCTTCTGTTTAAAGGTCATTGTCTTTGGTGTGGTAACTGACGGATAGGCACTGCTTGCGTAGTTGTGCGCATCGGTGTTATAGGTGTCGTCCGCCTTTGCCATATTGGACGGGATAGATATTGTGCCTACGTCTGTTATGGAATAGCTGTGCATTTGTGGCTTCTGTGCGCTGGCATGTACGGTTACCACCAATAAACATGCTGTAATAATTGCTCGTATCATACCTGCTCCTTCGGTTTTGACGGTGATACAAAGAAGCCAATTATGAACACCACAAGCCCGATACCACTGCCAAAAAGCAGGCTGGCAGGGTACATCTGCCAATAGAACTTATCGGGGTCAAGCTGTGCTTGCAATGTGTGCTGCTTGCTAATACCTTCACCGCCCATTTGAGCGCCCTTGCATACCCTGTCGTTTATGTAGTATGCAGCAATGAAGGTTACTATGAGTGCTATAATCAGAGGTGTTGTTGCTCTTTTCATGTACTGTACGTTTTGAGATGTGAAAGTATAAAAGATTTCTGTACTTCATAGCAAATTTGCTATGGTGTAAACTACGAGTAAATACTCCCTTTGTGGGAGTGGCGAAACGGACTTACTACAAGGATGAGCAAGGGGTAATTGCCTTCGGTAACAAACTCCGTGAGATACGCCTTAAAAAGGGCTATTCACAGGAACGGCTTGCCAACGAAGCGGGGCTACCACCTTCCCAAATCAGCAGGATAGAGACAGGAGTAATAAATACCTCCCTGTCTCATATCTGCTTGATTGCTCGTGTCCTTAAAGTGAAGCCAAAGGAGTTGATGGATTTCGATTAGTCTATTAGTCATGGTATAGCCTGCTGACCATTCGAAAGAAAAGTCCTACCCACCTATACAGTATGTCCGACTTTTTTGTCGAATGACTGCATAGGAAATAGGTGCAGGAGTTACCCCACACCTATTAGCCTTGACCCAGGTTCTTCCTTATTACCTACAGTGAATAAACTTGAACGGGTTGCAGATGAAATCCCACAGTCCGATGAGGAATATTACCATGAGGATACTAAGGATGGTACGAATGATTTTTACAATGGTTTTAATCATCTCTCTGTTTTTGAAGGTTAACACTTTGGTTGGTTAGTTTGGCATCAAGGGCTGCCATGTCTCCGCTAATCTTAGTGTCCACAACCTTGCTATAAATCTGTGTGGTCTTGATGTTCGTGTGCCCAAGCATTTTACTCACTGTCTCTATCGGCACTCCGTTGGAAAGTGTGATACTTGTAGCGAACGAGTGGCGTGCAATGTGGAACGTCAGCTTCTTGGTGATGCCGCATACATCTGCAATCTCTTTCAAGTAAGCATTCATCTTTTGGTTTGAAGGAACTGGAAACACGTAGGCATTATCGGGGTTAGCTTTGGCTCTATATCGCTCAATTAGAGCCAGAGCTTGCGGCAGCAAGGGAATAGGTACCCTTGTATTCGTCTTAGTCCTGTAGGTCTGAATCCATAGCTTACCGTCAATACCCTTAGTAATTTCCCCATGTCTTAGTTTCTTCACATCGGCATACGCCAATCCAGTGTAGCAACTGAACACGAATACATCTCTTACTTGGGTTAGTCGTGCGCTGACAAGTTCCTTAGACTGTATCAAGGTTATTTCTTCCTGCGTAAGGCACTCACGTATGACAGGCTGTAAGGTGCATTTGAAGGCTTTAAACGGGTCATGTTTCAGCCACTCCATGCCGATCCCGTAGTTAATTACCCGTTTCAAGAACTGGATGTACTTAATGGCTGTATTGTGCCCAATGTGTTCGTCCGCTTTCAAGTACAACTCAAAGCCCATCAGGAAGCCTTTGTTAAGCTGGTCAAGGGCTATATCGCTTGCCTTGTACTGCTTACGCAGGAAGCCCTTCACTTTGAGCAATAGTGTCTCATACTTGGTATAGGTTGCTTTGCGGACTTCAATACCAACCCTACGCTTCACATAAGCGTTATGGTGATGCAGGAGCCTAATAAGATACTCTGCCTTCTCCGTGGGATTTACAAGCTTTCCCTTGATGAGTTGCGAGGTGATAGGTAAGTCCTGTTTCAAGCATTCAGCGTAGATGTCTGTCGCTTTCGCCCGATAGGTTGATAGCAACTTGTTCGCATTAAACGCCTCCTCGCTCTTACCCTTGATAACAGCCTTCGCGCTATCCCAATTTTGCTTAGTAGTTGTGATACCCAGGTTTACTGCCTCTCGCTTGCCAGCAATGGTGATGCGCATGTAAATAGGGTACTTGTCATTTGAGCCTCGTTGGGTGTTGATGTAAAAGGAAATGTGTAATCGGTTGTCCATTTGCTCTGTTTTGAGCACTTGGAAGCCGCATCATTCAGCAACAATGTATACGTGGTTGATTGACAGAGGCTAATGAGGTCTTTCTTGTTGTCCGCCTCTCGTTTGGTCTGTTGTCCTCATGTTGTCCGCTTGGCTATTCAGGCTCGAATGGGCTCGAATTATCGTGCAAAGAGCGTCATCCTCTGAAAGCCTTTACTGACAACCATATAAGGATTCCGTAAATGAAAAAGAGCCACATAAGTGGCTCATTATCAAGTAGTTATGCGGAGAGAGAGGGATTCGAACCCCCGGACCTTTTACAGTCAACGGTTTTCAAGACCGCCGCATTCGACCACTCTGCCATCTCTCCGGGCGCAAAATTAGATAAGCAGAGGGATTTTCAAAAAGTTTTTTCTCAGCCTTCTATATATTTTCAAAAATGATGTTAAAAGGCTTTACTTATGCCCCTATAGAAATCCATGCCTGGGCTGCCTGCGTAAGTAATAGTAAATTTGAAGAAATGAACAGCATACTGAAAACATCGTTATTGCTCTCCCTGTTCTGCACCCAACTTTCGGCCTGTGCACAGGACGAGCATTACCCAAAATCAAAAACATTCAAAGAAATGAACGATAGCCAACCAACAACAAACACGCATCACCTGGATACCGCAACCTTTGGGGCAGGCTGCTTCTGGTGCACGGAGGCACAGTTCCAGCAGTTAGAGGGAGTGGAGAAAGTAGAATCAGGTTTTAGCGGGGGGCATGTAAAAAATCCTTCTTATCGGGAAGTATGTACAGGTACTACAGGCCATGCTGAGGTATGTAATATTTACTACGACCCATCAAAGATCTCATTCGATGAATTGCTGGCTGCCTTCTGGACCTGTCATGACCCTACTCAACTCAACAGGCAGGGCAATGATGTGGGCACCCAATACCGCTCCGTGATATTTTATCACAACGAAGAGCAAAAGCAGAAAGCAGAAGAGTATAAGAAAAAACTAAACGAAGAGAAAGCATATGACAAGCCTGTGGTAACTGAGATAAGTCCATTCACTGTGTTTTACAAAGCAGAGGATTATCACCAGGATTACTACAATGAGAACGGCTCTCAGCCTTATTGCATGTTCGTTATAAAACCGAAGCTTGATAAGTTTGAAAAGGTGTTCAAAGGGAAACTGAAGAAGAACCATTAAACATACTTTACTCCATGCAAAAAAATGCCGCGCAAATTGCGCGGCATTTTTTTGCATCAATTATTCTTCAATCAAAAGTTAAACATGAGCGGAGCATCACATATTATTGAATTGTTAAGTCTGAGTAACCCTCTATAAAGCCTGATGAGGAAGTACTAAGTTTGGCGTCCCTAAAAAGTTATAGCCCCTTATTTATACCGGGCCGGAATAGGAGGGATCTATGCGGGGTTGATTGTGAATGAAAACTTATGACATTGAAATTTAACACGAAAAAAGCTGTCAATGTTATCCTTTTTGTACTGAAGAGCCTTGGAGGAAAGTGCGATCCGTTTCGTTTGTTCGCTATCCTTTATGCGGCGGACTTAAAGCATCTTGCAGGTTTCGACAGCCTGATACTTGACGACAGCTATATAGCCATGAAACACGGCGCTGTACCCTTTAATGTGTATAGCATGTACCTGCAATTATACCGCGATGCAGTAGATGAATCATCGGGAGTAAACCTGAAGGAATATTTCTACATCAACGAGCAGAACCTGGTGGTATCAATAGCACAATATGATGACCGATATATTACCCCATCAGAAGCAGGCTGCCTGTTTGAAGCGATACGCGAGATCAAGAATGAAAGTTTTGAATCGCTGAGCCGCAGCACCCGCAACCTTCCCTGGCGGGAGGCTAATAAGAATGGAGAAATATCTCTGCTGAGTATGGCCAAAGAAAGCGGTGCTTCTGATGAGTTGCTCAACTACATCAGCCACTCACTAGATGCAGGCACAGCAGTTGCGGGAGATAATACGATAGAGTAGCTTATTTGCTCAACAATTTATTTACCAGGTCGGTGTACTGCTGCATGGCCTCATCTGCATTCATGCCTTTCAATCCAAGCCAGGCCTCATGCTTTGCCCTGCCAACGATATCAAATGGATTTGATGGCCCATCATCACCGGCATCACCTTCTGTAGCTTGCTTAAACAGACTATATAAACGCAGTAGTGTTTCGTTATCGGGTCGACTGCTTATCGTTTTGCTGTCCGCAACCGCTTTTTCGAAATTTTCTTTTAAGCTCATGTTATGTGTTTTTTACTGATAAAAAGATCCCGCAACTAAAGTAAGCTGCGGGACCCTTATTATAAAATCTGTTATTCACTTATTGCACCACCAACTGCCTGATAACAGGCATATGTTCATCATCATTCACAAACCGCGCTTTTATAAAATATATGCCGGGCGCAAGGTTTCCTGTCGTTACTCTGTAATCATAGTTATTCAAGCCGGCATGCTCTTTTACCAGCCTACCCGTAGCATCATATAGGGATATGCTCTCCATGGCCGAGGATGCCTTTATATTCACCACATCTCTTACCGGGTTAGGGAATAAGGACACGTCGGGGGCAAGGCGTTTAGCACCGGGAACAGACAATGCTTCGCATACATAACCTTCTGCAAGAAACTTGCAGACAATAGAATCAACCGAATAGAACATAGGATCATTGGTGTTATTATTCGACCAGGGAACATGGCCCTGGCCGGGGAAAACGATACTCATGTGGTAAACAGAATTAGCCGTATATACACCTTCCAACACTCCAAGACCGCATAAGGTAACCGGGCAGGTGCCCTGCAATGCATGTGCACACATATAGGGTACTACATCGTCCTGGTCTCCCTGTGCATTTACGGAACCACTATCGTGTGGGTTAACAAAAGATGAACTGTTGAGTGCCCCTGCCAGGTTGATGACCCCCCTAACGGTTGTACGGTATCCCGGTATGGGGTTCCCGCTGTCGCCCTCAAAACCACCATTGTGTGCAAAGGCAGTATCAATATAATCCGGTGTTTCCGTACTGTCGGTAATGTAACCCAGGTGCATATACAACACCGCACCAGCAGAATTGCCACCGGCAAAAATGAGGTTAGTATCTATACGGTAGGTGTTAGCCCCCCTTGCATCGAGGACAAAATACCTTATGGCTGCCTTGCCGTCACTTAAAGCTTTTATAACTTCATTGACTGCAGCGGCAGAATCGAGCATATCCAGCACGCTTGCCAACCTGTAATCAATAGATGCTGTAACATATCCCCTGCGGCAGTAGAGGCTGCAGAGGCGGGTTATCGTAATATCGTTTGCCTTATTACCGGAATAGAACGCGCCACCATGAGCCAGAACGATCAGTGGCCTCCGCGGTGCAGTATCGCCCGTGGGCTGAAAAATATCCATTTGAAGACTGTAGGGTGTAGAATAAGTTACCGTTGTCTTGGTAATGCCTGCAAATGTGTTGGTATCTACATACCTGCCCGTACATTGCGCATTCGCGTCAGCAATAAAAAACAGGCTGGCACACACAAGGGCGTAAAAAATTCTTTTCATAAGGCTGAACTATTTAAGTCAAGTAAAAATAACATTTTTTTAATGGTATTCAAGATAGATATGAATAACAATATTTACTAATAGAATGCGTCCTCGAAATGAACGACTTCCCTTAGCTCACCATCCTTCATCAATATACTTATAGTATCAAAACGGGCACTGGTATACGCAATTTCCGTTTCCATAAATGCTTCTGCCGCCTGTTTTAAAAAGCCCTGCTTTTTAGACCCAATGGATTCTTCGGGGTAGCCAAAAAGGTAACTGCTCCGGGTCTTTACCTCGATGAATACCAGCATATTGCCCTGCAGTGCTATAATATCTACCTCCCTCCTGCCGAACCTCCAGTTACGGTGCAATATTTTATAGCCCTTTTTTAGCAAAAAGTTTTCAGCTATTTGTTCGCCTTTTATGCCAGTTTCGTTATGTTTGGCCATTGAAATGGATAAAATATGAAGCAACTGATAACAGACTTTTCAGCCCAGTTACATGAAGCATTGATCATAGGACAAAGTTATCGTTTCCACTCAGAGCAAAAAGAATTCAGCAATGTAATATTGACGGGTCTTGGCGGCAGTGGTATAGGTGGGTCTATAGTGCAGAACTATGTTTTTGATAAGATGAAGGTACCCTTCATTGTTAATAAAGATTATTTCCTCCCTGCTTTTATGGGCAGGCGCTCGTTGGTCATAATCTCTTCATATTCCGGCAATACAGAAGAGACCGTAGCCGCGATGCAGCAAGCCATAAAAAAGAGGGCCACAGTTATATGTGTCACATCGGGTGGAAAGATAGCGGAACTGGCAAAAAAGAAAAAGATCGACTGCATCCTGCTGCCTGCGGGCATGCCACCCAGAGCATGCATTGGCTACTCAATGGTGCAGGTATTATTTATATTAGCACATTTCGGCCTTATCAACCACGACTTCAAGCGCAATGTCAAGTCATCTATAAAGCTGCTCAACGAAGACGAACAGTCCATACAAAAGAAAGCCCGGAGTATTGCCAAAAAACTTAGCGGTAAGCTACCTATCATCTATGCTGCTGCGGACTATGAAGGGCTTGCCATACGTGTGCGTCAACAAATAAATGAGAACAGCAAAATGCTGGCCTGGCACGGTGTGATACCGGAGATGAACCATAATGAACTGGTAGGCTGGCGCGATAAGGACGCTAAAAAGGCCGTGCTGATACTAAGAAATGATGATGATTATGAACGCGTGAAGACCCGCATCAACATCAATAAAAAGATAATCAGGAAGTACACACCGAATATTATTGAGCTATACTCGAAAGGCAAGAGCTATTGGGAAAAAATATTTTACTTCATCCATGTTACCGATTGGGTATCCGTCTATCTTGCTGACCTGCATCATGTAAATGCTACAGAGGTGAAGGTAATAGACTACCTAAAGGGGCAATTGGCAAAATCGTAGCAAGTATATACAACAGAATGAATAAAGCCGCTGAATGTCATCAGCGGCTTTATTTTTCGACTAACCTTTAAACTTATTTTACAGCCATCGGCACATTGATATAATAGTCTCGATCACGATCTACTGTGACAACTATTGAACCACTGACCCCTTGCTGATAAACCGGGTCGTATCCTTTTGCCAGTAAAAAATAATTGCCAGTAGTGAGGTGACCGAATGTTGCTATAGGCCTGCCAAGATCCTTCACCGCAGCCCAAGCCGAATCGTCATAGCCTGTCAGCACCGGAGCTTCCGTAGCATTATACTTTATATAGATCATGCAGCTGTCTATATCGCGAGCCATGTGCTGCCCGGCAACATAAAGTGTGGCATTACCACCGTACGCACCACCTGTTATCTTATTCTTGCGACAGGCATTAACGATGAGGAGCATACCTGCAAACAATATTACTTGTAGTGTGATCTTTATTTTCATGCATCTAAGATACCTAATAAGATTTAATATTTATAGTAGGTCTCCGCCAGAATTATGAAAGATCGGGAACCGCTCGTGCAAAACGTAAATCTTAAAAAAATATTAAAATTCACCTCATTTATTTCATTTTTTACCACATTTTAGTTGGCTCAACTATCTTTATACTCAACACCATCATACTTTTATACTATATAAAGGCCCCAATAGCTCTTTCCTGCCTGAAAACCAAAACACATAAGATAACTATATGAAAAAAATTATACCATTCTTTATTGTGTTGGCCGCTTTAATGGCTGGTCTCAGTTCATGCCACCGGGACAATTCGTTAACCCCGACACAAAGGGCAGCTTTGATCTTTCACCTGCATCATTATATCAACGACACGCACATAACTGCCGGTCAAATGGCGTATGATGATTCAGGCCGGCGCTACCAACTGAACGTTGGGCGATTTTATATTTCGCAGATAACGCTACATGGTGCTGATGGTACTGACTGGCAGTCGTACGGTAAATACACCATTACAACCATTGGTACCGAGGAATACCTGGTAGACAGTGTGCCAGTGGGGAACTATAAGTCGATCTCGTTCACAGTTGGCCTTGACCCGACCACAAATACTACCGATCCTTCACAACATTCATCCGGGGCACTGGCCGAACAAAGCCCGTCTATGTATTTCGGTGAAGGTAAGGGTTACATATTCATGAACATCCAAGGCAGGGCCGATACCAGCGCTGCACAAAATGGAGACCTCAACATACCCTTCAGCTACCAGATAGGAACGGACAATCTTTCGCGGACAGTAAATATGCCAGCAAACTCATTTTCGATGGTTGCCTACCAATCTCAAACACTGGATATAAAAGTGGACTACAGCGTATTCCTGCAATCTATCAACTTTAAGACGCAGGCTGCATGTACACCCTTTAGTGATGAAGTATTTGCTACAACACTTGCTAACAGGATACCTAAGATGTTCAGTTGGGGGATGTAATTACCAATCAATTGGTGCTGCTTGCATAACTCAAGCCAGTGCCAGTGCTTCAAATCCTTGTGCGTAATATTAATGCACCGTGAAACAGCGCCTATTTATGGGCGTACAGCTCTAAGCAGATATAGTCGATGAACATTTGCTTTTTGCCGACACTCCATATATCGAGCATTATTTCATCACCTTCTTGTATATCTGAGGGCAATTTTACAAAAAATGACACGCGGCCCCATCTGTCAACTTCCTGCCGGTCTATCGTAATTTCCTTATTGGTATCAGCCGGGTCTAACAGACCAATCTTATTGTCAATTTTACACGGCATCCATAAAATATTGTCACCGTTTCGACGGACACTCAAAACCAACAGATGCTTATCATACAAACCTGTGTAATCCTTAACCTTAAACATGCCGCTGCATTTAAGCCACCTGGCATTTTTAAACTCGCTACTGTGATATTTGTAGAGTATCGGCCGCGGCTGGTACTCTTCACCCGCAAGCATATGGTAGACATAACGGCTGTTTATAGTAGTATCTTTCTCATAATGAGGAGAGAGTGAATCGGAATAGTATTGACAACCAAGTGTACGTTGTTTTACCATATCGCCAGAATGAGGTTGGAGAATACCGTTATCCATGCATACAAAATCGTTGTAATCCGGTTTCATCCTGTATAACATTTCAAGGTTGTACATCATGTTCGAGTCTTCACTGCATAATATTCGCTTATCGGACTGCATACTGTAACAGATATTAACAGAAATAAAAAAAATGCACACGATACCCAAAATCCATTTGGTAATGCGGCCATGCACAGAGACATACTGAATAAACGCGGCCAAACTAATAGCCAGTAAAGGATATAAGTGGATCATGGGCCTGGAGCCTAATCCATTAATATAGTTGTAACAATACCATGAATAGATAACATATACATACAAGGGAAAAACAATCCAAATACACCAGGCCCAGCTTTTTATTGACTTATACAGGAACATCCCCGTCAAAGAAAAGATCATGACCAAAGAGTATGGCAACCAACCATTTCTGAAAGAAAAAAGTCCTTCGATAATATGTGGATGTAACCATTCGAATGACTGGCCGCCATAACTATAAAAGACAAAATGACCGGTTAACTCATGCCAATATAAAAGCTGAGGTATAACGGGTATGAACAGAGCAAAACCAAATAGTAAAATGCCACGAATGTTGTGCCGAATCAGAATCATCTTAGCCTTTAAGGTCTCGATACTGTAGATATTGTAGAGAATAGGGATCAGGAGACAAATGATATCTGAGGGCCGGATAACTATTATCATACCGGCCACTAAGCCGGATAAAAGGAACAGATCATAGCGAGGCCTGTCGTGCAATCTGATGGTAAGATAAATGAGCAACGCGTAAAGGAAAAATAGGGGTATATGTGCCATACCCGATTGCGCGAGGGTGAACCAGAATAAGTTCGTACCCAAAAAAAGGACGCAGACTGTGATGAGAGATATTGCCTCATTGTAATATCTCCTGAGTACCTTGTAAACGAACAGAAGGCCAAGCAATGCATAAACAATTGACGAATATTTAATCAGTAAATTGTAAGTATCAGAGTACCCATTTGCCTGAAAACCTTTTGTCGTTTCATATATATGTGCCACCAAAAAGAAGGGTAGCTCCATAAATGCGACACCGTATGTATATTGATTTATCGCATACCCCTTAGACGAATGCACGCTTTCATTTTCTCTAAGTTGCATATTTGACTTTATTCCCTCAGGAATGCCTCTCCCTTCAGGTAAGTTGTTAATATGCTTGAAATCATGGTAGATGAAGCATGAGGGCAAGTAAATATAATACCCCATACTGTCTCCATAAAAGACACCTCGATCTTTACCATACATCCCCCAAAAGAATACTGAAACGGTTATAGTGAGCAGCACCATTGCCCGCAATAAAATCTTTTTACCCATATATATTATCTTCGCCAAGGTCCGCATCTTTTGCAGACACAGACTGAATAAAAATACACATTAATGCTTGTATCCTGTGCAAGCTGTGCCGACTACCTGCTCAAAGTAGTGTCCAAATAAAAATGGACAAACTTATCGTCTGTCCATCCCGGGTGCGGCAGAGGAGATTCGAACTCCCACGCCCGTTACAGGCGCTACCACCTCAAAGTAGTGCGTCTACCAGTTTCGCCACCGCCGCATTTTGAGGGAGTGCAAATATAAGTGAAAAATCAGGATAGCAAATAAGAGGGTCCGATAATATTTCTCCCGCACACGACTATCGCCTGAGAATTATGCGAAAAGTGGTGCCTTTATCCAGCTCTGACTGCCTCACAAACAGTGAGCCATGGTGGTATTTTTCTATGATGCGTTTGGAAAGTGACAGGCCAAGCCCCCAGCCTCGCTTTTTAGTAGTAAAGCCCGGGTTGAATATCTTTTTTACCTGGTGCTTAGGTATGCCCTTACCTGTATCGCTGACATCGATGTACACGTGATGTGGCATATCGGTTACCCTTACTTCGATAGCGCCCTTGCCTCCCATGGCATCCAGCGCATTGCGAATAAGATTCTCGATCACCCAATCGAAGAGGGGCGCACTCATGTTGACGGGTATATCTTTTTTATTAGCCTGCAGTGAGATGGCCACCTTTTTCGGTGCACGCTTCTGCATATAATCTACCATATTCTCCAGCCGGTCTACAATGTTCTCTTCTACCAGCTGCGGGGCACTACCCACTTTACTGAACCTATCGGCCACAAGCTTCAAACGGTCAATATCCTTCTGCATTTCCGCAACAGGCTCAGCATTTACTTCATGTTCTTTAAGTAACTCCATCCATGCTTCTATGGAACTAAGTGGTGTACCCAATTGGTGTGCTGTCTCTTTAGAGAGGCCCACCCATACCTGGTTTTGGATGGAACGATGTGCTGCACTAAGCGCTATAAGGACAACAAGCAGGAACAGCAATATGATAGTAAGCTGAACATAAGGGAAATAACGCAACTGTAGGAGCAGGTAGGATTCACCATAGTAAATATAGTTGGTGCCGGAGCCATACTCAGAGACTATAGGCGGGTGAAGTGATCGATATTCTTCCAGTTTGTTCTCCAGGAATTTGTTCACGTCCTTAACATTACGTGTATCTATATTCTTAGAGTCCTTTATGTTGTTCTGCTCATCGGTGATGATGAAGGGAATCGTATTGTTCTCGCTGAGGATGCTGGTGGCCAGGGAAACGTCCTGGTTGGGCTGGGCATTGTTGAGCGTCTTGATGGCTTCCACTACCTGTTCCACTCTTCTCTTTTCCTCAATACTCAGTTTGCCCGCAAGCCTGTTGGTATAATATAGCGTTGCGATAACTATACCTAAGGCAACAACAATCAAATAGCTCTTCCAGTTAATATATTGACGCATATTGTGAGAAACGAAATCAGGGTAAAAATATTATGATTTTGAGTGAATATCTATTATTTTTGCCCCGGTAATTTTTCCTCATGGACACGCAACAACACAACCAGGAAATACAAGAGATAGACAACCATGCCGATATAGAGCTTAGCAAACCGTCTAAGTCGCGCTTTTTATTTCTTTTGAGCTTCTTCGGCTTTTTCATTTTTTGCTGGGCCGGCTGCTACAACCTTTGGGAGCACCGTTTCCAGAAGAATGATGATGTAAAAGTGCCGGATAATACCTTGTACGAACCTAAGTACAAATAGTTACCGGCTTGCGCTAAGCAATGATCGAATGCCTGCAAGATACCGCTGTTGTCATTTTAAGCTATAATGGTAAAAAATGGCATGAGCAGTTTTTGCCACTCATCGTTTCGGAAGCTTCTGCAGGGTATGATGTGGTGGTGGTTGACAATGCGTCGACCGACGACACCTACCAATATATACTTGATAATTATCCCACAGTAAAAACAGTACAGATACCCATTAACAGGGGTTTTGCCTATGGCTATGCCGAAGGGCTAAAGCAGATAAAGGCGAAATATTACGTATTACTCAGCTCAGATTTTGAAGTGACGGAAGGGTGGTTCCAGCCGCTGCACCATGCTATGGAAGCAGACGAACGACTGGCGGCCTGCCAGCCCAAGATACGCTACTGGCGAGAGCGTGAGTACTTTGAATATGCCGGGGCCGGTGGCGGCTTCAAAGACAAGCTGGGCTATATGTTTTGCCGCGGCCGTATTTTCAATACACTCGAGAAAGACGAAGGCCAATATAATGACAGCATAGAGGTGTTCTGGGCCTCGGGCGGCTGCTTCGTGGTGCGCGCCGACCTATACCATGCAATAGGTGGCCTTGACCCGGAGCTATACGCACACATGGAGGAGATAGACCTATGCTGGAGGCTAAAAAATGCGGGCTATAAGATAGGCTATGTAGGCTCATCGACGGTGTACCATGTAGGTGGCAGCGTAATCAGTTACGGCAGCCCACAGAAACTATATTATAACTTCCGTAACAGCCTGATACTGTTGCTGAAGAATGAGCGAGCCAGCACATTGCTGTGGCTCTTCCCGGTACGGCTGGTGCTGGATGGTATTGCCGGGCTGCAGGCCTTGCTGAAAGGTAAATGGATAGAAACCAAAACCATAATTAAAGCACATTTTCATTTTTATGGTAAGCTGGGGATGTGGCTTAGCCGCCGGCGTGAGAATAAAAAACGTATCACCAGACGCAACGAGGTGGGTATCTACAAGCGCAGTATTGTGTGGGACTATTTTGCCGGAGGTAAGAAAACCTTTCCTCAATTAGAATGGGGAACAAAGAAATTATAAACGGATTGCCTTATTATTAGCAATCTCATACTAAAATCTCACACTAAGATACCTTAACTTTTTCAGCAGTACATATTCCTTACCTGGTTAACGGAGAGAAATACTCACGAATAGCTTTGACTTTACGTCTTAGTCTACATAAGACATCCAATTATGAAAAGACTTTCAGCATTCACCGCAGCTGTACTTTTTCCATTCATTATTTATTCTCAGGTACCTCAACTCATTGCCAATATAACTGCGGGCAATGGTAATACCCAGTTCGGTCAGCACATTGTATATAATCACCAACTGATATTTGAGGTGTCACCCGGCCAACTATGGATAACGGACGGGAGCATGGGTGGCACTCAATTAATAAAAGCTTTCCCCGATTATACTGAACCCAGGGAATTTGTAACCTGCAATGGAAAAGTTTACTTTGTTGGAGATGACAGTGTGCATGGGAAAGAGTTGTGGGTAACTGATGGTACCACAAACGGAACTCAAATGATAAAGGACATTTACCCGGGTCAATATGGCAGTATATATGGTAATCTCGCTGTTATGAACAACAACATATATTTTGCGGCAGACGACAGTACACACGGTACAGAATTATGGGTAAGCGACGGCAGCGCAGCAGGAACACATATTATAAAAGACGTGAACCCTACGGGGTCTGCCAATGGGGTGGGTGACAATATAACTGTAATAGCAAACAAGATAATTTTTCCAGGCAATGACGGGCAACATGGTATGGAGCCCTGGTCAAGTGACGGCACTGCAGGCGGAACACAAATGCTAGCAGATCTTGATTCCCAAACAGGAGACACTTCCCTGATAAACGGTTTTGCAACAGCAGGAAATAAAGCATACTTTTCAGAACGCATGAACATTTCTGCCAACCATCCCCCCTATGTGAAGTTATGCGTAAGTGATGGGAGTCCGGGAGGCACCCATGCCCTGGTTACTAATACGGAAAATACAGATAACGAGATAGTTGACCTGAATGGGGTTGCATATTTCAACGCAGTAAGCTATAATGCCAATTTTATCCCAACCCATCGTGCGATCTGGTACTCAGACGGAACAATGAGCGGAACACAAGTACTTAAGGACAGTATACAGGCTAATGACCTGACTGTTTTCAACAATAAACTATATTTCGGTAGTGAAGGGAATCACACGCCTGCAAGCTACGCGAACGAACTATGGACCAGCGACGGGACCTATCCCGGCACGGTAAGCATGAAAGAATTCTCAAGCCCGCAAATAGTGAACAACTGTAAAATACCGGGCAATTTTGTGAGTGCACATAATAGGCTTTTCTTCAAGGCATGGGACAGCACCAGCGGGCATATAAACTTATGGCTAAGTGATGGCACTACAAACGGCACCTATTATGTAAACTATCCCGGCGCAAGCTGTTCCAACTTCAATCTTTGTTCTGAAATACCTGCTATAATGGCTGTAGTAGACTCCAACATTTTTTTCAGCATGGAATATGATACTGTAAATACAGGTTTTGAACTGTATAAAATACCTGTAACCGTTGGGATACCGACAGTCAACAAACCCGATAACGACGTAGAGGTGTATCCCAACCCTGTGAAACACCAACTTACAGTGTCGAGAGAACAAGGTATCGCTGCGATAAGGGTATTAAATACCCAGGGACAGGTAATCATAACAAAAAAGCAGCAAACCTGTAAAGTACAGGTAGATATAGGTGCACTAAACAGCGGGCTATACTTTGTAGAGGTAATAGATGCGGATGGCAGACAAGTACTGCGAAGGTTTATAAAAGAATAGTGTCTCTGGTGACCAATAGCTAACTGTACAACAAACAGGCGTCTACGTCTATAAGATACAGGAATAATGTCTATGAAGAGATTCAATCTAAAGTTCCCAAACGACCCGGTATGATAGCTGCTTCTTATATCATTCACCGACAATTCACCCACATTTACCGATAATCATGTCTTTTTAGCCTAATATGCTTCCCCACGGAAGGTGGGGCTGTATACCTTTACAGAAAATTACAGAGAACATGAACAGAAGAGATCATTTCGGACAGGATGAACGAATATACAGGCAGCGAGAGCGAATGTACAGGCGCAGGCGGCATGCCAACCGTGGCGACAAGGTGGTATTCGGCCTCATCATTGCCGTACTGGGGCTGGTATTTATGTTCCGCACGCTGGGGATGTTCCCTTTCAGCCTGGCCCTTACCTGGCCCATGGTACTGATCGTAATAGGTATGATACTGGCGGTAAAACACCGCTTTCACGGGCATGCATGGTGGATACTGACCCTTATAGGCGTAGCCAACCTGACACCGGTGTTTACCATCAACGGGGTGCCCTCTACCCACTTGGTGTGGCCGGCGGCGATCATCCTGTTTGGACTGGCCATCATGCTGAAGGGCAGTAAAAAAAAAGCACATTGGATGGATGGAGACATGAACACTGTAACCAATACAGACAGCATGCTTAACGTAGATGTAACCTTCGGCGGGAGAAAGGAGATCGTAACTTCGAAAGACTTTAAGGGGGGTACCATAAGCACCACCTTTGGCGGATGCGAGGTAAACCTGATGCAGGCCGACAGCACGGAACAGAATATAGTGCTGGAACTGAAAGTATCGTTCGGAGGGGTGGAACTGATCGTACCCTCGAACTGGGACATACAGAACGATATCAACCCGGCTTTTGGCAGTGTGGAAGATCATCGCAGTTTCCGCACGGCAAGCACAGAACAGGAAAAGAAGACACTGGTGCTGAAAGGTAATTGCTCCTTCGGCAGCATAGAGATCAAATCTTATTAAATACCGGGCCTTGCTCCGGCAGGAGGGGCAGGGCCCTAAATATATAGCCCGATGAAAGTATTTATAGCAGAGATACCCATGAAAACTTTTTTAGCCCATACCATCTATAGCATTGTTTGCGAAGGAACAGAGAGCGGACAGTACGAGGAGCAATGGAGACTGGTATTTGCAGGCTGCGAGGCGGAAGCACTGGAAGAAGCACGCAGAATGGCAAATGACGAAGCCTGTACCTTTGTGGACAGGCACGGGCGCAGGATAGAATGGAGGCTGGTAGCCGTGAAAGATATACAGGCCGTATCGCTGGAGCACGGGTCGCTGCTTTATTCATCGGTGAAGGAAGCGCAACCTGTAGTGGCCCCCATGTGGGCAGAGGAATTGTCCTAAAGCATCAATAAGATTGTCATCTACCAACAAACATATACGCAGGGTATTGCCCGTGATAGGCACAATAGTACTTGTGAAGTATATCTATATACTGCATTATCTCTGCAATCTTAACTGGACCATATCCCTTACCGACGGCAGCTTCAGTGCGGCAGTACTTATGCTTGCCATATGGGGCTCGATACTTATCATATATGCCTACCCTACCAAGGTAGGCCTTAGCCTATATGCTCTGCTGATAGCCAGCGGGTTTAGCCTGCTGTGTGTACTTGCTGAGCTGCAAATACTTGGATGGTGGCTTGCCGATGAGCCTCACTACACAGAATGGCTGCGTGATACGCTTGCTGTGCGCTTTATGATAACCTGGCTGGTATGTGCATGGCTGGCCACCTATACGGCACTACGCAGGAAGGTAGTGACGCTGGAAAAAAGGATACAGCAACAAGCGGGCGCATCGGCACTGCTGCGCGATGCAGAACTCTTCAAACTAAGACAGCAGTTGCAACCTCACTTCCTGTATAACAGCCTGAACTCGATAAGCGCCCTGATCATGATACAGCCGGAGAAAGCACAGGAAATGATAGGACGTCTATCAGACTTTCTGCGCAGCTCGGTGAAGCGCGAAGCGCAGGATAGTATACCCATTGAGGAAGAATTACTTTACATAGAGTCGTACCTGGCCATCGAGGCAGTACGCTTCGGGGACCGGCTAACGGTAAACTTCGAAAAAGAATATACCGATGATGCAAGGATACCACCCTTCCTGCTGCAGCCGGTGCTGGAGAACGCAATAAAATTCGGGCTGTACGGGAACACAGGGGAAGTAAGCATTGGCATACAGATAAAACTAAGCGATAGCATCTTGTATGTTACCATAAATAACCCCTACGATCCACAAAGCAACCCGCCCAGAGGAACGGGCTTCGGGCTGGAGGGCATCAAACGCAGGCTGGAACTGCTATATGCCCGCACCGACCTGCTGGAGACCAGGAAAGACGAAACCATTTTCACTACCATAATAAAAATACCACAGGCACATGTATAAGGCTATACTGATAGATGACGAACCGCTGGCAAGGCAACTGGTTCGTGCCTTCCTGAAAGGCTATGAACAGGTAGAGGTGCTGGCAGAATGCAGCGATGGCTTTGAAGGATTCAAAGCCATACAAGACCACCAACCGGACCTGATATTCCTTGACATACAAATGCCAAAACTAAATGGCTTCGAAATGTTAGAACTGCTGGACAGCCCGCCATCAGTGATCTTCACAACCGCTTTTGACGAATATGCCATGAAAGCCTTTGAGGCCAATGCTATCGACTACCTGCTGAAGCCGATAACCAAAGAACGATTTGACAAAGCCATGCAAAAATGGCTGGCACAGGCTGCCAGCAACGAACAACCTAAAGTGGAGGCCCTGTTACAAAACAACATATACGACGGCTACCAGCACCGTATAGTAGTGAAGGACAACGGCCTGATACGCATCATCCCGGAACAGGATATACACTATATAGAGGCCAATGACGACTACATAAAAATAGTGACGCAGAACGGCAGCTACCTGAAGAAAAGTACCCTGAGCCATGTAGAACAAAGCCTGGACCCGCAACAGTTCGTCCGCGTGCACCGCTCGTACCTGGTGCCGGTGAGCCAGCTACTGCGTATAGAACCTTATGAAAAAGAAAGCCACATAGCCCTGCTGCAATGTGGCGCGAAGGTGACGGTAAGCAAAAGCGGCATGGCGAAGCTAAAGAGCCTCCTGGGCTGGTAAAACATATCCTAAAAAATGTTAGCAAAATGGGGCACATCTTACAGATGTGCCCCATTGCATATTATCTATCCTTGTCTTGTAATGTTCTATTGAGGGTTATCCTCCTGGTCCTTGCCCTGAACAGGTACCTTATCTATACGATAACGTATGAATAAATATCCGCCAAAACCACAAAACCACATAAAAACGGAATGTATGGGGTGCCCGACAAGATATGTGGTGATGGCATCGGGCGTGAGGCTACCCTTATAAAAATAGCCGATAACGAATGCGCCCCCCAATATCTCAAGGAGCAGGAATGCCAGTACGGTAAACAATGCCCACCTGCCCGGGCGCTGCCCTTTACGCTTTGCCCTTAACCCATTCAGGTAAGCCAGAAAAATACTTAATATCAGATCCAATACGCTAAATGTTCTTCATGAATTCGGTAACGCTTTCCATCACATGAGCGATCTGCTCTTCGCTGAGGCCATGATGACAGGCCAGCAACATGCCGCCGCGCATCACTTTATCCGACTCAAGGTAGCCATCTTTTGCGGCTTTATGAGCCGAATTTTTAAAACCGGGCTGACGAAGTATATTGCCTGTAAATACGGTACGTGTCTGTATGTTCCGTTTCTCCAGGAATATCTGCATATCGCGACGGATAAACGGAGCAGTATCGCGGATGGTGACCGCGAAGGCCAGCCAACCTGTACGAGAACCGGGCAACTGCTTCGGTAATACAAAGAATTCCTCATACTGAGCAAAGAACTCACGCATGCGGCCAAAATTTCGTGTGCGTGTATCAATGTTGTTACCAAGATCATCGAGCTGTACCAAACCGAAAGCGGCCCCCATTTCGGAAGGCTCGATATTATAGCCGGGCTCCTCGAACACGAACTTGGCATCATATGGTATACCTTCTATCTCTACATTGAAACGGTTCTCTATCTTTTCAGACTCTACGAAGAGTGATGAACTGCGCCCCCAACTGCGCAACAGGC
The DNA here is from genome assembly GCA_964481425.1 of uncultured Flavipsychrobacter sp. Taxonomy (GTDB): domain Bacteria; phylum Bacteroidota; class Bacteroidia; order Chitinophagales; family Chitinophagaceae; genus MKUN01. The sequence goes on from CAYZTM010000009.1 coordinate 109,847, forward strand.
GGCCACGATCGTAAAAAGCCTCAGTATTAACACATAACATACCACCATTGCCGGCACAGTTGATGATGTGCGAGCCATAGAAGCTGGTGGTGCTCATATCCGTAAAGCGACCGGAAGAGGCCCCGTCTATTTCGGCACCAAGGGTATCGGCAGAGTCTTCGAGCACAAAAAGGTTATGTTTATCGGCTATTTCGCGAAGCACTTTCCAGTCGGGCAGGTTGCCCATGAGGTTCGGAATGATCATTGCCTTTGTCTTAGGCGTTATCATCTCCTCCACTTTATTCGCATCAATATTGTAAGTACCCTCTTCCACATCGACAAAAGCAGGTATCCAGCCTTTCTTAACCTGTGGAGCTACAGTGGTAGAGAATGTGAGCGCGGGTGTTATGATCTCTGAACCCGGCTCATAATTCATAAGGTCGGCAGCGAGGTAGAGCGCTGATGAGCCACTATTGACCATGACGCCATACTTTTTGTTATAAAGAGCAGCAACCCGCTCTTCCATTGCACGGACATGCTTACCCATCTGCGTGCTGCTGCGCAGCACTTTCATAACGGCTTCGATCTCGGCCTCGCCATATACGGCCTTACCATAGGGGACGTGGATGTATTTTGTATCTACCATCTTGTAAAATTAGACTGCGAATGTAATAGTAATGCCGCAATATAATAAGTTAAGGCTTTGAGAAAATTTGTAATAATAAAATATATCTATCCCAAAAGCACAAGATCAACGGTAAAGCCTATATGGGTAACAACCCTTATTCTGCCATATCGCTTTCCTCATCTTTGTCCCTGGCCCAGTCGATTACAATAACAGAGGATTCAGTAAGCGGTACAATACCAGCCTTTAGGGCATACATCACCAGGCCGGAGCGGGATTTAATATCCAGTTTCTCAAAAAGGCTATCGCGGTATCCATCAATGGTACGTGCGCTCATGCCCATTTTCACGCCAATATCCTTATAGGTCATCTCGCTGCAGCAGAAACCAAGGAATATCATCTCCTTCCGGGTGATCTCAGGCCGCTTCTCATGCATGGATGTAACATAGCGCTGAAATTTGCCCGCGGTCATTTCGGGATGATAATAGTCGTTATTCACTAAAGAGTCGAGCGCTTTCTCGAATTCATCGGGCGCTGCACTCTTCAGCAGGTAGCCACAGGCCCCTTCGGTAAGCAGCCTGATAATAGTGAACTCATTGTTGTACTGGGACAGGACGAGTGTTTTGATATCGGGCCAGTTCTTTTTCAGCTCTACCTGTGTTTCAAAACCGTCCATGACCGGCATGCTTACATCAAGTATGCATATATCGGGCGGAACCATGGCATCGGCTATCTGGTCCAAAAGCTCCCTGCCGTTGTCGGCCTCGATGACGACCTTATAAGGACCAAAGTTATTGATAAGGTCCCTAAGTGCATTGCGCAGCAAAACGTGATCGTCGGCCATTGCGATCCTGATCTTAGTTGTTTCCATTGCTGTTGTTTATGAGTAATGATAAAGTTGTTCCTGCACCGGGTGAAGAGCTTACATCTATGCTCCCTTTGATGAAGCCAGCCCGCTGTTGCATGTTGATGAAGCCCACACCTTTTTTCAGTGCGGGGTCCTGCGCATCGAAGCCCACGCCATCGTCGCGTATCTGTAACCTGAACGCGCCGGGCATATTGTCCACCAGCACCTCTACCACCCGGGCACGGGCATGCTTCACTACATTGTGCAGGGCCTCCTGCACTATCCTGAAAATGACGAGCTCGGTCTGTGCATCAAACGGCTGGTAGTTTCCTTTAATGCTGAAACCACCTTTGAGCCCGCGGGCGGCGAGTACGTTCTCCAACTCGTTAGTGACCGCAGTTACGAGGCCTGTTTGCTTTATAAAATCCGTATTGAGCGAGTGGCTCATAGCACGGAGTTCGTTGATGACGCGCTCCTGTAGTTCTACCGTCTCTTCGCAGAGATCGGCCCGCTGGGCCTCATCGCGACAAAGAGCAGTAGCATGTATCTTGATCTTGACCAGCGAGAGGAACTGC